>JBFMEX010000087.1:0-42178 GCA_040752215.1 Pseudomonadota bacterium | reverse complement strand
TTCGACTGAGCAGGTGTTGAGGTGGTGCGTGGCAACCCGCGCTCCCCGCGACGCCACTGCAAAGCCGTGCGCCCCGGACGCAGACGCGAGTCCGGGGCGCAGCCGTTCCTCGAGGGAGAGGAGCGCGCAGATCAGGCGGCGGCGAGTTCGGCACCGACCATGCTGCCGCGCCAGGCGAGCGGGGTCGCCGAGCCGGCGATGTCGTCGCCGACCTCCATCACGCGCAGCTCGTCGCCGGAGCCGAGCCCAGGCAGCAGCGCGTTGGCAATGCGGTCGGCGGACGCGCGCGAATGCACGAGAAGCAGGTTGTCGTCGAGGCGCGCATACTCGCTGGCCACGAGGCGCAGCCCGTAGCACAGCAGCCCCTGTTGGCGATCGGGACTCTTGACGGTGTAGGAGACGAGATAGGTCTTCATGGCGTCGATCCGCTTGGAATGGCCATCGTCCGCGCGACGGCCGAGAAGGTTGCGGCAGCACGGCGGCTGCCATCGAACGGGCGGCGGGGCACCCTTCCGCGCGGGGCGCTCCTTCCGCTTGGGCCTCAGCTCGCGCAGGCGAGCGGCAGCTCGGGCTCGTCGGCCGGCGCGGCGACGGGCGTCGGGAAGGCGACGACGTTGGAGCCGGCGGCGATGTCGAGCGGCGTGCGGCGCTGGCGGAACCAGCGCAGCGAGGTGTTGGTCAGCACCGCGTCCTCGTCGACCGCCTGGATCAGCAGCCCGTCGTCGGCGTCGAGCAGGCCGGCGAGGCGCGATTCCATGGCCGCCTCGCTGTCATGCGAGGAGACGTACCAGGTCTGCTCCAGCGGGCGGGCCCAGCGGGCGCCGAGCGTCATGATCTCCTGGGCGAGGACGTGCTTGTTGCGGTGCGGGTGGGCGAGGTCGTAGGTGATGAGATAGGTGCGCATGGGGGCTCTCTTGCTTCGCTCTCGGGGGAAGAGGAACGCAGGGCACGCGGTACGCAGGGGAGACCGAAAAAAAAACGCGGGGGAAGCTGGTGCTTCGTGGCCGAAGGACGCGGTGGAACGTAATGAGAACATGCCACGAATCAGGAGGCATGTCCAGCGTCAGTTCGATTTTTGTTCTGCCCGTGGAGATGCCGAGGCGGAATTGCGGCGCCCCCCTGCTGGCTACTCGAACAGGCAGAGCTGATCGGGGTGGGCCGAGCGGCTCGGGATGCGGCGGTGGCGGGAGAAATCGACCTGATCCTTCAGCCGCGGAAAGCGGGCCTCGAACACCGCCAGCGCCTTGGCGCGGCTCGCCGGGAAGCGCTCCCCCTCCCAGATCTCGTAGATCCGGCGCGGGTCGCATCCGTAGCGCCTGACGATCTCCTTGCGGGTCACTCTCAGCCAGCGGGCGATCCAGATGGCGATCGCGTCGGCCTCGGTGAGAGGGCGGCGGACGACCGCGGGCGGGCGCGAAGGAACGAACGCGACGGGCATCGGGATGACTCGACTGACGACACTTGACGGCGGGGAGCTTACGCCGTTTCTCGCAGGCGAACAAAGCGAACTGATGGCGAGGCCCGCGAGCATGCGGGTGCACTCGACCGACGCTGACGACAAACGGTGGCCCGCTGTGATCCTCTACCCCGCGATCGACCTCAAGGACGGGCAGTGCGTGCGGCTCAAGCTCGGCGAGATGAGCCAGGCGACCGTATTCAATGACGATCCCGCCGCGCAGGCGCGCACCTTCGAGCGGCAGGGCTTCAAGTATCTCCACGTCGTCGATCTCAACGGCGCCTTCGCCGGCAAGCCGGTCAACGCCAAGGCGGTCGAGGCGATCCTCGCGGCGATCACCATCCCGGCGCAGCTCGGCGGCGGCATCCGTGATCTGGCGACCATCGAGGCGTGGCTCGCGCAGGGCATCCGCCGCGTCATCCTCGGCACGATCGCGGTGCGCGATCCGGCGCTGGTGCGCGAGGCATGCAAGCTCTTTCCGGGACGCATCGCGGTCGGCATCGACGCCAAGGGCGGCAAGGTCGCGGTCGAGGGCTGGGCGGAGACGAGCGAGCTGACTGCGATCGATCTCGCCCGCCGGTTCGAGGACGCCGGCGTGGCTGCGATTATCTACACCGACATCGAGCGCGACGGCGTGCTGAAGGGCCTCAATCTCGCCGCCACTGCCGAGCTCGCGCGGGCAACCTCGATCCCGGTCATCGCCTCGGGCGGGCTCGCGAGCCTCGACGACATCAGGGCGCTGCTCCGGCCCGAGCACCGCATGCTCAACGGGGCGATCACCGGCCGCGCGCTCTACGACGGTCGGCTCGATGCCGAGGAGGCGCTGGCGCTCATTGCCGCGGCATGAGCAGGCGGTCGCGGCCTCCCGGATCGGGCTTACGCTTTACGCTGGCGGCTCAGAGGAGTATCGCTGGGTCATGAATCGTGCCCGAAAAGGCGTCGCGATCGCTGGGCTATGGCTGTTGCTGAGCGCACCCGCGACCGCGCCAGGTGCGTTCGCCGACACGCCGGCCGGTGCGCAAGTTGCGGGCGCGGCTCAGCCGATTGTGCTCGACCGGCTGATGATGGCCGAGTCCGGCGGCGACGACACGGCCAGGAACCCGCGCTCGACCGCACTCGGGCCGTTCCAATTCATCGAATCGACGTTCCTCGACATCGTCGGGCAATACTTTGCGGCCGAGACCACGGCCATGTCGCGCGGCGAGATTCTTTCGCTCAGGACCAACCGGGCGTTTGCGCGCCGGGCGGCGGAGGCCTTCACGAGGGAGAATGCGGCGCATCTCGCGAGCGAGGGCGTGCCGGCGACGTATCCGAACCTGAGGCTCGCCTATCTGGTCGGACCGACGGCGGCCGTGCGCGTGCTCAAGGCTGCCGGCGAGACGCCGCTCGCCAGCCTGCTCGGGCCAGCGGCGTTGAAGGCGAACCCGTTCATGACCCGTCTGACCGCCGCCGGCCTCATCGCCCGCTCGGCGCGCGAGCTGAGCCTCGAGCCGGCGACGACGACGGCGCTCGCGGACGGGCCCGGCGCCCTGCCGCCGAAGCCCGCCCTCGCGAAGCCGGCGATCGCCATCAAATGCTCGCTTGCCCGCGCCAGCTGCCGGCACTGGCTGGCGACGCAGAAGGCCAAGCTCGCGGCCAAGAGCAAGCTCGCGCGGCGTTGAGCCAAGCCGGTTCGACAGGGCAACTACGGCTCCAGCTCGGTGTCCCAGTAGAGATAGTCGAGCCAGCTCTGGTGCAGGTAGTTCGGCGGGAACAGCCGGCCGTTCCTGTGCAGTTCGAACACCGTCGGGCGGTACGGCTCCTGCATCGGCCGCATGCCGACATCTTCGGCCAGCTCGCCACCCTTGGCGAGATTGCACGGCGCGCAGGCGGTGACGACGTTGTCCCAGCGCGTCAGGCCGCCGCGCGAGCGTGGCACCAAGTGGTCGAAGGTCAGATCGTCGCGGGTGCCACAGTACTGACAGGTGAAGCGGTCGCGCAGGAACACGTTGAAGCGGGTGAACGCCGGATACAACGCGGGCTTCACATAGGTCTTGAGCGAGACGACGCTCGGCAGCCGCATCTCGAACGACGGGCTGCGCACGAAGCGGTCGTACTCGGAGACGATATTGACGCGATCGAGGAATACGGCCTTGACCGCTTCCTGCCAGCTCCAGAGCGACAACGGGTAGTAGCTCAGGGGCCGGAAGTCGGCATTCAGAACCAGGGCCGGAAAGGTCTCCGGCATGGCAGCGTGAGCGTTCACGTTCCTGCTTCCACTCGGTCCTTCGCGAATCGGGTGCCCCCCAATTCAGCGGGGGGATACTAGCCGCGCATGTCAGGTCTGTGAAGCGGGGGCGGAAGCCCGCGGCCAAGCGCGATTGCGGCCCCAAGAGAAACGCAAAAATCCTCGCTGGCGGATCAAGTTGCGCGGTCTCAGCGGGGGTTCGAACGGCCCGTCTCGCCAGCGCAGGGCCGATGGCGGTGGGCAACGTGCGGGGATCCCCAATCGGCGTCCGTGCGGGACGGTCGGCCGCCAACGGGACGTAACCTGTCGCGACCTCGCTACCGCCGACGATGTCGGGGGGAAGGCCAATGCAGGCGCCCCGCGCTCGCTCGATCTCGCGGATCTCGGACCTGCAATCGCCTGTCGGCAGCGCTTTGCGCCGCCCTGGTCCGGCCGCGCCGTCTCTTATATGAGGAATGGGGGGAGGCGGGGGAGTCGCATGGCCAGGCGCCGACACACGCTGTCGCGAACGTTGCTGCTGTTGCTGGTGGCAGCGGTGACGTTCGCCGCGTTCTGGCTCGGCCTGGTGCCGCAACGCTTCTCGCCGTTCTCGCCGCTGACGCTCGACGAGCCGTCGCCCTGGTTCGTCGACTTCAGACTCGCCGCACTCAAGCGCAACCCGGCGCTGTGCCAGTCCGTGCTGACCGGACCTCACATCGACGCCGCGCCAATTTCCGATCGGCCGATTTCGAACGGCTGCGGGTGGACCAATGCGGTGCGCATCTCCTCGGTCGCCGGCACGCGGCTGCCGATCGACGCGCTCAGCTGCGAGACGGCGGCGGCGCTGACGCTTTGGATGGAGCACGAGGTTCAGCCGGCGGCCCGCGAGCTTCTCGGGGCGCGTGTCGTCTCGCTCCAGCACATGGGTGGATACTCGTGCCGCAACATCATCGGCAGCAAGTACTGGGGCAGCTTCCGCAGCCAGCATGCGCTCGCCAACGCGATCGACATCGCCGGCTTCACGCTCGACAACGGCACGCGGGTAAGTGTGCTCGGTCACTGGAAGGGCGGCGGCGCGGAAGCGCGCTTCCTTCGCCGCGTCCGGGACGCGGCCTGCGACGTGTTCCGCGTCGTCCTCAGCCCCGACTTCAACGCTGCGCACAAGGATCACCTGCACTTCGACCGTGGGCCGCTATGGTCGTGCAAGTGACAAGAGGCCCCCGGCAGGCTGGCTGCCGGGGGCCTTGTCTGTCGCGTCGTGCTGGCGGCCTCAGGCGGCCTTGACCTCGGCCTCGGCCTCGGCGTCAGCCTCGGCTTCCGCTTCCTCGGCGGCGAGACGACGGCCCTTGGCGCTCTTGGCGAGCACTTCAGTGATCCGCTGGACGGCACCGCGCTCGTCGAGCTTGTCGACCGCCGCGATCTCCCGCGCCATGCGGTCGAGCGCGTCCTCGTAGAGCTGACGCTCGGAGTAGGACTGCTCGGGCTGGGCCTCGGAACGGTAGAGATCGCGCACCACCTCGGCGATCGACACGAGATCGCCGGAGTTGATCTTGGCGACGTACTCCTGTGCGCGGCGACTCCACATCGTCCGCTTGATGCGCGCGCGGCCCTTGAGAATGTCCATCGCCTTCTTGACGATGTCCTCGTCGGCCAGCTTGCGCATGCCGACACTCGCCAGCTTGCCAGTCGGCACGCGCAGCGTCAGCTTCTCCTTGTCGAAGGTGATGACGAACAGCTCGAGCGCCATGCCGGCGATCTCCTGCTCCTCGATCCCGACAATGCGGCCTACGCCGTGCGCCGGATAGACGATGAACTCGTTGGTCTTGAATCCGTGGCGCTGGTTGACCGGCTTCTTGCTCTGGGCCGTGAGATCGCGCGCGGCAGCCGCCTTCTCGGTGGCTGCCTTGGCGGCCATCGGCAGCGCCGCGGGCGGAACCGGCTGGCTGATCCTCTGACCGGCAGGACGCGCGACTGCGGCCGGTACGGCGCGCGCCGGCTGGACTGCCGAAGCCACCGGCACCGGAGCCTTCACCTGCCCCAGCTTGGCCGCCACGGGCCTGGCTCCGGCCGCCGGCTGGGAGGACGCAACCGGCTTGGCGGCGACGGGCTTAGCGGCCGGCGCGGTCTTGGCGGCGGCAGGCTTGGCCGGAGCAACCTTGGCCGCAGCCGCCTTGACGGGGGCAACCTTGGCTGCAGGCGACGGCGACGCCTTGGCCGGCCCGGCCTTGGCGGCAGACGCCTTGCCGGGCGCAGGCTTGGCTGCGGGCGCGGGCTTCTTAGCCGACTTGATGACCGGCGCCGCCTTGGCGTTAGGCGCAGACTTGCCAGCGGTCGGCTTCTTGGTAGCCTTCGACGCAGCGCGGACGGCTGCGGGCCGCTTGGTGTCGGCCGCTCGCTTGGCCGGCTTCTTCGCGGCTGGAGCCGCGGCCTTCGCCTGACGAGCCTTCGCCTTGGTGTTCTTCTTATGCGCCATGTACATCATCTCGCTCGTTCGTGCCATTCGCAAGCTGCGGTGAAACCGCGGCCCGCGTGAGCGCTGCCGATCGGGTCGGCAGTCGCGCGTTCACCCGGCTCGCCGACATCCCTGTCGCCGCTCCAGGTTTCTTCGATATCGGGGCCAAGCCTCCACGAAGCCGGGGACACCCAGCCGAATTGCAACTACATGGCTTGACTGCTCAAGGTGCTGCCTGACTGGGCGACGCAAAGCCAACTCGACCTCACTCGTCGCCCTCGAGCTCTCCGCTACGATCCCCGTGCGTTCGCGGAAGTTCCTATTTGTTCTCAGCTACGCCACTTGGATAGAAATGTAACACATCCTTCACGGCAATTGAAGGGACGAAAGGGTTAACGGTGTTCAGGCACTTAACGTCCCGGCGCAGATAAGCGCTGCGCTCCGAGCTCTTGGGCAGCCAATCTCGGGGCTCTCACAAGATCCGAGGGAGCTTAATCCCCTTGGCCGGGCTCGGCGGAGAAATACTTCTCGAATTTACCCTCCATGCCCTTGAATGAATCGGCGTCCTCGGGTGCTGGCTTCTTGGCGGTGATGTTTGGCCACTTCTCGGAATAGTCGCGGTTCAACTCCAACCACTTCTCGAGACCCGGTTCGGTGTCCGGCTTGATCGCCTCCGCAGGGCATTCCGGCTCGCAAACGCCGCAATCGATACATTCGTCGGGATGAATGACCAACATGTTCTCGCCCTCGTAGAAGCAGTCGACGGGGCAGACCTCCACGCAGTCGGTGTACTTGCACTTGATACACTTGTCGTTGACGATGTAGGTCATTCGCTGATCCGGTCATCTTTCGCGTCGGCCCGCCGCCGACAGTCTGCGGCGGGTGCTGTTGGTCCTGGGCTGGCTGGGAGCCGCTGCGAAGCCGATCGTGCCGGTGCCATCCGGCGTCAATCGTCGTCGAGGCTGCCGCTGAACCGGCCGATCCGGCGGCGGTCGCGTTTGGTAGGCCGGCCGGCCCCTTTGGGCCGCTCGCCTGCCGCTCCCAATCGTGCCGCTGCCGCGCCTGACGGCCCGTCGAAGCCGGGCTGAGGTTTGGTCGCATCCGCGGCCGGTGTCAATTCCTCATAAAGCCGCTGTGCCTCCGAGGCCGGGCCGCGCCGCGTACCGGGCTCGATCACCCGGATAATGCGGACGGCACGGCCGAGACTGGCGGTCAGCACGTCGCCCGGACGCACCGCTTGGCTCGGCTTATCGACGCGCTTGCGGTTGACCCGGATCTTGCCGGCCGAGACCAGCGCCGCGGCCAGCGTCCGGGTCTTGGCGATGCGGGCGAACCAGAGCCATTTGTCGAGCCGCTGAGCGGCGCCCGGGGCGTGCTCCACGCGATCCGAGGCCGGGTTCATTGCGGATTTTTCTCCTTGGTTTGCCGCTCGAGCGCCTCCTTGAGAGCGCCGAGGGCGGCAAACGGCGAATCCGGATCGACGCCGCCCTTCTTACGCGGCCGTGCCGACATCATGACCTCCGGCTGCCGCCGGTCCTCGCCGCGGGGACGGTGCTCCACCCCCCGGCGCGGGCCGTCCTTGCGGCGGTCCTGGTCGCGCCTGTCTGGGCCGCGGCGCTCGTGGCGCTCGTGGCCGGAACCGTGGCGACGGCCGTGGCGCTCCTCGCCTGGCGGGGTCGCGGCGGCAGGCTCAGACAGAGCGGCGGCAGCGGTCTGCCCGGCGGCGGCTCCTGGATCGGGTGGCCGACCCACGGCGGCGGGCGGCGGCGCTCCCGCGCGGTCGTGTCGACGGGGGCCGCGCCCCCGGCGATGCCCGCCGCGCTCGTTGCGGCCTTCGCGTGCCTCGCCGGCCCGGTGACGGCGGGGCCGCCAAACCTCGAGATACACCGGCTCGGCCGGCGGCTCGGCCGAGGCCGCGGCGGACGCACCGGTCTCCGGCACGGCGACCGGCGCCTGCGTTTCGGCCGCCGCAGCGAGGCTGGCACCGGCAGCAGCCATCCCCTCGGCGGTTTCGGTCTCGGTCGCGGCCTCGGGGGCCGCGGCCTCGGTCGGCGGCTCGGGCGCCGGGGCAGCCGCCGGCGGGGGCGCGGGACGCTCGACGAGCTTGCGTTCGAGCCAGAAGCCCAGCGCCTTCAGCACGTTCGACAGCTCCTCCGGCGAGCAGCCGAGGATCGACATCATGTCCGGGGTGACGGTGAACCCGCCGTCGCCGGTGGCTCCCTTGGGAGGCGGGCTCGTCTGGTCGGGGGTGGCGCGATACGCGAGCATCGGGCGAATGAGATCGGCAAGACGCTCAAGGATGTCGAGCCGGATCGCACGTGGTCCGCACAGGTGGTAGCCGGCGGCGCGATAGAACGCCTCGGGCAGCGAGGGGTCGGCCGGGGCGGAGGTGAGCCCGGCGCGCGGCGGCTCCGGCAATGCCTTGCGGTCGAGGCCATGCGCCTCGGCGTGCTTCAGCCCCCACAGCGCGAGTGCGAGATCTGCGGCGGCCGGTTTCAGCAACGGCGGAAAGTAGATGTTGAAGGCGCCGAAGCGGACGCCGTACTTGCGCAACTGGGCCCGCGCGGTCTGATCCAGCGACTTGATCTCCTCGGCGACTGAGTCGCGCTTCAGCACGCCGAGACTTTCGACGAGGCGGAATGCGATGCCGCGTGCCAGTCCGGCGACGTCGTCCGCCTTCTGCATGTCGACCAGCGGCTTCAGCCGCTCGCCGACAATCTCGACGATCCAAGCCGCGAGCCGGGTCTCGACCTTCTCGCGATCGGGGACGGAAAGGTGCTCGTCGGCGAGCAGCACGACGGCCGGCTTCAGCGGATCGTCGGCCGGCTCGAGGCGGGCGATCGCCTCGTCGCGCCACAGCACCTGGCCCTGGCGGTCGATCCGGAAGGCATCGGTTTTCGCCGAGGCGACGCGGCGGGCGCGCATGCCCAGCTCGCGCGAGAGCACCTGTGCCGCCGCATGGCGCGTCGCCTTGCCGTGGATGCCCTCGGCCTCGGCGTCGGGCCAGTAGCAGAAGCCCTTCAAGCGTCCGACGTAGTGGCTCTCGACCTTGATCGAGCCGTCCTCTGCGATCTCGGCAGCGAGCTCCTCCTTGTCGCGCATGCCCTTCATCAGCGCGCTGGTGCGCTTGTCGACGAAGCGCTGCGTCAGCTGCTCGTGCAGCGCATCCGACAGCAGGTCCTCGATCTCGCGCGTCCTGCCCTGCCAATGCAGCGGATCGGCGAGCCAGTCGGCGCGATTGGAGACGAAGGTCCAGGTGCGGATGTGGGCGATGCGCGTCGCCAGCGTGTCGATGTCACCGTCGGTGCGGTTGGCGAGCTCGACCTGCCGCAGGAACCAGTCCTCGGGGATGCGCTCGCCGGGACCCATCAGGAACTTGTAGAGGGTGGCGACCATCTCGGCGTGACTGGAGCCGGAGATCTTGCGGTAGTCCGGCACCTGGCAGACGTCCCACAGCCGCGCCACCGCGGCCGGCGAGACGGCCAGATCACGCACCTCGTGGTCGCCGGCAACGGTCTCCAATGCCTCGACGTCGTCGGCCATGCGGGCCCGCGTCAGGCGCTGCTCGCGCGGCATCTCGCGCAGCGATTCGCGCAGGGCATCGACGCTCGACAGATCGAGATGGCGGTTGCGCCACTGCAACACGCGGATCGGCTCGAAGTTGTGCGTCTCGAGCCGCTCGACGGTGTCGGCATCGAACGGCTCGACGCCGGCGGTGACGCCGAACGTGCCGTCGTTCATGTGCCGCCCGGCGCGGCCGGCGATCTGGGCGAGCTCGGCCGGCGTCAGATTGCGGTGCGAGGCGCCGTCGAATTTCCGTACCGCGGCGAAGGCGACGTGATCGACGTCCAGATTGAGCCCCATGCCGATGGCGTCGGTGGCGATGAGAAAATCCACGTCGCCGGACTGATAGAGCGCGACCTGGGCGTTGCGAGTGCGGGGACTCAGCGCGCCGAGCACAACCGCGGCGCCGCCGCGCTGGCGGCGGATCAGCTCGGCGATCGCGTAGACCTCGCTCGCCGAGAACGCGACCACCGCCGAGCGGGCCGGAATGCGGGTGATCTTCTTCTCGCCCGAGTAGGTAAGCTTGGAGAGTCGCGGCCGCGAGATGAAGTTGGCGCCCGGAATGAGGTCGGAGATGGCGTCGCGCATCGTCTGCGCGCCGAGTAGCAATGTCTCCGAGCGGCCGCGCGCGTGCAGCAGGCGATCGGTGAACACGTGGCCTCGCTCCGGATCGGCGGCGAGCTGCACCTCATCGATGGCGAGGAACTCCACGTCGACGTCGCGCGGCATCGCCTCGACGGTGGCCACCCAGTAGCGCGCGCGCTCGGGCTTGATCTTCTCCTCGCCGGTGACCAGGGCCACCGCCTCCTTGCCGACGCGGGCGGCGATCTTGTCGTAGACCTCGCGCGCCAGCAGTCGCAACGGGAGACCGATGAGGCCGCTGTGGTGGCCGAGCATGCGCTCGATGGCGAGATGCGTCTTGCCGGTATTGGTTGGCCCGAGCACTGCCGTCACATGACGGATGCGCGCTTCGAGGTCGCTACTCATGCTAGCCCAGCTCCAGGTCGCTCTTGGGCTATGGCATTGCACCGGTGTGCGCCGAGATCAAGGAATTCCTCGAGACACGCCGCTGCGCGACCACACGCCGGCTCAGTTGACGAGGGCGATCTCGCCGCTTTGGCCGGTCTTGATCTCGATCCGCTCGGCGGTCAGCATGGCGAGCCCGGCAACAGTCGGTATGGTGATCTGGTGCGGCACGTAGAGGTTGGCGCTCGGCACCGCCCGCATCACGACCTCGATCCGGGCGGATTTCGACATCTGCTCGGTCTCGGCGTTGGCCTTGTAGCCGGCGATCGGGACGTAGCGGACGCCGCAGACATAGCTCTGGTCGGGCTGACCGGAGGGGCGCGCCTCGACGATGCGCTGCTGGCGGCGGAACGACAGCTCGAGATCGAAGCGCTGCCTGCCGTCGAATACCTGCAGCCGGCGCTCACACGGGTCGGCGCCGGTGACCCGTGTCAGCGCCATCACCGCGCTCAGGGGATCGAGTGCGCCCTTGAGGTGATGCTGCCTGACCGGCACCGTGCCGGGGTCCGGCTCCGGCGGCGGCAGCGCGGTCACGCTCTTCACGCCCGACTTGTCGAAGCCGAGCACGACCGAGCCGGTCTTGGAGCTCGAGCGATAGGCGAACGAGTAGCCGGACGGCCTGGGCCCAGTGCCGGCGACCTTGCCGCTGGCGCGCGTGATGCCCTGCCAGGTGAAGGCGCCGAGCAGGGCCGAGATGTCGGCATTGCCGTCGAGCTCGTAGCCGCCCTCGCCGATGCGCGCCTGGAAGCGGAAGCTGCCGAGGTCGAAGCCGTTGAAGGTGATCTTGTAGTGGGCCGAGACCTCGCTCGGCCAGGATCCCGCGCGGGGCTCCTCGGCGGCCAGGGTGGCCGGAGCGATGGCGAGAAAGCCGGCGGCGAGAAAGGCGCGGCCAGCCGGCCGGCGGACTCGAGACGAGATACTACGGAACATGATGCGCTGATCCCCAGCTACGCGGGTTCCTGCACGGCCACGTAACACGGCTAGGCAGGGTTTGGGTCGATTGTGTGGTGACAGGCATCTTGCCCCCCAACACTTAACATTTCGCTGCGTAGCGATCCGTTCCGGGAAAATTTCGGCCGGCGGCCCGACGCGGCCAATGCGCCATGTCCAGCGGCGAGCCAGGCGCGGTGGCCTGCCATCGCCGCAGTGTCGCACCGAGGCTCAGCAATCGCGGCTGGAGCCCGCGCCAACCATGGCGCCAGATTCTCGTGCCGACGTCATCGCACGACGAGGCGCTCGCTCCAATTGGCATCGGGCAGCGCCAGCGCCTCCTGCTCGGCCGCTGCCGCCTCGTCGCGGCGCCCCAGCGCCATCAACACGCTGGCCTTGAGCTCGAGGCTCGAGCGCGAGGCGCGATGCAACCGCAATCCCCTTTCGAGCACCGCGAGCGCCTCTGCATTTTGCCCGTCGAGGTGCCGCACCAGTGCCAAGTTGTGATACGCCTTCTGATAGGTGGGATCGAGGCGGATCGTGGTCTCGAAATGGCGAATGGCGGCCTCGTGCTGGCCGCGCCGCGCGAGCACCACGCCGAGATCGTCGTGCGCCTCGGCATTGCCGGGGTCCAACTCGATGGCACGAGCCAGATCCTGCTCGGCGGAAGCGAACTCGCCCTTCCAGATGTAGCGGACCCCGCGCTTGGTGTAGCCGAGCGAGCTTTGCGGGTTGCGCTCGAGATAGAGTGTCAGATCGGCGATGCCCTCGTCGATCGAGCCGCGGCGGCCGAGCGCGAGGCCACGGCCGAAATAGGCCTCGTCGAGCCATGGATCGAGGGCGATGGCCTTCGTATAGTCCTCGATCGCCTTGTCGAATTCCAGCGCCTCGAAATATGCCTGCCCGCGCTTGACGAGGGCCCTGGCATCGCGGGGGTTGAGGCGCAGGCGACCGCTGTGGATCGCGATCCGGGCGCGAGCAGCATCGCTTGCGTCGGGCGGGACATTGCCGCCTTCAGTGTCGTCGACGAAGCCCGGGACGTGCCGAGCGGGATCGAGGTAGGGGCCGGCCGCGAACGGGACCATCCCGAAGCAGGCCATATACTCTTCGCTGGTCTGCTGGACGGCCGATACGCCGATCGCCGGCATGTCGTTCGAAATCTCGACGTCCCGGTCGAACCACGTTCCCCTGCACTGCTCGTAGATCCAGCTGCCCGATGCGTCGAACTGCCGGAACGAAGCCAGGCCGTCCTGGTAGCCGTGCAGGTTGACCAGCGTCTGCACAGGTGCGTTGCGGTGGCCAGGCAGGAATGTGGCGCTGTAGTCGCGCGCCACGCGACCGTCGGGGCGATAGACGTAAATCTCTATGGAATGGACCCTCCCGGGGTGGTCTCGCTCGATCTGGAGCCGGCTCAACAGCGCGCCGGAGTCCGCGTCGTAATGCGACAGCTCACGATAGTAGTCGGGAAAGCCGTTATAGCCGCCGATCTGCTCGGCGGTCCGCACGCGCCTGGTCCTCAGGTAATGCTCGTGGACCTGCTGCAGGCGCTCGACGAATGTATTCCAGGACTTGACGGCGTCGGCCTCGACGCCGAGGATTCTTATTCGCTCCTGTGCCGCCAGTTGATGAGTGCTGATCAGGGCGACGTACAGGGCGGCCAAGACGCAGCGAATGGACACCATGTCGGTCTCTCCGTCCGGCGCCGACCGGGGAGGTCGGGCGCGGAGCCGTCACGACGGGCCCCCGTGCCCCGCGGAGGAGGCACGGGAGGCGTACGCGTGCACAATCGAGCCGATCAGGGCTTGATGTAGGTGTAGCCCTTGCCCTGGAGATAGGACAGCTCGGCGACGCCCGAGGGGACGATGTCCGACTTCTCGACCTCGAACAGATCTTTCTCGTAGTCGAGCTTGCGGCCCTTCAGTGTGTTGGCGCAGACCGCGAACGCGACCTGCTGGTTCTTGAGGTTGGTCACCTCACCCTGCAGCTTGAGGTCCTTGACCGCGTCGCGCAGCACATTGAGGCCCTCGCCATGCATGACAACCTTGACCTCGATGTTGTCCTTGCCGACCGCGTTGATGTGGTTCTGAATGTTCTTCAGCGCCTTGATGTAGGCGACACCGCCGTCGCCGCCGTCGTAGTTGATGTGGTAGACGACCTTCTGCTTGCCGTAGCGGTCGTCGGCGGACACCGGCCCGGCGATCGACAACAAGAGTATGGCCGCCGACGCGGCCGCAAGGATGCTCTTCAGCATGGCGTTCTTCCCTTCGATCTGGTTCGTTTGCTGCCCGGCTTGGCGCGAGCATGCCGAAACTCTAGTGTTGCGTCACTGACGCTTGGTCCCCGGTTGCGGCAAGGTAGTCTGCCAAGCGTCAGTGACAAGAGCAACACTAGAATCATAGAGTTGCTAGTGTTCCTTATGGTTCTGACATTTGCTCGGAACCTCGCCGCGCCGGGAAGCAAATGTCAGAACCGGAACACTAGCCCGCCTCGGCCAGTACGGAAATTCAAATATCAATGACCCTGTAACCCGTCGGCAGGTGGACGCGAACCTGCGATCAGAGGTCGTCTGTCCGGTCATGCTTGCTCGGCGCATCGCGAGCCACTACTGTTCAGGCCCTGCCGCCCGGCCGCCTGCAGGGTTCTGTCGCGGCATGCCGGGGCTTTAGCCAGATTGTTGTTCGTGCTGTGGATTTGCGACCGCTTGCGACCTATGACCGGGAACCGAGCGTTCAATCCAGAGCACGCGTGCGGCGTCCCGGAGCACTCCGGCAACGGCGTAATCCCGCGCCCCGACGCCCGCCTCGCCCAGCAGGTCGATCCGGAGCCGGGCTCGCGGCACCGCACCGGCCGACCTTCGCTCATCGCTCGCTGAAGCAATAGAACGGACCACGAAGCGACATGCCCACACATTCCCTGCTCCTGCTTCCCGGCGACGGCATCGGCGTCGAGACGATGGCCGAGGTCGAGCGCGTCATCGCGTTCTTCAACCAGCGCAGCAACACTGCCAAGTTCGAGACCGCGAGCGATCTCGTCGGCGGCGCGGCGATCGACCAGCACGGTGTTCCGATCACCGACGCGGCGATGGCCAAGGCGGACAAGGCCGACGCGGTGATCTTCGGCGCGGTCGGCGGGCCGAAGTGGGACGGCGTGCCCTATGACATCCGCCCCGAGGCCGGGCTGCTCCGGCTGCGCAAGGACCTCGACCTCTTTGCCAACCTGCGGCCAGCGATCTGCTATCCGGCGCTGGCCGAGGCCTCGACGCTGAAGCGCGAGGTGGTCGAGGGTCTCGACATCCTGATCCTGCGGGAGCTGACGGGCGGCACCTACTTCGGCGAGCCGAAGGAGATCGTGACGCTGGAGAACGGCCAGAAGCGCGGCGTCGACACCACTATCTACACCACGGCCGAGATCGACCGTGTCGCGCGGGTCGGCTTCGACCTCGCGAGGAAACGCCGCAACAAGGTCCACATGGCGGCAAAGTGGAACGTGATGCGCACCGGCGTGCTGTGGCGCGACGTGGTCGCGGCGACCCACAAGGCGTACGCGCCAGACGTCACGCTCGAGAACATCCTCACCGACAACTGCGCCATGCAGCTCATCCGCGACCCGAAGCAGTTCGACGTCATCGTCACCGACAATCTGTTCGGCGACATCCTGTCCGACGAGGCGGCGATGATGACCGGCTCGCTCGGCATGCTGCCTTCGGCCTCGCTCGGCGCGCCCGATGCCAAGACCGGCAAGAGGAAGTCGCTCTACGAGCCGGTGCACGGCTCGGCGCCCGACATCGCCGGCAAGGGGCTCGCCAATCCGATCGCGACAATCGCCAGCTTCGCGATGGCGCTGCGCTATTCGTGCGACATGGGGCGCGAGGCGGACCTCGTCGACCAGGCGATCGCCGCGGTGCTGGCGCAGGGCTATCGCACCGGCGACATCATGCAGCCCAACATGCGCAAGGTCGGCACCGCCGAGATGGGCAAGGCGATCGTCGACGAGTTGCATAAGCTGACGGCGTGACGCCCCGGCCCGGCGAAGTAATCCACAGGCAGCGTGGCCGGAGTGCTGCAACGGCCGTCCCGCGGGGCGGCCGTTTTGCATTTGCACTTCGGAGCGTCCTTGCGCCGTGCCAGACTCGTCAGTGATTCGGGGGACGTCCGCGTCGGACGCGAGCAGCGGGATCAGCGCACGATGACAACTGCAAACGAGCTCAGAGCCGGCCTGATGGCGGTCGCCAAGCGGTCGGTCAGCATCATGAGCGGGTGCAGCAACGAGCAAAGCACCAAGCTCTATCTGGTTCTGCCGATGCTCGGCCTGCTCGGCTACGACTACACCAACCCGTTCGAGGTGTTCCCGGAGCACGCCGCGCAGATGCCGGACGGCACGCCGGCGACGGCGAGCTTCGCGATCCTCAAGGACGGCGCCCCGGTGATCGCGCTCACCTGCCGCAGCGTCGGCTCCGACCCCAGCCAAGGCTGGCCGGCGCTATCGCGCTACTTCGCCAACCAGCGCAGCGCGAAGCTGGCGGTTCTGACCAACGGCATCGTCTACTCGTTCTATGTCGATTCCGACGAGCCAGACCGGCTCGACAGCGAGCCATTCATGACGCTCGACCTCGAGACAGTATCGCGGGTCGGCGTCGCCGACGATGTGCTCGAGGGCCTGCTCAGGATCACAAAGCCGCACTTCGATCCCGAGACGATCGCCGAGATTGCGCACCTCGAGATCGTCAAGAAGCGCCTTCTGACCGTGTTCGTGGAGGAGGCCAAGGGCCCGACAGAAGAGTTCTGCCGGTTCGCGCTCGCTCGCGTCGGCCTGCACCACGTCCGCAAGGCGGCGATCGAGCGCTACTACGCGCCGATGGTGAAGGCGGCGTTCGAGGAGAGCCTGGTGCTGCCGGTGGTGCAGCGGCTGCGCGCGGCGCCGTCGATGGATTCGAAGGCCGCCCCCTATCCGCCGCTGCATCAGGTCGGCCAGCGCATCGCCTCGTCCGAGCGCGAGCTCGCGCTGATCGGCTACGCACGCCGGCGGCTCGCCTACCTGGTCGACGACGAGACCAAGTTCGAGGCGATCGAGAACGTGCACTATCGCGACTACGTCGGCCGGCTGGTCATCTACTTCGAGCACGAGCGCAAGGGCCGGCTGTTCGACTTCATCGCCAGCTCCGACGGCCACGACAAGTACATCTTCCCCGACCCGATTGGTGAGATCGTCACCAACAACGTGCAGGACATCGACGAGGCGCTGCGCTCGATCTTCATCACGCGCGTTCGCGAGCTGTCGGCGCCGAGCGCGGCACCGCCGCCCGCGCAACGCCACGCTCGCAGCGCCTGACCATCGCCGTGGCGGGCGTGATCCCGCCTCGACCTCGCCATTTCGCATCGGGTGGCCGGTGGCCAACAACCTCTCCACGATCGGCTTTGCCTTCGCCGACGATCGCGAGTTCGTCGCCGCGGTGACAGTGCTCGCGGCGCAGGCGGTCGAGAGGCTGGCGACGGAGGCCGGCCACTACGCAATCTGGCGCTCGCGGACGGGCGCCGAGCTGTGGTTCCACCTCGGGCCCGAGCCGCCGGCCGGCGGCGAGCGCGAGATCCTCGGCCTGACACCGTTCTTCCAAGGGAAAAGCGAGATCCCGCTCAAGGTGACGGCCGCCGTCCAGCGCCCGACCGACAATCCGTTCGAGGGTCTTCTCACGGCTTGGGTCGCGCCCGACGAGACCGGCGAGGGCGCCTATCCGCTCAGCCTCGAGGCGGTCGATTTTGCCGCCCATGCGCGCCGGGAGCTGCCCGCATTGTGGCGCGCACAGATCAGCGGCTTTGCACGCGAGCTCAAGGCGTTCCGATCGGGCGCCGCCTACGAGGAGAGTCAGACCCGTGAGCCGAGGTTTGCCGCCAAGGCGTTCATCCCGGTCGGCCTGTTCGCTGGCGCTGCCAGCGGCAACGGCGAGCGGGCGCCGGAGCAGATCAGCGCCACCGCCCTACTGACCGGACGGGTACGGGAGACCAACCTGATGACCAACGAGGCGACGGGGCGGCAATTCCACTGGCTGCAGGTCGAGAGCCTCGAGGCGACGTTCGACGTTGTCGCCGATCCGAGCGTCGTCACCGGCGAGATCATCCGCGGCGGCGCAGTCGAGGCGCTGGTGCAGCTGTTCGGCCGCGTTCTCGATTGAGGTCGCGCCGGGCGGGGGGCAGGCGCGACGATTACGCCGCCAGCTCCTCCGCGCACGCGGCCCCTTCGCCCTCGACGGAGCCGCGGGCGGTCCAGTCCGGCTGGCCAGGGCGCGTGGCCGCATCGGCCTCGGTGCGGGCGACGAAATAGAACTCGTAGCAGTTGCCGGCGACGCGGGCGACGCGGAAGCAGCCGCCGGCCGAATCGCCGTCGTAGATGGTGCAGAAGGTGCCTGCCTCGATCGACCACCGTCCACCGAAAAGCGTGCCTCCCTCGCGGTACTCGACCCGGCGGTCGGCGCGGTAGGTCTCGGTGAACGGCCTGCCGCTGGCGTAGCGCCCGGTGATGGTCTTGCCGGCGAACGCCTGCTCCAGCTCGCCGGCGCTCATCCAGCTCTCTGGCACGGCACACGCCGCGGCGGCCGATAGGACCAGCGAAAGGACGACGGCAGCAACAAATCGCATCATCGAGGACCCCCATAGGCAGCATGGCCCGGCAGTCCCACGATCCGACACCAGACAAAGATGACGCGGCGATGGCCGGCGCGATCCCGGCACGTGCAGCGCCCGGTCGGCCGCCGCCCGAGAAGAGGCTTGAAACCCACTGCCGACGCGCGTAATTGATCGCCCGCAGAAAACTTGGCGCGCGCGACGGTCGCCGCCGCCAGCATGCAAGGAAGGCCAGTCATGGGCTACAAGGTCGCCGTCGTCGGCGCGACCGGGAACGTCGGCCGGGAGATGATGAACGTGCTCTCCGAGCGCGACTTTCCCGCCGACGAGGTGTTCGCCATCGCCTCACGCCGCTCGATCGGCACCGAGGTGTCGTACGGCGACAAGACGTTGAAGTGCCAGGACCTCGAGCAGTTCGATTTCTCGAAGGCCGACTTCTGCCTGATGTCGGCCGGCTCGGGCGTGTCGAAGGAGTGGTCGCCGAGGATCGGCGCCAAGGGCTGCGTCGTGATCGACAACTCGAGCTGCTGGCGCTACGACCAGGATGTGCCGCTGATCGTGCCGGAGGTGAACGCCGATGCGATCGCCGGCTACAAGAAGAAGAACATCATCGCCAATCCGAACTGCTCGACCGCGCAGATGGTCGTCGTGCTGAAGCCGCTGCACGACGCGGCGACGATCAAGCGCGTCGTCGTCTCCACCTACCAGTCGGTGTCCGGAGCCGGCAAGGAGGCGATGGACGAGCTGTGGAACCAAACCAAGGGCAAGTACGTACCCGGCCAGGAGTACGAGCCGAAGAAGTTCACCAAGCAGATCGCCTTCAACTGCATTCCTCACATCGACGTCTTCATGGAGGACGGCTACACCAAAGAGGAGTGGAAGATGCTGGCGGAGACGAAGAAGATCCTCGATCCGCGCATCAAGCTGACCGCGACCTGCGTGCGCGTGCCGGTGTTCGTCGGCCACTCGGAGGCGGTCAATATCGAGCTCGAACGGCCGCTGTCGCCGGAGGAGGCGCGCGAGATCCTGCGCGAGGCGCCGGGTGTGTCGGTGGTCGACAAGCGCGAGCCCGGCGGCTACGTGACGCCGGTCGAGGCGGCGGGTGAGTTCCCGACGTTCGTCTCCCGTATCCGCGAGGACGCGACGGTCGAGAACGGCCTCGCGTTGTGGATCGTGGCCGACAACCTGCTCAAGGGCGCCGCGCTCAACGCGGTGCAGATCGCCGAGGCGATGATCGAGCGCAATCTGCTGCGCAAGGCGGCCTGAGCAGGGGTCGCACCGAACCGAACGAGAAAGCCCTCCGCCGTGGCGGAGGGCTACTTTCATTCCGGTATCGGCTCGGTCGGTCCGCGACTATTCCTTCGGCGCCTCGGGCGCGGGCGGCGTCATCGTGCCGAGCGCCTCGACGATGGTCGCAAGATCCTGCAGGAAGCGATCGCGCTGCGCGGGCGGCAGCACGGAGAGCAGCTTCTCGTCGACCCGGCGCGCCATCGGCTCGGCAGCCTTCAGCATGCGCCAGCCCTCGTCCGTCAGCTTGACGGCGTAGGCGCGAGCGTCCTCCTTGGTGCGCCGGCGCTGGAGCAGGCCCTTCTTCAGCATCCGCCTGACGATGTCGGCGAGCGTGGAGCGGTCGATGCCGGTCCTCTCGACGAGGTTGGTCTGGCTCAGCCCCTCGTTGAGCGAGACGGTGACCAGCACCGCGAACTGACGTGGCGTCAGCTCGCCGGTCCCCATCTCGGCCTGGAAAATGTCTCCTGCGCATTGACCTGCGCGGTGCAGCAGGTGGATGGGGGAGCGCTCGAGGCGGGCTCCCGATGCCTCTCGTGCGGTGTCGCGTGCCATGACCTTGCTTGTTCGTTTCTGTGTCTTCACCGGAGTAGCCCTGGGGACAGGCCCCGAACGCTGACGCGAGACGCCTTTACCGAGTGAACGAAGGAACCATTCTGGATTGGAGAAGATACGAATATGCCCGCTTCGTCCAGATCGGGCAACGAGTTTTGCTAAGAAATTCTGAACAATTAGAGCTATTTGACGCGCATGCAAACCATCTGCCTACAGATGCTCAGCCCGTTCATATGCCGAATTTTCTGGTGTCTACTTGGTGTTCGCTTCGAACTTCTTGATCAGCCCGAGCTGTGCGATGGCGAACACCATGGTGAGCGGCATGATGCCGAAAACCTTGAAGGTCACCCAGCTGTCGGTCGAGAAATTCCGCCAGACGACCTCGTTGAGGCCGGCGAGCGCGATGAAGAACAAGGCCCAGCGGAAGGTCAGTCGCCGCCAGCCGTCGTCGGTCAGCTGGAACACCTCGCCGAACAGATGCTTCAGCAGCGCATGCCCGGCCGCCAGCCCGCCGAGCAGGATGGCCGCGAACAGGCCGTTGACGATGGTCGGCTTCATCTTGATGAACAGCTCGTCCTGAAGGGCGATGGTCAGACCCCCGAACACGAGGACGAAAAATCCCGTGACCAGCGGCATGACGGCAATGCGCCCGAGCAGCAGCCGCGAGGCTGCCAGAGAGGCCAGCGTCGTGACCATGAACGCGCCGGTGCCCCAGAAGATTCCCCCCTTGGCGTTGGCCAGGAAGAAGACGGCAAGTGGTCCGAGCTCGATCGCGAGCTTCAGCAGCTGACGATTGTCGAGAGCGGGCTCGGCGCCCTCCGGCCGGGTGACATTGTCGCTCATGCGATCCCTTGTGGCGCAGACGGCGTTACACGGCAAGCGGCCGGAGGCCTCGGCTCAGCGTAGGGCAGTGCGGGCGGAGAGCTTGCCGCGGGGGCCGCGCTCCGATTGAGCCGGAGTGAACTCCATCGCACCGGAGCGGACCTCTGCCACAGGCCGCGCCACCGGCGCCGGATGCTCGTCGTGAACGCGGTGCTTCTGCATCAGGCGCGTCAGGAACCAGGCATAAACGCCGGACAGCGGCATGATCAGCGCGAGCTTGAACAGGATCCAGACGTTGACCCCGTTCATCTCGTAGCCGAGCAGCGAGTAGATCTCGGTGTCCTTGAAGGTGAGCCGAACGGCTTCGTTGGCGAACGCGGTGAAGACGAAGAACCAGGCGAAGCTCCAGGTGAACTTGTCCCAGCCCTCCTGCGTGTAGTGGAACGTCTTCTCGAACACGTACTTGAAAAAGTTGCGCTTCAGCCACAACCCGCCGAACAGAAACAGCGCGAACAGGGCGTTGAAGATTGTCACCTTGATCTGCACCCACATCGGATCGCCGGTCAGGATGGTCAGCGTGCCGAACACGATCGTCACGGTCGATGCGATGAGCGGGAACACGGGGAGCCGTTTCAGCACGATCAGCATGGCGGTAATCGCGATCACGGTCGAGATGATCAGCGCCCAGGTTCCGGCCTGGATGCCCGCCGCCGCATTGACGACGAACATCGTCACAAGTGGCCCGAACTCGCTCAGGATGTTGACGGTCTGCTCGGCGTTGAAGGGAAAAAAGCTCTTGAGGCCGCTCATGTGCTTGGACCAACCCTTGTTCTGCGATCGCCGGCGCGGTCGTTGCCGCACCTGATCGTCCCCCGCCTCGTTCCTAGCTCAACGCTATGGCACGCGCAAACTCTCCGGCGTCGAACGGACTGAGATCGTCGATGCCTTCGCCGATACCGATCGCGTGCACGGGAAGACCGTGCCTGGCGGCGATCGCAACCAGGATGCCGCCGCGCGCTGTCCCATCCAATTTTGTCATCACGAGGCCGGAGACGCCGGCCCGCTCGCGAAACACCTCGACCTGAGCCAGCGCATTTTGGCCGGTCGTCGCATCGAGCACCAGCACGACGTCGTGGGGCGCCTCCGGGTCGATCTTGCGCAACACGCGGACGATCTTCTCCAGCTCGTCCATCAGCCCCTGCTTGTTCTGCAGGCGGCCGGCGGTGTCGATCAGCAAGAGGTCGATGCCCTGCTCGCTGGCCGACTTCAATGCATCGTACGCAAGGCCCGACGCATCGGCGCCGACGTCGCGCGCGAGAATGCTCGCACCGGTGCGCTCGGCCCAGACGCGGAGCTGGTCGATGGCCGCGGCGCGGAACGTATCTCCCGCCGCCAGCATCACTTTTCGGCCCAGGGCACGCTGCTGGG
The DNA here is from genome assembly GCA_040752215.1 of Pseudomonadota bacterium. Lineage (GTDB taxonomy): Bacteria > Pseudomonadota > Alphaproteobacteria > Rhizobiales > Hyphomicrobiaceae > JBFMEX01. The sequence goes on along the minus strand of JBFMEX010000087.1, from coordinate 19,838 downwards.
CGGCAATCTTGCCGATCGTCGTGGTCTTGCCGGTGCCATTCACGCCGACCATCAGCACGACGTGAGGACGCCGCTCGGGATGGATGGTGAGCGGGCGCGCCACCGGCGCCAGCACCCGCTCGACCTCGGCGGCGAGCACGACGCGCACGTCGTCGGGGGAGATGCCCTTCTTGTAGCGCTCGTGAGATAGCGTCTCGATGATGCGCATCGACGTTTCCACCCCGAGATCCGCCTGGATCAACAGGTCTTCCAGATCATCAAGCGTAGCAGCATCGAGCTTTCGCTTGGTAAAGAGGCCAGTTAATCCCTCAGTAAGACTGGACGACGTCTTGGCGAGGCCGACGCCGAGCCGGGCCAGCCAGCCTTTTTTCTCCGCCCGCTTCTCGGCCGACGGGGCTGGATTGGCAGACGCGGGCTGGTGGTCGACGGCGCTCTCGGCTGGCGCGTCGCCATGCACTGGGGCGATTGCAGGCGACCCGGACGCCGGAGCCGACGAGGAGAAGAGCCTTCCGAGCAGCCCATTGCCCTTCACCGTGTCGTCGCTCATGCCAGCACCTCGCCGGACAAGGCCTTGCCGTCGTGGCCGCCGACGCGGGCGCTGAGGAACGCGCCGGGCTGGGCCGGGCGATCGAGCATGACCTCGGTGAAGTGGCGCGTGCGGCCCCGGGTCGCCTCCTCCATCAGCACCTCGACCTCGGCACCGAGCTGCGACTCGAGATGGCGCAAGAGAGCGCGCTCTCCCTCGGCGCGCAGCCGCGCGGCGCGCTCCTTGATCAGTGCGCGCGGCACTTGCGGCATGCGCGCCGCCGGCGTGCCGGGGCGAGGCGAAAACGGAAATACGTGCAGGTGCGTCAAGCCGCATTCCTGGACGAGGCGGAGCGTCGAGCCGAACATCTCGTCGGTCTCGGTCGGGAAGCCGGCGATCAGGTCGGCGCCGAGCACCACGTCCGGCCGCAGACGGCGCACCTCCGCGCAGAAGCGAATGGCGTCGGCGCGCAGGTGACGACGCTTCATGCGCTTCAGCACGAGATCGTCACCCGCCTGCAGCGAGAGATGGAGGTGGGGCATCAGCCGCTCGTCGTCGGCGATCGCCCGCATCAGGTCGCAATCGGCCTCGACGGAATCGATCGAGGAGAGGCGAAGCCGTGCGAGCTCGGGAACCTGTTTCAGGATCTGGCGCACGAGCCGCCCGAGGCCGCCGCCGCCCGGCAAGTCACCGCCATAGGACGTGATGTCGACGCCGGTCAGCACGACCTCGCGATAGCCCGCCTCGACGAGCGCGCGGATCTCGTCCACCACCTCGCCGGCGGGGACCGAGCGGGACGGGCCGCGCCCGAACGGGATAATGCAGAACGTGCAGCGGTGATCGCAGCCGTTCTGCACCTGCACGTAGGCGCGGGCACGCGTCCCGAACCCGCCGAGCAGGTGGGAGGCGGTCTCGCGCACACTCATGATGTCGTCGATCACGACCCGCTCGGTCGCCGGGTCGAGCAGGCTCAGATAGGTCTCGGCGTGCAGCTTGGCGTCGTTGCCGACGACGTGGTCGACCTCGGCCAGCGCCGCGAACCGCTCGGGCTCGATCTGCGCCGCGCAGCCGGTGACGATGATGCGTGCGGCGGGCCGCTCGCGCCGGACCCTACGGATCGCCTGTGTCGCCTGGCGGACGGCCTCGGCAGTGACGGCGCATGTGTTGACGATCACCGCGTCGGCGATGCCGGCCTCGCGCACGTGGCGGCGCATCACCTCCGACTCGTAGGCGTTGAGACGGCAACCGAGCGTTATGACGAGCGGGTCCGACATCAGCACTGGCCGCCTGGAGCGTTTGCGATCTGGCGCGACTTCATCCGGCTGCCTGCGCGAGGCGTTCCGGCTCGAGCCGGCCTTGGAACTCGAGCTCGGCGGGGCCGGTCATGAGAATGCGGTTGGCAGGCGTCCACTCGATCAGGAGATCGCCGCCCGGAAGGCTGACGCGCACCTTCCGCTCGACGAGCTTCTTGCGCATGGCACACACCGCCACCGCGCACGCGGCCGTGCCGCAGGCCTTGGTGAGGCCGGCGCCGCGCTCCCAGGTCCTGACCTTGATCGTCGTCGGCGAGGTCACCTGGGCGAGCGAGATGTTGGCGCGCTCGGGGAACACGGGATGGTTCTCGAGCAGCGGGCCGGCCCGGCCAAGATCGTGCGCGTCCACATCGTCGACCCAGAACACGGCGTGGGGATTGCCGACGTTGACCACGGACGGCGAGTGCAGGACGGGCGCATCGATCGGGCCGATCTGCAGCTCGATGGCGCGGGTGTCGTGGAACGGCTCGGCAAGCGGAATGTCGGCCCAGCCGAAGCGCGGCTCGCCCATGTCGATGGTAATCCGCTCGAGACCTTCGACGTGAGCGCCGAGCAAGCCGCCGCCGGTCTCGATCGTCACGTCGGAGCGCCCGGTCTCGTCCGTCAACAGGGCGGCGACGCAGCGGGTGGCATTGCCGCAGGCGCCGACCTCGGAGCCGTCCGGATTCCAGATCCGCATGCGCACGTCGGCCTTTTCGGAGCGCTCGAGCACGATCACCTGGTCGCAGCCGATCCCCTGTCCGCGGTCGGCGATGAGCCGCATCGCCGGCGCGCCGAGCGCGAGGCCCTGCCCACGCGCGTCGAGCACGACGAAATCGTTGCCGATGCCGTTCATCTTCTTGAAGGGGATGGCGCGCTCGCTCGTCATGCGCCCATATATGGCGACGGGACCGGGAAAAGCAATTCGACCACAGGGGCCCGGGAGGCGGCATGGCAGGTCACGCGGGCAGCCCGTCGCCCTGGGTGCGGCGTTTCCTCGCCGGGGTGCGGCGCGGCGGGACGGTGCTCGACGTCGCCTGTGGCGCCGGGCGGCATCTCAGGCTGGCGCTGGAGCAGGGTTTCGCCGTCGTCGGCATCGATCGCGATCTCGGCGGGGTCGCCGACCTGTCGGGGCGGCCGGGGGCGCGGCTGATCGAAGCCGACCTGGAAGCAGGTGCGCCGTTCCCGCTGGCCGGGGAGACGTTCGACGGGGTCGTGGTCACGAACTACTTGTGGCGGCCGCTGCTGCCGGCCCTGGTCGCCGCGGTGGCGCCATCGGGCGTGCTCGTCTACGAGACCTTCGGCAGCGGCAACGAGCGTTTCGGCCGGCCGGCCAACCCCGACTTCCTGCTGCGGCCGGGCGAGCTTCTCGAAGCCGTTCGCCTGCGGTTGATTCCGCTCGCCTACGAGCATGTGACGCTCGCCGATCCCGACCGGATCGTGCAGCGCATCGCCGCCGTCGGCCCGGATCACGTTTGGCTGAACGCCCCTCCGGCGCCGTGACGGCGAGCACCTCGACGCCTATGTCGATGACGTGGCCAGCGACCGGAGCAAACCGACGATGAGCGCGAGATCGATTGCTGCTTTGATCGTAGCCCTGGCCGTCACCAATCCCGCGGCGGCGGAGATCACCAACGCGCCGGCGGCGCCGCCGACCGAGATCGAGGTGACGACCGTCGCCAAGGGGCTCGAGCACCCGTGGGGTCTCGCCTTCTTGCCCGACGGGCGTCCGATCGTCACCGAGCGGCCCGGGCGCGTGCGCATCGTCGGCGCCGACGGCACGCTGTCACCGCCGCTCGCCGGAGTTCCCCCCGTCTATGCCGAGGGCCAGGGCGGCCTGTTAGACATCGCGCTGGCGCCCGACTTCGCGAGCTCCAATCGCCTCTATCTCTCTTTTGCCGAGCGGCGCGAGGGCGGCAAGAGCGCGACCGCCGTCGCCCGCGCCAAGCTCGCTCTCGTCGGCGACGGCGGACGACTGGAGGGTCTCGAAATCATCTTCCGGCAAGAGCCGGCGGTCGCGAGCGGCTTTCATTTCGGCTCGCGGCTCGTATTCGCGCGCGACGGCAGCCTGTTCATCACCACCGGCGATCGCGGCTCGATGCGCGCCGCCGTGCAGGATCCCAAGCTCCCGATCGGCAAGGTGATCCACGTCGGCTCCGACGGCAAAGCGATCGGCGCCCCGCGTGCGCCCGGTTGGGATCCGCGCGTGCACTCTATGGGTCACCGCAACATCCAAGGGGCGGCGATCGATTTGGCGACCGGACAGCTGTGGACCGTCGAGCACGGTGCGCGCGGCGGCGACGAGCTCAACCAGCCGGAGGCAGGCAAGAACTACGGCTGGCCGATCATCACCTATGGTCGTGACTACTCGGGCGCCCAGATCGGCGAGGGCACGTCAAAGGCGGGGCTCGAGCAGCCGGTCTACTATTGGGACCCGTCGATTGCGACGTCGGGACTCGCGATCTACACCGGCTCGCTGTTTCCGGGCTGGAAAGGCAATCTCCTGGTCGGCGGGCTCGCTGGCGCGCGCCTCGTCCGGCTGGTGGTGGAGAACGGCACCGTGGTCGCGGAGGAGAAACTGCTCGTCGAGCGCGGCGATCGCATTCGCGACGTCCGGCAAGGTCCTGACGGCGCCGTCTACGTGCTGACCGACGAGGCACGCGGAGAGCTGCTGCGCATTTCGCCGCGGAACCCTTGAATCGACTGAATACGGTCATCGACCCGCGCCGGTGCAGCGAGGTGCTGCGCGTGCTGGCCCGACATTCGACGCGAGCGCGAGTGTGCTCGCTCTGCTGCCGCGTCCCGCAACAGCATCGTGGCCAGCGACTCATACGCACCGAGCGAGGCGACGAAGCGGACCTACGCCGGTTTCAAGGACATCATCCACGCCGATCATCCAACTCCGACTAAGCGGAGCCGGTCGGTCGCGTTGGCCGGTCGAATCGTGGGCCGAGGCTTGAGACGCTCGGGACTACCGGCGCGGCATGGAGTTGTCGGTCGGGTCCTTCTGCGGCTCGGCCTTAACCATGAACTGGCGCGCGAACTCGTCGCTGGCGAGGCGGCAATCGCCGTTCCTGTCGAGGCGGCGGAAGGCCGGGTTGGGCGTATCCGTGAACTCGGCCAGCGTGAGCCGGCCGTCGCCGTTGCGGTCGAAGTACTTGAGGTCCGCGGTCTCGAACAGCTTGTCCTGCGCCGCGATGGTGCGGAACTCATCCGGCGTCAGCGCGCCGTCCCGGTTGGCGTCGGCACCCTGGAAGAACTCGGTCGTGTACTGCTTCCACTCGTCGCAGGTGACCGTGTTGTCCTTGTCGAGATCCCAGGTCTGGGCGGCGGTGATGAACATCAGCTCGGTGTCCGAGGCGCCGGCGAACGGCGAGCTCGAGGCGCAGCCCGCGAGTGCCAGCACGGCGGCGATCGCCCCGGCTCGCGGCAATAGCTGCTTCACGTGCATCGTCCTCTCCAGATCGATTCGGCTTGCCGAGCATAGGCTTCGCCCGAGCGAGACACCAGATTCGCGGCAACTTGGCGGCGTGCATAACTTGGGTGCCACCAAGCCCGTATGCCTGGCCGTTGATCGGGCGTCTGAATTTGGGCATTCTCGCCGCCTCGAGTCCGCCGGCGGTAGCCCCGGCACAAGAGCCGAACCCGGGGGGGGGGGCGATGATCGAAACGAAAGCCGCCGTCGCAGGCCAGTCCAGCAGCTGGCCCGAGGTCAAGCCGCTCGCCTCGCGAGACATCCTGGAGTCGCTGGCCGCCGGCACGAGCGATTTCCGCGCCGCGCCCCGATACGGCCTGTTCTTCGGCGGTTTCTACGCGGTCGGCGGATGGCTGCTGATCATCCTGCTCAAGTATTTCAACCTGCCCTACCTCGTCTATCCGATGGCGATGGGCTTCGTGCTGGTGGCGCCGTTCGTCGCCACCGGGCTCTACGACGTCAGCCGGCGGCTGGAACGCGGAGAGACGCTCTCCTGGCGCAACGTGCTCGGCTCGGTATGGGGCGCGAGTGGGCGCGATATGGGCTGGATGGCGCTGGTCACCGCATTCACGCTGATCATCTGGATGGATATCGCGGCGCTGCTGTTTTTCGGCTTTTTCGGCGCCTCGGGGTTCACCACGCCCGATCCGGCGGGGCTCGTGCGCGAGATCCTGACCACACCCTCGGGGTGGCTGTTCCTGGCTATCGGCAACGTGGTCGGGGCGGCGATCGCGCTCGCCGTGTTCTCGTTCTCGGCGGTGTCGTTCCCGATGCTCTACGACCGCGAGGTGGATTTCGTTACGGCGATGGTGACGAGCGTGAGGACGGTGCTCTGCAATCCGGCAGCGATGATCGCCTGGGCGCTGATCATCGCCTTCCTGGTCGGCATTTCACTGCTGTCCGGCTTCCTCGGCCTGTTCGTCACGCTGCCGGTGCTGGGCCACACCACCTACCACCTCTACCGCCGGGCGGTGGGGGCGCAGCCGGGCTGATCGGGGGCCGGGCGCCAGACGGGACGCTCCGCTGCGGCCCGTGGGCTCCGGCGGGCGCCGGGCCCGTTGACAGCCGGGTCAGCTTCGGAGATGGTGCGCCGCTTCCAGTGCGGTCTCGGAGACGAGCCGCCGCCCTGCACATGGCCCGAACGCAACGGTCCGGACCGGGAGGCAGGGGGGTCAACATCCGCCGGCGAGTTTCGCCCGCGGATGCGTTTGGCGTTCGCCCGGCGAGACCCCATCTGGAGCTGGACCGACCCTGAGCCCCGCGCCAACGGAAACGCATGTTTCAATCGCTGACAGACCGCCTCTCCGGCATTCTCGACAAGCTGACCAAGCGCGGCGCGCTCTCCGAGGCCGACGTCGGCGAGGCGATGCGCGAGGTGCGCCGGGCGCTGCTCGAGGCCGACGTGGCACTCGACGTGGTGCGCAGCTTCATCGACAAGGTGAAGGCGAAGGCGGTCGGCCGCGAGGTGCTGAAGTCCATCACTCCCGGCCAGATGGTGGTCAAGATCGTCCATGATGAGCTGGTCGCCATGCTCGGCTCGGACGCCGAGCCGATCGACCTCGTCTCGGCGCCGCCGGTGGCGATTTTGATGGTCGGCCTGCAGGGCTCCGGCAAGACGACGACCACGGCCAAGATCGGCTACCGGCTCAAGACGCGCGACAGGAAGAAGGCGCTGATGGCGTCGCTGGACACGCGCCGGCCGGCCGCGCAGGAGCAGCTCAAGGTGCTCGGCGAGCAGGCCGGCGTCGATACGCTACCGATCGTCGCCGGACAGACGCCGCTGCAGATCGCGCGCCGCGCGCTCGATGCCGCGCGTCTCGGCGGCTACGACGTGGTGCTACTCGACACCGCAGGCCGCGTCACCATCGACGAGGCGCTGATGAACGAGGTCGCGGAGGTGAAGGCCGCGACAACGCCGCACGAGGTGCTGCTGGTCGCCGACAGCCTGACCGGCCAGGACGCTGTGGCGACGGCGAAAGCGTTCGACGGGCGCATCGGCATCAGCGGCATCGTGCTCACCCGCGCCGACGGCGACGGGCGCGGTGGCGCCGCGCTCTCGATGCGCGCGGTGACCGGCAAGCCGATCAAGCTGATGGGCGTCGGCGAGAAGTGGGATGCGCTCGAGGATTTCCATCCGGGCCGGGTCGCGGGGCGCATCCTCGGCATGGGCGACGTCGTCAGCCTGGTCGAGAAGGCGGCGCAGACGATCGACGTCGAGAAGGCGCAGGCAATCGCCGAGCGCATGAAGAAGGGCGCGTTCGACCTCGATGACCTCGCCGAGCAGCTGAAGCAGATGCAGAGGCTCGGCGGCATGGGCGGCGTGCTCGGCATGCTGCCCGGCGTCGGCAAGATCAAGAGCCAGATCGCCGAGGCCAATCTCGACGACAGGATCCTGAAGCACCAGCACGCGATCATCACCTCGATGACGCCGAAGGAGCGGCGTAATCCGAAGATCCTCGACGGCAAGCGCAAGCGGCGCATCGCCGCCGGCTCGGGCACCAGGGTCGAGGAGGTCAACCGGCTGCTGAAGATGCACCGGCAGATGGCCGACATGATGAAGGTGCTCGGCAAGAACAAGGGCATGATGTCGCGCATGGCCGGCATGATGGGGATGCCCGGCATGGGCGGCGGCGGGGGGCCGAGCGAGGCCGAGATGGCGCAGATGCAGGCCGAGCTCTCGCGGCTCGACCCCAAGGCACTGGAGCAGCTGCCGAAGGACTTGAAGGACGCGCTGCCGAAGGGCCTCCCTGGTCTCGGCGGCGGCGCGGTGCCCAAGCTGCCGGGCCTCGGCGGCGCAGCGGTACCGAAGCTGCCCGGGCTCGGCGGCATCGGCCTGCCGCGACTGCCCGGATTGCCGAAAAAGAAGTGAGAGATCGAGCGGGCGCGGCATCCGTCGCACCCGAGCGGACCCGAACCGACAACGATACCGACGATCAGAGAAGGAACCCACGAATGGCAGTGAAGCTCAGACTCTCCCGTGGCGGCGCCAAGAAGCGCCCCTACTACTATGTCGTCGCCGCGCACGCGACCTCGCCGCGCGACGGGCGCTACATCGAGCAGGTCGGCACGTTCGACCCGATGCTGAAGAAGGACAATCCGGACCGCATCAAGCTCGACCTCGAACGCTGCAAGCACTGGCTGTCGGTCGGCGCGCAGCCGACGGACCGCGTGGCGCGGCTGCTCGACGGCGCCGGGCTGATGAAGCGAGCGGCCAAGAATAATCCCGAGAAGGCGAAGCCGAAGAAGAAGGCGCAGGAGCGCGCCGCCGCCGAGGCCGAGAAGGCCAAGGCCGCCGCCGAGAAGGCGGCCGAGGCGTAGGCGTCGCCTCATCGCAACGGAACAATCAACGACCCGCCGCATGTTGTTGCGGCGGCTCGTCGCTTTCCGAGATGGCGAAGATCGGGGCGACGGCTCACGCCGCCATGCGGCGCTCGGCGGCGCGGCGCAGGTGGCGCCAGGTCATGAAGCGGCGGATCTCGGTCACTTGACCGTCGGCGAGGCGCGCGAGCGGCCAGGCACCCGGCTCGCAATCGACGATCTCGGCCCGCAGCCATTTGTCGACCAGCTCGTCGCGCTCGTCCCCGCGGCGCCAGAGGCGATACTTGATCTCGATGAGATCGCCGGGCTCGAGATCGAGTGCGTTCGCAAGCTTGAATGTCATCGTCTTCCTCGAGTTGCCTCTCCGAATCACCGCGAAGCTAGAGGGCGCGTGCTTCAGGAGTTTGGCAGCGCCGTTCACAAATGATTGCGCGGCCTGAAATGATGCTTCGCTGCAAAGCCGCCTCGCGGGGACCGAGCGGCAGCGCAGGTCGAAATCTCCGCGCGTGGCCGTCGCGTTGTGCTGAGGTGGAGCCCAAGACGGCGCTCGATCTCGGCGTGGTTGCGCCCTATTCGTCCGATGGCGGCGCCAAATCCGGCCGCCGCGCGCGGGTGATGCGCTCGGCCTCGGCGTGGCGCCATTGATCGATTGCCCGGTGGTCGCCAGACAAGAGCACGTCGGGGATCGCGCGGCCTTCCCATTCGCGCGGCCGCGTGTAGTGCGGGTGCTCGAGCAGACCGGATTCGAAGCTCTCCTCGGCGAGGCTTTCGGCGGCACCGACCACACCCGGCAACAGGCGCACGCTCGCGTCGATCATCACCATCGCCGCCAGCTCGCCGCCGGAGAGCACGTAGTCGCCGATCGAGATCTCGCGCATGGCACGACCTTCGATCACCCGCTCGTCGACGCCCTCGAAGCGGCCGGCCAGCGCCATCACACCCGGCCCCGCCGCCAGCTCGCGGGCGATGGCCTGCGTCAGGCGCTCGCCCCGCGGCGAGAGGTAGACGAGCGGCAGGTCGCCGTCGGTCCGGCGCGCGTGGTCGATCGCCGCGGCAAGCACGTCGGCACGCATCACCATGCCGGCGCCGCCGCCGGCCGGGCTGTCGTCGACGGCGCGGTGGCGGCCGATGCCGAAGTCGCGGATCTGCGTGGTCGCCAGCGACCAGATGCCGGCGGCGAGGCCCTGACCGGCGAGCGAAACCCCGAGCGGCCCCGGGAACATCTCCGGGAACAACGTCAGCACGTGCGCACGCCACGGCGGTCGTCCGTCGCTCGTAGGGCTGTGAGCGACTGTCTCGGCGGTCAAGCGGTTCGCCATGGCTTTCGGTCCCTCAGGATCGCATTGAGTATTGTGAGGAGCTTCCTTGCGACGGCGACGACGGCGACTCTTTTCGCCTTTCCGGCGGCCAGCAGGCGCTGATGGAAAGCTTTGTGGACGGGGTTGAACCGCATGTCGACCATGGCTCCCATGAAGAGAGCCGTTCGCACGGCAGATCGGCCGCCGCCGATGAAGCTCTTGCCGCGCCACTGGCCCGACCGGCGGGTGAACGGAGCGAGACCGGCGAGGGCGGCGATCTCCCTGCGGTCGAGACGGCCGAGCTTGGGCAGTTCGGCGATCAGCGTGCGCGAGATGAAGCGCCCGATACCGGGCACGGAGGCGAGCAGATCCTCGGCCTCGCGCCAGAGCGGGGAGGCGCGCACGGCGGCGCCGATATCGGCATCGACATCTTCGAGCTCGCGCCGGAGTGCCCGGACGACCCTTGCGATGCTCCTCTTGACGCGGTCTCCGGCGCGCTTCTCACGCTGGCTCTCGGCGGCGATCAAGTCGACGATCTGGCGCCTGCGGGCAACGTGATCGGCGAGGTTGCGGGTTGCGGCGTCGGGCAGCGGCCTGGGTACGACGCCGGTTGCGGCGGCGAAGTGGGCGGTGACCGCGGCATCGATCGGATCGGTCTTGGCGCGCTGGTCGAGCGCCTTTGCACAGGCGTGGACCTGGCCCGGAATGACGACGGCGGCGGACAACCCGGCGGCTGGCAGGCTGGCCACCACGACGGCCTCGAGGCCGCCCGTCGCCTCCAGCACGACGAGACGGGGGGCAAGCGCAGCGAGGCAGCCGGCGAGCTGCTCCAGACCGGCGGCGTTGCGCTCGACGCCGAGGCGATCCTTGGAGACATCGATACCGACGGTGATGTTGTCCATTGTGACCCGTCCTTGTCTAAGCGGGCTCGCGTTGCGGCCCCTGCGACTGTTCGGGTTCGATGGAACGGCGGGTGGGGCACCGGGCTCATTTGCGGTTTGGGAACACCCGAGGGGAGACGGACACCCACCCGCCACCGCACCACCCACGTTAGCAGATGGTGCGGTGTTCAAGTTAAAAGGGGGTTCGCCCACGACGGGCTCCGTCGTCGGCAACACGTCCCTCACCCGCCCTTCGGGCACCCTATCCCGTCCCGGAGAGGGCAGTGGAGGTGCTTGCCGAGCAAGGACCGACCCTGCGGAGACAGCCGAATCCCGCCAAATTGTTCTTTATTTGTTCTCGCACCGTGCTATGCTCTCCGCGTGCTTCGATCCACTTGCGACGGACCCGCCATGCCGGCCGCCAAAGCCACTGTCGAATGCCGCGCCGCAGCGCCCGGCCTCGATCCCGAGCGCCGCCGCGGACGCGGCGCACGTTCGAACCGCGCCGGCCGCTACGAGGCTGCGGCGACAGAAGTGTTCGACGATGGCTGGGCCAGCCTCGACGACCTCCCGCCGTTCGCAACCGAGGTCAGCGTCGAGCCCGCCCGCGCGATCATCACCACCAACGACAGCCCGGACATCTCCTTCGACCAGTCGATCAACCCCTACCGCGGCTGCGAGCACGGCTGCATCTATTGCTACGCGCGCCCGACGCACTGCTATCTCGGCCATTCCGCCGGCCTCGACTTCGAGACCAGGCTGTACGCCAAGACCAACGCCGCCGAACTCTTGGAGCGCGAGCTGGCGCGCAAGGGCTACGTGCCGAGAACGATCGCGCTCGGCTCCAACACCGATCCCTACCAGCCGATCGAGCGCCACTACCGCATCACGCGCCAGATCCTCGAGGTGCTGGAGCGCGCCCGCCACCCGGTCGGCATCGTCACCAAGTCCGCGCTCGTCGTCCGCGATGCCGACATCCTCGCCCGCATGGCGGCGGACGGCCTGGCCAAGGTCGCGCTCTCGGTGACGACGCTGGACCATCGCCTCGCTCGCGCCATGGAGCCGCGCGCGACGACGCCCGCGCGGCGCATCGCCGCCATCCGTGCGCTCTCCGAGGCCGGCATCCCGACCACGGTCCTGGTCGCACCGGTCATTCCCGCGCTCAACGACAGCGAGATCGAGGCGATCCTCGAAGCCGCCCGCGCAGCGGGTGCGAGAGAGGCCGGCTACGTCACGCTGCGCCTACCGCTCGAGATCAAGGAGCTGTTCCGCGAGTGGCTGGAGGCGGAGTACCCGGATCGCGCACGACGCGTGATTGCTCTGTTGCAATCGATGCACGGCGGGCGGGACTACGTCTCCGCGTTCGGGCTCCGCCAGCGCGGCTCCGGCCCCTACGCCGAGCAGATCGCGCAGCGCTTCCGCCTCGCTGCCCGGCGCCTCGGCTTCGGCAACGAGCGCGAAGCGCTGCGCACCGATCACTTCACTCCGCCGGTGCCGAAGGGCGGTCAGCTTCGCCTTCTTTAGCGCCGGCACCGTGCTCGCTCATCGGCCGGCCGTCGGATCTGCGGCGATGGCACCGACGCAGTTCCTACTCCAGTCCGCCGAGATAGACGGATACGGAGACGATCTCGAGCTCGGTCAGCTTGGTGGCGATGGTGTGCATGATCGCGTTGTCGTTGGTCCGCGCGCGCTTGTTGAACTCCTTGAGCTGCGTCTCGAGGTAGGCGGGATGCTGGCCGGCGAGGCGCGGCAATTGCACCGTCCCATGCGCCGTGGGCCCGTGGCAGCTGGCGCACGCGGGCACGCCGGAATAGGGGTTGCCGGCGACATAGATGTACTTGCCAACGGCGGCGAGATCGCCGTCTCGGGCCCGGCGCGTCTTCGCCGGCTTGCTTGCGAAGAAGGCCGCGAGAGCGGTGATCTCATCGTCGGTCAGGTCCTTGACCATCTCGGCCATCGCATCGCTTCTTCGCCGGCCATCGCGGAAGTCCTTGAGCTGCTTGGCCATGTACTCGGGATGCTGGGCGGCGAGCCGCGGATAGATGGCGCTGGCGCTCTCACCCTCGGGGCCGTGGCAAAGAGCGCAGCGGCTCTCGATGAGGCTCGCCAGCGTCCGCTCTGCGGCAGGGGCCGGATCCACCGCCAGCAGGCAAGCTGCGGCGAGCACGGACGCGGTCTGCATCCTACTCACGATTTCAACCTCCCTTCCGTACGCTCTCTCGCCCGAGCCCCTCCGAGCTACCGGCACGCCTCGCAAGAGGCAGGCCTCGACGCCCGGCTGATGCCCTGCCCATCGCTCAGCCACCGCCGGCGAGCTTGCTCGCCATCACCGAGATGGTGCGCTGGTAGACCTCGGCGCGGTTCCAGTCCTTGATGACGGCATAGTTGACGCTGCCCGGCTCCCACGAGCCGCCAGCCTGCCAGCCGTGCCCCTTCAGGAAGCTGGCGGTCGAGGCGAGGATGTCGGGGATCGAGTTGACGAGGTCGCGCCGCCCGTCCCCGTCGAAGTCGACCGCGTACTTTACGTACGGCGTCGGCAGGAACTGGGTCTGGCCGATCTCGCCGGCCCAACCGCCGCGCAACTGCTGCACGCTCATGTCCCCGCGATCGACGATGCGCAACGCGTCGATCAGCTGGCCGGTGAAGAATTCCGAGCGCCGGCAGTCATAGGCGAGCGTGGCGAGCGAGCGGATGATCGAATGCTTGCCGCTCGTATCGGCGCCATAGTTCGTCTCCAGGCCCCAGATCGCGATAAGCACCTCGCGCGGCACGCCGAAGCGCTTCTCGACGCGATCGAGCGTGCCGCTGTGGGCGGCCATCAGCCGCTTGCCCTTGTTGATCAGCGCCGGACCGACGCGGCGGGCATAGAACTGCTCGAAGCTCAGCTTGAACGACTTCTGCGAGCGATCGAGGCGGACGACGTTGGGATCGTAGCTGACATCGGCCAGCGCGGCCCCGAGCGCCTTGGCCGAGACGCCCTGGCCGGCGGCCTTGGCTCTCAGTCCGTCGAGCCAAGCGTCGAAGCCGGATCCGTCAGTGCCGCACTGGAGCGCATGTGCCCGGACGGGAAGGATCGCCAGCGCCAGTGCCGTCAGCGCCGGAGCGAGGAAGGCTTTCGACACCAAGCTCAATGGGGTCATGCCAGTGGTACCGCCGTGAGAAGCGAAGGTCGGCGCCGATGGTAGCTCAAACGGGTCGCCGATGCGCCGTCGTCCGCTGCGACACGCTGGCCACGCGGTTGACCGCTCCCTGAGCCGAGGCCGGGGCAGGCGAGCGGGAGCCGGTGCCGGCGTGCGCGGCTCAGAACATCGCCGGGTGGACCTTGTCGGGCGGCGCGTGGCCGTCGAGGAAGGTCTTGATATTGATGATCACCTTCTCACCCATGTCGATACGCCCCTCGATCGTGGCAGAGCCCATGTGCGGCAGCGCCACGACCCGATCCGAGGCGAGCAGCTTCGGGTTGACGGCCGGCTCGTGCTCGAACACGTCGAGACCGGCGCCGGCGATCGCTCCCGCCTCGACCATGCGGGCGAGCTCGTTCTCGTCGATCACCTCGCCGCGCGCCGTGTTGACGATGTAGGAGGTCGGCTTCAGCAGCTTCAGCCGGCGCGCGGACAGCAGGTGATAGGTCGCCGGCGTGTGCGGGCAGTTGACGGAAATGATGTCCATCCGCGAGAGCATCTGGTCGAGGCTCTCCCAGTAGGTCGCCTCGAGCTCCTGCTCGACCTCCTCGGCCACCCGGCGGCGGTTGTGATAGTGGATCTGCAGGCCGAACGCCTTGGCGCGGCGCGCGACCGCGGTGCCGATCCGGCCCATGCCGATGATGCCGAGGCGCTTGCCATAGATGCGGTGGCCGAGCATCCAGGTCGGCGACCAGCCGGCCCAGTGGTTCTTCGGATCCTTGAGATAGGTGGTCGCCTCGGCGAGCCGGCGCGGCACGGCGAGGATCAGCGCCATCGTCATGTCGGCGGTGTCCTCGGTCAGCACGCCGGGCGTATTGGTGACGACGATGTTGCGGTTGCGCGCGGTGTCGAGGTCGATGTTGTCGACACCGGTGCCGAAGTTGGCGATGAGATGCAATTGCGGGCCGGCCTGGGCGATGACGGCGCGATCGATGCGGTCGGTCACCGTCGGCACCAGCACGTCCGCCGACCTCACGGCCTGGATCAAGTCGGCTTGGCTCATCGGCTTGTCATCGACGTTCAGACGTGCGTCGAACAGCTCGCGCATGCGCGTCTCGACGACGTCGGGCAGCTTGCGCGTGACAATGACAATAGGCTTCCTGGCGCTGGTGGGCATCGCGTTCTACCGTCGGGCCTTCTCGTTGGAAACCGGAGGGTTGTCGGCTGCGGCCGGGGTCCGGTCGTAGGTGGGTGCCACTCCATAACAGATGGCCACCCTGATGACAAAGTGCTGGTTAGCCTGCGGACGCACAGCGGAGGTGGCTTGCCAGACGGGGCGGGCCATGGTCGGCTCGATTGCCGAACGGAGGGAGGGCGTCGATGCGGGAGCGCCTGGGCGGAGTTACGGGGTTGGCGGCGGGTGTTGTGCTGGCGGCGTCCGTGGTGGTCGCGCCGCGCGAGGCGATTGCGCAAGCTCCGTCGACGAGCCCGCCGGCGGCCGAGACACCCGGCGCCGTCAAGGGCAGCGGGTTGCCGGTGCCACGATTCGTCAGCTTGAAATCCGACCGGGTCAACGTCCGGCAGGGGCCCGGCACGGACTACCCCGCCGCGTGGGTGTTCCGCCGCGCCGGCCTGCCGGTGGAGGTGATCCAGGAGTTCGAGACTTGGCGCAAGGTGCGCGATGCCGAGGGCACGACGGGTTGGGTGCTCGGCGCGCTGCTCTCCGGCCGGCGAACCGCGCTGGTGCTGCCGTGGGAGATCAAACCCGGGGCGCCGCTGCCGCAGGTGGCGATTCGCTCCGGCCGCAGTGGCAGTGCCGGTGCGCTGGCGATGATCGAGGCCGGCGTGATCGCCGACATCTCATCGTGCGACGGGCGCTGGTGCAGCGTCACGATCGGCAGCTACGCAGGCTATGTCGAGCAGAAGTCGTTGTGGGGCGTCTACGAGAACGAGACGGTGCGCTGAGGTTGAGCCGGTCGAGCGTGCCTGCCCGGAGCCCGGCAGACCGGGGTTGCGCATGGCCGACATGCGGCCGATACCGGATCAGTCTTTGACCAGCCGAACGACGACGTCGATGTGGCTTATGCGCATTCCCTCGGGCGGCTCCGGCAGTCCGTCGACGCGGATCGAGCCGCCCGGAATGTCGATCAACTCGCCCCTGCTCTCGATGAAGAAGTGATTGTGGTTCGAGGTGTTGGTGTCGAAATAGGCACGCGCGCCGTCAATCGCCAGCTCGCGCAGCAATCCGGCCTGCTTGAACTGGTGCAAGGTGTTGTAGACGGTCGCGAGCGAGACTTTCTCGCCGACGGCGACCGCCTCGGCATGCAGCGCCTCTGCGGAGACGTGGCGGTCCCCTCCGCTGAACAGCAGGCGACCAAGAACGAGGCGCTGTTGCGTGGGGCGCAGGCCAGCGTCCCGTAGCCGCTCGGCAATGCCTTCGTCGCGACCCGCCTCGGGGGAGGTCGACTCCGCGCTCAACTCGTAGTCACTTCTCATCTTTGCCTGCCCGGGGCCTTCGCTTCGATGCGGCAATACCGGCTTGCCGCGAGCCGATCGGACCGCACATTGCGGCCCTCAACAACCAACGCCCCCGAACTCCCGGCTGGGACGCCCGCGGGTGCGCCAGACGCTAAAAGTATACGCATCGCCACCCGAGACCGCAACCAGTCGGGGTGGCTGCCAGTGCCTATCCATGGCGCCTTGACGTTGACCCGCTTTGCCTTTTGAACAGGGGGCGAGTGTGATAGAAGCCGCCGATCCGATCCCGATCCCGCCGGCCGCGGGCCGGACGGAGGGGTGCGCGCGGTTTCTCGCTGTTGAAGGGGGTATGCAGATCGATGGCCGAGCGCCGCGCTAGCTTCGAATTCGAGGACCTTCTCACCTGCGGCCGTGGCGAGCTGTTCGGCCCCGGCAATGCGCAGCTGCCGCTGCCTCCGATGCTGATGTTCGACCGCATCGGCCATATCGACGACAGCGGCGGCGCGCACGGCAAGGGGCAGGTGGTCGCCGAGCTGCAGGTTGCCGGCAATAAGCGGCTCGACTGGTTCTTCGACTGCCACTTCCAGGGTGATCCAGTGATGCCGGGCTGCCTGGGGCTCGATGCGCTGTGGCAGCTGACAGGGTTCTTCCTCGGCTGGCTCGGCGCGCCGGGGCGCGGGCGGGCGCTCGGCGTCGGCGAGGTCAAGTTCACCGGCATGGTTCTGCCGAAGGTGCAGCGCGTCGAGTATGTGGTCGATCTGAAGCGCGTCATCCTGCGCCGCTTGAAGCTCGCCATCGCCGACGGCATGCTGAAGGCCGACGGACAGGTCATTTACACGGCGACCGATCTGCGCGTCGGCCTGTTCGAGGCCGGCGACGCGCCCGAGGCATCGGGCTCGTGACGACAAGATCCGGATGGCAATTGCCGGGCACCGAGCCTCCGGCAAATGCGGCGATGCCGGTCGGACGAGGGGGCGAGGAAAGGATGCGTCGATGAGACGGGTGGTTGTGACCGGGATGGGAATTGTTTCCTCGATCGGAAACAGCACCCAGGAGGTGCTTGCCGCTCTACGCGAGGGCAGAAGCGGGATCGTGCGGGCGGACAAGTACGCCGAGCTCGGCTTCCGCTGCCAGGTCCACGGCGAGCCCAAGATCGACTGGGAGTCGCAGGTTCCGCGCAAGCCGCGTCGCTTCATGGACACCGGCGTCGGCTGGAACTGGATCGCGATGGATCAGGCAATCCGCGACGCGGGCCTGGAGCCGGGTGACGTCGTCAACGAGCGCACCGGCATCATCATGGGCTCGGGCGGCCCCTCGACGCGCTCGATCGTGCGCGCGGCCGACACCACGCGCGAGAAGGACCCGAAGAAGGTCGGTCCGTTCGAGGTCCCGAAGGCGATGTGCTCGGGGCCCTCGGCCGCGCTCGCCACCGGGTTCCAGATCAAGGGCACCAACTATTCGATCTCGTCGGCCTGCGCGACCAGCGCCCACTGCATCGGCAATGCCGCCGAGCTGATCCAGTGGGGCAAGCAGGACGTGATGCTCGCCGGCGGCTGCGAGGAGCTCGACTGGACGCTTTCGGTTCTCTTCGATTCCATGGCCGCGATGTCGTCGCGCTTCAACGACACTCCGGAGAAGGCCTCGCGCGCCTACGACAAGAGCCGCGACGGCTTCGTCATCGCTGGCGGAGCGGGTGTCGTCGTGCTCGAGGAGCTGTCGCGGGCCAAAGCGCGCGGCGCGAAAATCTACGGCGAGGTGGCCGGCTACGGTGCCACCTCCGACGGCTTCGACATGGTGGCGCCATCGGGCGAGGGTGCCGCGCGCTGCATGCGGCTCGCCATGCAGGGGCTCGACGGCAAGGGCGTGCCCAGGATCGACTACATCAATCCGCACGGCACCGGCACTCCGGTCGGCGACATCAGGGAGATCGAGGCGGTCCGCTCCGTGTTCGGCTCCGACATCCCACCGATCTCCTCGACCAAGTCGCTCACCGGGCATTCGCTCGGAGCGATCGGCGTTCAGGAGGCGATCTTCTCGCTGCTGATGATGAACAACGGCTTCGTTGCCGAGAGTGCCAACATCGAGGAGCTCGATCCGGCGTTCGCCGACGTGCCGATCGCCAGGAAGCGCATCGACAACGCGAAGCTTAACTGTGTGATGTCGAACAGCTTCGGTTTCGGCGGAACAAATGCCACGCTCGTGTTCCGCCGAGTGGATGGTTAACAGACTGTCATGTCGCGGCGCTAGGGGGGCAGAGGGCACCTCCAGGACGACCGGACATGAGGCTATACAAGAACGGCGGCGGCTGGTTCGAGATCCGCGGCCGGCAAGTTGGCGCGAGAACGAGGGCTCCGATGGCTGAGATCGACGTTGCGAAACCGGGTCCGCTGATGGCCGGCACACGCGGCCTCGTCATGGGTGTCGCCAATGATCGCTCGATCGCCTGGGGCATCGCCCGCATCCTCGCCGGCCACGGCGCCGAGCTCGCCTTCACCTACCAGGGCGACGCGTTCGGCCGGCGCGCGGTGCCGCTGGCACAGTCGATCGGCGCCAAGATCATCGAGCCGTGCAATGTGCTCGATCTCGAGAGTGTCGACGCGGTCTTCAAGCGCATCGAGAGCGAGTGGGGGCAGCTCGACTTCGTCGTCCACGCGCTCGCCTACTCCGACCCGCGCGAGCTCTCCGGCCGCTACGCCGACACCACCCGCGACAACTTCACCAACACGATGGTGATCTCCTGCTTCTCGTTCACCGAGATCGCCAAACGGGCAGCGGCGCTGATGCCGAACGGCGGCTCGCTGATCACGCTCACCTACGGCGGCGCGACACGGTGGGTGCCTTCTTATAACGTGATGGGCGTCGCCAAGGCGGCGCTGGAGGCGAGTGTGCGCTACCTCGCCGCCGACCTCGGACCGCAAGGCATCCGCGTCAACGCGCTCTCCGCCGGGCCGATGCGCACACTGTCGGGCGCCGGCGTCTCCGACGCGCGCGTGATCTTCAACTTCCAGAAGGAGCACTCGCCGCTGAAGCGCACGCCGACCTTGGACGAGGTCGGCGGGTCTGCGCTCTACCTGCTCTCGCCCTTGTCGGGCGCGGTGACCGGCGAGGTGCACTTCGTCGACTGCGGCTACAATACCGTGTCGATGCCTTCCCTCGACGCGCTGAAAACCGCCGAGCAGGAGCACTCGGCCGCCTCCGGCACGTCGGGAGGCCCTGGCCGCACACCCGGCGAGGCGGCGGAGTAGGCTGGCGCAGAGTCGATACGTCTGTCAGGCGACCGCCCCTGGCGTCGCTCAGCGCCCTGAGCTGGCGTGATTGCCCGCGAGCTCGGCCACCACGTCGCATTCCACACCGAGCTGCGCGGCAACGACCACAAGTACGAGCTGGAGGCCGACTATTTCTCCGGATTCGTGCTGCGTCGACTCGGCGCGACACTGGATCAGTCGCT
>JBFMEX010000086.1:15468-17941 GCA_040752215.1 Pseudomonadota bacterium | reverse complement strand
CCTGCGGGTCGGACCCCGGTGAGGCCGGAATCCAGATTCAAGGCTCCGCTCAGCGCGGTCGCCACGGCAGCTGCTCGGCCTGCGTGGGCGGGGGCGGCGGCGCCTCGGCGCGCTTGCCGGCTGCGGCCGGCGCGCCCGGGATCGGCGTCTGCGGCAAATACTCCGCCTCCTTGCACGAACAGCCCTGCACGTACTCCTTGCGGTAGCGGAACGCGGTCTTCAGCTTGGCGTAGGGCTCGCTGGTATCGGCGGCGACCGCCTGCTCGACCGCCCCGCCGGGGTTCTGGTGATAGTAGAGCTGCACCGGCGCGGCGCACTTCGACTGGCAGATCTCAGCATCGCGCTGGAAGTGGTTCGGCAGCGTCGAGAAGCTGACCGGGAAGTAGTAGCCGTCGCACAGCCGGACGCACAGCGTGCGGTAAGTGGCGAAGGGCAGCGCGCCGTACTGGTTGCCGCCGCCCGGCGCGGTCCCTTCCTCGTCCTGCCAGAAGCTGCCGAACGGACCGCGGTCGCGCCGCTTCGCCTCCTGGGCGTAGGTGCTGCCGCAGTTGTTGCGCGCCAACTCGCGGATGATCTCGTCCTGAATGGAGCCGCCGGCCGAGGCGGTGATCTGCAGCCGCTGTGCCTCGAGCTCGGAGAGCTTGCGCCGCGACGCCTCGGCCTGATTGTTGAGGTCGATGCACTCCCGGCTCTTGCGCAGCGACTTCGTGAACAGAAAATACTCGTAGCAATCCTTGCTCTCGAGCTTCGACTGCGCACTCTGGTAGGAGCGATCGGCGGCGCGCCGCTCGGCGTCGATCTGGGGCAGCAGATCGCGCGACTGGGCGCCGCGCTGGCTCTCCTGGACGAGGCGCTGCTCGAGCTTGAGGCAGATCGGGCTCTTGCCGCTCCAGCTCTCGGCTGGCGCCGGCTGGGCGCCGGGCTGGGGCGCCTGCCCGGGTGGCGGAGCCCGGTAGACGGGTTCGCGCGGCACGGGCTTCGGCTCCGGCTTGCTCCACGGCCAGTCGAACAGCTGCGCCGAGGCGGTCGCTGGCGCGGCCAGGACGCCGACAGCGGCCAGCAGGACGGCGAACGCATGGCGCGGCGCTGCTCCTCGGCGACTGTACGGGACGGCGGACATGGCGCGGCTCTCGACCCTCCGTTGCGCCCGGAACGGGAGCGGATTCATTCCATTAGGGCAATCTATTAGGGCAATGGCATAGGTGGTCAATGCGGAGCAATGAAGGCACGCCACGCGGCAGTGGACGGCGCCCGCCTCCAGGTCCGGTTGCGGCGCCCGATCAAGCGCTTAGGTCTCCCTCTCCCCGCGAGCGGGAAACGGTGGCGGCGAGCGGCGGCCACGCGCTCGTCGCGCCGGCCATCCCTGCCTTGGCGGTCTCCGCCCCTTCGCTTGCAGCACTTCAGCCCGCTCCGCTGCTTGACTGGGGCGGGTCGAGCGCTCATAAGGCCGTCATGAAATCGATCCCGCGCAAACCCGCCGTCAACGATCGTTGCGGCATGATTATTATCGACTAGTCGTACGGCTGGCGCGCGGCCCCGCTTCTTTGCCCACCTCGAGACAGAGAACGCTCCCCGCCAGCCGGAAGGGGGACGTTTGTCGCTCACGCTCTACAACACGCTGACGCGCCGCAAGGAGGCGTTCCAGCCGCTCGATCCGGCCAACGTGCGCATGTACGTGTGCGGGCCGACGGTCTACGACTACGCCCACATCGGCAACGCGCGGCCCGTGATCGTGTTCGACGTGCTGTTCCGCCTGCTCCGTCACGTCTATGGCGCCGGCCACGTCACCTATGCTCGCAACATCACCGACGTCGACGACAAGATCAACGCGCGCGCCGCCGAGCGCTATCCGGATATGCCGCCCGAGGCGGCGATCCGCCGCCTGACCGAGGAGACGGCGGCGCAGTTCCACGCCGACATCGCCACGCTCGGTGTGCTGCCACCGACCGTCGAGCCGCGCGCGACCGAGCATATCGCCGAGATGAAGGCGCTGATCGAGACCCTCGTCGCCAGGGGCCACGCCTACGTCGCCGAGGGTCACGTGCTGTTCCATGTTCCCTCGATGGCCGACTACGGCAAGCTGTCGGGCCGGTCCATCGAGGAGATGGAGGCGGGAGCCCGGGTCGAGGTCGCGCCCTACAAGAAGGACCCGATGGACTTCGTGCTGTGGAAGCCGTCAAAGCCGGGCGAGCCCGCTTGGCCCTCGCCGTGCGGGATCATCGAGCCCGGCCGGCCCGGCTGGCACATCGAGTGCTCGGCAATGTCGGAGAAGCACTTGGGGCCGGTGTTCGACATCCACGGCGGCGGCATCGACCTCGCGTTCCCGCACCACGAGAACGAGGTCGCCCAGTCGCGCTGTGCGCATGGCACGCCGGTGATGGCGCAGGTGTGGATGCACAACGGCTTCCTGCAGGTCGAAGGCGAGAAGATGTCGAAGTCGCTCGGCAACTTCATCACCATCCACGAGTTGTTG
>JBFMEX010000086.1:0-15368 GCA_040752215.1 Pseudomonadota bacterium | reverse complement strand
CTCGGCATCCAGGTCAAGGACGCCAAGGACCCCGCGACCGGCGAGATCACCACCACCTGGGAGATCGCGCGATGAGGGCGCCGTATCCGTTACGGCCGTTCCTCGCTGCCGATACGCCGCGGCTGCAGGATCTCTATGCCCAGAGCATCGAGGAGCTGACCCGGGACGATTACGACGACGACCAGCGCCTCGCCTGGATCGCGCGAGCCGCCGACGGCGCCGCGTTCGCTGCCCGCCTCCAGCGCAACACGACGCTGCTGGTGGAGCTCGACGGCGAGTTGCTCGGTTTCGCCAGCCTGACGCCCGACAACGCGACCATCGATCTTCTCTATGTGCACCCGTACGCCGCCGGGCAGGGCGTCGCCAGCGCGCTCCTCGACGCGCTCGAGCGCCTCGCTGCCGCCCGCGGCGCGACGAGCCTCTCCGTCGATGCGAGCGACACGGCCGAAGGATTTTTCACCCGCCGCGGCTACGAGGTTGTGCGCCGCAACACTATTCCGGTCGAGGACGTGTGGCTCTCCAACACCACCATGCACAGGCCGCTGACAAAGCCCGACCCCAACGCCAACGGGAAGCCCCGATGAAAGAGCGTCTCTACCTGTTCGATACCACGCTGCGCGATGGTGCGCAGACGACCGGCGTCGACTTCTCGGTCGAGGACAAGCGGCGTATCGCCATGCTGCTCGACGGGCTCGGCCTCGACTATATCGAGGGCGGCTATCCGGGCGCCAATGCCACCGACACCGAGTTCTTTGCAAGGAAGCCGAATTTCCGCGGCGCCCGCTTCACCGCGTTCGGTATGACCAAGCGCGCGGGGCGCTCGGTGCACAACGATCCGGGCTTCCAGGCGCTGCTGCAGGCGCAGGCGGATTCGATCTGCCTCGTCGCCAAGGCCTGGGACTATCACGTGCGCGTGGCGCTCGGCATCACCAACGAGGAGAACCTCGCCGGCATCCGGGAGAGTATCGAGTCCGTGGTCGCTTCGGGCCGCGAGGCGATGCTCGACGCCGAGCACTTCTTCGACGGCTACAAGGGCAACCGCAGCTACGCGCTCGACGTCGCGAGAACCGCCCACGAGGCGGGAGCGCGCTGGGTGGTACTGTGCGACACCAACGGCGGTACGCTGCCGCACGAGGTCGAGCGCATCGTCGCCGACGTCGCAAGCATCGTGCCGGGAACGCATCTCGGCATCCACACCCACAACGACACCGACAATGCGGTCGCCAACTCGCTGATGGCGGTACGCGCCGGCTGCCGCCAGATCCAGGGCACGCTCAACGGACTCGGCGAGCGCTGCGGCAACGCCAACATGACCTCGATCATCCCGACCATCCTGTTGAAGAGCGAGTTCGCCGACCGCTTCGAGACCGCGGTCACGCCGGAGAAGCTGCGCACACTCACGCATGCCTCGCGGGTGCTCGACGAGATCCTGAACCGGGCGCCGAACCGGCATGCGCCCTACGTCGGCGAGAGTGCGTTCGCGACCAAGGCCGGCATCCACGCCTCAGCGATCATGAAGGAGCCCGAGACCTACGAGCACGTGGTGCCGGAGGCGGTCGGCAACGAGCGTCACCTGCTGGTCTCCAAGCAGGCCGGAAGATCGAATGTGCTGGCCGCGCTTGAGCGGGTCGGCATCGCCTGCGACAAGGCCGATCCGCGCGTGACGGCGCTGCTCGACGAGGTCAAGACGCGCGAGTCTTCGGGGTATTCCTACGAGGCGGCGGAAGCCTCCTTCGAGCTGCTCGCCCGGCGCGCGCTCGGCGAGGTGCCGCGCTACTTCTCGGTCGACAGCTTCCGGGTGATGGTAGAGCGCCGGCACAACGCCGCCGGCAAGCTGGTCACCGTCTCCGAGGCGACGGTCAAGGTGTTCATCAACGGCGACAGCGAGCCGCTGTGGTCGGTCGCCGAGGGCAACGGCCCCGTCAACGCGCTCGATGGTGCGCTGCGCAAGGATCTCGGCCGCTACCAGAGGCACATCGAGAATGTCGAGCTTGTCGACTACAAGGTCCGCATCCTGACGGGGGGAACCGAGGCGGTGACGCGCGTGCTGGTCGAGAGCCACGACCGCGCGACGGGCGAGCGGTGGATGACGGTCGGCGTGTCGCCCAACATCGTCGACGCCAGCTTCGAGGCGCTGCTCGATTCGATCAACTACAAGCTCTTGAAGGATGGCGCGACGCTCGCGCATTGATTTGATGGCGGTGGCGACTCCCATTGCGGGAGCCGTTCGCCACACGCGGGGATCTTCGATTGCGTGTGGCGACTCTCGTTCCAAGAGCCGGCCGCCACACGCGGGTGTCTTCGATCGCGTGTGGCGACTCTCGTTCCGAGAGCCGGCCGCCACACGCGGCAAGCGGAGACGTTGGTCTACACTTTCGTGCGGCGGCTTCACACGTCGAGCGCCTTGCGCACCTCGAAGATCTCCATGATGCGCGCGCCGCGGTGCGGGCCGTCACAGACGAAGGTCCATTTGCCCTCGGTGTAGGTGTCGCACATCTTGACGCCCTTGATCAGGATCCAGTGGCCCTCCTTGCCCTTGTGGATGGCGAGAATGTAGTGCGCCCAGGCGTTGCGCGGCTTCTGCATCCAGCTCCACACCGTCGGCCGCGCCTTGCGCTCCAGGTGCATGAAGCTCTGCTTCAGGTCCATCCGGTAGCCGAACGCGGCCAGCGCCGCTTCGACCTCCTCCGAATAGGTGCCTTTGATCACCGGTTTGCGGCCCGCCGGAACCTCGCGGTAGGCGCGGATCGCGTCCTCGACCTTGCTGATCGGAAAGCCGGTGATGGCGGAGAGCACGTACGGCCCGCAGAATGCCACCCGCCCGGTGTCGTTGGCGACCTCGCGGAGCGAGGAGGTCGTGCGCGGGACGGGGAGCTGTTCCATTGCGGCGCCTGGAGCCGGGACGAAGCGTTGGTGAATCCTCGGGTCGAATGGTTGACGAAACGTTAACGCCCTGCCCTCTAATGGGCGAGGGGTCGTGGTAGTCTCGCACGTCTGCAGGTCCTCATTCACCCGCTTACGGAGGTCGGCCTCGTGGCGCTCAATGTCTCATTCCTTCAGGAGCTGTTGAACACGGTCGCCGAGCAGGGACGCTCGCTGCTGCCGAAGGGCCTGTTCGGCGCCGAGCCCGAGACCGGCCTTCAGTCGCTGGTCGATGCGCTGATGGGCGGTCGCGGCGAGGCCTCGGGCGTCGCTATCGCGCGCCAGCTGCTGCGGCACTACCGCCTGCTCGGACCGGACGAGCGGCGAGCGTTCTTCCGCTACATCGCGACAGTCCTGAAGCCCGAGGCGGCGGTCGTCGAGGATGCGGCGAGGGTCTATCTCGCCGCGCCGACCGAGGCGAGCCTCGCGCGGCTGCGCAGCGCCGTCGAGAGCCCGCTGCAGGAGTTCTTCCGGCGCTTGAACCTCGCCCCCGGCGCTACCGCCGAGATCGTCGCCATGCGCCGCGACCTGTTGCGTATGGCCCACGATCCCGCGCTCGACGTGGTCGATTCCGACATCCGGCATCTGCTCTCCTCATGGTTCAACCGCGGCTTCCTGGTGCTGCGCCGGATCGACTGGCAAACTCCGGCGTCGATCCTCGAGAAGATCATCGCCTACGAGGCGGTGCACCGCATCGAGAGCTGGGAGGACTTGCGCCGCCGGCTCGATCCCGCCGACCGGCGTTGCTTCGCCTTCTTCCATCCCTCGCTGATCGACGAGCCGCTGATCTTCGTTGAGGTGGCCTTGCAGGGCGAGATGCCGACGGCGATCGCCCCGGTCCTGAACGAGGCGCGCAAGGCCGAGCCGGCGGCCGAGCCGAGGACGGCGGTATTCTACTCGATCTCCAATTGCCAGGAGGGCCTCAAGGGCATCTCGTTCGGCAGCTTTTTGCTGAAGCAGGTGATCGAGGATCTGGTGCGCGAGATGCCGAGCCTCAAGTCGTTCGTCACGCTGTCGCCGGTGCCGAGTTTTGCGCGCTGGCTCGACCGGCTCGCCGCCGACGACAGCGAGGGCATCCTGGCCGACGACGACCGGGCGGCGCTGAAAGCGCTGCGCGATCCAGATTGGCACCAGCAGGCAGCCGAGCCCGGCGCCCGGCTCGAGGCGACGCTGATGGCGCTGGCCGCCCACTACTTCCTCGAGGCGCGCTCGGGCGACGGCCAGCCGGTCGATCCGGTGGCCCGCTTCCACCTCGGCAACGGCGCCCGGCTCGAGCGTATAGACTGGCTCGCCGATACCTCGGAGAAGGGGCTCCGCGAGGCGCACGGACTGATGGTCAACTATCGCTACGATCTGAAGGAGATCGAGCGCAATCACGAGGCCTACGCCAACCACGGCACGATCGCCGCCTCCAAGGCGGTGCGGGCGTTGCTCAGAGCCCAGGCCAAGCCCAAGCCGGCGCCGGACGCCCCGATCCGGCTGGCGCTGCCCGGCAGGGGCGGCGGCGACGAGACGACCCAGCGCCGCCGCGGGCGCTGAGCGCACGTGCCGGCCTCATGCTCCGCCAGCGTTGCTCGGCCCTTGTCTCGCCCGAGGCGGCGTGCATCTATGGGCCCCGACATCGCGGCCGCATCGTGCGGCGCCACACCCTCATCAGGCGAGACGACACGATGCGCTACGACGAGCGTGACCGAGAGAGCAGCAACGTCGAGGATCGCCGCGGCCAGGGTGGGGGCAGGGGCGGATTCCCGTTTCCGGGCGGCGGCATCCAGATCCCGATCGGCGGCGGCGGCTTCAGCCTGACCACGCTTCTGATCCTCGGCGCGATCATGCTGTTCTTCGGAATCAATCCGCTCGACATCCTGACCGGCGGCCCCGGCGGCCAATACTCGGAGGTGCCGCAGTTGCCGCGCATGGAGCGGCCGACGACGAGCCAGCGCTCGCCGTTCGACATTCCGGGTCTGCCCGACGGCCAGCGCGGCGGGGCGCCGGGCGGATCACCGAGCGGCCGGTCTGCCGGTCAGGACGAGATGAAGGTGTTCGTCAGCCGCGTGCTCGCCGACACCGAGGACGTCTGGAAGCGCCAGTTCAAGTCCTTCGGCCGCGAGTACAAGGAGCCGCAGCTGGTGCTGTTCTCCGGCGGCACGCGAACCGCATGCGGGGTCGGCATGTCCCAGATGGGGCCGTTCTATTGCCCTCTCGACCAGAAGATCTACATCGACCTCGTATTCTACGAGGAGCTGAAGCGGCGCTTCAAGGCGCCGGGCGACTTCGCCCAGGCCTACGTCATCGCGCACGAGGTCGGCCATCACGTGCAGGCGCTGCTCGGCATCGCCGACAAGGTGCAGAGCCTCAAGGGTCGCATGTCGGAGCGCGAGGCGAACGCGCTGCAGGTGCGCATGGAGCTGCAGGCCGACTGCCTCGCCGGCGTGTGGGCCAACGTGAACCATCAGCTCAACAACCGCTTGCAGTCCGGCGATATCGAGGAAGGATTGAACGCGGCGAGCGCGATCGGCGACGACATGATCCAGCGCCGCACGCAGGGTCACGTGGTGCCGGATGCCTTCACCCACGGCTCGTCGGCCCAGCGCGTGCGCTGGTTCACCCGCGGCTTCGAGAGCGGTCGCATGCAGAGCTGCGATACATTCAACACCTCCGATCTCTGAGCGGAGGCGGGTTGGGCGCCGGCGAGCGGCGTCCGCATGCCAAGGCGTGAGAGCGCGATGCCATCGACCGACGCCGACATTGCCGGCATCCCCGGCCTCGACGACGTTGCGCGCGCGATCCTGCGCGAGCGCTCGCGGCCGGTCGCTGCCCCCGCCGGCATGGTCCTGTTCCAGGCCGGCGAGCCGTGCGAGGAGCTGGTGCTGCTGTCACGCGGCAGCGTGCGTGTCCGGATCGTGTCCGAGCAGGGGCGCGAAATCCAGCTCTACCGCGTCGCACCCGGCGACACCTGTGTCATGTCGATCGCCTGCCTGATGGGCGAGGACGTGTTCCAGGCCGAGGGGATCGCCGAATCCGATATTGCCGGTCGCGCGATCCGGCGGCAGGCCTTTCGCGACCTGCTCGGCGCATCGCCGGCGTTCCGCGACACGGTGCTGGCGGTGCAGACGCGGCGCATCCACGATCTCGTCGGCCTCGTCGACGCGCTTGCTTTCCGCCATGCCGAGGCGCGCCTCGCCGCCTGTCTGGTCGAGCGCGCGAGCCGGCATCAGATCGTCGAGGAGACGCATCAGCAGCTGGCGCTCGACATCGGCACCGTGCGCGAGGTCGTCAGTCGCCGGCTCAAGGGCTTCGAGCGCGAGGGGCTGGTGCGGCTCGAGCGCGGCCGCATTCAGGTGCTCGATCTGGCGCGGCTCAAGGGCCTCGCGCACGGCACCGCCTGAGCGACGCCGGATCTGTGATGGTGGTCACGGACGGCCGCCGGCGATTGCGCTAGCGATGAACGATCGAAAGTCTCCCGCGCAGACCGGCGCGGCACATCTCGGGAGTTCCACATGACCACAAACGTCGGCACCATCGACCGCGTGCTTCGCCTGATCGTCGGCGCCGCCCTGATCGCCTGGGCGCTCGGCCTCCTGCCCGGGTTCGCCGCCTCGCCGTGGGGGTGGATCGGCATCGTTCCGATCGCCACCGCGCTGATCGGGTTCTGCCCGGCCTATCCGCTGCTCGGCATCAACACCTGCGGCAAGAAGGCCTGATCCGACTGCCGGCCTGATCGCCTGCGAAGCGGGCGCCACAGAGGTGCCCGCTTTGCGTTTGCGGCAGCGGATCGAGCAGCCGTTCAGAGCGCGTTGCCGGAGTATGCGCCGATGTCGCAAGGGACGCCGCGCTTCTGCAGCATCTTGCAGATGCGTCTCGCGTCGGCGGCATTCGCCACCGGGCCGGCCAGCAGCTCGAAGGGCGCGTCCGGATTGGCCGCGCCTTCCTGGTAGCGCGGCGCGAGGTCCTTGAGCGCGTCGCCGTGGCGCTCGGCGAGCAGGCTCCAGCTCAGTCGCAAGGCATCGATCGAGGGGCCGCTTGAAATCTTCAGGCCGATCGCCGGCTTGGCCGGGCTCACCACGACGTTGCCGAACGAGGCCGTGTCCGCCATCGCGGTCCTCGCGGGCGCCGCGACGCTGGCGGTCTCGAGCGCGCCCGCCGGCTTGGCGCTGCCGTTGTGTCGCTTCGGCGCGGTCACCGTCGCCGCGGGTATCTTGGCCGCCTTCTCACCCTGAGGTTCGGCGCCTGTTGCGGCTACGCTCGGCTCCGGCTCGCGCTCGGCGGATCGCGTCGGATTCGCCTCGGCGACCCGGCTCGGTGAGGTCTCGTTCGCCGCGGCGAGGCGAACCTCGATCGCTGTCAGCCGCTCCGCCAGCTGCTTGCCCTGGCCGTCCTGGTTGTCGAGTTCGGCTTTCAGCTTGGCAATGTCGAGCTGGGCCTGGGTCAGCCCGCCGCGCAACGACTGCAGCTCGGCCAGCGACTTGGCCATCGCGCGCTGTCCCTCGTTCGACTCAGGTGGTGCGATCGGCGTGTCGCCGGGAGCGAATGTCACCAGCTCCGGCCGCGCGACCAGGACCACCAGGTAGGTCAGGGCGACGATGCCGACCATCGCCCACATCAGCACGTAGGCCTTGAGCAGGGGGCGCGAGCCCGATCGGTCGGTGGCAACATCCGGCGTCATGACTTGGCAGCATCCCCGGTCGAGCCGGGGTCCCATCTACGAGCGAAATTGCTCCGCACTGAGAAAATTATACTGGCGGAACAGTTGACTGGACCCTGTCGCGAGTCGCTCCGAGCGGTCAACGAATCGGCCGCTGGGGGCCACCTTTCGGCTGTGGACGGGACGCGTCGATGCAACTCTGGGGCACCGCTCTTGAAGCCGGGCCTCGAAATGTGGCACTGCAACTCGCCGCTGCACCGCTGTACCGCTGGCCCGGCAATTGCTTGCCACTTGCTCGCCAGCGGCGAATCCGCAAGCCCTATGCAGCGCACCGTCGCCCGCCGTTTGTTGGCGGCGCCCACAGGATGACCATGACGACGCCGTCACTCCTCACCATCGTGCTCGCCGCCGGCAAGGGCACGCGCATGAAGTCGGCCCGGCCCAAGGTGCTGCATGAGATCGCCGGGCGCTCGATGCTCGCGCACGTGCTGGCGACCGCGGCCTCGGCCGGCGGTGCACGCCTGGCGGTCGTCATCGGTCCCGGCATGGACGATGTCGCCAAGGTGGTAGCACGCGAGGCGCCGGGCGCCAGCGTGCACGTGCAAGAGAATCAGCTCGGCACCGCCGACGCCGTGCTGGCGGCGCGCGAGGCGATCGCCGGGCATCGGGGCGACGTCCTGGTGCTCTACGCCGATACGCCGCTGATCGAAGTCGAGACGCTCGGGCGGCTGCGCGCTGCGTTGGATGCTGGCGCAGGCGTGGCGGTGCTCGGCTTCGAGGCGGTGGATCCGACGGGCTACGGCCGCCTGCTGCGCGATCCCGCTGGCGACCTCCTGGCCATCCGCGAGGAGAAGGACGCGAGCGAGGCCGAGCGCGCGATAGGGTTGTGCAACTCGGGTGTGCTGGCGTTCCGCCTGCCGGATCTGCTCGGCGTGCTGACGCGCATCGGCAACGCCAATGCCAAGGGCGAGCACTATCTGACGGATGCGATCGAGATTGCGCGGGTGGGAGGCCATCGGGCGAGTATCGTTCTGTGCCGCGAGGACGAGGTGCTCGGCGTCAACGCCCGCGACCAGTTGGCCGAGGCCGAGGCGATCTATCAGCGCCGCCGCCGGCGCGAGGTGATGCGCGAGGGCGCGACGCTGATCGCGCCGGAGACGGTCTGGCTCAGCTACGACACCGTCGTCGGCCGCGATGTGACCATCGAGCCGAACGTCTTCATCGGACCCGGCGTGACGATCGAGGACGGGGCCGAGATCAAGGCCAACTGCCACATCGAGAGAGCGCACATCGGCAAGGGCGCCCGCGTCGGCCCCTTCGCGCGTCTGCGTCCCGGTGCCGACCTCGGCGCCGACGTCCACATCGGCAATTTCGTCGAGGTCAAGAATGTCGTGCTCGGCGCGGGCGCCAAGGCCAACCATCTCGCCTATCTCGGCGACGGCAGCGTCGGCGCCGGAGCCAACATCGGGGCCGGCACGATCTTCTGCAACTACGACGGCTTCTTCAAGCACAAGACCGAGATCGGCAAGGGTGCCTTCATAGGCTCCAACTCGGCACTCGTCGCGCCGGTCAAGATCGGCGACGGCGCCTATGTCGGCTCGGGCAGCGTGATCTCGAAGGACGTCGCCGCCGACGCGCTAGCGCTCGAGCGCAGCGCGCAGGAGGAGCGTGCCGGATGGGCCGCCAAGTTCCGCGCCATGATGGCGCGCAGAAAGGCAGCGGCGGCCAAGTCATAGCGAAGCGCGCCCCGCCGGGCGCCGAGTGTAAACGCTGAAACACAGTTTGAATTGAGATTTGCCGGCTTGGGCGGCAAGCACGGCTGAGGTGGGTCAGAAGCGGGTTCGAGGCAATGTGCGGCATCGTTGGAATACTGGGCAGCAAGCCGGTCGCCGAGGACCTGGTCGAGGCGCTGCGCCGGCTCGAATATCGGGGCTATGACTCGGCCGGTGTCGCGACGGTGGAGAACGGCCATCTCGGCCGCAGGCGTGCGGAAGGCAAGCTGAAGAACCTCGAGCGCCGGCTGATCGAGGAGCCACTGTCGGGGCGCATCGGCATCGGCCACACGCGCTGGGCGACGCACGGCCGCCCGACAGAGCGCAACGCCCATCCGCACATGAGCCCGAAGGTGTCGGTGGTGCACAACGGCATCATCGAGAACTACCGCGAGCTCAAGGCGGAGCTGACCGCCAAGGGCCATGTGTTCGAGACCGACACCGATACCGAGGCGGTGGTACATCTCATCACCGATGCGATGGCCGGCGGCGCTCGACCCGAGCAGGCGGTCGAGGCGGCGCTCGGTCGGCTCGAGGGCGCGTTCGCGCTCGGCATCATCTTCGCCGGCGAGGACGACCTGATGATCGCCGCCCGCCAGGGCAGCCCGCTCGCCATCGGCCACGGCAAGGGCGAGATGTACCTGGGCTCGGACGCCATCGCGCTAGCGCCGTTCACCGACGCGATCACCTACCTCGAGGAGGGCGACTGGGCGGTGCTGCATCGCTCGGGCGTCGCGATCCACGACCGCTCGGGCGCGGTCGTCGAGCGGCCCATGGTGCGCTCGGTGGCGAGCGCCCTGCTGGTCGACAAGGGCAATCACCGCCACTTCATGGCCAAGGAAATCCATGAGCAGCCTGAGGTGATCTCGCACACGCTGGCCAACTACATCGACATGGCCGCCGGCCGCGTCGCGTTCCCCGATCTCGGCGTCGATCTCGCCTCGATCAGCCGCGTCACGCTCTCGGCATGCGGCACCGCCTACTACGCGGGCCTCGTCGGCAAGTACTGGATCGAGCGCTACGCCCGGCTGCCGGTCGAGATCGACGTTGCCTCCGAGATGCGCTACCGCGAGGCGCCGCTGCCCGAGGGCGGGCTCGCGGTGTTCGTGTCGCAGTCGGGCGAGACGGCCGACACGCTGGCGACGCTGCGCTATGCCAAGGCGGCGGGCCAGCGCATCGCTGCCATCGTCAACGTGCGCACCTCGACCATCGCGCGCGAGTCCGACGCCCCCCTGCCGACGCTGGCCGGGCCCGAGATCGGCGTCGCTTCGACCAAGGCATTCACGTGTCAGCTGACCGTGCTCGCCTGCCTCGCCATCGCGCTCGGCCGGGCGCGCGGCGTCATCGACCAGGCGCGCGAGGCGGAGCTGGTCCAGGCGCTCGTCGAGGTGCCGCGACACATCGCCGGGCTGCTGCATAACGAGCCGCTCTACGAGCGCCTCGCCCACGACCTCTCGAAGGCGAAGGACGTGCTCTATCTCGGGCGCGGCACTTCCTATCCGATCGCGCTCGAGGGCGCGCTGAAACTCAAGGAGATCTCGTATATTCACGCCGAGGGCTATGCCGCCGGCGAGCTGAAGCACGGGCCGATCGCGCTGATCAACGAGAACGTGCCGGTCATCGTCGTGGCCCCTGCCGACGACTTGTTCGACAAGACCGTGTCCAACATGCAGGAGGTGGCCGCGCGCGGCGGGCAGATCGTGCTGATCTCGAATTGTGATTCGCAGCGCGCCGGGTGCCAACTGGCGGGCCACGTGACGATGCCCGACTGCCACCCCTTCACGAGCCCGCTGCTCTATGCCGTGCCGATCCAGCTGATCGCGTATCATACCGCTGTTTTCATGGGCACAGATGTCGATCAGCCGCGCAATCTGGCCAAGTCCGTGACTGTGGAGTAGTCCCCGTCCGAGGGGCCTTCCGGCGCCCTTCGGCGGCCTTGAATTTGCCTCGCGGCCCGTGTTGGCTTAGAAATCGGCGCGTGGGGGCAGTTCTGCGCCGAGCAGAGGACGAGGGGCGGACCAATGGGGCACGCGAGACGAGCGGGCGCCTTCCAGAGATATTCGGGGATGTTCGCGGCCGGCACGGCGGCGCTGACAATTCTGCTCGCCCATTCGGCCGTGGCGGCTCCCGGCAAGGGCGCCGAGCTCTTGACCTCCGGCGTCAAGTCGCTCGAGGCCGGCAAGCCGGCTGACGCCGTCACCACGCTGACGTCGGCACTCTCCACCGGCTCGCTCGACAGCGCCGGCATGGCCAAGGCGCTCTATTACCGTGGCCTCGCCCAGCGCCGCCAGGGCAAGCCGGCGCAGGCGATCGCCGACCTGACCAACGCAATGTGGATCAAGGGCGGGCTCTCCGAGGCCGAACGCGCCGACGCAACCGAGCAGCGCGCTGCCGCCTACAAGGAGGCCGGCGTCGCCGATCAGGGCGCGGCCAAAGTCGCCGCCGCAGCACCGCCGGCGCCATCGCCCGTACCTCCCGCAGCGGCGGCAAGCCCTCAGCCGACCGTGGCGGCGGCGACTGGCGTTGCGACGGGCTGGCAGACCACCAGCGCGCCGGCCGGGAGCGAGCGCCCGCCGGCGAGGGCCGCCGTCGCGAGTCCGCCGGACGAGCCGGCTTCGGACAGCGGCACTTCTTCGGCCAACGTCGGCAGCTTCTTCACGAATCTGTTCTCGGGCGGATCGAAGTCGCCGTCGCAAGCGTCAGCGGAGCCGCCCGCCGCCGCGCCGTCGGCCCCTGTTGCCGCGGCCGCTCCGACGCCGCGCCCCGTCGCGGCCACTCCGGCCACCGCGATCCCGGCACCGGCGCCCCTACCGGCTCGGACGCCGGTCGCGGCAACCCCGGCGAGCTGGCAGACCGCGACCGCGCCCGCGCGTGTCGAGCCCGCCCCTGTCGCTCCCGCGCCGACGGTGGCGCCGCCTCTCCCGCCCTCGCCGTCGGCCGCGCCTGCTGCATCCGGCGGGGGCTCCTCCAGCAGCGTCGCTGGCTTCTTCAGCAATCTGTTCTCTGGCGGCTCCTCGGCGTCGGCACCGACCGAGCCGAGTGCGAGCGGGCTGACGACCGCTTCGACCGGCGCCCCGACCACGGCCGTCTCCTCGTGGAGCGGGACGACGGTGGGTGCGACCGCGCCGCCGCCGGCCCTCCAGCCGGTGCGCACCGCGGCAGTCGCCGTGCCCGCGGCGCCAAGTCCTGCCGCCGTCAAGGCAGCCGCGCCCGCAGCGCGACAGGTGCAGGTGCAGGTCGCCTCGGTGCGCTCGCGCGAGGCGGCGGCCACCATCGCCGACCGGTTACGCAAGGAGCACGGCTTCCGCCTCGATGCCCGCGAGCCGGCGATCGAGGAGAAGGTGTACGGCAATATGGGCACCTTCTATGCCGTCAAGGTCGGGCCCTATCCCGATCAGACCGAGCCGGCCAAGCTTTGCCAGGTGCTGCGCCCGAGCGGCTACGACTGCATGGTGCTGACCGAGTAGGGCGCTGGTCGGGGGCCGGTTTCGCACCGCTCGCCCATCCGAGCGTCAATTGCCGGCTTCTGCTTCGCGCGCGTCCGTGGAACAATGCCGTCGAGCCCGGGGTAGCGCACCTCGGGCGCAAGCAGGGCACGACAGCGGCGCATGAGTAAGCCATCCCACGACGGCAAGCGTCACGGCCAGGCCGCCGCCTCGGAGCACGAGGCGGCGCGCGCCGAACTGCGTGCCGGCCTGCAGCGCCTCGCCATCGACGACGAGCCGATCGGCTGGCATCTGGGTGCACGGCTGCGCAACTACTTCCTGACCGGCCTCTTGATCGTCGGCCCGGTCACCATCACGCTCTACATCATCTGGTGGTTCATCAACGTCGCCGATGCGTGGGTGAAGCCGTTCGTGCCGAAGAGCTATCTGCCCGACACCTACCTGCCGTTCGCGGTACCGGGCATCGGTCTGCTGTTCGGCATCATCGGGCTCACGCTGATCGGAGCATTGGCCGCCAACCTGCTCGGCCGCACACTTGTCAGCTTCGGCGAGCTGATGCTCGGTCGCATGCCGATCGTGCGCAACGTCTACCGGGCACTGAAGCAGATCTTCGAATCCGTGGTCACTGCGACCGGTCCCAACCAGGGCTTCCAGAAGGTCGGGCTGATCGAGTTCCCGTCGAAGGGATTGTGGTCGCTGGTGTTCGTCACCGGCGAGACGTCGGGTGAGATCAGCCGGGCGCGCCCGGGCGGGGAGAGCGACCTGCTGACGGTCTTCATGCCGACCGGCATCGTGCCGCCGACCGGCTTCATCTGCTTCCTGCCGAGAAAGGAAGTGACGTTCCTCAACATGAACGTCGAGGACGCCGCCAAAATCATCATCTCCGGCGGCATGGTGATGCCCGAAATCGCGGGCCACGCGGGGGCGGGCAGCGGCTCGCGGCCGGCGAGCCTCGTCGCGCCCGGCATCGCCGGCCCGGCGCCGACCTCGGTCGCCGAGGCGCTGCAGCGCGCCAAGCACAAGAGCGGGCGCAAGTAGTCCGTATCCGTGGCGCGCGCTACGCGGCGCGGAACAGGCGAACGGCCTCGTCACACTCGAACAGGTAGAGTAGCGCGCGCAACGCTTGCCCGCGCGGGCCGGCGAGCATCGGGTCGGCGGCGAGCACGAGCTGCGCGTCGTCGCGCGCCGCCATCAGCAACGTCTCGAAGCCCGGCACGTTGGCGACGCGGAACTCCGGCAGCCCGCTCTGGCGTGCACCCAGCACCTCGCCGCCGCCGCGCAACTCGAGATCCTTCTCGGCGATCAGGAACCCGTCCTCGGTCGCCTCCATCATCTCGAGCCGCGCTCTTGCCGTCTCACCGAGCGGCGCCTTGTAGAGCAGCATGCAGAAGCTCTCGCGGCTGCCGCGCCCGACCCGCCCGCGCAACTGGTGCAGCTGGGCGAGGCCGAAGCGCTCGGCGTGCTCGATCACCATGATGGTGGCATTCGGCACGTTGACGCCGACCTCGATGACCGTCGTCGAGACCAGCACCTTGAGACGGCCCTCGGCGAATGCCGCCATCGTCGCGTCCTTGACTGCGCCGCTCATGCCGCCATGCAGCAGACCGACACAATCGCCGAATGTCTGCACGAGGTGTGCGTGGCGCTCCTCCGCCGCCGCGAGCTCGCTCTCCTCGGAGCCCTCGATCAGCGGGCACACCCAGTAGACCTGCGCCCCCTCGGCGAGTTGCACGCGGATGCGCTCGATCAGCCGCTCGATCGCCTCGAGCGCAATGGCCTTGGTGACGACCGGCTTGCGCCCCGCCGGCTTCTCGGTCAGCCGCGACACGTCGAGATCCCCATAGTGGGTCATCAGCAGCGTGCGCGGGATCGGCGTCGCGGTCATCACCAGCACGTTCGCGCCGCCGCCGCCGCCCTTCGACTGTAAGGCGAGGCGCTGGTGGACGCCGAAGCGGTGCTGCTCGTCGATCACCGCGAACGCGAGGTCGCGGAACACGACGTCGCTCTGGAACAGCGCGTGGGTGCCGATCAGGATGTCGATCTCGCCGGCCGCGAGCCGCTCCAGCACGTCTTTCCGCGGCCGGCCCTTCTCGCGCCCGGTGAGCAATCCAATCCGGAGCCCGGCCGCGTCGGCGAGCGGCTGGATTGTCTCGAAGTGCTGGCGTGCCAGCACCTCGGTCGGCGCCATCAGCGCGGCCTGCGCGCCGGCCTCGACCGCAATCGCCATCGCCATCAGCGCGACCACCGTCTTGCCCGAGCCGACGTCGCCCTGCAGCAGCCGGAGCATCGGCACGTTTTGCTCCATGTCGCCGCGGATCTCGGCGATCACCCGCCGCTGCGCCGCGGTGTGCTCGTAGGGAAGCTTGAGCCTGTCGAGCAGCGTGCCCGTTCCGGCGAGCGCGACTCCGCGCTTGCGCCGCGCCGACTGGCGGAGGAGCAGGAGCGCCAGCTGGTTGGCGAAAATTTCGTCATAAGCGAGCCGGCGGCGCGGGTCGGCGGTCGTCGGGTCCTGGTGCGCCTCGGCGAGCGCGGACCGCCAGGGCCGCCACGCCTCGCGCGCGGCAAGGCTCGGCTCGATCCACTCGG
>JBFMEX010000085.1:0-5843 GCA_040752215.1 Pseudomonadota bacterium | reverse complement strand
GAGCCGCCCGCCCCGCCGCCGCCCGCCCCGGCACCAGCGCCACCGGCCGAGGAGCGGCCAGCGCCACCGGCTCCGGCGCCGGCGCCAGCTCCATCGACACCGGCCCCATCGGCCCCTGCGGGCGAGAAGGGCATATGGCGCAGCCTGGTCGACTGGGTCACATCGTTCTGGCGCTGAGCCGGCATACGAGCGACAACACGGCACAGCCCGGCCGAGCCGGAAGCAGCGTATCAATGCTCAAACTGCGGACTCGCGCATCGCGCAGACCGCCCGAGAGCGAAACAGAAGAGCAATGCCCTGCCTGCGCGCGCTGGTTGTCGAGGACAACCACGATCTCGCCGCCAACCTCGTCGACTTTCTCGAGGCGAAGGGACACGCCGTCGATGCCGCCGCCGACGGCATCACCGGGCTGCATCTGTGCGTCGCCAACGACTACGACGTGATCGTGCTCGACCTCGTGCTGCCGGGCCTCGATGGATTGACAATCTGCCGGCGGCTGCGCGAGGACGCCGGCAAGACGACGCCGGTGCTGATGCTCACCGCGCGCGATTCCCTCGACGACAAGATCACTGGCCTCGAAGCCGGCGCCGACGACTACGTCGTCAAGCCGTTTGCGCTGCGCGAGGTCGAGGCGCGGATCCGGGCGCTGGCGCGCCGCGGAACAGGCGCAGCGAGCAAGGCGCGGCTGCTGGCCGGCGATCTCTCGTTCGACACCGCGACGCTGACCGTGAGTCGTGCCGGCAAGAGCATCGATCTGTCACCGATCCCGCTGCGCATCCTGGAGCTGCTGATGCGCGCTGCGCCGCGGCTGGTGCGCCGCGAGGAAATCGAGCGCGCGATCTGGGGCGATGCCCCGCCGGACAGCGATGCGCTGCGCGCCCATATGCACATCCTGCGCACCGCCATCGACCGGACGGCCGCCAAGCCGCTGATCCGGACCGTGCGCGGCATCGGGTATAGAATCGCCGACGACGATGCGTCCGCGCCGTAGCCTGCGCTTTCGGGTGGCATTCGGCTTCGCCGCGTTCGGCGCGGTCGTCAGCCTGCTGCTCTCGGTCGGGCTCTATTTCGCCGCCCACGGCAACGGCCAGCGGCTGATCGACGAGACGCTACGCGCCGAGCTCGACGACTACATCGCCCGGCGCGCGCGCAATCCCGCTTCGCTTCCTCCCTCCGCCACCAGCCTGCGAGGCTACGTCGACGACGGCACGGCGAGCCGCGCCGCCATTCCCGAGCCGGTGCTCTCCCTCCCACCGGGCGTGCACGAGATCTCGCTCGCAGACGAGCCCTATCGGGTCGCTGTCGCCGACCGCGACGACGCGCGGTTCTACATCCTCTTCAACGAGACGCGCCAGCAGGCACGCGAGCGCCGCTTCGTCGCCTATCTCGCGTTCGGCGTGCTCATCATGACGCTACTCTCGGCTGGCGGCGGCTGGTGGCTTGCCGGAAGAGTGATCGCACCGGTCACCGATCTGGCGGCGCGCGTCAGATCATTCGACGGCGCGACGCGCCCCGATCTTTCCAGCAACCAGCCTGAGGACGAGGTCGGCGACCTCGCGCGCGCCTTCGACCGCTATCTCGTGCGCCTGCACGGCTTTATCGACCGCGAGCGCGCCTTCACCGCCGATGTCAGCCACGAGCTGCGCACGCCCGTGGCCGCCATTCAGGGTGCGGTCGAGGTGATGCAGGAAGACGCTGCATTCCGCGCCGCGCACGGCGAGCGCATCGACCGCATCCTTCGCGGCGCGCATCACATGGCGGAGCTGATCGAAGCCCTGCTGCTGCTCGCACGCGAGCAGCGCGACGATCGCATGCCCCGCGAGAGGGTCGACGTGGGCGAGGTCGTCAAGGATTGCATCGAGCGCAACCGCTACCTCTTGAAGAGCCAGAGCACCCGGGTTGTGCTCGACATCAAGGCCAGCCTGCAGCTGACCGTCGAGCGCGTGCTGCTGTCGGTCGTGGTCGGCAATCTCGTCCGCAACGCATTCTCCTACACCAAGGCCGGCGAGGTGCGTGTCATACTCGATCACGACCGCCTGCAGGTCAGCGATACCGGTATCGGCATCGCCAGCGAGGAGCTGGACCGGGTCTTCCATCGCCATTATCGCGGCTCGACGAGCCAGGGATCGGGGATCGGCCTGTCGATCGTCAAGCGCATCTGCGATCGCTATGGCTGGACGGTCGCGATCGAGAGCCATGTCGGCCAGGGCACGACGGCACAACTCCTATTGTCGCAGCCAGCCGTCTTAACGCTCCCTTGACGTTGCCTTGACGCGGCCTTCACGCCGACTCGACTACCAGCGCGGGCGTCCACTCGAAGCGGGGCAGCCATGCGTTCCTACCAGAGAATTCTCACCATCGTCGACACCTGTCATTCGGCGGAGCCGGTCGTGCGCCGGGCCGCGCAGCTGGCGCAGCTTTACCGCGCCTCGCTGGCGCTGGCCTGTGCGGTCGACTATGCCGCCGGCCTCGAGTCCGACCACATCCCGTTCATGACCCCGGTCGAGATGCGCAAGGCGATCGTCGCGGACGTCGGCGAGAAATTGCGCAAGCTGGCCGACGCCGCCGGCGCTGGAGGCGCCGAGCTGATCGTCGCCGAGGGGACCAGCCGAGAGGTGACCGTTGACCTCGTCACCTCATGGCAACCCGATCTCGTCGTCGTCTCCGGCGAAGTCGCCTGGCCGGGCGAGTGGAACGCGATCGCGCGCTCGCTCGAGTGCGACGGCCAAATCGACGTTCTGCGCGTGCAGATGGACCGACCGGGCTTTGCCGGCCGGATCATCCAGGCCCTCGCCTATGGCTTCTGAGCCACCACTCACCGATCCCATGGCCACGAGTCGATCGAGGGAGGCTAGCATGTCGGTGATCCGGCGCCACGACGGGGAACAGGATCTGCTTGCCGTCGCGACTGCGACGCACGATTCGGCCTCCACAGGCCCGATCGGGCTCTGGCATTCGATCGACGATTGGGTGCATCGCCATCCCCGCCGTGCGAGGGCCGCACTCGTCGCCGGCTTGGTGCTCGTCAACCTCGTCCTCGCCTACTTTCTCGTGTGGCCCCTGATGCCGCCCACCTCGGCCGGGATCGGCTCTGGCTTCGAGATGCCGTGGTGGGGCTGGCCGGCGCTGCTGTTCCTCGCCACGTTCCTGCTGGGGACCGTCGCCGTGCTCGGCGGCGTCGGCGGCGGTGTGCTGTTCGTGCCGATCGTCGGCGGCTTCTTCCCGTTCCATGTCGATTTCGTCCGCGGCGCGGGACTGATGGTGGCGCTCGCCGGCGCGCTCGCCGCCGGGCCGGCACTGCTGCGCTCCGGGATGGCGAGCCTAAAGCTCGCGATGCCGATGGCACTCGTCGCCTCGATGTCCGCGATCGCCGGCGCTACCGTCGGCCTCGCCCTGCCGACGTCGATCGTGCAGACCTCG
This sequence comes from Pseudomonadota bacterium, assembly GCA_040752215.1. Classification (GTDB taxonomy): domain Bacteria; phylum Pseudomonadota; class Alphaproteobacteria; order Rhizobiales; family Hyphomicrobiaceae; genus JBFMEX01. The sequence continues at coordinate 2,423 of JBFMEX010000085.1, read as the reverse complement.
CTCGGCGTGTGCATCCTGAGCGTCGTGGTCCTGCTGCTGTTGGCCAGGAAGTCGGAGTTCCCTACTGTCCCCAAGGCCGACGCTCTCGCCGCGGCGCTCGGCATCGGCGGCGTCTACCACGACCTCGGCTCGGACCGCGACTACGATTGGAAGGTGCACAATACGCCGGCCGGACTCGTCCTGTTCGTCGCGATCGGCTTCATGGCCGGCATGTTCGGGCTCGGCGCCGGCTGGGCCAATGTGCCGGTGCTCAACCTGCTGATGGGTGCGCCGCTCAAGGTCTCGGTCGCAACCTCGAGCTTCATGCTGTCGATCGTCGATTCATCCGCCGCCTGGGTCTACATGAATAAGGGCGCGGTGCTGGCGATCATCACCGTGCCGTCGCTGGTCGGCATGATGCTCGGCGCGTTCGTCGGCGTCAGGCTGCTGCAGCGTGTGCCGGCGGCAGCGATCCGCAAGATGCTGATCGCCCTGCTCGCGTTCGCCGGTTCGCGCGCACTGCTAAAGGGGCTCGGCATTTGGCCCTGAAGGAGATCGCATGAACCTCAAGCACAACAAGGCCCACGAGGTGGCCGACAGCCTCGGTCGAAAGGCCCGCGCCTATTGGAAGCAAGTGATCGAGGGCCGCTCGCAGGGCAAGTCCGAGATCGCCAGCGCGGAGCAGGTCGCCTACGCCAATCTCCTGGATCTCGGTATGCGCGTCGGCCTCGCATGGCTGGTGACGGCGTTCGGGATCTACGTGCTCGCGATCCGCGAGGCGCACATTCCGCTCGACGAGATCACCCGCTTCTGGAGCATGCCCGTTCACGACTATCTGGAGGCGGCCAGAGTACCGACGGGTTGGGGCTGGCTGGCGCTCGCCGGCAATGGCGACTTCATGTGCTTCTTGCCGATCGCCTTCTTGTCGGCGATTACTGTCGCCTGCTACGCTCGCATTCTGCCGAGCCTGATCGTCAAGCGAGACTACGTGTACGCGGCCATCGCTGTCGCCGAGATCGCGGTTCTTGTGCTCGCCGCTTCCGGCGTGCTCGCCGGCGGACACTAGGAGCTCCGAGTGATGAGCGAGCAAACTCCCCTCGGTGGCCTCGTGCGCGTCCTTCTCGCGACCGACGGCTCCGAGCATTCGGCGCCGGCGGTCGATGTCGCGATCGATGCTGCGAGGCGATGTGGCAGCCAGCTGCTCGCGCTGACCATGGTCGTCTCCAACCCCGAGGTCGAGGCGATCGCGCCGCAGATCGTCGCCAAGGCGGAGATGCGCGCAAAGGAGATCCTCGACGAGGTCGAGCAAAAGGCCACCGCCCGCGGCGTCGCCATCGAGCGCCTCGTGCGCCACGGTCAGGATCCCGGCTACCAGATCATTCGCCAGGCGGAGAAGCGCAACGCCGACCTGATCGTGATGGGCCGGCGCGGGATTCGTGGCCTCGCCCGCATGTTCGTCGGCGAGGCGACCGTCAAGGTCTGCGGCCAGGCGCCGTGCAGCGTGCTGGTGGTGCCGCGCGGCGGGCGCATGCCGTGCAAACGCATCCTGCTCGCCACGGACGGCTCGCGCTACTCGGACGCCGCGGCGGTGATGGCCGAGCGGCTCGCGCGCCGTTGCGCGCTTCCCGTCACGGTCGTGTCGGTGACCGTGCCGAGCCACAGCGATGCCCGCCGCCAAGTGGCGTCGGGCGCAGTCGCACGCGTCGCCGAGGCGCTGGCGCGCGCCGACATCGTGGCCGACGCGCGGGTCGTCGAGGCCGCGCAGCCGGACGTCGGCATCATCGAGGCGGCCAAGGCGGTCGATGCCGATCTCATCGTCGTCGGCAGCCATGGTCGCAGCGGACTGATTGAGAAGGTGCTGATCGGCTCGGTGTCGGAGCGCGTGCTCGGCGGCGCCACGTGCCCGGTGATGGTGGTCAAGACCGGTTGAGCGGGCCTGCGGCTCACCGCGCGTGGCGGGCGATCACGACACCCGTGTCGCCGTATCGCCGCCGATCGATCTCCGTCAACGCCGGCGGCAGCGTCAACTCGGCGCCCTCGCGCTCCTCGACCACGACGATCGCCGCCGGCTTCAGCCAGCCGCCTGCGACCAGCGCGCCGAGCGCCCGCGTGGCGAGACCCTTGCCATACGGCGGATCGAGGAACGCGAGGTCGAACGCGGCGATCGGGCCCGCCGGGCCGAGGTCGGACGCGTCGCGGCGGAAGATGCGGGTGACGCCGGTGAGGCCCAGCGCCTCCACGTTCTCGCGGATCAGCGCGCGTGCCGCCGCGTCGTCCTCGACAAATAGGCAATAGGCGGCGCCGCGCGAGATTGCCTCGATGCCGAGTGCTCCGGTGCCGGCGAAGAGGTCGATCACCCGCGCTCCATCGAGCGCGAAATCCGCCACGCCGTGGGCGAGGATATTGAACACGGATTCGCGCACCCGGTCCGAGGTCGGTCTCAG
>JBFMEX010000084.1:0-28664 GCA_040752215.1 Pseudomonadota bacterium | reverse complement strand
ACTACGATGCGATCGCCGATGCCGCCTGCACCGCCTGGAACCGCCTCTGCGCCGAGGCCGGCCGCCTCACGTCGCTATGCTCGTATCCCTGGATACCGCAGGTCAAACGTTAGGTGGGTGGGTATGAGCGGCCCGCGGTGGCCCCCAGCGCTTGGCCCAGGCGCGTGGCCAGGGCTTCCAGCGCGGCGTCCACATGAGACTGACGATGCTGTGCCATAGGGTATAGATCGCGAGCCAGGCGACCACCCGGAAAGGCAGCGCGCTCAACGCGAGCAGCAGCGCCGACAGCCGCCGGCCGAGGCCGGTCGCGAGCGTCTTGCTCTTGGTCCGGAGCCAGGCGCGTACCACCTCGCGGCCGAGCGCGGCCTCGGCGATGCGCACACCGACGTAGGCGGCGACCGCGAACGGCAGCGCCACCCATACCAGCGCCCACAGCAGCGTGGAGAGTATCCACCAGAGAACCGCCCAAATAGCGCCGAGTATGCTGCTCATCTCAGCCCCCGCGCTGCTTTTCCCCTCGCGGGGAGGGGTCGGGGGGACTCCCGAATTCCGACGCGGGGTCGGACCCTGCGGGTCCGACCCCAGGCACGAACTCCGCAAGCTTGGCACATGGGATCATTCCCGCAGGATCTGACCCCATGGAGACGGCCCTCACGATGGGAACCCCTGCAGGACAGGTTCTGCCATCCCACCCTCCTAGGCTCCCCCACCAGGGGGGAGGGACTTGTCGCGCGAGTGGAAGCGGCTGCGTCTCGCGACAGCGGGACGGCCTCAGCGCTCTCGCTGGCGATCCTATCGACGCGCAAGGGGCCGGACGCGCGCGTCCGGCCCCTTGCCTTGGCTCGTGGTAAATGGCTGCCCGAGGCGACCCGCCGGAGCAATCGCGCTCGCCGCGCCTCAGAGGCACATGCCGGATTTCGGCGCGCACGTGCCCATACCCGTCACCGCGCCGAAGCAGCACTTCTCGTCCAGCTTGCACTTCCACGCCACCTTCTGTCCGGTCAGCGTCTGGCCCTTGCAGGCGTTGTACTTCATCTTCTTCTTGCCGGCCTCGGCCTCGAAGCCCATCGGCAGCGCCATCGCCAGAGCGAGAGCAAAGCCGAGCAATGCAAAGCGTCGCATCATATGAGTACCCCAGATCAAACGTGTTGCAACACGCGGCGCGAGGCCGCGAGCCGGACTATAGCGCGCCGCCGGCCATGCGACACGACGAGATATGCCGGCGATGCGCCGATGTGGCCGGTTCGCGACCCGCACACGGAGCGTCGAGCGGGAACGGCGCTGGCCGCGCGACCTCGGGCCCGACATGACGGTGCGTCGACACCAGCCCCGGCGCCATGATCACCGATCCCGCGTTCTATGCCGTCGCCATTCCCGCGATCGTGCTGACCGGCCTCGCCAAAGGCGGCTTTCTCGGTGGCCTCGGCGGGCTCGCCGTACCGCTGATGAGCCTCGTCGTCTCGCCCGTGCAGGCGGCGGCGATCATGCTGCCGATCCTGATCGCGATGGATTGGGTGGGCGTCGCCGCCTACCGCCGCGAGTTCGACCCCGGGAACCTAAGAATCCTGCTGCCGGCGGCGATAGCCGGCATTCTCGTCGGCTATCTCACGGCCGCGTTCGTCACCGAGGCGCATGTCCGCCTCATCGTCGGCCTCATCGCGGTGGCGTTTGCGCTCGATCATTTCCTCGCACGTCGCCGGGCGGTCGCTGCCGGGCCGAGTATCGTGAGGGGCAGCCTCTGGGGCCTCGTCGCCGGCTTCACCAGCTTCGTCAGCCACGCCGGCGGGCCGCCGGTCTCGGTCTATCTGCTGCCACAGCGGCTCGCGAACGCCGTCTACGCCGCAACGACCGTGATGTTCTTCACCGTCGTCAATCTGGTGAAGGTGGTGCCCTACCTCGCGCTCGGCCAGTTCAACTCGGCGAACCTCGCGACGACGGGCGTGCTGCTGCCGCTGGCGCCGCTCGCCATGATGGCCGGGGTCTGGGCGACCCGTCGCATCCCTCAAGAGCCATTCTACCGGATCGCCTACGCCTCGCTGCTGGTGATCGGTGTGAAGCTCGTGTGGGACGGTCTTGCCTACATTCTTTGAATCAGTCGAGCCGTCGTGTTGTCATCCTGGCCGAAGGGCGGCGCAATGCGCCGACGCGCAGAGCGGGCCAGTAGGCGGCGTTCGGGGCCCCCGCTCTCGCAAGAAAGCTAGACCGGGATGGCACTCGAAAAAAAGAAAAGCGCCGGTTCGACGCCGACGCTTCGAGGACCAACGGAGGTCGGAGCTGCTGGCGATCCGCTAGTGGAACAACGCCCACGGAACCATCAGCACGAGCATCATCAAAATCCAGAGGGCGATGCCCTCGCTTCTCGTCTCGATATCGTTCATGATCGCCTCCACCAATATTGCCGGATGGACGCCATCTCCCTGTTGAAACTTTATACACTAACTCCGACTTTGGTAGAAGAGATTTCGAGCAATCGTCCGCTTGCCACCGTGGATTTCCCGCTTCGTGATCCCTTGCTCGCCAGCCACGCAGGACCCTCGCGCATCATGCTGCGTTGCGAAATCCTGCATTGCTCGCCAAGGCCTTAGACGGGATGCGCATTGCTCCCACCGGGACCATTCGTTAGCGTCGGGCTCCCGCTCCCGCAGTTGGACCCGCGTCTCGCCATGATCACCAGCCCCTACGACCAGCACCTCGACAAGAACTCCGCCAACCACCAGCCGCTGACCCCGCTGACGCTGCTCGAACGCGCGGCCGCCGTCTATCCCGATCTCACGGCCATCATTCATGGCGCGCAGCGCACCTCGTACGCGGAGTTTTACGCCCGATGCCGCCGGCTGGCCTCGGCCCTCGCCCAGCGCTACGTCGGCCCCGGCGACACGGTGACGGTGATGCTGCCGAACGTGCCAGCGATGCTGGAGGCGCACTTCGGCGTGCCGATGATCGGCGCCGTGCTGCATTCCCTCAACACACGTCTCGACGCGGCGATCATCGCCTTCCAGCTCGACCACGCCAACACCAAGGTGCTGATCACCGACCGGGAGTTCGCGCCGGTGATCAAGGAGGCCCTGGCGATCGCCAGGGTGAAGCCGCTGGTTGTCGATCATCACGACGCGGAGCACCCAGATCTCGGCGAGCGCCTGTCCTATCTCGACTACGAGGCGCTTGTGGCCAAGGGCGATCCGGGCTTCGCGTGGCGTATGCCTGGCGATGAGTGGGACGCGATCTCGCTCAACTACACTTCCGGCACGACCGGGAACCCGAAGGGCGTCGTCTACCACCACCGCGGCGCGGCGCTGATGTGCTACGCGAACGCGCTGTCGGCGGGCATGGGCCGGCATCCGGTGTATCTGTGGACGCTGCCGATGTTCCATTGCAACGGCTGGTGCTTCCCGTGGACGGTCACCGCGCTCGCCGGCACCCACGTCTGCCTCCGCTGGGTGCGCCCGAAGCCGATCTTCGACGCCATCGCCGATCACAAGGTGACGCACATGTGCGGGGCGCCGATCGTGATGGCGACGATGCTGAACGCACCCGCCGCAGAAAAGCGGGACATCCCGCACAAGGTCGAGTTCGTCACCGCCGGCGCCCCGCCGCCCGCCGCCTTGCTCGGACGGATGATGGAGGCCGGCTTCAACGTCACCCACGTCTACGGGCTGACCGAGACCTACGGGCCGGCGGTGGTCAACGCCTGGAAGGACGACTGGGACGTGCTCGGCGGCGACGAGAAGGCGGCGCTCAAAGCCCGCCAGGGCGTGCGCTATCCGGCCCTCGAGGGGCTGACGGTGATGGACCCGCAGACGATGCAGGTGGTGCCCGCCGACGGCGGGACGATGGGCGAGGTCATGTTCCGCGGCAACATCGTCATGAAGGGCTACCTGAAGAACCCGAAGGCGACCGAGGAGGCGTTCGCCGGCGGCTGGTTCCATTCCGGCGACCTCGGCGTGCTCTACCCCGACGGCTACATCCAGCTCAAGGACCGCTCCAAGGACATCATCATCTCCGGCGGCGAGAACATCTCCTCGATCGAGGTCGAGGACGTGCTCTACAAGCACGCCGCCATCGCTCACTGCGCGGTGGTCGCCAAGCCGGACGAGAAGTGGGGCGAGACCCCGTGCGCGTTCGTCGAGCTGAAGCCGGGCGCGGCGGCGACGGCCGAGGAGCTGGTCGCCTGGTGCCAGCAGCACCTGGCCAGGTTCAAGTGCCCGCGCTACGTCGTGTTCACCGAGATCCCCAAGACCTCCACGGGAAAGATCCAGAAGTTCAAGCTGCGCGAGATGGCCAAGGCGGCGTGAGGGGGAACCGGCGCCGCAAGAGCCGGCCATCGCCCTGCTTGCTGCACGAACTCACAGCGCACCGTGGGCGCCGAGGACGCTGGCGGCGACGGTGACGAGACTTGCCGTCAGCAGCACGACGTGCATGCGCTGGACGAGGCGGAAGGTCGCCTCGGGATCGCGCGCGGCGCGCTCGTGGAACCAGCGATGCAGGACCAGAGGCTCGGCGACGAACAGCACGACCGTGAAGATCGCCCAGATCGCGACCATGGCGTGCATCCACCAGAAACCCGGATCGGCGAAGCGATGCCAGGCATCGAGCCGATACGTCATGTAGAGCCCGGTCAGGCCGGCGATCAGCGTCGAGAGGCGTGCCTGGAACGCGAACCGGCCCTCGATCATCTCGAACAGCGCCGGCCGCTCGTCCCGTGGCACGTTGCGCGTGATGCCCGGCAGCAGCACCAGCGTGACCATGGTGACGCCGCCGATCCAATGAACGATGGCGAGCACATGCAGCGCGCGGGCGATGGTGAGGTCGTCCATTCGGGTCTCATGATCGGGCTTTGGCCGGGGCGGAATGCCCGGCGAGGGGCCGACATCTTGGCATGCCGAGCCTGCGCTGCCATGACCCTGGCCCGGAAACCCGGGGGTGTCGACACCGCGCTGTTAACCAACCGCCGCGTCCCTGTCGGGCCGGGTTGAAGCGACCGGCAACCCGGTATAAGCCAGCCCGACCCGTAACGGAGGAGGCGCGGATGCTGCTCGCCGACAAGGTCGCGATCGTCACCGGAGCGGCACAAGGCATCGGCCGCGCGACCGCGCTCAGGATGGCGGCGGAAGGCGCGCGCGTCGTCGTCTCCGACATCAACGACGACGACGGGGCGACCGTCGTCAGCGCCATCAGGGGAATGGGCCGCGAGGCGGTGTATCGCTCGGCGGACGTCGGCGAGCGGCTCGACGTTTTCAATCTCGTCACTGCGGCGCGCGAGGCGTTCGGCCGAGTCGACGTGGTGGTCAACAACGCGGCGACCGTCGACGACGTGCCGTTCCTCGAGCTCGGCGAGGATGAGCTCGAGCGCGTGCTGAAAACCAATCTCAAGGGCGCATTCCTGCTCAGCCAGGCGGCGGCGCGGCAGATGGTCAGGCAGCTCGAGGCCGATCCCAACAGCACGCCTGGCGCGATCGTCAACGTCACCTCGGTCAACGCCTGGTTCGGGCTCGCCGATCATGTCGCCTACTCGGTATCGAAGGGCGGCCTGATGCAGCTCACCAAATCGATGGCACTGGCGCTGGCGCCGCACGGCATCCGCGTCAATGCGGTAGCGCCGGGCTCGATCGAAACGCCGATGGTGGAGGCGGTGCTGAAGAGCACCAAGCTCAAGGCGGCGGCACTTGCGCGCACGCCGCTCGGGCGGCTCGGCACGGTGGAGGAGATCGCCAATGTCGTGGTCTGGCTGGCGAGCCGGGAGGCGAGCTACCTGACCGGCACGACGGTGTGGGCGGACGGCGGGCGCATGTCGCTCAACACCGTGATGCCGGTCAAGGTCACCGAGTAGACGGGCGGGCACGCGGCCAACGGCGTCGTAGGACACTCGCTACCTGTCCCGACTATAGTGGCCCGATGGAGCGGGCGGCGCCCTCATGCCGCCCGGTGCGCCGATCTTACGAAGGACAGTCCCGATGACCGCTCGAACTGGTGCGCTCGTTGCCGCCATCCTCCTCGTCCTGCTCGGCATCGCTCCGGCGACCGGCCAGGATGGCGCGCCGGTAAGCGCCGGGCTCGACGCCTCGATCCGCAAGGCAAACGCTTACGTGGCGCTGATGAACCGCACCCTCAGGGCGTCGGAATCGTGGAGCCGCTATGCGAGCTGGGTCGACGTGAGGAAGGGGCCGACCGGCAAGGAGCGCATCGTCTACGGGCTCTACGGCCTCTACGACGTCCGCGACGAGATCGCCAACGCACTGAAAGCGAGCACGGAGCCGCCGGCATGGCCCGAGGCCGACGAGACGTTGAAGCGCTACGTCGCCGCCTACGAGGCGCTGGCGCCGCTGATCGGCGAGGCGGAAGGCTACTACGAGCGCAAGGACTACCTCGCCGACAAGATGGCCGGCGGCAAGGCGCTGCACGTCAAGCTGAAGCCCGCCGCCGAGGCGTTCCTCGCCGAGCGGGCGACGTTCGAGCGCGACATGGCGATGGTGCAGTCCGACCTCAACCGGGCCGAACTCGAGGCACTCGAGAGGAGCGAGGGGCGCAAGGCGCGATGGCAGGTCCGCAACGTGATGATCGAGGCACGCGGAATCGTCGACCTGTTGCCGACCAATGCGGCGCCGGTGGTGCGGCTGGCGGCGTTCGACGCCGCGCTTGATCGCTACGCGGCGGCGGTCAAGGAGCTCGACGACTATGCGCGCGCCAACCCGGGCTCGTTCCACGTGTTCGAGAGCCAGCCGCGCTCGCTGCTCGGCAAGCTGCGCGAGATGCGGGCCAAGCTCGGCCGCACCAAGGGCGACGCACGCAAGGCCGGCGTCGGCTTCGAACTCACCTGGATCATCAACGACTACAACATGATGGTCTCGACCGCCGAGAGTGCAACGGCATTCGCCAAGTAGCGCGCCGTGCGCGAGTCGATGCTTCCAATCGACGGAGTCACGGCTCGTCGAAGCACTTGAGCAGGTGGCGCGAGCGCTCGGGGCCGGGCAGGTGGCCCCATGGGCTGCCGGTGCTCTTCATCAGCCACGGCGCGAAGTTGACCACGTCGTCGCGCGAGAACAGCCCCCGGTCGCGGCCATTCTTGATCGACCAGCAATCGGCGTCGCTCTCCATGGTCGTCGAGAGCACGTAGGAATGGGCGAGCACGTGGTGTGCGCACTCGTGGCCGAAGAAGAACAGCTGCAGCTTGGCCGGCAGGGTGCGCATGATCGTCGGATCGAGCGCGATCAGCGGCACGCGCGCGATCAGCCACGCCCGGCCGACGTCGCCGAGGTTGGCCATTTGGATGGTTTTCACCGACTGGCCGCGAAAGTCGGTGCAGGCCAGAGCAACGCCAGCGATCTCGGTGAGGCCTGCGAACGCCGGATCCTTGCCGTCCACCGATCCGAGCCGGGCCGAGCCGCCCTCCCCCGAGCCGTCCGCGGCGGCGACCGCCTGGGCGATGAGAGCCGCGAAGGCTGCCAGTGCCATCAGAATGCGCCGCAAATCGCCACCTCTCGCTATCGCCGGCCAGCGGTTGGTCTGCAGTATTCCTTCGGGCAAAGCTTAACGCAATCGAGCCGAGACGCGGATCACCGAGGGCCGGCCCCGTGTTCAATACTCCGCGAGCCGGTTCGGCGCGCGACAGCGCCGGTCATCCGAGACCCGAGGCGCTCTGTATCCGGCGGAACTGCTGGGCACCGCCACTCCTCGTAGCTTGCCGCGATGCGGGCCAGATCCGGCTCGCCGCTGCCGCATGTGCGAGGTAACGGCCATGAGCACCCAATCGATCCCGACCGCCGTCCGCGTGGCGCTCGCGGCCATGCTGCTCGCGGCTCCGGCTGCGGCGGCACCGGTGGTGTCGAAGCCGCTCCCCTACAAGGAGGTGATGGCGGCCGAGGCGCGCTCGGCGGAGCTGTGCGAGGCAAAGCCAGGGCGCATCTTCGTCACGAGCGGCAAGGACAGCGAGTGCATCGCCTATTTCGCGACCAAGGGTCACGAGAGCCAGCGCAAGGCGGTGCTCTTTCTCGATGGCGACGTCTCGCCCGAGAAGTACGTCGATGCGGCCGGCATGGAGCGCTCGCTCGCCCAGCGCATGCAGCACCTGCAGGCGTGGGCCGACAAGCTCAAGGTCCGCTACGTGCTCGTCGCCCGGGCCGGCGTCAACGGCTCCTCGGGCGATCACGGCAAACGTCGCCTGCCGAAGGAGACACTGATCATGAACAGGGCGGCCGACCTGCTGAAACAGCGGCTCGGTCTCGACACGATCGCGCTCGCCGGCCAGTCGGGCGGCTCGACGATCGCCGCCTCGATGCTCTCGCTCGGGCGCACCGACGTCTCCTGCGCGGTGCTCGGCTCCGGCGCCTTCGAGCTCGTCGATCTGCGCCACAAGGATCTGACCAGCCACGGCTACAAGGTGACCAAGGCCGAGATCGCAAAGGTGTCCTACGATCCCTCCGCCCATGTCGGCGAGATCAGGAGGAGCCCGGAGCGGCGCGTGCTGGTGCTCGGCGACGAGGCCGACAGCCGCACGCCGTTCGACCAGCAGCGGCGATACGTCGAGAGCCTCGCGGCGCATGGCCATCATGCCCGGCTAATGGCGATCGACGCCACGGACGACAACAACCACGGCGCTACCGGCTACACCATCCCGACCGCGGGGGCATGCCTCAACGGCGTGGCCGACGGGAAGATCGCCAAGGCGGTCGGCGAGATGTCGAGGAGGACCACGGAGTCGGCGGCCAAGTCCGGCGGCACGGTGGCGATCGTCGGCGCGACGAGCAAGCCCGCGGCCAAGGCCCTCCCGCCGCCGCGGGTGGTGAAGGTGGCGACGGCTGCGGATGGCCGTAGCGCGATAAAGGCCTTGCCGGCTGCGGCGAGCGGCTCGCTGGCGCTGGTCAAGGCATCGGCTCGACCGGCCGAGACGGGCTTCGCCGTCGAGGCCGGAGCCAAGGTGTGGCCCTAACCCGCCTTCGCTTCCGCCTCAAGCGACCCTGCGGGTGACCTTGGCCCGGATTGCCAGCACCTTGTCGATGCGGCGGCCGTCGAGGTCGATCACCTCGAAGCGCCAGCCGTTGGTCTCGATGTACTCGCCGGTCTTGGGCAGATGCTGGAGATGAGCCAGCACGAAGCCGGCGACCGTCTCGTAGGACCGGTTGGATGGCACCAGGATGCCGAGCTTGTCTGCCATCTCGTCGACCGGCATCGCCCCGGACAGCAGCCAGGAGCCGTCGTCGCGCTCCAGCGCATAGGGCTCGTGGTCGGTCGTATCCGACCTGAACACGCCGGCGATGGCCTCCAGAATATCGGCCGGCGTCACCAGTCCGTCGAAATTGCCGTACTCGTCGTGGATCAGCGCCATCGGCACGCTGGCCTCGCGCAGGACGCCGAGCACGTCGAGCGCGTCCATCGTGTCGGGAATGATCGGCGCCTTGCGAACGTGGGCACGAATATCGAGCGGCTTGCCGACGAGGATGCCCGCCAGCAGCTCCCGCGTCTGGACCACGCCGATCAATGCATCGGTTGAGCCGTCGCCGACCGGCAGACGTGAATGCGGCGTCGAGACGAGGCGCTGGCGGATCATCGCCTCGTCGGCCGTGACATCGACCCAGTCGACGTCGGTGCGCGGCGTCATCAGGCCGACGACGGCCCGGTCCGCCAGCCGCATGACGCCAGCGATCATCTCGCGCTCGCCCTTCTCGATCACGCCGGAGGACTCCGCCTCGGCGATCAAGGTGCGGATCTCCTCATCGGTGATGCGGCTCTCCCGCTCGGTCGCCTGGCCGAGCAGTTTGAACACGAGCCGGGTCGAGGCATCGAGCAGCCAAACAGCCGGCGCGGCCGCCTTCGAGAACGTGGTCATGATCGGTGCCACGGCACAGGCGATGCCTTCGGCGTTGCGCAAGGCCAAGGTCTTCGGCACCAGTTCGCCGACGATGACGGACAGGTACGTTATCACCGCGATGACGGCGCCATAGCCGAGAGGAGCGGCGACGGTGCGGGGCATGCCGGCTGCCTCGAGCGCTATCGCCGCCTGGGCGCCGAACGCCTCGCCTGAGTAGGCGCCATTGACGATCCCGATCAGGGTGATGCCGATCTGCACGGCAGAGAGAAAGCGGCCGGGGTTGGAGGCGAGCGCCAAGGCACGGTTTGCCCCGGGCCGCCCCGATGCCGCCAGCGCCTTGAGGCGCGGATGCCGAGCGGAGACGATGGCCAGCTCGGACAGGGCAAACAAGCCGTTGAGCAGAATGAGCGAGACGACGATCAGAAGCTCGGTCACGATCCTCGCGAGCCGCTGCGGTCGCCTCGATGGAGCCGCATCCCGGCCTTGCCTCCGTTTCGGAACAGCCGAACGCTAGATGGACGGGCGGCGGCCGTCAACATTGCGGGGATCGGCAGCGGGCCGTTCAGTGCGCCAGCGCCTTGCCGATCTCCTCGGTCATCTTCTTGGCGTCGCCCAGCACCATCACGGTGTTGTCGCGGTAGAAGACCGAATTGTCGATGCCGGCATAGCCGGAGGCGAGGCTGCGCTTGTTGAACAGCACCGTGCCCGCCTTCCACACCTGCAGCACCGGCATGCCGTAGATCGGCGAGGACTTGTCCTCCTCGGCGGCCGGATTGACGACGTCGTTGGCGCCGATCACGTAGACGGCATCGGTCTGCGAGAACTCGCTGTTGATGTCCTCGAGCTCGAACACCTCGTCATAGGGCACGTTGGCCTCGGCGAGCAGCACGTTCATGTGGCCGGGCATGCGACCGGCGACCGGATGGATAGCGTACTTGACCTCGACGCCCGCCTTCTTCAGCGCATCCGCCATCTCGCGCAGCGCGTGCTGTGCCTGAGCGACCGCCATGCCGTAGCCGGGCACGATGATCACCTTCTGCGCGTTCTTCAAAATGTAGGCGGCGTCGTCGGCCGCGCCAAGCTTGACTGGCTTCTGCTCGCCCCCGCCCGCGGGCCCGGCCGTCTCGCCGCCGAAGCCGCCGGCGATGACCGACAGGAACGCGCGGTTCATGCCCTTGCACATGATGTAGGACAGGATCGCACCGGAGGAGCCGACAAGAGCGCCGGTGATGATGAGGGCGATGTTGCCGAGCGTGAAGCCGATGCCGGCTGCAGCCCAGCCCGAATAGGAGTTGAGCATCGAGACGACGACCGGCATATCCGCGCCGCCGATCGGGATGATGAGCAGGACGCCGAACACCAGCGAGAGCAGCGTGATCAGCCAGAACATCCACGCCGATCCGCCCGAGACCGAGAACCCGTAGGCGAGGTAGACGATGGCGAGGCCGAGCGCGAGATTGATCATGTGGCGCACCGGCAGGATGATCGGCTTGCCGGACATGCGCCCCGAGAGCTTGGCGAAGGCAATCACCGAGCCGGTGAAGGTGACGGCACCGATGGCGACGCCAAGGCTCATCTCGATCAGGCTCGCCACTTTGATGTTGCCGAGCGTGCCGATGCCGAATGCATCGGGCGCATAGAGCGCGGCGGCGGCGACGAACACCGCGGCGAGACCGACGAGGCTGTGGAAGGCGGCGACCAGCTCCGGCATCATCGTCATAGGGATTCGCCGGGCGGTGACGGCGCCGATGCCGCCGCCGATGCCGAGGCCGGCGATGATCAAGAGCCCATTGAGGAAGCCCGACGGCTGCGCCACGCCCAAGGTCGTCAGCACGGCTATTCCCATGCCGATCATGCCGAATGTGTTTCCGCGCCGAGAGGTCTCGGGATGCGAGAGCCCGCGTAGCGCCAGGATGAACAGGACGCCGGAGGCGAGATAGAGGATCGCGGCGAGATTGGCGTTCATTTGAGGGCGCAGCTCCGAGACGTGATTGACGGAATTCGGCAGTCGGCAGTCGGCAGCCTCAGCCGCCGTCGGGCTTCAACGAGCGGATCAAGCCGGCGAGCTTGCGTCCGACAATCTCGCAGCGATCGAGTAGCGGAGCAGTCGCGACCGTGACTGGGACAACTCGATCGACCAGCAACAAGAGCGTCTCGACCTCCTTGAGGGATCCTTGGGCGATCTTCAGAAACTGCACGTAGGAGCCTGTGTTATCCCTTCCGTAGCCCGCGGCGATGTTGGTCGGAACCGAGACTGCAGCCATTCGAAGCTGCGAGGTCAAACCAAACCTTCCCTCTAAAGGCAGGTGCGAGGACATCTTGTAGCATTGCTCCACGAGTTCCATCGCCTCCCGCCCAACGCGCAGATCTCGATATGATCTGATCTCTTGCTCGATCATGGCAACCGCCCATCCTGTGTTCAATAGGCGAACGCCGAATGCCGAATGCCGAATGCCGAGCTACTTCTTCGCATCCTTCTTCTTGTACATCGCGAGCATGCGCTGCGTGACGAGGAAGCCGCCGAAGATGTTGACGCTCGCCATGACGAGGGCGAGGAAGCCGAAGATCTTGGCCAGCACGCCGCCGGAGCCGATTGCAGAAATTCCGACCGCCAGCAGGGCGCCGACCACGATCACCGACGAGATCGCGTTGGTGACGCTCATCAGCGGCGTGTGCAGCGCCGGCGTGACGCTCCAGACGACGTAGTAGCCGACGAAGATCGCCATCGCGAACACCATCAGCCGGTAGACGAACGGGTCGACCGCGGCCTCCTCGCCGCCGGCGAGCGCGGTCCCGGCCAGCGCGACATGGAGAAGTACGGCAAGCGCAAGTGTCGATACGTGCTTCATCGCGGAAGCTCCTTCATGCCGCCTTGTCGGTGAGGCTCGGATGCACGACGGCGCCGTCCTTGGCGACCAGCGTGCCCTTGATGATCTCGTCGTCCCAGTTGACCTTGAGCGCCTTCTCCTTCTTGTCGATCATCAGATCGACGAAGGCGAGCAGGTTCTTGGCGTAGAGGCTCGAGGCGTTGACGGGGATCGAGCCGGCGAGGTTGACCGCGCCGACGATCCTGACACCGCCGACCTCGACAGTCTTGCCCGCTTGGGTCAGCTCGCAGTTGCCGCCGCGCTCGGCCGCAAGGTCGACGATCACCGAGCCCGGCTTCATGCTCGCCACCATCTCCTTGGTGATGAGGCGCGGCGCCGGCCGGCCGGGGATGAGCGCCGTCGTGATGACGATGTCCTGGGCCTTGATGTGGTTGGCGACGAGTTCGGCCTGCTTCTTCTGATACTCCGCCGACATCGGCTTGGCGTAGCCGGCCGCGGTCTGCGCCTGCTTGAACTCCTCGTCCTCGACGGCGATGAACTTCGCGCCAAGCGACTGCACCTGCTCCTTGGTCGCCGGCCGAACGTCGGTCGCGGTGACGATGGCGCCGAGCCGGCGTGCGGTGGCGATCGCCTGCAGGCCGGCGACGCCGACGCCCATGATGAAAGCCTTGGTGGCCGGCACCGTTCCGGCCGGTGTCATCATCATCGGCAGAGCCGCGCCGAACAGCGAGGCGGCGTCCACGACCGCCTTGTAGCCGGCGAGGTTGGCCTGGCTCGACAGCACGTCCATCGACTGGGCGCGAGTGGTGCGCGGCATCAGCTCCATCGCAAACAACGTCGCCTTGCCAGCGAGCGCCTCGATGCCGGCACGGTCGCCATAGGGCTCGAGCATCGCGACGACTATCGCGCCGGGCTTCAGCGCCGCGGCCTCGGCGGCCGTCGGACGGCGCACCTTGAGCAGGATGTCGGCATCCCTGATCGCATCGGCGCCGGTGGCGACGATCTCCGCCCCGGCAGCAGCGAGCGCCGCGTCGGCGAATTGCGAGCGGGTGCCGGCTCCGGTCTCGACCTTCACCTTGCAGCCGGCGGCGACGAGCTTCTTGACGGTGTCCGGGGAGACGGCAACGCGCGGCTCGTCGCCCCCCTCTGCCGTGACGGCAATCGTGACCATGCTCTCATCCCGTTGGCTTCGAGCCGCGGCGCGCGGCCCGACATGGCAGCACCGGCCCTCGGACCGGTCCAGCAATGTTCGCGGAGGTACTTGCTAACGCAGCCGGGTGACGGCTGCCGCTGGACTTTAGACCAGGAAAATCGCCATGCCGACGAGCAGCACAACGAGCAACGCGATGGAGATCTGCGTGAAGCGCAGGAACCCGTGATAGGTCCGGTTGTGCTCCCGGTAGTCCATCGCCGGGTGGCCCTTCGAGGTGTCCACGCTCATTGCTTCCCTCCCTGTTTGGCGGCTTGATGAGGGTTCCTATCGCAATGGCGGGCGGCCATCAAGCGTGGCCGAGGCCCGAGACCGCGTCGAAACGACGGGAATTCCGTCCCCGGCTCCGGGTTATCGATCCTGTCGAGGGCGCTTCCGCCAGCACGAGGGGCAATTGCCACAATTTGCGACCCGATCCGGCCTATAGGTAAAGCTCGCACAGCGTCTTCGGGGGACAGGGCTTGAATATGTCGACGCATCGCCGACGCTTGGCGGCGACCGCTGCCCTGGCCGGCGTCGCAGCGGCGGTTCTCGCTGTGCCGGCGGCGGCTCTTGACGAGCTCGGCGACGAGAAGCAGCGACTGAAGGCCTGCGAACGCGACCTCTGCGAGATCATCCTGACCAAGGAGGGCCGGGGCAAGCCGCTCGCCTGCGGCCTCACCAAGACCTGGGGCAAGGCGGACATTGCCAAGGGCGCCAGCTCCAAGAAGATTACCTGGTCGTCGGGCGATGCGCGGTGCTCGACCAGCGTGCAGGTGCCGCGCCGGATCATCGTCGCCGCCCTGACCCAGCCCAAATTCACGCTGCACCTGCCCCAGCAGACCATCGACTGCCAAGTCGAGGAGGACGGCAAGCCGGCGCCGTTGAAGGCCGTCGCCTCCCCCAAGGTCGAGTTCAAGGCCGGCAAGGCGGAGAAAGTGTGGATCAATCTCAAGGAGCTCGAGGGCCCCTCGATGCTGAAGGGGCTGATCTGGGCGACCGCCAAGCTGGAGGATTCGATCGGCATCTTCCATTCGGAGATGATCAAGTCGATCAATAAGTTCGTGCACCAGAAGTGCACCCGGAGCTACCCCGAACTCGACCCCGTGCGGGCGGCCGAGCGCGAGCAACGCCGGCAGCAGCGGCGCGCCGCCCGCGCGGCGGAAAAGGCCGCCGAAACGGCTATGCCACCGGCAGCGGCCGCCGCCGAGGCTCCCGGACCAAAGCCGGCGACGACCAAGCGCGCCGGCGCAGAATAGGGGCGGGCACCGTGGTGCACCGGCGCTGTTTCGGTCTCGAAATCAGCCGCCATTCGGCTATGATGACCAGAGACGGGCGGCACTATGCGCCCGCGACGAGGGACGTGGGCGCACTCCAGAAGGAGGTGTCCCATGAAAGTCAGAAACGCGATGCATGCCGGTGTGGCCTGGGTCAGCCCAGACACGACGGTCAGGGAGCTTGCGCGGCTGATGCGCGAGCAGGACATCGGCGCGCTGCCGGTGGGCGAGAACGACCGCCTCGTCGGCATGGTCACCGATCGCGATATCGTTTGCCGGTGCTTGGCGGACGGCAAGGACCCCAAGAAGGCAACCGCACGCGACATCATGACGAAAGGCATCGTCTATTGCCGCGACAACGCGGATCTCGGCGACGCGACGCGGATCATGGAGTCGAAGCAGATCCGCCGGCTGCCGGTGATCGACGAGGCGAAGCGCATGGTCGGCATGCTGAGCCTCGGCGACATCTCGCACTCCGCCTCGCGCCAGCTGTCGGGCGAGGTGCTTCAAGCGGTGTCCGACCACCATCATTGAGCGCCCGATCCGGGCCTTCCGGAACAGTTTACCGGCGGGCCCGGCTCGGCTCGACGCTCTCTAAGGCAACGGAACGCCGGTCGCGGTGAAGACATCGCGCTGGCGAGTCTCGACGTCGGCGAGGACGAAATCCTGGATCGTCTCGTTGAACAGCCGGTACCAGTTCTGCCGCGCATCGAGATGCAGGAACACGCCGCCGAGGCCGATCGCGGCGCGATCCATGAACACGAACTCGCGCGGCACGGTCACGGGACCCTTCTCCTTGAGGATCCTGTGCACCGTGAACGCCTCCTTGCGGCCGTACTCACCCGGCGTCGTGCCCTCGGCGATGGTGCGCTCGCGGTCGTCGAGCAGCGGGCCGTAGATGAAGCGGGCCCAGATGTTCATCGCCTCGATCAGCTCGCTCGTCAGCCCCTTGAAGCCCCACGTCTCGTAGGCGTGGACGACGAGATCCTGTCGGCCCTGGAGGAGCCCGGTATAAAGATCGATCACGCCCTGCACGAACGGCACGCGGAAGGTGCGGATACAGCCGTAGTCGAGCAGGTTGATGCCGGCGGCGCGGTCTTGCTCCTCGAAAATCGTATAGTTGCCGAGATGCGGATCGCCGTGGATCACGCCGTAGTGGCTGAACGGGTACCACCAGGCGCGGAACATGGCTCGTGCGATCTGATTGCGCTCCTCGATCCCTCGCGACTTGAACTCGAGCAGTGGACGGCCGTCGAGCCAGCCCATCGTCAACAGACGCCGTGTCGATAGCTCGGGCACGATCTCCGGCACGCGGATCATGGGGTCGTCGCGGAAGATCGTCGCGTAGAGGGCGGTGTGGCGCGCCTCGAGCGCGTAGTCGAGCTCCTCGCGCAGGCGTGCGGAAACTTCCTGCAGGATCTCGCGAGTGTCGACGCCGGGGTCCATGCGGGCATGGATCTGGAACAGGATCCTCAGCTGGTTGAGGTCGGCCTCGACCGCCGACTGCATGTCCGGGTACTGCAGCTTGGCGGCGAGGCGCCGGCCGTCGAGACCGACCGCGCGGTGCACCTGGCCGAGCGAGGCCGACGCGGCTGCCGCGGGCTCGAAGCTCGCGAACCGCTTGGCCCATTCCGGCCCGAGCTCGGCCTGCATGCGGCGGCGAACGAACGCGGGGCCCATCGGCGGCGCCTGGCTCTGCAACTGCGCCAGCGCGCGGGCGTACTCCTTGGGCAGCGCCTCGGGGATGGTCGAGAGCAGCTGCGCGACCTTCATGATCGGGCCCTTGAGCCCGCCGAGCGCGGCGGCGAGATCGTCCGCGTTGCGCGAGCGGTCGGCCTCGAGGCCAAGAAGGCGCTGGCCGGCCACGCGCGCGGCGACGGCGCCGACGTTGGTCGACACCTTCACATAGCGCGCGGCGCGGGCGGAGAAGCGGTTGTCCTCGTCGGCCATGTGGCTCCTGTGGGCCGGAGATCCTCCTTATATCGGGCTCGGCGGCCCGACAGTCCAGATCGCCCGCCGAACACCGGCTCATCCTGCGGCCGCCGTTTCCCTGCGCGCGAGAAGCTTCTATGGTTCGCGCCCGATGCGGGCCCGCACTGCGGCCCGTCCTTGGCGGAGGAGCCCGTGTCCACGAGCAAGCTGGCGGCCGGCGCGCCCGATCCGGTCGAGAGCCCGCCGCTGGCCCGCCCCGTCGTCTCGCTGGGGTTGGTCGAGATCATCGCCTGGGGCACCACGGTCTACGCGCTGGCCGTGCTCGGCGGGCCGATCGGCGCCGACACCGGCTGGAGCCGCAGCACGGTCTTCGCCGGCATGACGCTCGGTCTCCTCGTCTCTGGTGCCGTCTCGACCCGCGTCGGCCGCGCCACCGATCGCCACGGCGCCCGCATGGTGATGGCGCTCGGCAGCGCGATCGCCGCCGCCTCGCTGGCGATCCTGTCGCAGGCGACCTCGGAGGCCCTCTATCTGGCGGCGTGGGTCGGCGTCGGCCTCGCCATGCGGATGACGCTCTACGATGCGGCATTCGCGGCGATGGTGGAGGTGGCGCCGCGACGCGGGCGCCGCGCGATCGGCTACGTGACGCTGTTCGGCGGCCTCGCCTCGACGGTGTTCTGGCCGCTCGGCCACTGGCTGGCGCTGGCGCTCGGCTGGCGCGGGGCGCTGATGGTGTTCGCCGCGCTGCACCTCCTCGTCGGCCTGCCGCTGGTGCTCTATGGGCTCGCCGGCGCACGCCGGCCGCGCGCGCCCGAGCCCGAGGCAACGCCTGCCGCTGCCGCGACGGCGCCCATGCACGCGCGCGACGCACGGGGCCGCGTCGATGGCGCCGACCGGCGCGTCGCCATGGTGCTGTTCAGCGTCGTGATGTCGGCCAACGCGTTCGTGTTCGGGGCGATGAGCGCGCATCTCGTGACGATCCTGGAGCATGCCGGCATCGTCGCGGCGGCCGCCGTCGGGCTCGCCTCCCTCAAGGGCGTGGCGCAGGTTGCGGGTCGGGTGTGGGAGATCTTTTTCGCACAGGGGCTGTCGGCGATTGCGGTCGGGCGGATCGCGGTCGGACTTCTGCCGCTGGCATTCGCCGTGCTGGTGCTGGCCGGCGCACGCATCGAGCTTGCGCTCGCGTTCACGATCCTTTTCGGCCTCTCCAACGGGCTCGTCACGATCGTCAGGGGAGCGGTCCCGCTGGCGCTGTTCGGCCCGGCAGGCTACGGCGCGCTGCTCGGGGTGCTGGCGGCCCCTCAGCTCGTCGCCAGCGCGCTGGCGCCGGTCGCGTTCGCGGCGCTCGCCGATCTCGCCGGCACCGATGCTGCCATCACCGCACTCGTTGCCGTGTCGGTGCTGTCGTTCGCGGCGATGGAGGCGATGGCGCTCTGGCACGCACGTCGGCCCGATGCAACCGGAGCAACCGGCTCACGATGATGTGCATTCCGCGGCCGCGCCCCGATGACACAATGCGCGCGACAGCACTGCTGCCACCGCCGAACATGGAAGCGAATGCCATGCGAAACCCCGCGCGACTTCTCACGACGCTGCTCTTTCTCGCCGTCGCGGCCGGCCCAGCCGCGAGCGAGATGGCCGGCCGCATCTACAAGAGCGCGACATGCGGCTGCTGCTCGGCGTGGGTGAAGCATATGCGGGCCAACGGTTTCACGCTGAAAGAGCTCGATGTCGCCAACGGAGAGCTGGCACGGCGCAAGACGGAGGCCGGCATCAGGCCGGAGCACGCCTCCTGCCACACCGCAATCATTGGCGGCTACGCGATCGAGGGCCACGTGCCTGCCGGCGACGTGGCGCGGCTGTTGAAAGAGCGGCCGGAGGCGGTCGGGCTCGCGGTGCCGGGCATGCCGATCGGATCGCCGGGGATGGAATCGGGCGAAACGCGCGAGCCGTTCGAGGTGCTGCTGGTCAAGAAGGACGGCACGGCCGAGGTGTTTGCGCGGCACAATCAGTAGCGTTACGGCTTCGGCCAGTTGTCGCGGATCCAGCGGGCGAGGCCCTCCTCCTCGACCTCGCCGGCGGCGAGGCCCAAGATCGCGGCGGTGGCCTCGGCCTCGTCGGGCGCGAACCCGACTCCGTTCTTCCTGAGGAACACCGTCGCGCACATGAAGGCGGCGCGCTTGTTGCCATCCACGAACGGATGGTTGCGCGCGATACCGAAAGCGTAGGCTGCCGCCAGTGCCGCGAGGTCCGTTTCGCCGTAGGTCCACTTGTTCTGCGAACGGCCGAGGGCGGATTCGAGCAGACCCTCGTCGCGAATGCCCGCGGGGCCGCCGAAGATCGCCAGCTGCTCGGCATGAATGCGAATCGCCTGGGCCTTGGTGATCCACCTGGGCTCGCTCATTTGGCGAGCGCGCGCAGCGTGTTCTTGTACTCCTTCATGACCTCGCGGGCGATGCGCATGGTCTCCTCGTCGTCCTCGGCGTAGGGCGTGATCGTGATCGTGCGATCCGGCCCTTCGCTTACCGTGACGGCATCGCCCTGCGCGAGGCCGAGGCGAGCGAGCAGCTCCTTGGGCAGGATGAGGCCGGTCGAGTTGCCGATGCGCTTCAGCTCGAGCTTCATGGCGGGGCTCCTTCGGTCAAGCGTTATACAGTCTGTATAACGCAGGCTCGGGACGTTGTACAGTTTGTATAACGTCGCCGCCGGTGGCCACGTTTCCCACTCCGCTCGCGGGGATGGGAGACCAGGGCAATTCAGCTCTCTGTCGCCGGTGCTCTCCACCCTCTCCCGGGACGGGAGAGGGTGCTCGAAGGGCGGGTGAGGGACTTGCCCCCGGGTCAGTCGGTGGCGATGAAGCCCCTCATCCGCCCCTGCGGGGCACCTTATCCCCGCGGGAGAAGGAAGGCGCTGGCAAAGCAGATTGGGCTCAATCGCCATGGAGGGCGTCCCGCGTGCAGCCCGCTGCCTTTCGCCATCGGGAGCGATCCGTTATAAGGCGGGCCCGATCCCGACACATTCCGCCCGCGCGCGGCGGCGAGGCACCCCCAGGCAATGGCCAAGACCAGCAAGGCAACCGGCCCCGAGGCCCGGCTCCCAAAGGGGCTACGCGATATCGACGCGGGCGAGATCCGCACCACGGGCCGCATGCTCGAGCGGATCAGGGAGGTTTACGAGCGCTACGGCTTCGAGCCGCTGGAGACGCCGGCGATCGAGTACACGGATGCGCTCGGCAAGTTCCTGCCCGACCAGGACCGGCCCAACGAGGGCGTGTTCTCGTTCCAGGACGAGGACGAGCAGTGGCTCAGCCTACGCTACGACCTGACCGCGCCGCTCGCCCGCTATGTGGCGCAGAACTTCCAGGGGTTACCGAAGCCGTACCGGCGCTATGCGTTCGGCAACGTCTACCGCAACGAGAAGCCGGGGCCGGGGCGGTTCCGCCAGTTCGTGCAGTTCGACGCCGACACCGTCGGCGCGGAGAGCGTCGCCGCGGATGCCGAGATGTGCATGCTGGCCGCGGACACGCTGGAGGCGCTCGGCATCCCGCGCGGGCAATATGCGATCAAAGTCAATAATCGCAAGGTGCTAGATGGACTCTTAGAGTCGGTCGGGCTGGCTGGCAGCGAAACAAGAGCGTCGCGAATGGCGGTTCTCCGCGCGATAGATAAGCTCGACAAATGGTCCCCTAGCGAGGTGGCCTTGCTACTTGGAAGGGGACGAATGGATGAATCGGGGGACTTCACTCCTGGCGCAGGCCTAAGTGAGGACCAAATTGACAAGATTCTCTGGTTCGTTCGCGACCAAGCTCGGCACTACACGCCAACAGCGTCCAAGCTGGGCGAAGGACCGGGACTCTACGGTCGGTTGAAGGTCGCAGACTACGAAACCACGCTCAAGAATTGGGACCAACTCGTCGGATCAACCGACGCTGGGCGAGCGGGCGTTTCCGAGCTACTGGAGATGGCAGCATTATTTCATTCGTCGGGCTACTCTGATCGCATTGACATTACTGCCGAAGTGGTCCGAGGCCTCGGATATTACACCGGCCCGGTGTTCGAGGCCGAGCTGACGTTCCAGGTCAAGAACGACGACGGCGAGACGGTCCGGTTCGGATCGGTCGGCGGCGGCGGGCGCTATGATGATCTCGTCGCCCGCTTCACCGGCGAGCGCGTGCCGGCGACCGGGTTCTCGATCGGCGTGTCGCGGCTCGCGGCGGCGCTCCGCGCGCTCGGCAAGACCGACACGCAGGCGGCCGAGGGACCCGTCGTCGTGCTGGTGATGGACAAGGCCGAGCTCGCGCAATACCAGCGCCTCACCCAGGCGCTGCGTCAGGCCGGCATCCGCGCCGAGATGTACTTGGGCGCCTCGGGCATGAAGGCGCAGATGAAGTACGCCGACAAGCGCGCCGCTCCGTGCGTCGTGATCCAGGGCTCGGACGAGCGCGCCAAAGGCGAGGTGACGATCAAGGATCTGGTCGAGGGCGCGAAGGCCGCCGCCGCGATCAAGGACAACAAGGAGTGGAAGGAGGCGCGGCCGGCGCAGATCACCGTGCCGGAAGCCGAGATGGTGGCGCGGGTAAACGAGATCATCGCGCGGCACCGGCCGTAGACCCCCTCGCTGGTTCCCACCCCCTTGTGGGGGAGGGTCGTGGGGGAGGGTCAGGGAGGGGGGATGGCAGACCTTTGGCGGGTCGTAGCTGTTTCCGCCCGCGGCCGTTGGGATTCGCCCCGCCAGGGCGGTCGGGAGTCCCGCCACCCCCAACCCCTCCCCACAAGGGGGAGGGGAAAGAAGAGAGACGCACATGGCCGCCGAGACGGCACGAAAGTTCGAGGCGCTGGAAGCGCAGGCGCAGAAGCTGATGGCGGTCTTCATCAAGGCCGGCTACGAGGCGGTCGCGCCGTCGATGATACAGCCGGCGGCGTTGTTCCTCGACGTGATCGGCGAGAGCCTCAGGGCACGCACCTACGTATTCGTCGATCCCGACGGCGACGAGCTGTGCCTCAGACCCGACCTCACCGTGCCGACTTGCCGGCTGCACCTCGAGCGTCATCCCAAGGCCGACGCGAAGGCGAAGTACTGCTACAACGGACCGGCGTTCCGCTTCCAGCCGGAGGGCTCCGGCAAGGCGCACCCGCGCGAGTTCCGCCAGGCCGGACTCGAGTCGTTCGGCGTGCCCGACCGCGAGAAGGCCGAGGCCGAGGTCGTCTCGGTCGTCCTCAATGCGCTCAAGGCCGCCGGCCTCAAGGAATGGAAGCTCAGAATCGGCGACCTCGGCCTGTTCCGCGCGCTGCTCGAGGCGGCGAAAATGCCGGAATGCTGGCGCCAGCGGCTGATGCACCAGTTCTGGCGGCCGGACGCCTTCCGCACCGAGCTCGAGCGGCTGACCAAAGGCGCCGCGAACATCCCGCGCGACGTGCCGAAAGACCTGATCGCCGAGCTCGACCTCGAGCATCCCGAGCTCGCCGAGCGGAGCGTGCTGCGCTACCTCGAGGCGAAAGGCATCGAGCTGATCGGCGCGCGCAGCCTGGCCGAGATTACGGCCAACCTCGTCTCGATCGCGACGGATGCACGCACCGAGCCCTTGTCCGCCGCCACCGCGCAGCTGATCGAGAGCTACATCGGCGTGACCGCGCCGGCGCGCGCGGCGGGCGCGCGATTGAAGGACCTGACGCGCGACAAGGCGATCGACATCTCGGTGGCGCTCGACGCCTACCACCGTCGGCTGCAACTGATGACCGACATGGGCGTCGACGTCGTGCACGCCGACTTCTCGGCCGAGTTCGGGCGCACGCTCGAATATTACACCGGCTTCGTGTTCGAGGTGGTGGCGCCCGGCCTCGGCACGCTGAGCCCGGTTGCCGGCGGCGGACGCTACGACAGCCTGATGCGCCAGTGTGGCGCGCCGGGCGACGTGCCGGCCGTCGGCGCCGCGATCCACACCGAGCGCCTCCTGGCCTCGATCACGGGAGCGACGCCATGAGTGAGGGCCTGGTTCTCGCGCTGCCCTCCAAGGGCCGGCTGATGGAGCAGACGCACGACTTGTTCGCCGCCGCCGGGCTGGTCCTGCGCAAGGTCGGCAACGCGCGCGGCTATCGCGGCGAGATCGAGGGCATGCCGACGGTCGAGGTCGCCTACGTCTCGGCAGCCGAGGTCGCCTGGTACCTGAAGACTGGCCGCGCGCACTTGGGCATAACCGGGGAGGATTTGATCCAGGAGCAGATCACCAACTGGGCGGACCGCGTGGATTTCCTGAAGAAGCTCGGCTTCGGCCACGCCGACGTAGTGGTCGCAGTGCCGAAGAGCTGGATCGACGTCGCGACCATGGCCGACCTCGACGAGATCGCGCTCGATTTCCACCGCGCGCACGGGCGCTGGTTCCGCGTCGCGACCAAGTACGTCAACATCGCGCGCCGGTTCTTCGCCCAGCGCGGGCTGACCGACTATCGCATCGTCGAGAGCCTCGGCGCGACGGAAGGCACGCCGGCCGCCGGCACCGCGGATTTCATCGTCGACATCACCACCACCGGCGAGACGCTGAAGGCCAACGGCCTCAAGATCCTCGACGATGGGCTGATCCTGAAGTCGGAGGCCAATCTCGTGGCATCGGGCACTGCGACGTGGACGCCCAAGGCGCGCGAGGCCGAGAACGAGATCATGGCGCGGCTCGGAGCTTGAGCCCTACGCCGCGTTCGGCTCCGTGAGGATCATGCGCTCGACGACGCGGAAGCGATCGGCGCGGGACGACTGGCGGAGCACGGCGATGGCGTCGATCGGGATCGGCGCGGCAATTGCGGCGTATGCCTCGGCCAACAGTGCCCGCAGGGGCTCGCGGTCGGCAGCGGTCAGCGCGCCGGTCAGCGTCATGTGGAAGCGGAACTCGTCGAGCACGTGAGGGTAGCCCCAGCCGTCGAGATATGCGGTCTGGCGCTCGGTGAGCCCGGCGCCAACACGGCGGCGGCG
Source organism: Pseudomonadota bacterium (assembly GCA_040752215.1). GTDB lineage: Bacteria > Pseudomonadota > Alphaproteobacteria > Rhizobiales > Hyphomicrobiaceae > JBFMEX01. Next base: position 4,676 of record JBFMEX010000084.1, on the reverse strand, counting down.
ATCCGCCTCGCCGAGCGGCGCACGCAAGCGCGCGAATGCGCGGACGCAATCGGCAGCGAGAGCATCAAGCGCGGGGCACGGCGCCGCGGGCACGAGCGCGAGGAAGTCCTCGACGATAGCGACCTCGAACTCCGGCACGACGAAGGGCTGGCGGGCGGTGGCGAAGGCGCGGACGGCGGCAATGAGCGCACGCTCGTCTGTGCCAGGTGCCAATGGAGTCGGGGCCCACAGCGTCGCGTGAAAGCCGTAGCGACGCGGCTCCGCCGTCAGCTCGCCGAGACGAGGCTCGGCGGCGGCGAGCCGGGCCGGCGGCGCGACATCGCTTGCGGTGTAGGCGTCATATCCGAGCGTCGCGCTGCCGAAGTGCCAGATCGCCGACGATGGATCAGGTAGAAAGTAGACCGCGTAGCGCGACGAGTCGGTGGCAGTCGGCATGTCCGGGAATGCGAGTGGCGGAGAGGGTGGGATTCGAACCCACGATACCCTTGCGAGTATGCCGCATTTCGAGTGCGGTGCTTTCAACCACTCAGCCACCTCTCCGGGTCCGGTATCGAGCCGAGCCCAGGGCTTCTAGCCCGATACGGCTGACGCATGCAAGGCCCGGCGCGCGGCCGCCGCGAGAGGGCCTCCGCAGCCGATCGCCGACCCCTGCCCCGATTTCCGCCGTGTCGTCACAGGTCGGAGAAAATTGCGAGTTGATGCAGCAAGCGGCCGATTCTCGGGTGGTCCAGAGCCAGCTCGAAGGCGAACCGGCCGGAGCCGAGATCGCGATGGGTGATCGTCATGACGCCGGGCTCCAAGAGGCGGGGAAGGCGGATGCGCAGCCGGCCGAGCTCCAGCACATAGCCGGCGGAGCGAAACACCAGTGCGCTGGCCTCCACGCTGACCACCAGCATCATGGCGATGCCGCCGCCGACGTGCTCCTCGAGTCCGGTCGGACCGCGAAAGCGCTTGGCCGAGTGCACGACCTGGGGAAAGCGGCCGGCGCGTGCGTAGGAGCGGCTCCAGATCTGTCCGCCGAGGCTCGGCTCTTCGGTGACCGCCACCACCGCGGGCCCGGTCGCGCCATCCGTCAACGGCAGCGGCGCGCCGATCACGCGGGCGAGGAACGCCAGCACGCGGCCGATGCGCGACAGCTCGGTGGCCACGACCGCGCCCTTGTAGAGCGCGATCTCGCCCGGCGCCAATCGCTTGGAGAAGCGGGCCCGCACCGCGGCGGGGAGCCCGCTCCAGGCCCTCTCGCCGACGAGGGCGCGGAAGCGGAGGTCGCGGAGCGGCGCGGCGGCCGTCTCGCGCTGTCGCTCCGGCGCGTCGGTCGGGGTAGGGGTGACTGGCTCGAGGGAGGACATCGCGGCACTCCGCACATTGCCGATCGGAGCAAGACTCAGCGCTTGCGCGCGCTGCGCCGGGCGGCGGGCCCGATCAGACGCGCCACCGTGCCGCCCATCCGCATCAGCTGGGACAGCGTCGCCGGCGGCAGGCGGATGATCTCGCCAAATGCACGATCGACGGTCTCGGTCATTTCGAGCATCGCCGCGAGGCGACGGCGTGCAGCGGGGGAGACGCGCGGATCGTCAGCCGCCTCGCCGACGCAGGCGCGCAGCACAGCGAGCGTCGGATCGATCTCGCGCGCCTTGCGGCCCTCGGCGATGCGCCGCACCATCTCGAACATGTCGGCCTCGGCCTCGTAGAAGTCCCGCCGGTCGCCCATCGTGTGCACGCGGCGGACCAGATTCCAGCCCTGCAGCTCCTTGAGCGAGGTCGAGACGTTGGAGCGGGCCATTCTCAGCCGCTCGCCGATCTCCTCGGCGGAAAGCGGCCTGTCCGAGACGTAGAGCAGGGCGTGGATCTGCGCCACGGAGCGATTGACACCCCACATCTGCCCCATCTCGCCCCAGTGGACGACGAAACGCTCGACCGACCTCGGGAGCTGGCTCTTTGTTGCTGTAATTTCTGTCATGACAGAAATTTAGGAACTATCAGGCTTGCTGTCAAGGGCGCCGCCGGCGGCGCGACACGGGCGTGGGCGTGTGCTAGGAGCCAGCGGGAGAGGGACGAGGCAATCCGCGCGAGGAGGAAATCATGACAATCGCCAGGATCGGCGACACGGTCCGGGTCCACTATACCGGCCGGCTGACCGACGGCAGCGAGTTCGATTCCTCCTCCGGGCGCGATCCGCTCGAGTTCGAGATCGGCGCCGGGCAGATCATTCCCGGTCTCGAGCGCCAGATCGTCGGCATGGGCGTCGGCGATCGCAGCACCTTCATGGTGCCGGCGAGCGAGGCCTATGGACCGGTTGATGCCAACGGCATCCAGCGCGTGCCGCGGACTGCGATCCCGACCACCGAGCCGCTCGCCGTCGGCGGCCGGCTGCTGGCCGAGACCGAGGACGGAGAGCAGCTGATGCTGACCATCGTCGCGCTCGACGAGACGCTGGTGACACTCGACGCCAACCATCCGCTGGCCGGCAAGGACCTGGTGTTCGAGATCGAGCTGGTCGAGATCGTGTGAGCGCTGTCAGGGAGGGGAGCATGCTCGCTTCGACATCGAGGGCCGGTCTAGCGGCACTCGCAATGCTGTCACTCGCGCTTCTGGCGCCGGCGCGCGCCGGGGAGGCGATCCGTCTCGCGCAGGCACCTGCGCCGGTCGGCGGCACCTACACGGTGCACGGCACCAACGCCAACGGCTCGACCTACACCGGCACCGCGGTCGTAAAGCCCGATGGCAGCGTCTACCGCTTCAGCTGGCTCATCGCCAACGGCGCGACGTTCAAGGGCAAGGGCACGCTCAAGGGCTCGACCCTCGTCGTCGACTGGGGGCAGAGGTATCCGGTGATCTACGAGGTCGGTGCCGACGGCGTGCTGCACGGCACCTGGGACAAGGGCCGCGCGAAAGAGACGCTGGTGCCGCAGAAATAGCGGCCCGACAGCTGCGCGCTTCGGCTCACGAGCAGCTGCCGCCGCCGAGCACGCAGAACTTCGAGCAATGCGGGTGGCAGAGCTTCACCGCGCCGCCTGCAAACATGCCGCCGTCGGCCGTCCGCGCAGCGGCGAGCGTCGCGCCCATATCGAACTCCGGCGCATACGGCAGCAGCGTGCAGGGCACGACGGCGAGTGATTCGGCGCCCTTGCGTTTGACGACCATGCGCGAGGTCGCGCACATCATCTCCTCGGGCCGCTTGCCGAACTTGTCCCAGCAGCGCGCGGAGACCTCGGGCACGTGGTGGCGGCCGTCCATCTCCGGGAACAGGACGAGCTGGGCCGCGTCGGCGGCGTCGATGGCCCAATTGTTGGCCGAGAACAGCGCTGCATAGCCCGCGCGCGCCTCGGCCTCGCTCTCGCCCCAGCAGGTGCGCCCGGCGATGGTGACGCGAAATTTGTTCCCGAGCAGCCAGTCGAGGCCGTCGAGCGCCTTCGACCAGGTGCGCTGTCCCCGCTCGGCCTCGTGCAGCGCCTTGGTGTGGTGGTCGAGACTGACGCGCAGCGTCAGCTTCTCGCCATGGCTGCTCTGGAGATCGAGGAGGCCCTTCTTCACCCGGGCGCGCAGCATGGGCTGCATGGCATTGGTCAGGATCAACGTAGCGAAGCCGCGTGCGAGCGACGCCTCGGCGAGCGCAATCATGTCGGGATTGAGGAATGGCTCGCCGCCGGTGAAGCCGATCTCGCGCGCTCCCTCGGCCTCGGCCTCATCGAGCAGCGGGGCAATCTCCGTCGCCGTCACGTAGACGAGGCGGTCGTTGGCGGGACTCGATTCGATGTAGCAGTTGCGGCAGGTGATGTTGCAGAGCGTACCGGTGTTGATCCATAGCGTCTCGAGCCGCTCGAACGGCACGATGGCGCGCGGCTCGCCGGCGGCGGTGGTGTCGGGATCGCGGAACTTGGCCGCGTCGTCCGCTCTCGGTATCGGATGCGTCTGGATGTTCACGTCGGCCCTGTCCGCCTCGTCTCGGGATCACATGGCTACCACGGCTCGACCGTTCCGCCGAACTCACAAGCCGGTTATAGCCCGGTGATCGTGTGCTCTCCATGGCGGCGCTGTGCAGCGTGATCGGGGTACTTTCCGGGCGGTCGGCGGCTGTGCTAAAGGGGGTGCGAGCGCGGGCGTAGTTCAGTGGTAGAACGACAGCTTCCCAAGCTGTATGTCGTGGGTTCGATTCCCATCGCCCGCTCCAATTTCCACAGAAAAGACAATAGCATACTCATTGCGTTATCTGGCTACGCACAAGCTGTCGTTCTGGATTTTGCGCGGAGCCATTGACATTGTAACCGCGGATGAATTTTTGGCCAATAAATGAACTGTGGTGCAAATTTTGGTGCAAAGAGTTTCCCAATCTGACGCTTGTTTAATCCCCATTCAATGATATACTTAAATAAATGGTTGGCAGATGGGGGACATGCGGTTCGTCTAGTGGACTAGGACATTGCGTGGTCTGTGAATGTAGGGGATGGCCTCCTGAGACTAAACAGTAGCGTGAGACGGGTGTTCAAGTCGCCCACCGATGAAACCTTGCTGAGTCAGCTACTCAGCAAGTCCCCTACCTGCCCGTCATTAGGCCTTGTACTCAATTTTTCCTTGGCAAGGGGCTCGAACAGTGATTCAAGCTGAGAAACATCGGAGCTTGGATCATGGCACGTTACGACCTGACAGACTTCGAGTGGAGCGTCATAGAGCCGTTG
>JBFMEX010000083.1:0-11924 GCA_040752215.1 Pseudomonadota bacterium | reverse complement strand
CCCCTCCCCGCAAGGGGGAGGGGAGACGGACCTCCGCAAGGTCGCCTGGCTCGCGCGTGCGCACGCGATCACCATCCTGCCGGCGGTGACGTCGCTGCAGGCGCTGCGGCGGGTGGGCCGGCCGAGCGCAGCCAGGAAGCCCATTCTCGGCATCGGCAATCCGCTGCTCGACGGCCCCGACGCGCGCTACGCCGCGCGCGCACGGGCGGCGCGAGCCAGACAGCGATGCCGCCACACGCCCTTCCAGCATGTCGCGGCGCTGGTCGGCCTCGGGAGCCCGGTAGCACCGATCGCGACGCGCGGCGGGCTCGCCGCCCTCGATCACTTGCGGGCGCAGGTGCCGCTGCCGGAGACGGCGGACGAACTGTGCGTGGTGGCCCGCCTCGCCGGCGCCGATCCGGATGCCGTGCGCCTCGGCACCCGCGCGAGCGAGCGCGAGGTCAAGCGGGCGAGCGCCGACGGCACGCTCGCCGAGCATCGCATCCTCCACTTCGCCACTCACGGCGCGCTCGCCGGCGAGCTCGACGGCACGCACGAGCCCGGCCTGATCCTGACCCCGCCCGAGCGGCCGAGCGCGGAGGACGACGGCTATCTCTCGGCGTCCGAAATCGCGGGGCTGAAGCTCGATGCCGACTGGGTCATCCTCTCCGCCTGCAACACCGCAGCCGGCGGCGCGGACGGAGCGGAGGCGCTCTCTGGCCTCGCCCGCGCGTTCTTCTACGCCGGGGCGCGGGCGCTGCTCGTCTCGCACTGGGCGGTGAACTCGGAGGCGACGGTGACGCTCGTCACGACCGCGATGCAGGCGATGGCGAAGGACGCCCGCGTCGGCCGCGCGGAAGCGCTGCGGCGCGCAATGCTGGCGATGATCGACGAGGGCGAGCCGGATGAGGCCCGCCCGGCGAGCTGGGCGCCGTTCGTCGTGGTCGGCGAAGGGGCCGCGCGTTGAGCGACGTGCGCCCGAATTGCGCGCCGGACTATTGCGGCTGCGCAGGGGCGGTCGCGGGCGGAGCCTTTGGCGCGATCGCGGCAGGCGGAGTAGCCGCTGCGGCGGCAGCGCGCTCGGCAGCCGCAGCAGCACGCTCGGCAGCGGCGGCGGCGCGCTCGGCCGCATCGGCAGCGGCGGCTGCCTTCACGGCGGCGGCGATGTCGGCCGGGCTGGGTTCGGCGCTGCTCTGTTTGTCCGGCAGCGCGCCGGTCTCGGTCACCGGCTTCTTCGCCGCCGGCTTGGTCTGAGGCTTCGGCTCGGCCTTCTTCTCCGGCGCAGCAGACGGCGTAGCGGCAGCCTTGGCGGGCTTCGCCTCCGGTGTGGCTGCCGGCTCGGCAACGCTCCCCTTCGGCGGCTTCGAGCCGCCCCAGCATACCGTCGCCTCGGCCTTGCAGGTGTGCTCGTCGAACACGATCAGATTCAGGAACAGCTCGCAGCTGACGTCCTTCTTGCCGACCGTATAGTTGGTGACGCCACGGTCGGCCATCGTCTTGGCAATGAACTTGTCGAGGAGTTCCTTGGCGTCCTTGGTCGGCCCGTCCTTGCCGTAGTCGTTGACCGAGAAGCCGAGTCGCGTGCACTCGGCCGCGGCCGGGGCGCTGGCGAGCACGCCGAGCCCGGCCACGGCGGCAACGGCGCCGAGCGATCGCAACGACATGGCAAACCCCCGAGTTGGTTAATCCCTTGCTTGGCCGCAGCTATAGCCGGGCCGGACGGCCGTGCCTAGTGCCGGCATGCCATCCCCAATCAAGAATGCAGCTTGCCCACCGCAAACCGGCCTCGGCGCGTAGCGGCAGACAATCGGGAGAGATTGGAGCGCCCACGGCCCGGAATTATGGCCGCCGGGCCGGACGCCGGCTTCAGTTCATGTATGGCGAATCGCCGCCGCGCGGGGCGACGCCGGAATCGAAGAAGAAGCCGTGGTCGAAGGGGCCGGCCTGGGTCTGCCGGTCCAGCATCGGATCGCGCAGGCTGGAGGCGGCGCCATAGCGGCTGCGCGAGTCGCCGTAGGTATTGACCGAGTCGGCGTAGGTGTAGGAGTAGCCACCCTTGCGGGCCACGTAGCCCTTCACCCGCGGCCCCCGGTAGTACGACGACTTGGGGTGCGCGCCACCCTCGGCCGAAGTCCCACGCGCCAGCCGATCGCCCGCGCTCGCGGGGGCTGCGACGGCGGCGACACCGATCCCGGCAATCATCGCCAAGACAATCGAACGAAGGGTCATAGGTCATTTCTCCATCTGCCCGCCGGATGCCTCCGGGCGAGGCGAGTTGTCGCCAGCTTACCCGAAAAGGTCGTTCGAATGGCTCAATAAAGCGTAACCAGGCGGCACTTTGGGCCGCACTTGTCACTCCGCGACCACGCCAGCCCGCGGATCGGGCATGCCGTCGGCCGGCACTCGGGCCGCAATAGTCACGCGCCCGGCGAAAGTCTTACCGCAGGGCTCCGATTTCTTCGGGGTGCGGAGCGTTCGAGTATGCGCCGTACACGCCGGCACCGACACCCGCCGCGCCTGCCGCCGGCAGGGCCGCGGAGACGGGTGACCGCAGGTGCAAACGAGACGGTGGAGAGACGAATTGGATATCGCGAGCCTGATCATCCAATTGCTGAGCGGCGCGGCAGGCGGCAACATCGCCGGTGCCCTGCTCAAGAACATGAGCCTCGGCACGCTCGGCAACTCGCTCGCCGGAATTCTCGGCGGGGGCATCGGCGGTCAGCTGCTCGGCCCGTTGCTCGGGGCAGCAGGCGGCGGGCTCGATCTCGGGTCGACCATCAGCCAGGTGGCCAGCGGCGGCATCGGCGGCCGCGTGCTGATGGTCGCAATCGGCATCTTGAAGAGCCTACTGGCGAAATAACCGGGCCGATCCGCTTCGATCGACGCCAGCGCAAAGCGGCGCCACCAGTGAGCTGGTGGCGCCGCAATCGTCTCGAGCGCGTGACGACGAGCTATTTGCAGGCGCGCTGCTTGGCGGTGCAGTTGGAGACGACGACCTCGTACTTGCAGTCGTACTTGACCTCACCGGCCGCCTTGAGACCGGCGCCGGCGATCGAGTTGTTGAGCGCGGCGGTGGCCATGAACTTGGCGACGTCGGTGGTGATCCCGGTGCCCTGGCCGCCGGCCATCACGCACTTCTTCGCCATCGATGGTGTGGCCGCAGCAGCGACCAGCGGCGCGGCGGCAAGCGCGGCGACGACGAGCCGGATGTAATGAGCCATTTCGGTTCTCCTCGATCTCGTGAGTGTTGTCTCGCCCGGCCATCATTATGCCTCCCGCGTCGCACCGAGCGGAAGCCGCAGGCGATCGTTTGATGTGCACGATGTGGCGGGCGAGCCACGCATCATGACGCAACACGCCGGCGATCGCCGCAAGCGACGACCGGAGCGGGTTGTCCTCCCCGTGAGCCTACCGAGCTATTTTTTGCACAGCTTCGCCTGGCCGATGCACTCGAAGCCGACGCCGCCCGGCTTGCACTTGTAGGTGCGCTTGCCGAAATCCCAGCCCGGCGTCGAGCCGTTGGCCATCCAGGCCGCCCACGCGCCCCAGTCGACCGCCTGCAACAGCGCCTCGTCGACCTGGAACTTGGCTCCCTCGAGGCTGCTGGCGGTGCCTTGCGCCGCCTTGTTCACGCACTCCTTGGCCGCGGCCGGCGTCGCTGCGACCGGCAGTGCCAGCGCCATGGCCATGGCGCCAGCGGTGAGCAAATTGTCGAGCCTCATCGGCAGGTCCTCCTCAGTCGTCTGATGCGGAATCGATCGCGCCGGACTGTGCCCCAATCCGGAAGGCTTTCCCATGGCCGGCGGTTCACGATGGGCGAAGTCGAGCACTTTCTGCGGGGCGCGTGTCGCCGGGGTGACGCACGCGCCGTGTCTCGCTGCTCCGTCAGGCGAGCTGGAGATTGACCGCCTTCGGCCCCTTGCCGCGCTTGTCGGGCTCGGTATCGAACGAGATCCGCGTGCCCTCCACGAGGTTGGCAATCCCGGAGCGCTCGACGGCGGTGACGTGCACGAACACGTCCTTGCCGCCGCCATCGGGTGTAATGAAGCCGTAGCCCTTCTGGGCATTGTAGAACTTGACGACGCCGATCTGCCGCATCCTTTGCCTCCTGGTCAACGGTCACGAAAAACGACGACGGCGCGAGAGCCGAGCGGCCCGGCGCCGAGCTTCGACGAGCTGTGACGAACGAGGGTGTCGGTGGCGAGGTGCGCGAGTGAGAGGCTCGAACGCATGCGCGAGGGTCGTCTCATGCAAGTGCTGCTCAACAGTCACGCGAGGATCGACAGGCCGTCAAGAATCCGGCGGAGTATTGGACAACCGTTTTGCCCGCGCAAGCACCAATGCGGTGGCTTTTGCTCCGTGTGGCCGCACATGCCGGTACGCCGCCGCGTTGCAAATCCTGCGCAGCCTCGTGCGTCAGTCGTGCGACATGGGCCCGCTGCGGCGATCCGTTGCCTTCGGCCGCTCGCCCGCGAGCCATTCGACACGCCACGACCCCGGCCCATCGAGCGCGAGGCGCGCGGCGAGAAACGGCATCATCGCCTCCAGTCGCGGCACGAGACCGAACGGCGGATTATGCACGACGAGCCCGGCGCCGACCAGCGCCGGCACCGGCTGGCGCGGCCTCACGCGGATCTCGACGAGCAGGATCTTCTCGAGCCCCGAGCCGGCGAGGCGGCGCTCGAACGCGGCCACCGCCGCGAGATCCTTGATCGGATACCAGAGCATGACGGTGCCGGTCGCAAAGCGACGGTGCGCATCGCTCAGAGCGACCGCGAGGCGATCGAGCTCTCCCGGCTCCTCGAAGGGCGGATCGATGAGCGTCACGCCGCGCCGCTCCTTCGGCGGCAGCACCGCCTTGAGCGCGGTCCAGCCGTCGAGAGACAGCACCTTGACGCGGGGATCGCGCGCATAGCGCCGGGCGAGCTCGGCGGCATCCTCGGCGTGCAACTCGTTGACGACCATCCGGTCGTCACCGCGAAGCAACCGGCGCACCAACTCGGGGCTGCCCGGATAGCGCACCAGTTTGCGTTTGCCACCGACCTCGTGGACGACGCGGAGATACGGCGCCATTGCGTCCGCGACCTCGGGCGGCAGCACCGCGCCGACGAGGCGGCCAATGCCGTTCCGCCACTCGCCGGTCTTCTCCGCCGCCTCGGAATGAAGATCGTAGACGCCGACGCCGGCATGCGTGTCGATGAAGCGCAGCGGCGTCTCCTTGCGCTGCATCAGGTCGACGACCGCGGCCAGCGTGGCGTGCTTGACGACATCGGCGAAGTTGCCGGCGTGGTAGGCGTGTCGGTAGTTCATGGGCGGGACGCACAGTCGACAGCGCTGGAATCGCCATCGCGGCGAGGCTCGATACGGCTCACGCCTTTTTCTCCCATCGCCCGGCCTCGCTCTGCTGCCAGTAGGTGACGGGGCAGCCTGCCTCCTTGGCGCGCTTCCACTCGCCGCGCGCCTGCTCGACAGCTTCGGGATCGTTGCCGTCGAACAGATAGACCGCGCGCACGAGGCCGGAGAACGCGGCAAGCGTCGCACCGTCGACGAGGAAGCGCACCCCGGCACTGTTGGGCGTGTCGTCACCGGTGGTCAGGAACACGGGTTGCATCTCCGCCCGTCCGTCCTTGGCCGTGCCGTGCGGCAGGAAGCTGTCGTCGCGATAGCTCCATAGCGCGGTATCGAGCGCTTCCAGGCGCTCGCGCGAGCCGGCCTGCACCACCGCGCGCCAGCCACGCTCGAGCGTACGCTCGATCAGGCTCGGCAGCACGCGCTCGAGCGGCTGTCGCTCGAGATGGTAGAACAGCACCTCGGGAATATCGTTCGACACGACGCGTGGCTCCCGTCGCGGCAGATCTCGGAGACTGCCGAACGCGCAGTGCACTTGCGCGCACCACTGCAGCAACCTATATGCCGTGGTCCGGTGCGGCGCCAGAGATGGCTGCAGCCCGTGAGGGCGGTGAGACACGCGGCATCTTCGGGTTCGCTGCGGGGCTCCCGCCCTCTGCGTTTCCCGGGAACCGCTCAGCGCCGCTTCGACTTCAACTCGCTGCGCTTGATCTCGCCGTCGTCGACGAGCGCGTCGACGCAGTCGCGCGACAGCAACTTGCCGTTGGCACGCATGCACTGGCGCAGCTGCGAGCTGCCGACGGGATAGCTCGGGCAGAACCGGCCGTAGTCGCCGGAGCAGGCGGCCTTGACGCGCGCCGACTGGGCAAGCGCATCGCCGCCGGGCATCGTGACGAGCGCCGCGGTGGCGAGGCCGAGCGCCAAGCCCAAGCTCGTGGCGCGCAGGGTAACCGACATGGGTGTTGATCCTTCTTGCTTCTTGATCTCGATCGCTCGAATGCGCGGGACCGTATCTCCGAAGCCGTTTGGGCGCAAATGCGGCAAAAGCACCGTTCCGCCTGCGACCGAGACGACCCGTCAGCCGCGCCGGCCGCGCGTGGCGTAGGGATTCTCGCCTTTTCTCAATGAGAAGCGGATCGGCACGCCGGGCAGGTCGAACGCCTTTCTCAGACTATTGGTCAGGTAGCGAACGTAGGACTGCGGCAAGTCGCCGGGCTTGGAGCAGAACGCGACGAACGACGGCGGCCGGGTCGAGGGCTGCGTCACGTAGCGGATCTTGATCTGCCGGCCGGCGGAGGCGGGCGGGGCGTGACGCGCGAGTGCCTCGGCGAGCCAGCGGTTCAAGTCCGACGTCGGCACGCGCCGGTTCCAGGTCTCGTAGGCCTCGATCACCGCCCGCGCCAGCTTGTCGAGCCCCTTCTCGGCAAGCGCGGAAATCGGCACCAGCGCCACGCCCGGCGCCTGCGCGAGGCGCTCGGCCAGCGTCTCCTTCAGCTCCTTGAGCTGCCTCTGCTTGTTGTCGACGAGGTCCCACTTGTTGACGGCGACGACCAGTGCGCGCCCCTCCTCGCAGACGAGATCGCCGATGGTCAGATCCTGGTGCTCGAGCGGACGTTCGGCATCGACGAGCAGCACCACGACCTCGGCGAAGCGAATGGCGCGAATGGCGTCGCTCGCCGACAGCTTTTCTGCGCGCTCGGTGATGCGCGCCTTGCGTCGAAGCCCCGCGGTGTCGAACAGGCGCACCTTGCGACCGGCGAGCACGAGGTCGTTCGGGATCGAATCCCGCGTCAGTCCCGGCTCCGGGCCGGTGATCATGCGCTCCTCCCCGAGCATGGCGTTGACGAGCGTCGACTTGCCGGAGTTGGGTCGGCCAACGATGGCGACGCGGATCGGCCGCTCGTCCTCGGCCACGGCTTTCTCGTCCGCGTCCTCCTCGCGTTCGGCGATGCCGAGCGCGGCGGCGATGTCGCGATCGAGCTCACCGAGCCCTTCGCCGTGCTCGGCGGAGATCGCGACCGGCTCGCCGAGGCCGAGCGCGAACGCATCGTAGAAACCGGCCTCGCCGGCGCGTCCCTCGCACTTGTTGGCAACCAGGATTGCCGGCCGCCCGGAGGCATGCACGAGGCGGGCGAACGCCGTGTCGGTCGGCGTCACGCCCTCGCGCGAGTCGATGACGAACAGCACGAGGTCGGCGGCATGGATCGCGGTCTCGCTCTGGCGGCGCATGCGGTCGGCAATCGAGCCGGCGGAGGCCTCCTCGAGGCCGGCCGTGTCGACGATCGTCACCTTGCGGCCATTGACGGTCGCCTCGCCCTCGCGCCGGTCGCGGGTCAGCCCCGGCAGGTCGGAGACCAGCGCGGCGCGGGTATGGGTGAGGCGGTTGAACAGCGTCGACTTGCCGACGTTCGGTCGACCGACGATGGTGATGGTGGGGGTGATGGACATGGTCTCGCTCGGCGGCCCGCGGGCCGCGGTGGCTCCTGCGTTGCCCGGCTGACTAGCGCGTCGGCGCCGGCCCGTACAGGGGCCGAGATCCTCCACCCCCTTGCGGGGGTCAGGGTTAACGGGGGAAACCCCGACGTCGGACACGGGGGTCAGACCCTGCGGGTCCGACCCCGCAGCAGGCGTTCGGCCATCCCCCTCCAGCCTCCCCCACCAGGGGGGAGGGACGGGTCGCGCGAGCGGCGCCCGCTGCTCCCCTCCCCCTCGTGGGGAGGGGATTGGGGGTGGGGGGAATCCCGCCTTCCGACTTGGGGTCAGACCCGCAAGGTCCATCCCCGCAGCCCGATCTACTCCACCTTCTGCGTCACCGTGAATGCGCCCCGCAGGTCGCTGGCCTTGAAGCCCGTCGCCTGGTCCGAGGGGTAGAGACGCTTCACCTCTGCCGCCACCTCCGGCTTCAGCTCGCTGCCATGGCAGGTGAGGCACGGCTCGGCCGCGGTCGGGATCGGCTTCATGTAGCGGAACACCTTGACGCCGTCCTTGGTCGTCGTCTCCGCGTGCTCGAGCGCCATCGGGTCGGCGCCGGCCTTCATCCTCTCGACGAAGCCCTCCATTGCCTTGCGCTCGAAGTCGTCGGGCGCGTTCTTCGGATTGCGCACCTTGAGCGCGGTGCGCGCCACCGTCAGCCCCATCGCCTTCGAGCGCTGCTCCTGGATTTCGATCGCACGCGTGTTGCAAACACCGAGCGCCGCTACCGGCCCGCCGGCCTTGATCGCGGTCACCAGCTCGTTGCGCAGATCGTCGGCGAGACCCTTGATCGCCTCGCGCGCCTTGGCGATCCGGCCCGCATCGTCGGCGCGCACGGCCGGTGCGGCCAGCACCACGGCAGCAAGCGGCGCGAGAAGAGTAGAACGCTTCATGGAACATGCTCCTTGGCGGTCGTTCGTTTCCTCGTGCGGACACGTGTCGCCGGTCGCTCCGCAGACCTCATCAAGCCATGCCGCGCGGGGTAGTGCCAGCGCAATCGCGACCCTCACGCTCGGCTATCGAGAGGCGCGTCCAGCGGACGGGCGCGACGATCTGACAGGCCCGCCTCACGCGATGGTGACAGCGCGCTGACTTCGATCAGTCTGCGGCTTGATGCGTCTCATGGGCCCATCGCGACCACGCGCGGAAAGTCGGAGGCGCCGGGTCGTGCGGCGCCGATGGCGCCCCGCGATCGATTCAACCATAGGAGACGCTGATGAGACAGACGATTGCAGCCTTGCTGTCGGCCGCGAGCGCGATGGCGCTGGCCGCGACAAACGCCACGGCTCAGGAACCGATCGAGCCCGTAAAGCCGCCGCAGAGCATCAACCTCGGCATGGTCGAGCTCGGCAAGAAGCTCTATTTCGATCCGCGGCTGTCCAAGTCCGGCTTCATCTCCTGCAACTCCTGCCACAACCTGTCGATGGGCGGCAGCGACAACATCCCGACCTCGATCGGCGACAAGTGGCAGCAGGGCCCGATCAACGCCCCGACGGTGCTGAACTCGTCCCTCAACGTGGCCCAGTTCTGGGACGGCCGCGCCGCCGACTTGAAGGCGCAGGCCGGCGGCCCGATCGCCAACCCGGGCGAGATGGCGTTCTCCCACACGCTGGCGATCGACGTGCTCGAATCGATCCCCGCCTACGTGCGCGAGTTCAAACAGGTGTTCGGCAAGGACAAGATCGACATCGACCAGGTGACTGCAGCGATCGCCGAGTTCGAGAAGACGCTCGTCACCCCCAATTCGCGCTTCGACCAGTGGCTGCTCGGCAAGAAGGACGCGCTCACCGCCGACGAGCTCGCCGGCTACGCGCTGTTCAAGGACAGCGGCTGCATCGCCTGCCACAACGGCCCCGCGGTCGGCGGCGCCTCGTTCCAGAAGATGGGCGTGGTCGAGCCCTACAAGGCGAAGAGCCCGGCGGAAGGCCGCTCGGCCGTCACCGGCAAGGACGCCGACCGCTTCAACTTCAAGGTGCCGACGCTGCGCAACGTGGAGATGACCTATCCCTACTTCCACGACGGCGCCGCCAACACGCTCACCGAGGCAGTCGACGTCATGGGCCGGCTCCAGCTCGGCAAGAAGTTCTCGGCCGACGAGAGCGCCAAGATCGTCGCCTTCCTGAGGAGCCTGACCGGCGACCAGCCGACCTTCATGATGCCGATCCTGCCGCCCTCGAGCGACAAGACCCCGCGGCCGAAGCCGTTCTGAGCGGCGGGCCGTCCGGCACATACGCCGAGAGACGCACGAGACGACGGAGCCGCGGCACCCCGCGGCTCCTTTCTGTGTATGTGTGGGAGACGCGGGGCCGCCATTCGGGGACATGTCCCGATCGCCTGCGCCACGCGCCTTCCTGCCACCCACCTCCCGCGATCGGGATCGTGTCCCCGGAATTCACGGAGCCGACGAGTTAAGTATTGCGTCCCCGGGACTCCCGTCAAGGATCGTAATGCGCTGCTGGCGTTCTACGATTTCCCCGCCGAGCACTGGAAGCATCTGCGAACGACGAATCCGATCGAGAGCACGTTCGCGACGGTCCGGCACCGCACGATCCGATCGAAGGGCTGCCTGTCGAACAAGACCGCGCTCGCCATGGTATTCAAGCCCGTCGAGGGCTCGCAACGCTCGTGGCGCCGCCTCGACGGTCATGCCCTGTTGCCAAAACTGATCCTGGGTGTGAAGTTCTCCGACGGGCTGGAAGTCGTGCCGAAGAAGGTCGCCAATCAGCCCAAAACCGCCGCCGCCTGACCGCCCCGGCCGTCACCAAGATCTTGTGATAGCTCAGCTACGTGCTACAAGAACTCATCCGGTGGCTGTGGGGCACGTTGAAAGGAAGTGGCGTATGATGTCAATGGCGACCCGCAGACTGACGTGTATTTCTACTGCAGGCGGGGCAGCGCTTTGGCTGGCCTTGATGGCTGGTATGGCGATATCCACGATCGCGAGAGCCGGGGAAACAGAAGCCAAGAGCCTACTGAAGGCCATGTCCGATTACATGTCGGCGCAGAAGGTCTTATCGTTCGAGTACGACACAACTCTCGAGGTTGTCACCAAGGACGACCAGAAGATCGCACTGGCGAGCTCGGGCACGCTTGCGCTGTCCCGACCTGACAAGATCCGAGCCACCAGAGTTGGTGGATTTGCCAATATCGAAAGCGTCTTTGATGGCAAGATACTGACGTTGCTTGGAAAGGGCTTGAACATCTACACGCAGGTCGACATTCCCGGAACCGTCGACCATCTCATTGATGAGTTGAAGGACAAATATCATAGACCGCTACCGGCCGCGGACTTGCTTCTTTCCAATGCCTACGACCAGCTGATGCCCGACGTCGTCGAGGTCAAAGACCTGGGGAGCGGTGTGATCGGTGGCACCGAATGCGATCATCTCGCGTTTCGCAACAAGGAGGTCGATTGGCAGATCTGGATCGCCCAAGGCGAGCATCCCTATCCTTGTCGATTTGTCATCACCTCCAAGCTGGTTACCGGTGGCCCGCAATACAGCATCCAAGTCAGAAATTGGAAAGCCGGAGGCGAGGCCGCGTCAGTCGACTTCAGTTTCAAAGCTCCGGCAGGCGCCAAGAAGGTTGACCTAAAAGACGTCAAGAGCATGGAAGAGTTCGATGAGTTGCCGGGTCACTTTGTCAAAGGAGGCGCTCAATGACGACGTTCAAAAGTACTGCATTCTTGCTTTTGGCAAGCCTGATCGCTGTTGGTGGAGTCGAGCTTGCCGGGCGAGTGCCGCTCCCTGGCGCGGTGGTCCTGATGTCGACGGCCGAAGCTAAAGTCGGACGACCCCTTACTCCAGTTAGCGTCGCCGGCTCTGCGCGGCGTACCACTCGACGCTGCGCGGCAGGTGTCTATAATTGCTAGCGGATCGTGCGCGAATTCCTTCACGTAGCAGCGCTATGCGCTGCTGCGGCTATCGTCATGCCCTATTGCGGCGCCATATCCGCAAATGCGACGGACGGAGGGGCAAGCTCAAATCGAGACCTGATTATACCGCCCAATGATTTGATCGACTCCTGTTGCGCGGTGGCGGTTCACGAGAGGCCACCCTCCATGGTTCCCTCTGGTCGCTGATTCGACGGAGGGCATCATGGCTGCGCTGGAGATACGCAAGGAC
>JBFMEX010000082.1:0-45431 GCA_040752215.1 Pseudomonadota bacterium | reverse complement strand
GCCCCCCCGCGGGCCGGCCCCGGCCGGCGCCGGCGCCGGCAGGCCGGCGGCCAGCATCAGGGCGGGGAGGGTGATACGGATGGAGCTTCGCAGCGGCACAGGGCGGTTTCCGGAGGGGGCCGAGGGAGGTCCTCGGCCGGACGGCGAGACGGGCGGAGCTACAACCGATTGCCGCCGAAGACAAGACGGCGGTCGGATACTTATGCCGACCGGCGAGACGAGGGCAATGCGGCGCCGGGGTGGCGGGGGGCTCCCCGCCGAGGATGCACTCTCGAGGGTTGTGCACTACATTGAATTGACGAGGCCGGCCACATTCACTACCCCGTTGCGCGCCGGACGAACGATCGGCGGCGTGCGCCCAGCGGGCTCCGCGCCGGAGAGGAGCGTGCCATGACCATGACCAGGAAGTCCGTCGCCGCCGACAACGTGAAGGCGTACGATCCGATTTGGGCCGCCATCCGCCGCGAGGCGGAGGAGGCGATGCGGGCGGAGCCGGCGCTCGGCAGCTTCGTGTTCGCCACCGTGCTGAGCCACGAGCGGCTCGAGGAGGCGATCTGCCATCGCCTCGCGCAGCGCCTCGACCATTCCGACGTCGATGCCGGGCTGATCAACCAGACCTTCCTCGGCGTCGTGGCGGCGAAGCCCGAGCTCGGCGCCAGCTTCCGCGCCGATCTCGCCGCCGTGTTCGACCGCGATCCGGCATGCACGCGCTATCTGGAGCCGCTGCTCTACTTCAAGGGCTTCCACGCGCTCGTCACCTATCGCTTCGCGCACGAGCTGTGGCAGAGCGGCCGGCGCGACTATGCGCTCTACCTGCAGAGCCAGTCCTCGCGCATGTTCGGCGTCGACATCCATCCCGCGGCCCGCTTCGGCAAGGGGATCATGCTCGACCACGCTACCGGGTTCGTCGTCGGTGAGACTGCGGTGGTCGGCGACAACTGCTCGTTCCTGCACGCCGTAACGCTCGGTGGCAGCGGCAAGGAGACGGGCGATCGCCATCCCAAGATTGGCAACAACGTGCTGATCGGCGCCGGCGCCAAGGTGCTTGGCAATATCCGCGTCGGCAACTGCTCGCGTGTCGCTGCCGGCAGCGTCGTGCTGTCGGAGGTGCCGATGAACACCACCGTCGCCGGCGTGCCGGCGCGCATCGTCGGTGACGCCGGCTGCTCGGAGCCGGCGCGGACGATGGACCAGGGGCTCGGACCCGACGATTGCGGCTGCGGCAGCGGCCACAAGGAGTGAGCGCGCGGCGGATCGGGCCGCGTGCTCGTCCGGTGCCCGCCGAGAACAGAAGCGAGAGGAAGCACGTGACGAAGGACGAGATCGGCCGGCTCCAGACCTTCCTGAGGAAGACGTTCAAGACGCCAAACCTCGAGGTGCGGGCGCGGCCGAAGAAGGCGGACAGCGCCGAGGTCTACGTCGGCGACGAGTTCGTCGCCACGATCACCGTCGACGACGAGGACGGCGGGCGGGACTACCAGCTGCAGATGGCCATTCTCGAGATCGATCTCGAGGAGGCGTGAGCATGGCGCTCTACTCGCTCGACGGTGTCGGCGTGACGACACCGGGCGAAGGGCGCTACTGGGTGGCGCCGAACGCGGTCGTGATCGGCAACGTCACGCTCGGCGAGGATGCGAGCGTGTGGTTCGGCACGATTGTGCGCGGCGACAACGAGCGGATCGTGATCGGTCCGCGCAGCAATATCCAGGAAGCCTCTGTGCTGCACACCGACCCCGGGTTCCCGATGACGATCGGCGCGGACTGCACGATCGGTCACATGGTGATGCTGCACGGCTGCACGATCGGCGCGCGCAGCCTCGTCGGCATCGGCTCGATCATCCTCAACGGCGCGCATATCGGCGAGGAGTGTCTCGTCGGGGCCAACACGCTCGTCGCCGAGGGTAAGGAATTCCCCCCGCGCAGCCTGATCCTCGGCTCGCCGGGAAAAGTCGTGCGCACATTGAGCGCGGACGACGTCGCCCGCTTCACCGGCGCCGCCGGACGCTACGTGGAGAACTGGAAGCGGTTCGCCGGCGGCCTGCGCGCGCAGGCCTGACGCGCGCGCTCCACCCAACGAAGAAGAGCCGGACACGGATGCCCGGCTCGAGTTTGGTGGAGAGGCGGCTCCGATGTCAGCGCTCTAGCGCTCCTGTCCGACGCCGGCCAGCGCCGCCGGGCTCGTCGCATCGCTCGGGTCGAGCGACACCCAGACCTTCGGATTGAGATACGATTGGCGCATAACGAACGAATAGCTGGTGCGGCTCCACAGCTTCACCGCCTCGACCTTGTTGTCGAGGATGAAGTCGCCCTGGGCGGTCCGCGCGGTCAGCACCGCGTGGCCCTCGCCGCGCTCGTCGCGCACCACCGTCATCAGCAGCGAACTCGCCGGCCAGCCGCGGCTCATCAGGATCTGGCGCTTCAACAGCGCGTAGTCCTCGCAGTCGCCGCGGTCGGTCGGAATGGTCCAGTGCTCGGTGACGCCGTAGATCTCGAAATCGGTCAACGGCTTGATGGCGCGGTTGACGATTCTGTTGACCTCGTCGAGGTCCGAGAGGCGCTCCGGCGTGGCGCTCACGCGCGATTCCTCGGGTCGATCCGGCATGCAGCTCTTCGGCGAGGCCTCGCAGAACCGGACGAAGCCGTAGGGCGGCTGGGTCAGGCCGTAGACCCTCATGAACGACGACTGCCGCTCGGCACTGTCGTAGACGGCCGGTCCGGCGACGGCGGTGCCCTGGGACGCAAGCGACCCCAACGCCACCAGCATACTCACCAACGAACGCTTCATGAACTCAACCCCGCACTCATGGACAGAGGATAGCGCAGTTGCCTCGCCCGTCGCTGAAAGAATTCGCCTGCATTTGTGTCAACTTTTGACCATTCGCCGACGTGCGCTGTGCACGGTTCGGAAAAACATGTCAGCTGAAGTGCTTGCGCAGCGCCTCTGGGTCCTGGATGTCGACGAACTGGATGCCGATGCCCTGGTCGTGATAGCGCACGACGCGGCCGCGCAGCTTGCCGAGCGTCACCTCGGCGCCGAACGGCGGGCGCGCCTCCGTCGCCACCGAGGCGCCCGACAGCGAGATGTCGAGCACGCGAACCTGGATGACGATGCCCTCGGCGAGCTTGAGCTGCGAGGTCTTGTCGGTGAGCGCGACGCGCTCGTGACGGCGGGCCTCCGAGGGGTCCAGCTCGTGGCGGTTGACCAGCCAGGTGATCTGTGCGGCGAGCTTCTCGCGCTTGTGCTGTGTGGCGGCGATGGCGAAGGCGAAGCCGCCGTCGAACAGGCGGTTCACGTGGCCCTCGAGGCCGCCGAGATGGTCGAAATAGGCGACGACGCGCTCGCCCTCGCCGACTACGACGGGCGCCGCGACGCTCGCACCGCCAACCGAGATGTCCATGAGCTTGCAGGGATATTCGAGCTTGTTGGCACGCATGAAGCGGCCCAGCAGCGTGACCGGGAAGCGGACGTGGCGGCGCCGGTCGGCGGCGACGTCCGACAGGGGGCTCGCGGGACGGCGCGCAAAGGGAACCGTAGTAATCGTCATGAGCAGATCCAGGCAACGTGCGTCAGGGCTTCGGATACGCGTCCCGCGGCGAGACCGCCGGAGCAGAGAGCGGAATGCCGAGGCAGTATGGATCGCCAGGATTTAAGGATGACCTAACGGCGGCCTCCTAATGAGACACATCGACCGGCCGGGCGCGGGGCCTACGCTTCGTCGCCGCCGGATTTGGCGAGTCCGCCGTCGTAGACGCGGAATGCGCGCCGGTCGGCGCGAACGATCCGGGCGTTGCGAACCTCGGGGAGGAACGGCGCCTGATGGCCAAGCCGCTCGACGATCGAATGCGGCCGTCCGTCGGGCCAGATCAGCTCGCTGCTCAGCAGCTGGCGTCGCTCGAAGCGGACGGCGCCAAGCCAGATCGGCGGATCGATCGGGGCGATGATGCCGAGGAAGCGGTCGATGGTGTCGGGAGAGTGGATCAGCGGCAGCAGCAGGATCTCGAAGTCGGCCGAGCGGCCATCGGCGGCCACGGCCTCGAGCGTGAAGTAGCCGACGGCGCCCTGAAACGACATGATCGAAAGCTGCCCCGTGAGCGCCGACCGGTCGGCCGCGCGCCAAGAATCGAGAAAGCCGCTGCCGCGCAGCTCGCTACCCAACAGCTCGCACATCCGGGTGCCCGCGAGACGGAAGCGGTAGGTCTCGGCGTCGACACGCTCGAGGATGAAGGTATCGGGAAGCAGCTCGGCGATCCGCGACGGCTCGATCTCGAAACGCCGCGGCGCCAACCGGCCCCGGCGCACCTCGTTCCAGTAGGCGAGCAGCTTTTGTAGAGACCGGCAGTTCATTCTCGTTCCTGACCGGACCGCCGTCCCGGCGCCAACAGTGAGCGGGGTCGGGGTCCGTCCTAGTTCGGGACATTCCCGGCCGACAGGCCGGGCGCTTCGGTGGGGAGGGAGCACGCTTCGTGCCAGCAGCGGAATCGCGCCGAGGCGAGGCAAAACATGGTTGTCGGCGGGGAGGCGAGCCGGTATCGCTCGCGGCGTTGCGGGGCGGAGACGAGTGGGATGAGCGAGCGACAGCCGATCTTCAACGTGCCGGCCGCGGTGGTGGCGGTGCTGGCCGTGCTCGTCGGTGTGCACCTCGCGCGGCTCGCTCTCGCGCCGGAGACGGACGCCTGGGTGGTGATCGCGATGGCGTTCATCCCGGGCCGCTACGCCGGCTACGGTCCCGAGCTGCCGGGCGGCGAGCCGGCGATGGCAACGTCGCTCGTCACCCATATGCTGGTCCACGGCGACGCCACGCACCTGCTGTTCAACGCCGCCTGGCTGCTGGCGTTCGGCGGGGTCGTCGCCGAGCGGATCGGTAGCATGCGCTTCCTGGCGCTGAGCCTGTTTACGGGTCTCGCCGGGGCGCTCGCGTTCATGTTTGCCCATCCCGGTGCGCTGTCGCCAATGATCGGGGCCTCCGGTGCCGTCTCGGGGCTGATGGGCGCGACCATGCGGTTCCTGTTCAGCGCGCTCGACCGTGGCGGCCTGTGGCGGCTCCGGATGACCCCGCACGAGGTCCCGCTGATGCCGCTTTCGGTGGCGCTTCGCGACCAGCGTATCCTGTCGACTACCGCGATCTGGCTGGCGATCAACCTGCTCGCCATCATCGGTTTCGCCGGTGTGGCGGTCGAGGCAGGGATCGCCTGGGAGGCCCATGTCGGCGGCTATCTCGCCGGACTGCTCGCCTATGGCTGGTTCGATTCGATCCACACTCCGTATTCACCAGATCGCAGTCCGCTCCGCTGAGACGCTTGCACCGGCGGGGGGATTGCATCACCATGCGACAAGCGGGCGCATTGCGTCCGCATCGACAGCACGCAGGCCGGTCACGGTCCTGCGGCACCGCCCGCAGGTGATGCCGCGCTCGGTCCGTGCGCCGAGGTGCTCCACCGTGGGCCATCGGGAGGTTGGCAGGATGAACGTCGCAGCCATTCTGAAGGCAAAGGGCCGGGCGGTCGCGACCGCCAAGCCCGACACCAGCATCGTCGATATTGCCGCCAAGCTGTCCTCGAAAAGGATCGGTGCGATCGTGATCGTCGGCGGCAACGGCAAGGTCGAGGGCATCATCTCCGAGCGCGATCTCGTGCGCGCCATCGCCGAGGCCGGCGACAAGGCGCTGCATGCGCCGGTATCCGAGTTCATGACGCGCAATGTCGTGCCGTGCCAGGAGACGACCACGCTCGAGGAGCTGATGGGGGTCATGACCAAGGGTCGCTTCCGCCATCTGCCGGTGATCGAGGATGGCACGCTGGCCGGCATCATCTCGATCGGCGACGTCGTCAAGCATCACGTCGCTGAGGTCGAGATGGAGGTCACCGCGATGCGCGAGTACCTCGCGACCGGCTGAGCGAGCGACGCAAGCTCCGGATCAGATCCGATGTACGACCGGCGCCGCGAAGTGGCGCCGGGCCTCCAGCTCGCGGCTGATGTCCTCGATCTCGCGGTTGACTGCCGCCATGCCGCGCTCGATCAGGTCCTCGGCGCGATGGAAGTCGAACAGGCCGATGCCGGCCAGCCGCGGGCTGATCAATACGTCGGGCGGGTCGCCAGCGAGGCGCGAGCGCGCGATGCGGTCCTGCACGATGTTGAAGGCGTCGACCATCACCGTCGAGATGCCCGGTGCCTCCTCGCCCCTTCCGAACAGCTGGCGCTGCAGCAGTCGGCGCACGGCGACGCCGTTCTTGCCCTTGACGGGGGGCGCATCCATCTCCGCCTCGGGCGAGGGCGGCTGGGCGTCGAGATGGGGAACCACGGTACCGCGGTTGCAGGTGTCGGTGTTGAGATTGACTGCGATCACGTAGCGCGCGCCGAGCGCACGGCAGACGCTGACGGGAATGGGATTGACGAGTGCGCCGTCGAACAGCCAGCGACCCTCGATCTTGACCGGCTTGAAGATGCCGGGCAGCGCATAGGACGCGCGCATCGCCTCGACCAGCCGGCCGCGCGAGATCCATACCTCGTGCCCGGTGCCGATCTCCGTCGCGACCGCGGTGAAGCGGGGCGACAGATCGTCCATCGCGCGGTCCTTCAATTGCGCCTCGAGCCGGTCGCACAGCCGCTGGCCGGAGATGAGCCCGGTTCCGGAGAAGTTGAAATCGAGATAGCCGAACACGCGCCTGACGGTCAGCTCGCGCGCGAAGCCCTCGAGCTCGTCGAGCTGGCCGGCCGCATAGCAGCCACCGACGACGGCGCCGATCGAGGTGCCGGCGATGATGTCCGGCTTGATGCCGGCCGCGACCAACGCACGGATGACGCCGATATGCGCCCAGCCGCGTGCCGCGCCGCCGCCGAGTGCCAGTCCGATCTTTCCCAGTGCCATGATCGGGTCTCCCGACCGTCTCGTGCCAAGCTAACGCGAGTCTGCCCCGCCTCACTGCAATAATCGGACGCGCAAGGGCGGGTCTCGGGTTCAAAGCACGCCTATCGTTAATGTAGGTTAGGGGCGGGAGATTAAAGGGGGACTACCAACCGCGGTGGGCAGCGCGCAAATTCGTTTGTGCACTGCGCGAAGCACGGCCGCAGGCGTGGGCTATTTGCTCGCATCTGCAGCAGAGGCGGCGGGCGTCGGGACCAGCGCGACGCGGCGCGGCTCGCCCCCGGCCATCGGACCAAGGGCGACCCGCCGGTAGAAGCAACTGCGCGCGCCCGTGTGACAGGCGACGCCCGCGCCCTCGACACGCACACGCAGCCACAGCACGTCCTGGTCGCAGTCGGTCAGCAGTTCGACGACGTTCAACACATTGCCGCTCTCCTCGCCCTTCTTCCACAGCTTCGCGCGAGAGCGGCTCCAGAAGTGGGCGACGCGGGTCTCGATGGTGAGCGCGAGCGCCCGCGCGTTCATCCAGGCGAACATCAGCACCTCGCCGCTCGCCGCATCGCTGACGATCGCCGGCAGCATGCCTTCGGCATCGAAGCGCGGCGTGAAGGCGAGCCCGTGCTCCAGCGCGTGCTTGTCTCCGGGTGGGGGGAAGGGGGCAATCTCGCTCATGGCGGCTCGGGCTCGTCGGGTCTCGGGATGGGCGGGCGGGGGGACGCGCGGCAGCAACGCCCCTTCGCCTCGGCGAGGGGAGGGTCTATATACGGGATGATGGCCGGGGAGGGGAGCGTGTCGCACCGAGTTTTCCGTCCACACCCCGGAATCCGAGAATGACGCAGCTTGCCGACATCTACAACACGCGCATCCTGGAGCTGGCCGCCGCCATCCCGCGCTCGGCGCGCTTGGCGCATGCGCAAGCGACCGCGAGCGCGCATTCCAAGCTCTGCGGCTCGACGGTGACGGTCGATCTCGTCATGGAGGGCAATCGCGTCGTCGACTACGGCCAGACGGTGAAGGCGTGCCTGCTCGGGCAGGCCGCGGCCTCGGTGATGGGGCGCGAGATCGTCGGCTCGACGGCCGAGGAGCTGCGCGCGGTCGGCGCCCAAATGCGGCGCATGTTGAAGGAGGGCGGGCCACCGCCGGCGGGGCGCTGGGCCGATCTCGCGGTGCTTGAGCCGGTCAAGGACTACAAGGCGCGCCACACCTCGACGCTGCTCGTCTTCGACGCGGTCGAGAAGGCGATCGCCGACATCGAGGCGCGGCGCGGCGCCAGTGCGGCTATCGTCGGGTAGGAAGTTCAGCATGACGCGCGAGTTCACGGTGGTCGTCGAGCGGGACACGGAGGGATACTTCGTGGCAACGGTCCCCTCGCTGCCCGGCTGTCACACGCAGGCACAATCCCGCGACGAACTCGACGAGCGGATTCGCGAGGCGATCGCCGCCTGCCTCGACGAGACTGAGGAGATACCGCCGGCGCTTGAGTTGATTGCTGTCGAGCGCGTCGTCGTCGCGGTATGAGTCGGGTCCCGTCATTGACCGGCAAGGAGCTTGTAGCGGTGCCGAGAAAGGCAGTGTTCGCTCTGGTCCGGGCTCGCGGCAGCCACCACAGGCTCGAGCACGCCGATGGGCGAAAGACCGTAGTGCCGGTGCATGCGGGCGAGACGATCGGTCCGGGTTTGCTCGGCAAGATTCTGCGGGACTGCGCCATGACACGCGAAGACCTCGATGCCCTGCTGTAGGGATCATGATCGGGCCTGTGTGGCGGCGCTGACCGGCTGGCGTTCTGGGCTCGCAGCCGCGCTGCTCAAGGCGCCGGTCCACCTTTACCGTTGGACGATCAAGCCGTGGATCGGGCTTGAGTGCCGGCACCTGCCGACCTGCTCGGAGTATGCGCTCGAAGCCATCGACACCAACGGCGCCTGGCGCGGCTTCTGGCTGATGCTGTCGCGCATCGCCCGCTGCAACCCGTGGGGCTCGGCCGGCTACGATCCGGTGCCCGACATCCGCGCCGAGCGCCACCCGCTCGCCCCCTGGCGCTACGGGAGGTGGACCGGCCGCCACATCGCGCGGCGCTGGGAGAAGTCGGAGCCCGGCGTTTGAGTCCCGCGCCTTGACAGCGCCCGGACTGCAGCGCATCTACCCCGCGATCATGTCTTACCTGCTTGGTATGCAGCGAGTGAGAGGAGGCTCCCCATGTCGGCATCGGCCGAGATCACGCTCACGTTCCCCGACGGCGCGGCGCGCAAGGTCAAGTCCGGCACGTCCGGCCTCGAGGTCGCCAGGTCGATCTCGCCCTCGCTCGCCAGGCGCACCGTCGCGATGCAGCTCGACGGCCGGCTCGCCGACCTCGCCGACCCGATCACCGCCGACGCCAAGATCAACTTCGTCGCGCGCACCGATCCGGCCGCGCTGGAGCTGATCCGGCACGACTGCGCGCACGTGATGGCGGAGGCCGTGCAGGAGCTCTGGCCCGGCACGCAGGTGACGATCGGCCCGGTGATCGACAACGGCTTCTACTACGACTTCGCCAAGGCCGAGCCGTTCCATCCCGATGACCTCGCGCGAATCGAGAAGCGGATGGGCGAGATCATCGCCCGCAACAAGCCGTTCACGAAGGAGGTGTGGGGCCGCGAGGCGGCGAAGCGCTACTTCCGCAAGAGAGGCGAGCACTTCAAGGTCGAGCTGGTGGACGCGATCCCCGACGGCGAGGAGATCAAGATCTACCGCCAGGGCGAGTGGCTCGACCTCTGCCGCGGCCCGCACATGACCTCGACCGGCGCCATCGGAAGAGCGTTCAAGCTCATGAAGTTCGCCGGCGCCTACTGGCGCGGCGACGCCAATAACGCGCAGCTCCAGCGCGTCTACGGCACCGCCTGGGCGAGCGAGGAGGAGCTGGCCCAATACTTGAAGCAGATCGAGGAGGCGGAGAAGCGCGACCACAGGAGACTCGGCCGCGAGATGGATCTCTTCCATTTCCAGGAGGAGGCTCCAGGCAGCGTGTTCTGGCACGCCAAGGGCTGGACGCTGTTCCAAACGCTGATTGCCTACATGCGCCGTCGCCTGGCCAAGGCCGGCTACCACGAGGTCAACTCTCCCGACATGATGGAAAAGCACTTCTGGGAGCTCTCCGGCCATTGGGAGAATTACCGGGAGATGATGTTCGTCACCGAGCTACCCGACGAGCGCGTGTTCTGCTGCAAGCCGATGAACTGTCCGGGTCATGTGCAGATCTTCAAGAACGGTCTCAAGAGCTATCGCGACCTGCCGCTGAAGATCGGCGAGTTCGGCAAGGTGCACCGCTACGAGCCGTCGGGCGCCATGCACGGGCTGCTCCGGGTGCGCCACTTCACCCAGGACGACGCCCACATCTTCATCACTGAGGAGCAGCTCGAGACGCAGTGCCTCGAGGTCAACGACCTGCTGCTTTCGATCTACGAGGATTTCGGCTTCCGCGACATCGTGGTGAAGCTTTCGACGCGACCGGAAAAGCGGGTCGGCACCGACGCGCAGTGGGATCACGCCGAGGCGATCATGGCCAAGGTACTCGGCGAGATCGAGCGGCGCGGACAGGGGCGCGTCAAGACCGCGGTCAACCCCGGCGAGGGCGCCTTTTACGGTCCGAAGTTCGAATACGTGTTGAAGGACGCGATCGGACGCGAGTGGCAGTGCGGCACGACCCAGGTCGACTTCAATCTGCCGGGACGCCTCGGCGCGTTCTACATCGACGAGCACTCGGAGAAGAAGACGCCGGTGATGATCCATCGCGCGATCTTCGGCTCACTCGAGCGCTTCACGGGGGTGCTGATCGAGAACTTTGCCGGCCATTTTCCGCTGTGGCTGGCGCCGGTGCAGATCGTCGTCGCGCCGATCGTGTCCGACGTCGACGCCTACGCCGAGGAGGTGGCGGCGCTCGCGCGGAGCGCAGGATTGCGCGTCGAGACCGACCTCAGGAACGAGAAGATCACTTACAAGGTGCGCGAGCACTCGCTGGCCAAGGTGCCGGTGATCCTGGTGGTGGGAAAGCGCGAGGCCGAGGAGCGCAAGGTCTCGATCCGACGCTTGGGCAGCCCCGACCAGTCGGTGCTGGCGCTGGAGGCAGCGCTGGCGGCGCTCGCCACCGAGGCGGTGCCGCCGGATGTGAGGTGACGGGCGTTGCGGTGCCAGACCCTGCGGGTCTGACCCCAAGATGTCATGGTCGGGTTCGCTCCGACCATCCATCTTGCCGCTCGCGCGGAGCCCGCCGCGCCTGCGCGGAGCGCACGCGATTGGCGAACGGCATCGCGCCGACCGCGGCCCGGAACGCCTCGATCATGCGGTGCTCGGCTTCGCGGAAATCGCTGGCCGGGCTCCAATAGACCAACATGGCGCAGTCGAGTAGCAGGATCGACTGGCCGCCGCGGTGCGGGCTCCTGGCGCCGTACCGGTGGCGGTAGAACTGGGACAGGCGCCGGCGCAGCCGCCTCGCCCGCCCGATGTAGACGATCTGCTGCCCGCCGATCCATCGGCCGCGCTGGTCGGCGTCGAGGTGATCGATCGCAACGCGGGCCGGATCGGCGAGGGCCATGACGTAGACGCCTGAGCCGTTCTCGGGAATGGGAGTCTGCCACACCACGGGGCCGTGCATCGGGACCGATCCCCTTGCGAACAGCTCCTCGGGGGCAAGGGCATTCATCCGCTGCTCTCCTCGGTCCCGGGCGCTTCGATCTGCAGCCGCTCGGAGAATCGTGTCGCTCGATGCTAGGCCCAGTCGGGCTGATGATCGATAATGCCGTCATCTACCCCCAAACGACGTGAACACCGAGCGAACACTCATAAGAACATCGTTCTGGATCAATCGTCTGATCACCCCTGGACAAACGAGAACAAAGCAGGTACATTCACCTTGTTTGCCACGCCGACCAACTCGTGGAATAAGGGGAACACATCATGACAACGCCGGAGCTTCGCGTCGTCGAAGGGGGAGCCATGGACAAGCACAAGGCGCTCGAGGCGGCGCTGGCGCAGATCGACAAGAACTTCGGCAAGGGCTCCATCATGCGGCTCGGAGCGGCCGACAAGTCGATCGACGTCGAGGCGATCTCGACCGGCTCGCTCGGCCTCGACATCGCGCTCGGCATCGGCGGCCTGCCCAAGGGCCGGGTGGTCGAGATCTATGGCCCCGAGTCCTCGGGTAAGACCACGCTGACGCTGCAGGTGATCGCCGAAGCCCAGAAGAAGGGCGGGATTTGCGCCTTCATCGACGCCGAGCACGCACTCGACCCCGTTTACGCGAGGAAGCTCGGGGTCAAGGTCGAGGATCTCCTGATCTCGCAGCCCGACACCGGCGAGCAGGCGCTCGAGATCGCCGACACGCTGGTGCGCTCGGGTGCGGTCGACGTGCTCGTCATCGACAGCGTCGCCGCGCTGACGCCCAAGGCCGAGCTCGAGGGCGAGATGGGCGAGAGCCTGCCCGGCTTGCAGGCGCGGCTGATGAGCCAGGCGTTGCGCAAGCTCACCGCCTCGATCTCCAAGTCCGGTACGATGGTCGTCTTCATCAACCAGATCCGGATGAAGATCGGCATCATGTTCGGCAACCCGGAGACGACGACCGGCGGCAACGCGTTGAAATTCTACGCCTCCGTCCGCCTCGACATCCGCCGCATCGGCCAGATCAAGGAGCGCGAGGAGGTCGTCGGCAACCAGACCCGCGTCAAGGTCGTGAAGAACAAGGTCGCGCCGCCGTTCAAGCAGGTCGAGTTCGACATCATGTACGGGGAAGGCATCTCGAAGACCGGCGAACTCGTCGATCTCGGCGTGAAGGCCGGCATCGTCGAGAAGTCGGGCGCCTGGTTCTCCTTCGACGGCCAGCGCATCGGCCAGGGCCGCGAGAACTCGAAGATGTTCCTCAAGGACAACCCGCGCATCGCCGACGCGATCGAGAAGGCGATCCGCCAGAACGCCGGCCTGATCGTCGAAGGGATGCTCGCCAAGCCCGACGAGGGTGAGGACGACGGCGTGGCCCCTGACGACGGCGACAATGGCGCGGAGGAGACCGGCGCCAAGACCGCGCGCGCCAAGCGGTAGGCTCTCGGCGCCGACCGGGCGCCGGCGGCTCAAGGGGTTCGGCGGGCGGGTCCGGGCTGCGAGCCGCCCGTTTGTGTCGAGGCGCGTGCTTCGCGGCGCTCGCTTCTGGGCCGCTTGCTGCGCGGGAGGGCTCGCTCGACCTCCGGACGGGGCTGGACGATTGGCACTGCCCGCCCGACAGGCATTGGCGCCCCCCGCCGAGCGTTTCTGGACACGCCCGGGCCCCCTCGCTAAAAGGGCTGCGAAGCGGCCGCGTGGCCGGTCGGGCGCGTCTGGCCCGGCCCGGTGCGCCCTCGATCCGGGCGCGCGGACTTCGCGTCTTTCCCGTCCACGCCATCCGCGAGGCGAAAGCGAGGGCCGTGCCGCCCGGCGCGGCCCGAGGCAGATGCGCGTCGGGGCGGGCAGGGTCCGAGCGGCGAGAGGATTCGAATGACGGGCGTCAACGAGATCAGGCGGGC
The DNA here is from genome assembly GCA_040752215.1 of Pseudomonadota bacterium. Taxonomy (GTDB): domain Bacteria; phylum Pseudomonadota; class Alphaproteobacteria; order Rhizobiales; family Hyphomicrobiaceae; genus JBFMEX01. Next base: position 32,047 of record JBFMEX010000082.1, on the reverse strand, counting down.
CTTCCTCGGCTACTTCGCCAGGCACGGCCACGAGGTGGTGGCGTCATCGCCGCTGGTGCCGCGGAACGATCCGACGCTGATGTTCACCAACGCCGGCATGGTGCAGTTCAAGAACGTGTTCACCGGCCAGGAGACGCGCCCCTACGTGCGCGCCGCCACCTCGCAGAAGTGCGTGCGCGCCGGCGGCAAGCACAACGACCTCGACAACGTCGGCTACACCGCGCGCCACCACACCTTCTTCGAGATGCTCGGCAACTTCTCGTTCGGCGACTACTTCAAGACCGAGGCGATCGATCTCGCGTGGACGCTCGTCACCAGGGAGTACGGCCTCGACAGGAAGCGCCTCCTCGTCACCGTCTACCACGACGACGACGAGGCGTTCGCGGCATGGAAGAAGGTGGCCGGGCTCGCGGATGAGAGAATTATCCGCATCGCCACCTCGGACAACTTCTGGGCGATGGGCGAGACGGGGCCGTGCGGTCCCTGCACGGAGATCTTCTATGACCACGGGCCGAAGATTGCGGGCGGTCCGCCGGGCTCTGCGGACGCCGACGGCGACCGCTTCATCGAGATCTGGAACCTCGTCTTCATGCAGTACGAGCAGATCGCGCCCGGCGAGCGCGTCAAGCTGCCCAAGCCCTCGGTCGACACCGGCATGGGCCTCGAGCGGATCGCCGCCGTGCTGCAGGGCACCCACGACAACTACGAGACCGATCTGTTCAAGGCGTTGATCGGCTCGATCCGCAGCGAGGCCGCAGAGGTTGGCGCAAAGGAAACCGGCATCCAAGGCGGGCCGGAATTTCTCGGGGTGGCTCGAAGGGTCATTGCTGACCATCTGAGAGCCACGAGCTTCCTCATCGCCGACGGCGTATTGCCTGCCAACGAGGGCCGCGGCTACGTGCTCCGCCGCATCATGCGGCGCGCCATGCGCTATGCCCATCAGATCGGCTGCCGCGAGCCGCTGATGCACCGCCTGGTGCCGGCCTTGGTGCGCGAGATGGGCGACACCTACGCCGAGCTTGTGCGCGCCCAGCCGCTCATCACCGAGACGCTGAAGCTCGAGGAGACGCGCTTCAAGAAGACGCTCGAGAAGGGCCTCGGTCTCCTGGGCGAGGCTTCGCGTGGACTCGGCAAAGGCAGCACGTTCCCGGGCGAGGTCGCGTTCAAGCTCTACGACACGTATGGCTTTCCGCTCGATCTCACAGAGGATGCACTGCGCCCGCGCGGAATCGCGGTCGACACGCCGGCGTTCGCGGCCGCGATGGAGCGCCAGAAGGCCGAGGCGCGCAAGGCCTGGAAGGGCTCCGGCGAGGCGGCCACCGAGACGGTCTGGTTCGAGCTCAAGGAGCGGCTCGGCGCGACCGAGTTCCTCGGCTACGAGACCGAGACCGCGGAGGGCGTGGTCGGCGCGCTCGTCATGAACGGAAAGGTGGTCGAGGCGCTGAAAGAGGGCGAGGAAGGCCAGATCGTACTCAACCAGACTCCGTTCTACGGCGAATCCGGCGGCCAGGTCGGCGATGCCGGCGTGATCCGTGGCGCCAAGGGCGCGCTGTTCCGCGTCCGCGACACGCAAAAGAGGCTCGGTGATCTCTTCGTGCACTCCGGGACTGTCGTGGCCGGTCGCTTCAAAGCCGGCGACGCGGTCGAGCTCGAGGTCGATCATGCGCGGCGCACCGCGACGCGGGCCAACCACTCGGCGACGCACCTGCTGCACGAGGCGCTGCGCCAGACGCTCGGCACCCATGTCGCGCAGAAGGGCTCTCTGGTCGCGCCAGACCGCCTGCGTTTCGACTTCTCGCATCCCAAGCCGATGAGCGCGGAGGAGGTGCGCGAGGTCGAAAGCCTCGCCAACAGAATCGTGCTGCAGAACGCTCCGGTCGAAACACATCTGATGGCAATCGACGACGCGCTCGCCTCGGGCGCCATGGCGCTGTTCGGCGAGAAGTACGGCGAGGAGGTGCGCGTGGTCTCGATGGGCCAGCCGGCGGCCGGCGCAGAGCGCGCCAACAAGGCATGGTCGGTGGAGCTGTGCGGCGGCACCCACGTCAAGCGCACCGGCGACATCGGCCTGGTGCGCATCGTCGGCGAAAGCGCCAGCGCGGCCGGCGTGCGCCGTATCGAGGCGCTGACCGGCGACGGCGCGCGCGCCTACCTCGCCCAGCAGGACGAGCGCGTGCGCGAGGCGGCGGCCGTGCTGAAGGCGCGGCCCGAGGAGGTCGTCGACCGGCTCAAGGCGCTGATGGAGGAGAAGCGCACCCTCGAGCGCCAGCTCGCCGACGCCAAGCGCGCCGCGGCCTTGGGCGGCGGCGCGGCGGCAGGCGGGGCGGGAAGCGAGATCCGCTCGGTCGGCAGTGTGAAGCTGCTTGCGCGCTCGGTCGAGGGCCTGAACCCCAAGGACCTGCGCAGCCTGGTCGACGACGGCAAGAAGCAGGTCGGCTCCGGCATCGTCGCCATCGTCGGCGTCACCGAGGACGGCAAGGCAGGCCTCGCGGTCGGCGTCACCGAGGATCTGGTCGCGAGCTGGAGCGCGGTCGATCTGGTGCGCGTCGGCGCCGAGGCGCTGGGCGGCAAGGGCGGCGGCGGGCGGCCCGACATGGCCCAGGCCGGCGGCCCCGACGGCTCCAAGGCGGCGGCGGCGCTCGCGGCGATCGAGGCGCGGCTCGCCGGCTGAGAGCAGCGCCCCCAACCAGCGAAGGAATGGCCCATGGCCTCGTCCCGCTACCTTGCCGCCGTCGGAGCGGCGCTCGCGATTTCGGCGTTGGTCGTGCCCCGCGCGGTTGCCTCGGAATCGCCGTGCGCCCGCGCCAACGGCGATCCGGTCGCGCTGCTCGCCGAGCTGACCGGGAAGGACAAGCTGCCCGAGGTGTTCCGCGATGCGGCCTATGTGGCGCTGCAGGACAAGTCCACCTGGGCGATGTGGACGTTCACGCTGCCCGGCCATCGGGCGCATCCGGCGGTTGTGTGCCGGCGCCCGGTTCAGGAGGGCGACGTCATTACCCTCGACATGGTCGTCACCTGCAACGGCGAGCCCAATGCCTGCGTCGGCCTTTCGCAGGAGTTCAAGGCGCTCAACGCGATCATGGCGCAGGAGATGAATAAGGGCCGCTGAGGGCATGCAACGAGAACGCCGATCCGAGGTGTTGGATCGGCGTGCCAACTCGTCTAGTTCGTGGCGGCGCCTAGCCGAAGATCTTGGCGATCACCGATTTCTCCTTCTTCGGCGCGATCGTGCTCTTCGGGCGCTCCACCTTGGCCAGCGCGCGCGCCGGCGAGACGTACTTGACGCCGAGCTTCTTCTCGGTCCGCCAGGCGATGCAGCAGTCGAGCTCGATGCGCTCGAAAGGGATCTGCAACCGGAACCGATCGGGCAGGCTGGTGGCCGGGGTGCCGCCGCGACCGGTGGTCAGGTGGATCTGGGCGCCGGTCGAGGAGGAATCGACGACGATGCACGGCAGCGCCGTGCTGTGTCCTTCGGCGAGGATCAGTCCATTGAGCCTGGTGGCCTTGCGCCTGGCCCATCGCGCCTCGGGGATGCTCTCCGCGACGGGGCTCTGAACGGCAGTGTGAGGGGCGGCTGCTTGGCCGCGGCCCGACGGCTTCATGCTCGATCTCCCGCACGACGAAAACGTCGAAGCGGATGATCGCCAGAGATCGTGAATTTTCACCTTAATTAATGCATAGAATACCACCGAACTCGGCATAAACGGGATCGCGGCCGGTGCAGGACGATCACCACCTGGGGAAGGCCGCGACGACCTGGCGGGCCAATCCGGCGACGGCCTGTTGAACGGCGGACTCGGCAAGGATCGCTGTCGAGGGCGACGTCAACGGCGACGTCCGCGCAAAACTCGAGATCCAGATCGAGGGCATCGTCCGGCTCGGCAAGGACGAAATCCGGCTCCGAGCTGGCATGCGATCGGCACGGCGGATCGCTCCGCCGCGCCGAGATGGTGTCGGCACGCCACGCATCAGCGCGCGACTGCGGCCGTCTTCCACGGCGCGGTGGCGGTGGCGACATTGGCCTTGGCCGGCGCCGCCTTGGCGGCGTAGCGCTTCGACGACTTCGCCTTGGCCGCATAGCGCTTGGACTTCGACGAGCGCGAGGCGTAAACCTTGCCGCTCGCGCCCTGGCACTTGTGGAAGTGCACGCGCGGCCCGTTGTCGAGATGGATGTGGTGCATTCCGCAGCTGTAGGTGCCGAGGCCGCCGGAGTGATTGGCACGGAGCCACGCCAGCACCTGGCCATACTTGCCCTTTGGCGGATGGAAGTCGACCGCGCGGCAGGAGGCGTGATAGCTGCGCTTTCCGCTGCCGGCGATGCGCGCGCCGGGCCGATGCGCCGAGACGATCGAGACCGGGCCGAACTTGGCGCGAATCTGATTGAGCGTGCTCTTGATCGAGCCCGGCAGGCAGCCGGTGGAGGCCTCCGCGGTGCCGGCGGTGGTCGTGGAGACGGCGGCGAGCGCCAGCAGCACGAGCGCAGCCAGGCGCACAATGGACGTTGCTCTCGACATGGATGAGACTCCCCTCGTTGACATCGGCGCGCCCCGTGGCCGGGGTTGCGCAAGCGGGGGCGGCATTCCATGGCGGATGTGGCGAGATCAAGCCGACGGCGGCAATTCGCGACAAAATGTATCGATAAATCAGCGTTCAAGCGCGACGTTTTGATGCGCTGTGGCAGCAGTGCATCAGCCCAAGGAGCAACTTTTGTGGCTATCGGGCCGCACACGCCGGTGGCGCCGCGCGGCGGGTGATGTACTTTCCCGGGATCGAGCTGTGGAGAGGCCCATGACGACCACCAAGGGGCGCTGCCTGTGCGGCGCTATTCGCTACGAGTTCGAGGGCGATCCCTTGTGGGTCGCCTATTGTCACTGCGAGAGCTGCCGCCGGCACACCTCCTCGTCGGTGGCGACGGTGGTCGGCGTCAAAGTCGACCAGTTCCGGTATCTGGAAGGCACGCCGGCCGCCTACGAATCCTCACCCGGCGTGTGGCGCTACTTCTGCCCGACCTGCGGCTCGCCGATGGCCTACACCTCGGATGCCCGACATCCCGGCGAGGTGCACCTCTATATCGGCACTCTAGAGAACCCCGGCCGCTTCGTGCCGCGCGGGCACGTGCATGTCGCCGAGCAGTTGCCGTGGTTCGAGGTATCCGACGACCTGCCGCGCTACGCGAAGCTCGGCGGCAAGGGCGTGGAGCCGGTGCGCCGCGGCCACCGCAAGGCTTGAATGCCGGCGGACGCGGAGTAGGCTCGCCAACGCGATTCACGCCATCCCGGGCTCCGGGAGCAGCGCCACGGAGACACCATGACCAAGCACGAGCCGCCGAGACCCAATGCGCGCGTGGCGGTCGGCGGCGTCAGTTTTGCCAACGACGCGCCGATCGCGTTGTTCGCCGGTCCCTGCCAGATGGAGAGCCGCTCGCATGCGCTGGAGATGGCGGGCGCGCTCAAGGAGATCGCCGGTCGGCTCGGCATCGGCCTCGTCTACAAGACGAGCTTCGACAAGGCGAACCGGACCTCGCTCGCCGGCAAGCGCGGCCTCGGCCTCGAGGCGGCGCTCGCGGTGTTCCAGGAGGTGCGCGAGACGCTCGGCCTGCCGGTGCTGACCGACGTGCACGAGCCGGCCCAGTGCAGGGTGCTGGCCGCGGTCGTCGACTGCCTGCAGATCCCGGCGTTCCTGTGCCGACAGACCGACCTGCTCGTCGCCGCGGCCGAGACCGGCAAGCCGGTCAAGATCAAGAAGGGGCAGTTCCTGGCGCCGTGGGACATGAAAAACGTCGTCGCCAAGGTGGTCGGCTCGGGCAACCCGAACGTGCTGCTGACCGAGCGCGGGGTCTCGTTCGGCTACAATACGCTGGTCGCCGACATGCGCGCACTGCCGATCATGGCCGAGACCGGCGCGCCGGTGATCTTCGACGCCACCCACTCGGTGCAGCAGCCGGGCGGGCAGGGAACGAGTTCCGGCGGCGACCGGCGCTTCGTTGCGGTGCTGGCGCGGGCCGCGGTCGCGGTCGGCGTGGCGGGGCTGTTCATCGAGACGCACCAGGATCCCGACAACGCGCCGTCCGACGGGCCCAATATGGTGCCGCTCGCCGAGTTCGAGCGCTTGGTGGCGGACCTTCAGGAGATCGACCGGGTCGTCAAACGGCAGAGGAGCGCTCGAGCGGAGCGCTCCTCTTCGTCTGGCGTCTGATCCGCCGGTTCAGGCTGGCCGGTCAGCTTTCGGCCGGGCCTCGGGCGGGGATGCCGTTTGTGGGCGGGCGAGTGGACCCGCCGTGCGCTTGCCGCGCTCGTGTCGTGATCGCGAAATTCGTCACGTTGGGCAGCGATCGTCGAACGAATTTCGTGATCTGGACGACACCAGCCAAGCATGTGACTCTAGTGTGATCGAGATCCAGAAGTCCGCCTCGCGACCGAGCCGCAAAGTGTGGAGCGGACCTCTCGATCATCACACTAGATCTTCTTGTCGAGGGTTGCCTTGGCGAGCTGGCTCAATCGAGCCGGCTGGTCCGCCTTGGCGGGGGCCTTCGAGGCGACGACGGCGCAGAGCTTGCCGCCGCATGCCACGATGCCGTGATGCTTGCCGATGCTGAGGGTGGCCATTCCCACCAGCGTGGCGAAGATCCCGGCGTTGGCGATGCAGAGTAGGCTGCCTATCGTACGCGAGACGCAATCGAGAGACATGACGAACGACCTCTTGGACACTCGCTTCCTACGGCGCTGGCCTCTGTGGGCTCGTGGTTGGGAGAGAGTCTCGGGCCAACGTGGGTTCAGAATATCGTAAGGGGGGTTAACGGGCAGTTAAGGTTATCGAATCGAAAACGCCGGCGGCGGCTCCCGGCACCTCGTCGCAAAGCGGGGGGCTCAATCGCGCTTGGCAGCGACGAGTGGCAGTACGTAGCGGAAGAAGATGCGGTAGGGCACGACGCGGGCGAGCTTCAATATCGCGACGATCTGCCAGGGGAATGCTATCTCGAACTTGCCCTTCGCGAGCCCGGCGACGACCCGGCGTGAAGCCTCCTCGACCGGAACGATGAAGGGCATCGGGAATTCGTTCACCGCAGTCATCGGCGTGTCGACGAAGCCCGGATTGATGAGGCTCACCCCGACGCCCTTGCGCGCGAGATCGGGGTAGAGTGTCTCGGCCAGCGCAATGACCGCCGCTTTGCTTGGCGCATAGGCGACGGCCCTGGGCAGCCCGCGGTAGCCGGCGACCGAGCCGACGAGCGCGAGGTGCCCGCTGCCGCGCGTGCTCATCATCGGCACGAGCGGATCGAGTGCGTTGACGATGCCCTGGAAGTTCACCGCCATCGACTGGGCGATCCGCTCGACGTCGAGGTCGGAGGCCCCCATCGGGTGCCACACGCCGGCATTGAGCAGCGCGAGATCGATGCTGCCGAGCTCGGCCGCGATCCGCGCCGCCACCGCGCGCACGGCGGCGAGATCGGTCACGTCGAGCGGGTAGGCGGTGATGCCCGCCTCGGTGGCGGCCAACTCGGAGAGCTTGTCCGCGCTCCGCGCCGAGGCGGCCACGTGGACCCCGGCGCGGGCGAGGTCGATTGCCACCTGGCGGCCGATGCCGCTGCTCGCGCCGGTGATCCAGGCCGTCCTCCAGGGTAGTGATTGCGTCATATCCCGTCTCCTCGCTAAATGCCGGTGCGCGGCTGGATCAGACGGTTGAGCAGCGATTTGTTGCGGAACTTCTCTATGCTGGCGATCAGGCCGGTGCACCCCGATCGACCTTGGTCTCCTGCACCGGCTCCTCGGCGGTGGCCACAGCCGCGCCCTGGCGCATCATGTAGGATTTGACGCGCGGCGCCCAGGTTTCAAAAGGTGGCCGGGGGCCTCGGCGTCGGCCGCTGTCGCGACGCGTCTTGCGAGGTCGGCCATTGCTGCGGCTCGTGTGGTGTTGGCGAATCGTGCGGTCGGGCTTCACGTTTGGATGTCCATCGATTGAACCATAATGGACCCTCGCTGCATACGCCATCACTACGCCAGAGCCGTGGGATCGGATCTGTCGGGCGCGCGGCAGCGAGGGTCGGCCTGACGGAGGTCGGGAAACATTGGGAGGACGGAGCCGATGCCATACGTGACGCTGGCCGATCTGGCGGCCCTGCTGGCCGCGCTGGCCTTGGCGCCGGTGCTGGCTCGCTGGCTCGGGATCGGCACTGTGCTCGGCTATCTGGTGGCCGGCATCGCGCTCGGCCCCTATGCCCTCGGCGTCGTCTTCTCCGACTACAAGGCCAAGGAGTTCCTGCATTTCGCCGAATTCGGCGTCGTGCTGCTGTTGTTCCTGATCGGGCTCGAGCTGAAGCCGATGCGGCTGTGGGCGATGCGGACCAGCATCTTCGGCCTCGGCGGCGCGCAGCTGGTGCTCAGCGCGCTGGCGCTGGCGGTTATTACGCTGGTGCTCGGCGAGGCCTGGCAGACGGCGCTGTTCATCGGCCTGGCGCTGGCGCTGTCCTCGACCGCGTTCGCGCTGCAGGTGCTGGAGGAAACCGGCGAGCTCAGGGCGCGGCACGGCCGGCTGGCGTTCGCGGTGCTGCTGTTCCAGGACCTCGCCGCCATTCCGCTGATCGCGCTGGCGCCGCTGTTCGCCATCGCAAGCAAGACCTCGGCGCCGGGGATGGATCTGGCGGCGGCGGGCAAGGCGCTCGCGACCATCGCCGGCGTGGTGCTGATCGGATACTTCGTGCTCGACCGGCTGTTTCGCCTGGTGGCCGCGACGCGGGTCAAGGAGGCGATGACGGCGGCTGCGCTGCTGACCGTAGTGGTGGTGACGATCGGCATGCAGCAGGCGGGGCTGTCGGCCTCGCTCGGGGCGTTCGTCGCCGGGGCGCTGCTCGCCGAAAGCTCCTATCGCCACCAGCTCGAGGCCGACATCCAGCCGTTCCAGGGCTTGCTGCTCGGCCTGTTCTTCACCGCCGTCGGCATGTCTTTGAACCTCGGGCTGGTCGAGGAGCACTGGATCGAGATCGGTGCGTTCGTGGCCGGTCTGGTGGCGATCAAGGCGCTGGTGCTGTACGGGCTCGGTCGCTGGTACGGGCTCGAGCGACGGCCGTCGCGCCGGCTCGGGCTGGCGCTCAGCCAGGGCGGCGAGTTCGCGTTCCTGCTGTTCGGGGCCGGGCTGTCGGGCGGCGTGCTCGATGCAACCACCGGCGAGGTGCTGTTCGTCGTGGTCACGCTCAGCATGGCGGCGACGCCGCTGCTGTTGACGGTCGAGCAGTGGCTCGCCGGACTGGCGACGCCGGCGTTGGCGGCCTACGACCAGCTGCCGGTCGCCGAGGATCACGTCATCATCGCGGGCTTCGGCCGCTTCGGTCAGATCGTCGCCCGCGTGCTCCGCGCCAAGGGCATCGCATTCACGGCGCTCGACATCAACGCCGAGCAGGTCGAGCTGGTGAAGGGATTCGGCGCGAAAGCGTTCTACGGCGACGCCAGCCGACCGGAGATCCTCGCTGCAGCGCAGGCGGAGAAGGCGCGCGCGCTGGTGCTGGCGATCGACGACGTCGAGGCGTCGATGCGCACCGCCGCGTTCGTCAAGAGCGCCTATCCCGAGCTGCCGATCTATGCCCGTGCCCGCAACCGCAATCACGCATTGCGCCTGCTCGACCTCGGCATCACGACGTTCGAGCGCGAGACGTTCCTCTCGGCCCTGGAGATTACGCGGCAGGTGCTGATCGGGCTCGGCACGCCGCACAAGGAGGCCGAGCGGCTGGTCGCGGTGTTCGAGGCGCACGACGAGCGCCGCCTCAAGAGCGACTACAAGTTCTACAGCGACGTGGAGAAGCTGCAGGCCAAGGCGCGCACCGACACCGAGACCTTGGCGCAGCTGTTCGCTGAGGACGCGGCCGAGCGGGCCGCCGCCGATAACAAGGCCAGCGTCGAGGCGGGAAAGCGGAAGGAGACGGCCGCGTGAGGCCGATCGTCGTCATCGGCCATGCGGCGCTCGACCATGTCTACCGGATCGAGAGCCTGCCGCCGGCCCCAGGCAAGGTGCGCGCGCTCGAGCACGTCGATGCCGGCGGCGGCATGGCGGCCAACGCGGCCGCAGCGATCGGCCGGCTCGGCGGATTGGTCGAACTGTGGAGCCGGATCGGCGAGGACGCCGCAGGTCAGAGCATTCGTGCCTCTCTCGAGGCCGATCGGGTCGACACGACCCATGTGCGCGCCTTCCCCGGCCGGCGCTCGTCGACCGCCGCAGTGATCGTCGATGCCCGCGGCGAGCGGCTGATCGTCGGCGAGCGCGATCACGCGATGTCGATGGACGCCGGGTGGCTGCCGATCGCGCGGATCGACGCAGCGAGCGTCGTCCTCTCCGACGGTCGTTGGCTGGAGGCGACGCGGCTCGCGTTCGCACGGGCGCGCGCCGCCGGCGTGGCGACCGTGCTCGATGCCGATCCGGGGGGCGGTGGCGACCTTCGCGTCCAGATCGCGCTCGCCGACTATGCGATCCTCTCCGCGGCGGCGCTCGACGAGCTGGCCGGACCGGGTGACGATCTCGCGCGGCTCGCGATCGTCCGGGCGCTCGGGCCGCGGCATGCTGGCGTGACCAGGGGCGGCGAGGGCTACACGTGGCTCGGCGCGAACGGCAGCGGTCGGCAGCGCGCCTTTCCGGTGCAGGTGGTCGATACGACGGGAGCGGGCGACGCCTTCCACGGCGCCTACGCGCTCGCCCTCGCCGAGGGACGCGACGAGGCGGAGTGCGCGCGCTTCGCCGCCGCCGTGGCGGCATTGAAGTGCCGGCGTCTCGGCGCGCGCGCTGGGCTGCCGACGGCGGCGGAGGTCGCGGCCCTTCTGTATGCCACGCAGTGAAGGTGCGGCAGCACGTACGGTAGACGTCGCCAATTCCCCTCTCTAATGCTTTCCGGCCGGAATTGTCGCCGGGCCAACGAGCAACTGGGAGGACAGCATGGGTGAGGCGCAGAGGGCGGGCGCAACTGCCGGGGCGGTTGCGCACAAAGATATGGCCAATGCCATCCGCGCGCTCGCCATGGATGCGGTCGAGAAGGCGAAGTCGGGCCATCCTGGCATGCCAATGGGCATGGCCGATGTGGCGACGGTTCTGTTCCGCGACACGCTGAATTTCGATCCCGCCGATCCCAACTGGGCCAACCGCGATCGCTTCGTGCTGTCGGCCGGACACGGCTCGATGCTGCTTTACGCGCTGCTGCACCTCACCGGCTATCCAGGCATGGACATGGAGCAGCTGAAGCGCTTCCGCCAGCTCGGCTCGATGACCGCCGGCCATCCAGAGTACGGCCACGCGCCCGGCATCGAGACCACCACCGGTCCGCTCGGGCAGGGCATCGCCAACGCGGTCGGCATGGCGCTGGCCGAGCGGCTGCTGGCGGCGCGCCTCGGCGCCGATCTCGTCGACCACTATACCTACGCGATCGCCGGCGACGGCTGCCTGATGGAGGGCATCAGCCACGAGGCGATCTCGCTCGCCGGCCATTTGGGCCTCGGCAAGCTGATCGTGTTCTTCGACGACAACGCGATCTCGATCGACGGCGCGACGAGCCTCGCCGTTTCGGACGACCAGCTCGCTCGCTTCACCGCCTCGGGCTGGAATACGATGCGCATCGACGGCCACGATGCCAGCGCCATTGCCGGCGCCATCGCCAGGGCCAAGGCCGACGGCTCCAAGCCGTGGCTGATTGCCTGCAAGACCGTGATCGGCTACGGCGCGCCGACCAAGGCCGGCAAGTCGTCGACCCACGGCGAGCCGCTCGGCGCCGAGGAGATCAAGGGTGCGCGCGAGAAGCTCGGTTGGCCGCACGAGCCGTTTGTGATTCCGGCCGACGTGCTCGCCGCATGGCGTGCCGCCGGAAGCCGCGGCGCCAAGGCCCACGCCGAGTGGAAGGGGCGCTTCGCCAAGGCCGATGCGGCCAAGAAGGCGCTGCTGGCGAGCCCGGCGGCAGCCGGTCGCGAGGCGGCGGTGGCGGCGGCGATCGCCGAGGCCAAGGCCGCATTCATCGCCGACACCGCCAAGCGCGCGACCCGTGTGTGGTCGCAGCTGACGCTCGAGAAGCTGGTGCCGGCCGTGCCGGAGCTCATCGGCGGCTCGGCCGATCTCACCGGCTCCAACGGCACACGCACCAAGCACCACACGTCGGTGGCGCCCGGCAGCTTCTCCGGCAACTACATTCACTACGGCGTGCGCGAGCACGGCATGGCCGCGGCCATGAACGGCATGGCCCTGCACGGCGGCATCATTCCCTACGGCGGCACGTTCCTGGTGTTCGCCGACTACTGCCGGCCGTCGATCCGCCTCTCGGCGCTGATGCGCCAGCGCGTCGTCTATGTGATGACGCACGATTCGATCGGCCTCGGCGAGGACGGCCCGACCCATCAGCCGGTCGAGCATCTGGCGAGCCTCAGGGCGATCCCCAACGTGCTGGTGATGCGCCCTGCGGACGCGGTCGAGACCGCGGAGTGCTGGGAGCTTGCGCTCGGCGCGACCGAGACGCCTTCGATCCTCGCACTGACCCGCCAGGCGGTGCCGACCAATCTGCGCGGCACCGCGGCGGGCGGCAACCTATCGGCGAAAGGTGCCTATGTTATCTCCGAGCCGAAGGGCGGCAAGCGCGCGGTGACGCTGATCGCGACCGGCTCCGAGGTCGGCCTCGCGGCCGAGGCGGCGGCCAAGCTCGAGGCGGCGGGTGTCGCCGCGGCGGTGGTGTCGATGCCGAGCTTCGAGCTGTTCCGGCGCCAGGACGCGGCCTACCGCGAAGAGGTGCTCGGCGCCGCGCCACGCGTCGGCATCGAGGCGGCGGTGGCGCAGGGCTGGTCGGAATGGCTGCGCCCGTCCGACAGCTTCGTCGGCATGAGCGACTTCGGCGCCTCGGCGCCGATCGCCGACGTCTACAAGCACTTCGGGATCACGGCCGATCGCATCGTCGAGGTGGCGCGCTCGCTCGCGACGTCGAGCTGAGCGAGCGACGTCGATTGAGCCGGCCCCTTAACGATCGATTTAGGCCGGCTCTTGCGCCGCCGTATCACCTTGCGCGCCGAGGCCGCTCCGGCTAAGCGCAGCACCAAGTTCCGGCACGTCTCAGGCTCAGGCGAGGGGCATCCTCAATGGCAATCGGCAAGCTCAGAACGATCGACGGCGTCGACGTCAAAGGCAAGCGCGTGCTGGTGCGCGCCGATCTCAACGTGCCGGTCAAGAACGGCAAGGTGACGGACGCGACGCGCATCGAGCGGCTCGCGCCCTGCATCGAGGATCTGGCCGGCAAGGGGGCCAAGGTCGTGCTGATGTCGCACTTCGGCCGCCCGAAAGGTGGGCCCGATCCCGAGTTCACCCTGAAGCCGGTCGCCGACAAGCTCGCCGCCGTGCTCGGCCGTGCCGTGCGCTTCGTGCCCGATTGCGTCGGCGCCGAGGCCGAGGCGGCGGTGGCTGCGATGGCTGCCGGCGAGGTGGCAGTGCTCGAGAACCTGCGCTTCCACAAGGGCGAGGAGAAGAACGATCCCGATTTCGCCAGGACGCTGGCGCGGATGGGTGACGTGTTCGTCGGCGAGGCGTTCTCCAGCGCGCACCGCGCGCATGCCTCCGTCGAGGGGATCACGCACATCCTGCCGTCCTATGCGGGTCCGACGATGCAGGCGGAGATCAACGCGCTGACGGCGGCGCTCGAGGTGCCCAAGCGGCCGACTGCGGCCGTCGTCGGCGGCGCCAAGGTGTCGACCAAGATCCCGATCCTGACCAACCTCGTCGCCAAGGTCGACAAGCTGATCATCGGCGGCGGCATGGCCAACACGTTCCTGCTGGCGCAGGGCGTGGCGATCGGCAAGTCGCTGGCCGAGCCCGATCTCGCCGCGACGGCACGCGAGATCATGGCCAAGGCCACCGCGGCGGGCTGCGAGATCCTGCTTCCCGTCGACGGCATCGTCGCCGGGGAGTTCAAGGAAGGTGCGGCCTCCAGAGCTGTCGACATCGCGGCCGTGCCCGCCGACCAGATGATCCTCGACGTCGGTCCGAAGTCGGTCGCCCACCTCGTCGGCGTGCTCGGCTCGTGCCGCACGCTGTTGTGGAACGGACCGATGGGCGCTTTCGAGATCGCGCCGTTCGGCACCGGCACTTTTGCGCTCGCGCGCGAGGCGGCGCGTCTCACCAAGGCTGGCCAGCTGGTCTCTGTGGCCGGCGGCGGCGACACGGTCGCGGCGCTCAATGCGGCCGGCGTGACCGACGACTTCACCTACGTGTCGACGGCCGGTGGCGCCTTCCTCGAGTGGCTCGAGGGCCGGGAGCTGCCGGGTGTGGTGGCGTTGATGAGCAAGGCCGCATGAATCACAACGGGCGCGCGGTCCTGTTCGATCTCGACGGCACTCTGGTCGACAGTGTCGGCGGGATCGCTGCCGCGCTCAACGACGTGCTCGCTGCGCGCAAGCTCGGCGCGTTCGAGACGGCGACTGTCGCCGACATGGTCGGCGGCGGCGTCCGGCGGCTGATCGAGCGGGCGACAACGCGGCTCGGTATCGGCGACGAGCCCGGTCTGATCGACGCGCTGCTCGCGGAGTTCCTCGTCGTCTATCGTGCGGCGCCGTGCCGGCATTCGCCGCTGTTCCCCGATGCGGGCGCGGCGTTGGCCCAACTGGCCGAGCAGGGGCGCAAGCTCGCCGTGGTCACCAACAAGCCCGACGACATCTCGCGCGCGATGCTGGCCGAGCTCGGCCTGGCGCCGCTGCTGACGAGCATCGTCGGCAGCCTGCCGGGCCGCGCGCTGAAGCCGGCCCCCGACATGCTCGCCATTGCACTCGCCGATCTCGGCGTCACCGCTGCCGACGCCGTCATGGTCGGTGACAGCGCCGCCGACGTCGGCGCGGCACGCTCCGCCGGCCTGCCTGTGATCCTGCTCGCCCACGGCTACAGCCACGGCGATGTCACTGAGCTCGGCGCCGATATGATCGTGCGCGGCTTCGCGGCACTGCCCGCCGGTCTTGCCGCGCTGCAGCAGTGATTCTGGCCCGGCGCGTGCGATCCGCGCTTGCCAGAGTGGTTCTCCGCAAATAGTGTGATAGTCTGATACTTCGTGGGGGCTCACCACCCGCACCAACGAACCATAATCGAGGCCCCGGTGGCCGATGGGAGGGAAGCGCTTGTGCCGTGTCTGCGGCGCGAACTCCTTTTCATGCCCGAAAGCCTCGCAACAAAGCTGCCGCCACGGCCGTGTGCCCGCGCGGGCAGGTTGCTTCGAGCAGGAGAAGGGGAGTGAAGCGAATGGCTATTGGACGCATGCTCGGCGCGCTTGCGCTGGGCCTTGTCGCCGCCGCCTCGCTGACGCCGGTCAGCGATCGTGCCGTGGCTCAGGATCAGACCGAGAAGGAGCTCGAGAAGTTCCGCGCCATGTTGAAGGCGGATCCGTTTGCCAACCCGGGTCTGCTCGACGCGGACCGCGGCGAGGCGTTGTGGAAGGCGCCGAAGGGAGAGGCCAAGGTCTCGCTCGAGAAGTGCGATCTGGGCAAGGGGCCGGGCGTCGTCGATGGCGCGTTCGCCGAGCTGCCGCGCTACTTCAAGGACGTCGATCGGGTGATGGACGCCGAGACGCGCATCCTGTGGTGCATGGAGAAGTTGCAGGGCTTCAACGCCGCGGAGTTCAAGAAGAAGCCGCATCCCGGTGGCGGCGCCCCGGTCAAGGACGTCGGCGCGATCGCGACCTATGTCGCCAGCAAGTCGGATGGCAAGAAGTTCAACGCGCCCGTCTCGCATCCCAAGGAGAAGGAGGCGGTCGAGGTCGGTGAGGCGCTGTTCTTCCGCCGCCAAGGGCCGTTCGACTTCGCCTGTGCGACCTGCCACATGGACCCCGGCAAGCGCATCCGCCTGCAGGGCCTGCCGTCGCTGTCGGCGCCGGCCGAGGCCAAGCGCGTGGTCGGCGAGTGGCCCGCCTATCGCATCTCCAACACCCACGTCATGACGATGCAGCACCGCCTGCTGGACTGCTACTGGCAGATGCGGATCGACAAGCTCGATTTCGGGTCCGACGTCAGCATCGCGTTGACAGCCTACATGGTGAACAATGCCAAGGGCGGCGATATCGCAGCCCCCGGCCTGAAGCGCTAGACCCGAGGAGAGAACACCATGCGCAAGATCTCTGTCGCGGTCGCTGCCGCTCTGGCTATCGCCGGTTTGACGACGCTGGCCGACACCTCGGCGGCGGTGGATGCCGCCAAGGTGGAAGCCACACTCAAGACCGGCTGGCCCAACTCCAACGACGAGTGGAAGAAGCGTCTCGATCAGGATGAGACGATGAAAGTGTGCTCGGCCACCCGCAACAACCCGTCGAAGGAGCAGTTCAAGGCCATCGAGATGCGCGAGAAGGCGACCATCAAGTATCCCGAGGACGGCAAGCTGATGGGGGACTGGAAGGCGGGCGAGAAGCTCGCACAGTCCGGCTACGGCATGCGCTTCACCGATTATCCGCCGAAGAACCCCAACGGTGGCAACTGCTACGCCTGCCATCAGCTGAGCCAGGCCGAGCTCAGCTACGGGACCATCGGACCGCCGCTGCGCCACTACGGCAAGCAGCGGGACTTCTCGGCCGAGGCGACCAAGGCGCTCTACGAGAAGATCTACAATCCGCATGTCGCCCACCCGTGCACCAACATGCCGAGATTCGGCTCGAACGGGATCCTCACCATCGACCAGATCAAGAATATCGTCGCACTGCTGATGGATCCGGAATCGCCCGTCAACAAGTAATGGTGGCGCTCTGGGATCGCGTCTGATCGCAGTCACGGGCGGCGCCACGGCGCCGCCCGTTTCGCCAACAACGCTCCGGATTCATCGCCGCCAGGGAGTGCCCGCGCCATGCTGTCCCGCCGCCAGTTCATCGAGCTCGCCGCCGCCACCGCCGCCGTCACCGGCTTCTCGGGTGGTCTGACGCGCCTCGCCGCGCAGCAGAAGCTCACCGAGAAGGATCTTCTCAAATTCGATGCCAAGGGGCAGGTGACGCTCTTGCACCTGACCGACATCCACGCGCAGCTGAAGCCGCTCTACTTCCGCCCGCCGTCGGAGAACTTCGGCGTCGGCGCGTTCGAGGGCATTCCCCCGCACCTCGTCGGCGAGGACTTCCTGAAGCACTTCAAGATCGAGCGCGGCAGCGCGCTCGCCTACGCCCACACCATGGTCGACTACGTCGATCTCGCCAGGGCTTATGGCCGGCTCGGCGGCCTCGACCGCATCGCGACCCTGGTCAAGGCGATCCGTGCCGAGCGCGGCGACGACAAGGTGCTGTTTCTCGACGGTGGCGACACCTGGCAGGGCTCGTATACGGCGCTGAAGACCAACGGCCAGGACATGGTCGACTGCATGAAGCTCTTGAAGCCCGACGCGATGGTCGGTCATTGGGAGTTCACGCTCGGGGAAGCGCGCGTCAAGGAGATGATCGCCGGCCTCGGCTATCCCTTCCTCGGCGGCAACGTGCTCGACAACGAGTTCGAGGAGCCGGTGTTCGAGAGCACGGCGATGTTCGACAAGGGCGGCATCAAGGTCGCGGTGATCGGCCAGGCGTTCCCCTACACGCCGATCGCCAACCCGCGCTGGATGATCCCGAAGTGGAGTTTCGGCATCCGTCCCGAGCGGGTGCAGAAGCACGTCGACGAGGCGCGAGCCAAGGGCGCGCAGCTGGTGGTGCTGCTCTCGCACAACGGCTGCGACGTCGACCAGAAGCTCGCCCGGGTGGTCAAGGGCATCGACGTGATCCTGACCGGCCACACCCACGATGCGATTCCCGTCGCCCTCAAGATCGAGAAGACGCTGATCCTGTCGTCGGGGTCGCACGGCAAATACCTCGGCCGCATCGATCTCGAGGTGAAGGGCGGGCAGGTGGTCGACTACAACTCGCATTTGATCCCGGTATTCTCCGACGCGATCACGCCGGACAAGGAGATGGCGGCCAAGATCGCCGAGGTGAGGAAGCCCTTCGAGGCCGAGGTGAGCCGCGTGATCGGCAAGACCGAGGGGTTGCTCTACCGCCGCGGCAACTTCAACGGCAGCTGGGACGACCTCATCTGCCAGGCGCTGATCGAGGAACGCGACGCGGAGATCTCGCTCTCGCCCGGGTTCCGCTGGGGCACCACGCTGCTGCCCGGCCAGGACATCACCATCGACGATCTCTACACCCAGACGGGCATGACCTATCCGAACGTCTATCGGCTGGAGTTCACCGGCGCCCAGATCAAGGAGATCATGGAGGACGTCTGCGACAACCTGTTCCACAAAGACCCGTTCTACCAGCAAGGCGGCGACATGGTCCGGGTCGGCGGCATCAGTTACACGTGCGCGCCGAAGGCCGAGAAGGGCGCGCGCATCAACGACATCACCATCAGCAAGACCGGCAAGGCGCTGGAGGCCGACAGAAAGTACGTCATGGCCGGCTGGGCGAGCGTCAACCAGGGCACAGAGGGCCCGCCGGTATACGAGCTGGTCGAGAAGTACATCGCCAAGAAAAAGGTCATCAACCTGCCGAAGAACGAGACCGTGAAGGTCGTCGGCATGTGACGGCGATGTGATTTGCGGGCGCGGACACGCCGGACTATCGCCAGCTCATGTGCTGCCTGCGACGTCGCGCGCCCCCGTGCGCCCGTCGACAGCAGGACGGCGGTGCCACCAGAGGCGGAGCTGAGATGCTTGGTGATCTGCAAATCTATCTCGGGGTAGCCCTCGCAGGGCTGGCGAGCTTCCTCTCTCCGTGCGTGCTGCCGCTGGTGCCGCCCTATCTCGGCTATCTCGGCGGCACGACGATCGACCAGATGACGGCCGAGAGCGGCGTCGATTCCCGGGTCTGGCGGCGCGTGGTCACGACCTCGATCGTGTTCGTGCTCGGCTTCACCACCGTGTTCGTGGGGCTCGGCGCCGGCGCCAGCGTGTTCGGCCAGCTGATTCAGACCTACAAGAGCGAGCTGGCGATGGTCGCCGGCGTGGTGATCATCCTGTTCGGGCTGCACTTCCTTGGGATCCTGAAGATCCCGCTGCTCTACTCGGAGGCGCGCTATCAGGCCGACATGCCCGGCGCGACGCTCCTCGGCGCCTATGTCATCGGACTCGCGTTCGCGTTCGGCTGGACCCCTTGCGTCGGCCCGATCCTGGCCGTGGTGCTGGCGCTCGCCGCCAACGAGGCGAGCCTCGCCGCCGGCGTCAAGCTGCTGCTCGCCTACTCGCTCGGGCTCGGCATCCCGTTCATCCTGGCGGCGGTGGCGATCCGCCCGTTCCTGTCCTTCATGCATCGCTTCCGCCGCCATCTCGGCACGATGGAGAAGATCATGGGCCTGATCCTGGTGCTGACGGGGTTGCTGTTCCTTGGGCAGCTCCTCGCGGATGTGCGCGGATCGTTCTTGTCGGCCTTTCCCACGCTCACTCCGCACGCCGTCTGGCTCGGACTGCTGCTCGTGCTCGTTGGGGCGGTGGCCATGCTGGCCTCGCCGCGCTCGGTTGCTGCAATCGGCGTGCTGGTCTTGGTCGGCGGAATGACGTTGACGGGCGGCTCCATGAACGCGTTTGGGCAGTGGCTAATCGAGACGTTCCCCGTGCTCACTCAGATCGAGGATGCGGTGACGCCCGACAGCCTTCAGCGCGAGGTCATGCGCAAAGGCTCCGGGCAGTAATTCCTTCTCCCCGCCCGGAGAAGGTGGCCGAAGGCCGGATGAGGGGGCCTTTCGACATCGGCGGCAACAACAGGCCCCCTCACCCGACCCTCTCCCCAGGCGCGAGAGGGGGAGCGACGCCGATCCCCCGTGAGCATGATCACACCCATCGCTCTGACCATCGCCGGCTCCGACAGCTCCGGCGGCGCCGGCATCCAGGCCGACCTCAAGACGTTCTCGGCGCTCGGCGTCTATGGCGCGAGCGTGATCACGGCGCTGACCGCGCAGAATACGCAGGGCGTCAATGCCGTGATGGCGGTGCCGCCCGACTTCATCGCCGCACAGATCCGCGCGGTGGCGACAGATCTCCACGTCACCGCGACCAAGACCGGCATGCTGGCGAGCCGCGCCAATGTGCTCGCTGTGGCCGAGGCGGTCGCCGAGCACAAGCTCGCGCCGCTGGTGGTGGATCCGGTGATGGTGGCGTCGAGCGGCGATCCGCTCCTCGACGACGATGCGGTCGATGCGATCCGCGCGCGGCTGATCCCGCTGGCGACGCTCGTGACACCCAACCTCGCCGAGGCGGCGCGCCTGCTCGGTCGGCCGATCGCCACCGACACGGCGGCGCAGCGCGAGCAGGCGCAGGCCTTGCTCGCGCTCGGTGCAAGGGCCGTGCTGGTCAAAGGCGGTCACGGCCACTTCGGCGAGGCGATCGACGTGCTGGCGACGAGGGAAGGGGCGTCGGCGATCGCACTGCCGTGGCTCGCCACGCGCAACACCCACGGCACGGGCTGCACGCTGGCCGCGGCGATCACGGCGCTGCTCGCCATAGGGGTGCCGCTGGCGGAGGCCGTGACGCGGGGGAAGCGCTACCTGTGGGAGGCGCTGGCCGCCGGTGCGGGTCTCGGCATCGGCTCTGGTGCGGGTCCACTCGACCACCTCTATCACGTCAAGCGGTGCGGCCCGCCGGTGTGAGCTCCGTACGGCGGGAGCGTTTGTGCCGATCCGAGACTTGCTCCGATGCCACAGGTCCTGATCGAACGCCCCCGCGGGGCTTGCCGTGTTGGCAGGCTGCCCTCAACACTTTGTGGGAGATTCGCGCCGCGCCGGTCGCCGCGCGGGCCAGATCGGGGAATTTCGATGGATGTCTTTGCCTTCATGCGATCGTCGGCCCTGGTGATCGGGCTGGCAGCCGGCCCCGCGATCGCGGCTCCCGCTCTCGCCAATCCGGTCGCCGAGCTGGCCGGGCGCTGGTCGGGCTGGGGCTCGGTCAAGCTCGCCAACGGCACCGCCGAGCAGGTGAAGTGCGTTGCCACCTATCAGGTCGACGACAGCGGCGGCGGCCTGCAGCAGAACCTGCGCTGCGCTAGCGCCTCCTACAAGATCGACGCGGTCGCGAAGCTCAGTCTGTCCAGTGGCCGGGTCACCGGGAGTTGGGAGGAGCGTACGTACTCGGCGTCTGGCTCGGTGTCGGGGCGCATGACTGGGAGCGGCTTCAACCTGTCGATCCAAGGCGCGGACTTCGCTGCCGCGATGGCGGTTGCGACATCACCCTGCAAGCAGTCGATCAATATCGCGCCGAACGGGTTCGACATCACGCGCATCGCGATCGGGCTCGGCAAGTGCTGAGGCCGGCGCGGTGTGGCACGACCGCATCGGTGTGCGTGGATTTCGACTCCGCGTGCACCTCATAGCTTGCACGCGTCCGGGTGCGCTGGCAACTTTCGTTCAGATTGCGGTGGCCCGGTGGAGTCGCTGAGAGCTTCGGGGGGAGGAGTCGAGCGCGTTCAGGGACGCAGCTCGGCTCGGCTGAAGAGCCGGTCCGGTCATCCGGACCGGCTTTTTTCGTGGACGAGGCATAAGGCCTCGCTCGCGTTGCGGTTTCGTCACATGCGCCGGGCAAACGCCATTCAAGTGCCGCGCCCACGGATCAGCGCGTTCCGCTTCGATTCGCGCTCGGGTACACTCGATCTCCATCGTTGCCGCAGCTTCGCGCGGCGTATCAGGGGCCTTTCGAGGGGCGACATGGCCAATCATCTGGTTTCGAACAAGGGCTTGCTCGGGCTGTCGATCGCCGCCTCGGCGCTGCTGGCGTGCGGCGGGCAAGCGCTTGCGGGCGGGTTCGCGCTGCGCGAGCAGTCGGCCTCCAGCCAGGGCGCGTCGTTCGCCGGCTCGGCGGCGGGCTACGATCTCAGCTCCATGTACTGGAACCCCGCGGCGGTAGCGGTCAAGTCCGGCCCCGGCTTCAACTCCGAGTCGCACTACGCGGTGATCATGCCGCGCGCCGAGGTCGAGGTGGAGACCTTCGCCGGCCTGCCCGGCTTCCTGGTCGGCAACCCGTCGAGCGGCGACATCGCCTCGCCGGCGATCGTCGGCGCCAGCTACTGGTCCTATCAACTCAACGAGCAGACGTTCGTCGGGCTCAGCGTCAACTCGCCATTCGGGCTCGTCACCGAGCCGCAGAGCGCGACCTACCTCGGATCGGTGCTTGGCCGCACGACCAGGCTGCTGACCTTCAACGCGGCGCCGACGCTCGGCTACAAGATCGCGCCGGGCGTCATCATCGGCGCCGGCGCGCAGCTCCAATACGGCGACGGTGAGCTCAAGTTCGCCACCGGTCTGCCGACCGGTCCGACGACCGGCTTCGAGGGCGACGGCTTCGCGTTCGGCGGCACTGCCGGCATCCTGTTGCAGCCGGCGGCCGGCACCAGCATCGGTCTCGGCTATCGCTCGCAGCTGACGCAGAACCTCGACGGCACGTTCTACACCATCGGCCTGCCGGGCGGAGCCAGCCTACAGACCGACGCCGAGGTCGACATCGAGCTGCCCGATATCGTCACCCTGTCGATGCGGCAGTCCATCGCGCCCAACATGCGCCTGCTCGGCACCGTCGAATGGTCGCACTGGTCGCGGTTCGAGGAGCTGCGCGTCGTGTCCAAGGGAATCGGTCCGACGGTGCTTGGTTTGGCTTTGCCGGGCGCGACGATCGCCACGATCCCCGCAAACTGGGAGGACGGCTGGTTCTTTTCGCTCGGCGGCGAGTACGATCTGCCGAGTCTCGGTACGCTGCGCGCCGGTATCGCCTACGAGATCTCGCCGGTCGACAGTCCCGACAAGCGTTTCGTCGCCATCCCCGACAATGATCGCATCTGGCTGAGCCTCGGCGCCACGGTGCAGATCACGCCGAGCATGACGGCCGATCTCGCCTACACCCATATCTTCATCGAGGACGGCGATTTCACCCGCACCACTCTGGCCGGAATTCCGCTCACCGGCAACGTCGAGGCGTCGACCGACATTCTCGCCGTCAGTCTCAAGACCAAGTGGTAGCTTGGGCAACCGGGTCCATCATCCGACGGCCGCCATCGCCCCGATCGGCGGCCGCCTCGTTCGTGCTATAGAGGCGCGACTGCGCCCCGCCCATTCGGCGCAGTGCTGCCGTGAAGCGCCGGTGGACCCCAGCTGCTCGAAGCCATGTCCGACCGCCTCCCCACCGTCGACGACGTGCATGCGGCGGCCCGGCGTCTGTCCGGGCTCGCGGTCGAGACGCCGCTCGTCGCCAGCCCGGCGCTCGACGCGCGTGGCGGCGGCCGCGTGCTCTTGAAGCTCGAGAACCTCCAGCGTGTCGGTGCGTTCAAGTTCCGCGGCGCCTACAACTGCATCTCGCAGGTGGACCGCGACGCGTTTCCCGGCGGGGTTGTCGCCTGCTCGTCCGGCAATCATGCGCAGGGCGTGGCGGCGGCGGCGGCTCTGCTCGGTCACGCCTCGCGCATCGTGATGCCCTCGGATGCGCCGGCGGTGAAGGTCGCGCGCACGCGCGCTTTCGGTGGCGAGGTGGTTCCCTATGACCGCGTCCGCGAGGACCGCGAGGCGATCGCGAGGGCGCTCGCGCGCGAGCATCGTGCCGCGTTCATCCACCCTTACGACGACCCGCTGGTCATAGCTGGGCAGGGGACGGTCGGGCTCGAGATCGTGCGCCAGGCCGAGGCGATAGGCGCGCGCCTCGACGCGGTGCTGGTCCCGTGCTCGGGTGGCGGCCTCAGTGCAGGCATCGCACTGGCGGTGAAGGAAGCCCTCCCGGCGTGCGAGGTCGTCACGGTGGAGCCCGAAGGCTTCGACGATTTCGCCCGCTCGCTCGCGGCCGGCCGCCGGCTCGCCAACAGCGCGGCCTCGGGCTCGATCGCCGATGCGTTGATGGCCGTCGAGCCGGGGCGGATCACGTTCGAGATCGCGGCGCGACTCGTCGCGCGGGGCGTCGCTGTCAGCGATGCGGAGCTGGCTGCAGGAGTGCGGTTCGCGTTCGCCGAGCTGAAGCAGGTCGTCGAGCCAGGTGGTGCCGCGGCGCTGGCGGCGATTCTCGTCGGCCGGTATGTCCTCGAAAGGCGTACCGTCGCCGTGGTGATCTCGGGCGGAAACATCGATGCCGGGGAGCTATGCCGGCTGCTGGCCGAGCCATGAGCGGGTGCGAGGCGCGCGACGCGCTACGGCGGCGGACCGGCTCAGGCGAGCTCGGCGGCGATGCCTTCGTGCACCGGCTTGGCCTCGGCGTCGACGGCGAGCTCAGCGGCGATGGTATCGAGGATAGCCGTGACGCGGGCACCGATCCCCTCGAGCGCGCGCGACAGATCGACCACCCGCTCGGACTCGAGGGCCTGCCGGCGGCTCATGGCGTAGATCTGCGAGGCCTGCCGGGCAATGCCTTCGCACGCCTTGGCGTCGGTGTCGTTGGCTTGCAGCGACCAGGCCAGCTCGTGCATGGTCTCGGCCGCCTTCAGGATCTCCTGCACCGGCGTCGCAGTCGCTGTCGCCGAAGAGCCCCCGGGACGGGTGGCACCGTGGCTCGCGCGGGCCGCGGGCGGCTGGGTCAGCGTGGCGCGCGCCTCGGCAAGTGCCTCCGCCAGATCCTCCACATCCTGGCGCAGCTTGCGAAGCAGGGGCGGTGGCTGGAGCAGGGAGCCTTGCAGGCGCGTGAGGGCATCCTCGAGCACGGCGTTATCCAGCCGGCGCGCGCGCCGGCTGTGCTCGGTCAGGAACCACCGGCCGCGTGCGGTCTCCAGCAGCGTCGCCTCGATGGCGCGGTATTCCTGCTCGGTGTCGAAGGAGGCGCGCGTCGAGGATTTGGGCATCTCGCTGGTCCGGCCTTGTGAGTCAGTCGGCCAATTGATACGCGATTCGAGTGTGGCAGGGGGATCACTTGGGCCGATGTCCGCAGGGATCATCAAGACATTGACCGGGCGCGAGGGCGCCGCGGAGCGGGGCCGGCGATGACCCGATTCGCGGCCCGCCTCGGGGGCTTCTACGGTGCCTTGTTCCTCGTCTACGGCGTTCACGTGCCCTATCTTCCGGTCTGGCTCGACTGGCGCGGCCTTTCGGCCGGCGAGATCGCGCTGGTCACGGCGGCGCCGTTCTTCGTCCGCCTCGCGGTGACGCCGCTCGTCGCCTATGGGGCGGATCGCTATCAGGCTCATCGCCGAACGGTGATCGGGCTCGCGGTGCTCGCGCTCGCCATGGCGCTGGTGCTCAGCCAGTCGCACGGCTTCTGGCCGATCATGGCAGCGGTGCTGGCGATGACGCTGGCGACGACGACGATCATGCCGCTGACCGAGACCATTGCGGTGGCCGGGGTGCGCGTCGGCGGGCTCGACTACGGGCGGATGCGGCTGTGGGGCTCGCTGACGTTCATCGTCGCCAGTTTCGGTGGCGGCATGCTGGTCGATGCGCTCGGCGCCTCGGTCGGGGTTTGGCTGATCATCGCCGGTACGGCCGCGACCATGCTCGCTGCGCTGGCGTTGCCGGAACTGCCGAAGGTGCCGGAGGAGTCCCCGGCGAGCGAGCGCTCCGAGCCCGCACAGAGTCGTCTCGCGGTCGTCCGTCGTCTCGCCGGGCGCGCGGACTTCCTGGTGTTTCTCGCCGCGGTCGGTGCGGTGCAGGGCGCACATGCGTTGTTCTATGCGTTCGGTGTCTTGCACTGGCGCTCGCTCGGCATCTCCGGCACCTGGGTCGGCCTGTTGTGGACGATCGGCGTGCTGGCAGAGGTAGGAGTTTTCGCTTACTCACGCGCGATCCTCGCCCGCGTCGGTGCCATCGAGCTGATGATCGCCGGCGGGGCGGCGGCAACGCTGCGCTGGGCGGCGATGAGCCTCGACCCTCCGCTCGCCGCGCTGGTCGGGCTGCAGCTGCTGCATGCGCTGAGCTATGGCGCCGCGCACCTCGGCGCGATCCACTTCATCGCCAAGGCGGTGCCGCAGCAGGCGGCCGGCACGGGCCAGGCGCTCTATGCGACGGTGGCGGCGGGCGTGGCGATGGGCGCGGCGACGCTCGCCGCGGGGCCGCTCTATGCGCACTATGCAGGGCACGCCTATCTGGCAATGGCGGCGCAGGCGCTGGCCGGCACGGTGGCCGGCGTCATGCTGTGGCGTCTCGCCCGTCCCGCCGCGACGCCGCCGCTGCAGGCCTGAACCCTCGGGGGTCGTCCTCCATTCAGCCCCACAGCGCGGGCATCGGTGGGGAAAGCCAGCCGTCGGTGACGGCGAGGCCGTGTGCGCGGTCGCGGGCGAGCAGCAGCGGACTGTCGAGATCGACCCAGTCGGCCTCCCCAGCGAGCAGCATCGCCGGCGCCATGGCGAGCGAGGTCGCAACCATCGAGCCGACCATGATCCGGAGCCCGAGCCGGCGCGCCTCGGCAGCGAGCGCGAATGCGTGCGTCAGGCCGCCGGCCTTGTCGAGTTTGATGTTGACCGCGTCGTAGCGGCCGACGAGCGCGGCGAGATCGTCGAGCGTGTGCACGCTTTCGTCGGCGCAGACCGGCACCGGGCGCGGCAGGTGCGCGAGCGCCTCGTCGCGGCCGGCCGGCAGCGGCTGCTCGACGAGCTCGACGCGGGTCTCGGCGGCGATCGCGAGCAGCGCCGCGAGATCCTCCGCGCGCCAGGCCTCGTTGGCGTCGGCGACGAGACGCGCGTCCGGCCGGGCCGCGCGCACCGCGCGCATGCGCTCGCCGTCGCCCTCACCGCCGAGCTTGAGCTTGAGCAACGCCAGCCGGTCGAGGGAGCGCGCCTTGGCCGCCATCGCGTCGGGTGCGGCGAGACTCAAGGTGGCGCAGGTGAGTACAGCCGCGGGCACGGCGCAGCGGGCGAGAGCGGCCGCGCTCGTATGCGCGGCCTTGGCCTCCAGATCCCACAGCGCGCAATCGATGGCGTTGCGGGCCGCGCCGGCCGGCATCTCGGCCATCAGGCGCTGCCGGTCGCGGTGCGGGCGCCAGGCGGCGATGGCGCGCACGACGACTTCGACGCTCTCGCCATAGCGCGCGTACGGCACCGCCTCGCCGCGTCCCTGCACGTCGCCGTCGCGAATGGTGACGACGACGACCTCGGCCTCGCGCTTTGCGCCACGCGAGATGACGAACGCCTCGGCGAGCGGCCAGCGCTCGGCGTGCACATCGAGCTGCAACGTGGTTGGCATGGCGCGTATCATTCGGCGATCGCGGCGCCCATCGCGGGCGTGCGTTCGGTGGCGCTCAGGAGAGACGGCCGCTCGCGTGCGCCAGGAACAGGTAGACCCGGCCGGTGTCGGAGATGCCGTGGGTCAGCGCCAGCCGGCCGCTCGGATCCTTCTGGTCGGCCTCGCGTAGGATCGCCTCGAAATCGGCGAGGTAGCGATCGACGGTGGCGCGAATGTTGGGGTCGGAGGCATAGCGCCGGCTGACCTCGTCGAACGCGCTGCGTCCCTCGGTCGAGTATATGCTGCGCACCATGATGCCGCGCTGGCCGGTGCGGATGCGCGACCAGATCGCATTCGCCGCGCCCTGATCGAGCGCGCGGGCGATGACGGCGATGTCGAGCGAGAACGGGGCCTCGCCGGCGCTCCGGGCAGCCGGTGGCAGTGCGGCGGGCTCACCACGGCGCGGGCCGTCGTCGTCGCGCGAGGCGCGTGCCAGCAGGTCGCCGAGCGACCAGCCCTCGCGGTCCTCGTGCCCGGCCGGCGCCGGATTGCCGCCCTGAGGCGGTGCACCTTGGCGCGTCCTGCGGGCGCGCATCTCGCCGGCGAGGCTCTGCGACAGCGAGCTGAGTGAGCGCGAGGCTTCGCCGGTGGCGCCGGAGCGGCCCCCCGGATCGCTGCCGACAGCGCGCGGCGCGGCGGCCGGCTTCGCACCGCTGCTCGGCGGGGTGACGTCCCGGCGGGCCGCCTCGCGCGAGGACAGGGCCGTCACCTGATCGAGCGCGCGGAGCTGCTCCTGCAACGCGCGGCGCATGGCCTCGGCGCTCTCGCGGGTCGTCTCCGGCAGGCGGTCGAACTCGCGCCGCAGCCGGTCCTGCTCCTCGGCCAAGTCGCGGGCGGCGCGGGCGGCACGCTGGCGCACCTCCTCGGAGGTCTCGGTGAAGCGGCTCGAGAGAGAGCCGAGCTGTTGCGACACCTCCTGTGACACCGACGACATGCGGTGGCGCAGATCCTCGAGCACGCGGTGGCTCTGGGCGTCGGTCTCCGCCTTCATCCTCTCGAGATGAGCGAAGGTCTCGTTGCGGCCGAGATCGGCGGCGGCCTTGAGCTCCTCGGCGACGCGGCGCGCACGCAGCTCGGCGTCCGACAGCGAGCCTTCGATGGTCGAGGAGTAGCCCTGCACGAACTGGCCGAACTCGTCGGCCTTGCCGGACAGCTGGTCGAGCGTATGGGAGAGCTCCTGGTGGCGGATCTGCAGCGTCGCGTCGATCTTATGATTGACATTCTCGAGCTGGCCGGCGGCGCGCAGGATGTTCTGGCCCTGGCTCTCGAACCGGTTGGTGACGGTATTGATCTGCGCCAGCAGGCTCTCGGAGATGGTCTTCAGCAGATCGGACTGGTTGGACAGCCCCTCGATCGCCTTCAGCGACTGGCGGGTGATGTTCTCGCTCGAGCGGCGGACCGCATTGACGCCATGGATCAGCGCCTCGTCCAGGTCGACCGCCTGGCGGGCGATGGTCTCGCCGAAAGTCTTGGCGTGGCTCTCGAGCGCCGTTGTCAGCGCCTCCGCCTTCTCGCCGACGGTGTGGTCGATCATGCCCACCGAGCGCACGATCGATTCATCGAACAGCTTCAGCCGCTCGCCGAACGCCTCGTCGAGGGCGCGCGTGCGCTCGATGATCCGCTCGTCGAGGTGGTCGGCGCGACGGGCGATGGTCTCGTCGAGCGCGCGGGCATACTCCTCGAACACGGTCTGCAGGTTCTCTGTGCGCGAGCCGAGCGCGTCGGCGAGGCCGGAGGTGTAGTCGGCCAGCATCCGCTGCATGTCCTCGGTGCGGTTGCCGAGCGCCTGGCCGAGCGCGCTCGTATAGGTCTCGAGCACCTGCTGCATCTCGCTGGTGCGGGTGCCGAGCTGCTCCTCGAGACGCCCGGCGCTGGTTGCCAGCGAGCTTTCCAGCGCGTTGAGGTTGTCGCCGGCGCCGGCGATGATCTGCGCCAGCTTGACCTGCTGGCCGGACAGCTTGTCGATCAGGTTGGGCACCTCGGTGCCGAGCTGCTTCAGCGTCTCGGTCACGCCGACGCTGGTGCCGAGCAGGGCATCACGCTCGCCGGCAAGCTCCTTGATGAGACCGCGGATCTTGCGCTCGTTGTCCTCGTAGGAGCGCTCCAGCGCGGCGACCTCGTTGTGCACCAGTGCCTCGAGCTCGCCGGCGCGGCCGAGCGCGCGAGAGACGGCGTCGTTCATGAACGAAACCTGGCGGCGCACCGCCTGCCCGAGCGAGGCGATCGACTGCTCGGCCATGCGGTCCGGCTCGGCGAGGCGGATAGCGACCTCGGTCATGGTCGAGGATCTGAGACGCAGCTCCTCGGCGCGCCAGGCGAGCAACGCCAGGAACCACATCACCGCAGCCGGCACGACGATGGCGGCGAAGGTCAGGAACGTCGTCGGGCGGACCAGCAGATCGCCGAGGGACGCGCCCTGTCCGACCTCGGCGCCGAGCGAGAACCAGGCGAAGGCGACGCCGCCGATCGCCCACGCGGCGCTGGCTATGGCGGCATAGCGGAATGGCTTGGTGGACGGCTTCTGCTCGAGGGCGAAGATCAGGCCGCCGATCGAGGGGGCGTCGTCGTTGGCGGCGATGGCGCCGCGGGCCGGGCCGGCCGGGCGGCGGCGGGCGACGCGTCTCGGCGGGGCCGGGGGCGGAAACATGGTGACGGCATCCGCGCCCGCGTCGTCACCCTCGCCATCGCCATCGTGGCCCGGATCGATGGCGGCGAAGGGGCTGGGTACGGCTCCCGGGGCGGCACCCGGCAAGGGCGGCGGACCGGTGACGGGCGCCGCGGGTGGCGGCGTTGACACCGCGGCAGGCGCGGCGGTCTCGGTCACCTCGTCGGCCGCACTCTCGGCCGCCGCGAGGCGATCCATCAAACCCTGCTCCGGATCCCGCTTGGTCTGTTGATCCTGCCCCATCACCCCGTCCGAGCTGTGATCCGCCCGTCGTGTCCGCGCGACCGGCGTCCCCACGGAATAGATACGCCAACTCGCGCCCCGGGCTCAAACGCCAATTGGGCCAAAGCCCGCCTGTGCGGCAGTTGTCCACGCCCGAGGCAGCGAATCGGTCGCCCGCGCCAACCCTCCGGTAGGCCAACACTGGGGCGGAAAAAGGCTGCGCTTCGCCAGCGGGATGCTCACCGCCGTTACAACTTCATTGACGCCGCGACGAAAACCCCGCGGGCCGCCTTTACCCGGGTTTATCCCAATGCTGACAGACTGCGCGGCGGCAGGTCGCGGGGGAGCCCGTGCTGCGCCGGTAGCAAACGTCAGCTGGAACCCAGTCCGATGCAAATGCTCGAATCGGCCGAAATACAACCGGTGAGCACCGCGGGTCCGCCGATCGACCGGGCTCATCTCGCGCGCTACACCCTCGGCGACACCGCGCTCGAGCGCGAGGTCCTCGACCTGTTCCGCGAGCAGCTGGTGCGTACGCTACCGCAGCTGACCGCGTCTGCGTCGGAGAAGGATTGGCGCCTCGTGGCGCACACCCTCAAGGGCTCGGGCCGCGCGGTCGGCGCCTGGCGACTGTCGGCGGCGGCGGCCGCAGCGGAGGCGGCCTTCGAGCACGGCGCCGGCGCGCGCGGCGACCTGGTGCGCGCGGTCGAGGAGGCGGCGCGCGAGGTGATCGACCATCTCGAGGCCGCTCGGCGCTAGCCGACGCGGGCGCTGGACCGGGCCGGTCGCGGCGTCGCAGCGACGCTATGGCGCGCCTGCCAAAAAGCATACTGAAAGCGTCGCTTGAATTTGCCGGGCGCGCCGACTAATCCTGCTCGGCGCCCGCGATCGGCTTGCGCGGCGAGGAGACCGGAGAGCGCCCTGTCGCACCACTGTGGCGCCGGCCGCGATTGTTCCAGCCGCAACGACGGAGCGCTTCCGAGCCGCATGACCAAAATCACCTTCATACAGCCCGACGGCAGCGAGCAGGTCGTCGACGCCAAGCCCGGCATGACGGTCATGGAGGCCGCGAAGCTGGAGCAGGTGCCCGGCATCGAGGCCGAGTGCGGCGGCGCCTGCGCGTGCGCAACTTGCCACGTCTACGTCGATGATGCGTGGCGCGAGAGAACCGGCACGCCGTCCGAGATGGAGGAGGACATGCTGGATTTCGCGTTCGACGTGCGCGAGGGCAGCCGGCTGTCCTGCCAGATCAAGGTGACGGACGCACTCGACGGCCTGGTGCTGCGCGTGCCGGCGAAGCAGTTCTGATGCGGCGAGCGGCGCGGGCCGGCCGGCTCCGCGTCTCGCGAGAGTGAGGTGGCCCATGACTCCCCAGGATGCCGCAGCCGAGCCCGGGCACGGCGACGGTCCGATCGAGACCGACGTGGTCGTCATCGGCGCAGGCCCGGTCGGCCTGTTCGCCGTGTTCGAGCTGGGGCTCCTCGACATCAGGTGCCATCTGGTCGACATCCTCGACAAGGTCGGTGGCCAGTGCGCCGAGCTCTATCCCGAGAAGCCGATCTACGACATTCCCGGCCTGCCGGTCGTCACCGGCCAGGAGCTGACCGACCGGCTGATGGAGCAGATCGCTCCGTTCAGCCCGACCTTCCATCTCGGCGAGCGCATCGACGGCCTCAAGCGCGACGGCGACGGCCGGTTCCGGCTCACGACCGATATCGGCAGGACGTTCCTCGTTAAGGTCGTCGTGATCGCGGCCGGCGGCGGCTCGTTCACGCCGAAGCGCCCGCCACTCGACGGCATCGAGGCGTATGAGGGCAGAAGCGTGTTCTACTCGGTGCGCAAGATCGCCGAGATGATGGACAAGGACGTGCTGATCGTCGGTGGCGGCGACAGCGCGCTCGACTGGACGCTGAGCTTGCAGCCGGTCGCGCGCAGCTTGACGCTGCTGCACCGCCGCGACGAGTTCCGCGGCGCGCCGCACTCGGTGGAGAGGATGCGCAGCCTCGTTGCCGAGGGCAAGATGCGCTTGATGATCGGTCAGATGACGGCGCTGCACGGCGCCGACGGCTGGCTCGAC
>JBFMEX010000081.1:17765-119031 GCA_040752215.1 Pseudomonadota bacterium | reverse complement strand
CCGCAGGCGAAGTAGTCGAGGAAGAACAGCGGCTCGGCGCCCTGGACCACCAGGTCGTTGACGCTCATCGCCACAAGGTCGATGCCGATCGTGCCGTGACGGCCGGTCTCGATGGCAATCTTGAGCTTAGTGCCGACGCCGTCGTTGGCGGCGACCAGGATCGGATCGCGGTAGCCGGCGGCCTTGAGGTCGAACAGGCCGCCGAAGCCGCCGAGGTCGGCCTCCGCGCCGGATCGCCGGGTGGCGCGCACGAGCGGCTTCAGGGCGCGGACCAGCGCGTTGCCGGCGTCGATATCGACGCCGGAATCGCGGTAGGTGATGGGAGCCGGGCCGGCGGTCCCGTCCGAGTCGCGCTTGTCCTGGCTCATGTGACCTCATGCTGGGTTCCGGGCCACGGGTCCGCCGGGTTAGGAGGCCCCCAAGCGACCCGCCGGATCGGGCAACACACTTCGGCCCGACGGTCGGGCTAGCAGAGCCGGGCGGGAACGGCAATGTGGGGCATGAGGTGACGATGCCGCGGATGTGGGTGCAGGGACGGGACATGGACGGGATCGGGAGCGCGAGGGGGACAACGGCAGCGGGGCGGCCGCTCCGGCGGCAGGCGGGGCTCGCTCGGACCATGATGCTGGCGTGCCTCGCGGTTGCGGCCTCCGCGGCCATGTCCGCAGCCCGCGCCGCCGATCCGTTCACGGTCGGCAATTATCCGGTCGACGCCGAGGCGGCCAATGCAGTCGCCGCCAAGGAGCAGGCGCTCGCCGACGGCCAGCAGGCGGCGCTCAGGTCGCTGTTGAAGCGGCTGGTGCCGGTCAGCGCCTACCCGCGGCTGAAGCGGCTCGCCGGCCTCAGGGCGCAGAGCCTGCTCGCCGGCACCGCGGTCCGCACCGAGCGCAACTCGGCCACGCGCTACATCGCCACCCTCGATTTCTCGTTCCTGCCTGACGCGGTCCGCCAGTCGCTCGCGCGCGAAGGCGTGCCGTTCATCGATTCGATGGCGCCGCAGGCGGTTCTCGTGCCGATCCTCAAGGGTGGCAACGCCGCGCGGCAAGGCGATTGGAGCGAGGCGTGGCGCGGGCTCGATCTCGCCAACACGCTGACGCCGTTGCGGCTCGAGGCGCCGCGCCCGACGCTGCATTCCGACACGATCAAGATGCTGGAGACGGGCGACGGCGGCGCGGAGCGGATCCTGGCCGGCGAGTACAACGCGGCGCAGGTCGTCGCCGCAATCGCCGAGATCGACACCGCGGCCAAGCGCCTGCATGTCACGCTGTCCGGCGTCGATGCGGTCGGCCCGGTATGGTTGAAGCGCAGCTATCGCATGTCCGGGGGCGACCTCGGCTACACGATGGAGCTGGCCGCAGTGGTCGGGCTCGGGGTGCTCGAGGGGCGCTGGAAGGCGGTTCGGGCCGGCGCCCGCGGCGGGATCGAGGTCATGGCCGCGCCCGGCGTGCCGCTGCAAGTCCAGGTCGAGTTCCAGGGTCTCGTGCAGTGGAATGCCATCCGCCGCCAGCTCGACGATACTCCCGGGGTGGCGGGGCTGACCGTCAACGCCGTCTCGGCGCGGGCGGCCGACGTAGCGCTGAACTTTCCGGGCGGGGGCGAGCAGCTGGCCGAGGTGTTGGCGCCTCTGGGCCTGCAATTGCGCAACGTCGGCGGCAACTGGTTCCTCAAGGCGAGCTTCTGAGCCGTCTCCGGCATGCTCGGGCCTCTCGACGGGAACGGCTCCGAGCGGCTAGGTTCCTTCCCGAGCAGCCGCGGCGCGCCCGGAGCCGACTGCGGCGCGCCTCTTCAGATTGAAGCCTCGCCCGCGGTGATGACTTGAGCATTCCCAATCTGATCACGCTCGGCAGGGTGATCCTGGTCCCGATCGTGTTCTGGCTGATGCTCTCGGGAGAGATGCAGGCGGCGTTCGCACTGTTCGTGCTGGCGGGTGTCTCGGATGCGGTCGACGGCTTCCTGGCCAAGCGCTTCGGCTGGGCGACCGAACTCGGCGCCTACCTCGATCCGCTCGCCGACAAGCTGCTGATCGTGTGCGTCTTCGTGGCGCTCGGTGCGAGCGGCAAGCTGCCGTCGTGGCTGGTGATCGCGGTCGTGACGCGCGATATCCTGATCGTGACCGCCGTCGTGCTCTCGTGGCTGCTCGACCATCCGGTTCGGATCAAGCCGTTGATCGTCAGCAAGGCCAACACGCTGGCGCAGATCCTGCTCGCCGGCCTGGTGCTCGCGGACGAGGGCTTCGCGCTCGGGCTCGGCACGGTGCGCACGGTGCTGGTATGGCTGACGGCGGCGCTGACGGTCGCCTCGCTCGCGGCCTATTTGCGCGCCTGGCTGCGACACATGTCGGGCTACGAGACGAGCGAGCTGCCGCCGGCCTGAACGGGGCGGGACAGGCGGTCGGGTTGACAACTGCAGGGGAGAGGCGGCCATGACCGGGAGAGCGCGACATGCCGACTTGTCATGTCGCTGCTCGCCGCTGCGTGGCGCCTCGGCGCCGGTGATGCGATGAGCGACGCTCCGCGCCAGCTGACACTCGACCTTCCGCATCGCGCCGCGCTCGCGGCCGAGGACTTCCTGGTCAGCCGCTGCAACGAGAGCGCGGTCGGATACGTCGATCGCTGGCCGGACTGGCCACATCCCTCGGCGCTGATTGCCGGGCCCGAGGGCGCCGGCAAGAGCCATCTCGCCAACGTGTGGCGGCTCAGGACCGGCGCGGCCCGTCTTCCGGCGGCGGATATCGACGAGACGGCGGTTCCGCTCATCGCGGCCAGCGGGGCGTTGCTGGTCGAGGATCTCGATCGCGGTATCGGCGATACGAAGGTTCTGTTCCATCTGCTGAACCTCGCGCGCGAGCATCGCCACTGGATCTTGATGACGTCGCGGCTGGCGCCGGCCGAACTCGGTGTCGCACTGCCCGATCTCTCCTCGCGTCTCAAAGCGCTGCCGATGATCCGCATCGAGCCGCCCGACGAGGGGCTGCTGGCGGCGCTGCTGGTCAAGCTTTTCGACGACCGCCAGCTCGCGGTCGACCCGCAGCTCGTCGGCTATATCGCCCGCAACATGGAGCGCTCCACGGCATACGCAACGCGCGTCGTCGAGCGAATCGATGCACTGGCGCTGGCGACGCACCGCAAGGTGACGCGGGCGCTGGCCGCCGAGGCGCTGGCGGACCTGGAGCGGGGATGATTCCGGCAAGCGTCGTGATCGCGCCCATTCCGTCGCGGTGGTCGTGCCTTGTGATCCGTCCCGAGCGAGAGTAATGGAGCCGTCATGGCGACGATGAAGTCGAAACCGCGCACGCCGAGACGGGGCCCGCCACCGGCGCTCGAGGGGCCCGCGCGCTTCTACAACCGGGAGCTTTCCTGGCTGCAGTTCAATCGCCGTGTGCTCGAGGAGGCGATGAACCGGCGCCATCCGCTGCTCGAGCGGCTGCGCTTCCTGTCGATCTCGGCCTCCAATCTCGACGAGTTCTACATGGTGCGCGCGGCCGGCATCTACGGGCAGGTCGCCGCCGGGATTGCGACGGCCTCGCAGGACGGCTTGACGCCGGCTGAGCAGCTGACCGAGATCAACCGTTTCGCCGCCGGCCTGGTACGCGACAAGCAGTCGGTATGGAGCCAGCTGAGGAGCGAGCTCGAGAAGATCGGACTCGCCATCGTCGAGCGGGACGGGCTGACGCAGGAGGAAAGCCGCTGGCTGCAGCAGCTCTTCATGACCCACATCTTTCCGATCCTGACACCGATCGCGGTCGACCCCGCGCATCCGTTCCCGTTCATTCCCAATTTCGGCCTGACGATGGTGGTCGAGATGCGCCGCGCCGACACCGGCCGGACGATGAACGGCCTCATTCCGATCCCCGCCCAGATCGAGCGCTTCATCCGCCTGCGCGCCGGCCAGGAGGAGCGGGGAGCGATTCGGTTCGTGCAGATCGAGACGGTGATCGGGCTGTTCCTCGGCGAGTTGTTCTCCGGCTTCGAGATCGTCAATCGCGGCTCGTTCCGGGTGCTGCGCGACAGCGACGTCGAAATCCAGGAGGAAGCCGAGGATCTGGTGCGCTCGTTCGAGACGCTCTTGAAGCGGCGTCGGCGCGGGCACGTGATCCGCCTCGAGCTCGATGCGCAAATGCCTGAACGGCTCAAGCGCTTCGTCATCGACGAGCTCGAGGTCGGCGAGGAATCGGTATTCGTCAAGGAGGGCGTGCTCGGTCTCGCGGACACCAGCCAGCTGATCGCCACGGATCGCGCGGACCTGCTGTTCGAGCCTTTCAACATCCGCTTCCCCGAACGTATCCGCGAGCTCGGCGGCGACTGTTTCGCCGCGATCCGCAACAAGGACTTGATCGTCCACCACCCTTACGAATCGTTCGACGTCGTGGTGCAGTATCTGCGCCAGGCGGTGGCCGACCCGAACGTGATGGCGATCAAGTGGACGCTTTATCGCACCTCGCGCGACAGCCCGATCGTCAAGGCGTTGAAGGAGGCGGTCGAGGCCGGCATCTCGGTCACCGCGGTCGTCGAGCTCAAGGCGCGCTTCGACGAAGCCGCCAACATCCGCTGGGCGCGCGACCTCGAAAGCGCGGGCGTGCACGTCGTCTACGGCTTCATCGAGCTCAAGACGCACGCCAAGCTGGGGCTCATCGTGCGCCGCGAGGGCACCGACCTCGCCACCTACTGCCACATCGGCACCGGCAATTATCACCCGCAGACGGCGCGCATCTACACCGACCTGTCGCTGTTCACCGACGACCCGACGATCGCCCGCGACGTGACGCGCATCTTCAACTTCGTCACCGGCTACGGGCAGCCGGCGGAGCTGGAGGCGATGGCGGCGAGCCCGCGTGGCATCCGCCAGCGCATCCTCGCCCATGTCGCCGAGGAGATCGAGCACGCGCAGGCGGGACGCCCGGCGCAGATATGGATGAAGATGAACTCGCTGGTCGATGCGCAGATCATCGACGCGCTCTACGCGGCGAGCCAGGCCGGCGTGGAGATCGATC
Source organism: Pseudomonadota bacterium (assembly GCA_040752215.1). GTDB lineage: Bacteria > Pseudomonadota > Alphaproteobacteria > Rhizobiales > Hyphomicrobiaceae > JBFMEX01. The sequence goes on along the minus strand of JBFMEX010000081.1, from coordinate 114,041 downwards.
TCGTGGTGCGCGGCATCTGCTGTTTGAAGCCCGGCGTCGAAGGGCTGTCGGAGAACATCCGCGTCAAGAGCATCATCGGCCGGTTCCTGGAGCACGCCCGCATCTACTGCTTCGGCCGCGGTGAGCGGTTGCCCTCGTCGCGTGCCGCGGTCTACATCGCCTCCGCCGACATGATGCCGCGCAATCTCGACCGCCGGGTCGAGGCGATGGTGCCGATCCTCAATCCGACCGTGCACGAGCAGGTGCTGAACCAGATCATGGTCGCGAACCTCAAGGACAACCAGCAGAGCTGGCGCATCCTCGCCGATGGGTCCTCGGTGCGCATCCAGCCGGAGGCGGGCGAGGAGCTTTTCAACGCGCACGAGTACTTCATGAACAATCCGAGCCTCTCGGGACGCGGGCAGGCGCTCAAGGAGCATTCGCCGCGGCGCTTCGATATGGAGCAAGGCAAATCGTGAGAGCCGCGCCGTGAGCAGCCTGCCAACCGCCCTGCAGCCGCAGACCCGCACCCGCGAGCTCGAGCCGCTCGGGGTGATCGACATCGGCTCGAACTCGGTGCGGCTCGTGGTCTACGAGGGTGCCGTGCGATCGCCGACGCCGCTGTTCAACGAGAAAGTGCTGTGCGGGCTCGGGCGCTCGGTGGCGAGCACAGGGCATCTCGGTGAGGACGCGGTCGCGTGCGCGCTGGCGGCGTTGACCCGCTTTCGTGCCATCGCGCGCGTGCTCGACGTCAAGAACCTGCGCGCCATCGCCACCGCCGCGGTGCGTGACGCCGCCGACGGGCCCGACTTCATCGCGCGCGGCGAGAAGGCATGCGGCACCAGGATCGAGATCCTGACCGGAGCCGAGGAGGCCAACCTCGCCGCGCAGGGCATCATGATGGGCTTCCTCGACGCGGACGGGATTGCCGGCGACCTGGGCGGCGGCAGCCTGGAGCTGATCGATATCGCCGGCAATCACCTCAACGAGGCGGCGACGATGCCGCTCGGGGGGCTCAGACTGATCGACCTCACCGACGACAAGCTGGACAAGGCCCTGCCGCTCATCGACGAGCACCTGTCGAAGGTGGCATGGCTCGCCAAGGGCAAGGGGCGCAAGTTCTACGCGGTCGGCGGCACGTGGCGTGCGCTGGCCAAGGTCTACATGGAGCAGACCGACTATCCGCTCAGGGTGATGCACGGCTTCACGCTGCCGACGCGAACGACGATCGCGTTCTGCGAGAGCGTCAGGAAGTCGAAGCGGCTCGCTGCGGTGCCGGGCGTGTCGGAGATCTCCAAGCCGCGGCGCGAGGTGCTGCCTTACGGCGCGCTGGCCATGGAGCGGCTGCTGCGCCGGCTCGAGCCGAGCGAGGTCGTGTTCTCGGTGTTCGGAATCCGCGAGGGCCTCGTCTACCGGCTGCTGCCGCCCTACGAGCAGAGGAAGGATCCGCTCATCAGCTTCTGCGAGGACTACGCGCGCCTCAGATCGCGCTCGCTCGAGCATGCCCGCGAGCTGTGCGCATGGACCGACGCGCTGTTCGCGGGACCGGGTCCGGACGAAACGGCCGAGGAGCGTCGCCTGCGCCACGCCGCCTGCCTGATCTCGGACATCGGCTGGCGGGCACATCCCGACTATCGTGGCGAGCAGAGCCTCAACGTGGTCGCGCACGCAGCACTCGGCGGCATCGATCATCCGGGACGCATCTTCCTTGCGCTATCGGTCTACTTCCGCCATGCAGGGCTCGGCGAGCAGCACGGCGAGCATCTCTCCGAGCGGCTCAAGGGGGCGCTGAGCAAGCGCCTGCAGAAGCGGGCCCGGATCGTCGGCGCGGCGATCCGGGCCGCCCACCTGCTCTCGATCGGCATGCCGGGCGTGATCGACGAGACGCCGCTCTGCTATGAGGGCAACAAGCTCGTGCTGACGATCGCCCGCCCGCATGCAGGGCTCGACGGCGATCGTCTGCGGCGCCGCTTCGCCGCGCTCGCCGAATTGCTCGACCGAACGCCACTGGTGCGGATCGGTTGAGAGCGGCCACAATTCGGGCCAAACTGCGTGGCGGTAGTCGAGCCAATTCGGGGCGCGGAAACACTCACGATGGCGAGCGATCCCTATCAGGTTCTGGGCGTCTCGAAGCAGGCCTCGGACGAGGAGATCCGGCGTGCGTTTCGCCGCCTGGCCAAGGAATGCCATCCCGACCTGCACCCCGGCGACAGTGCGGCGGCCGAACGCTTCAAGCGGTTGTCGGCGGCCTACGACATCGTCGGCGACGCAGGCAAGCGCAAGCTCTACGACCTCGGCGAGATCGACGCCGCCGGCGAGCCGCGGCGCCAATATGCGCGTCAGCACGCCGGACCAGGCCGCCATCGCGGCGGCTTCGCGCGCGGCGGTCACGAGTTCGAAGGCCTCGGCGACGTGTTCTCCGACTTCTTCGGCGACGGCGGTCGCTTCGGCGGCACTCGTGGCGGTGCGAGAGGCCGAGGCCAGGACGTGCGCTACACGCTGGAGGTCGATTTCCTCGAGGCGATCAACGGCGCCAAGAAGCGGGTCAGCCTGCCCGACGGTGGTGTGCTCGACCTCACCGTGCCCGAGGGTGTCGGCGACGGGCAGATCCTGCGGCTCAAGGGCAAGGGCGGGGCCGGCATCGGCGGCGGCGAGGCCGGCGACGCGCTGGTCGAGATCAAGGTGCGCACGCACGCGGACTTCCGCCGCGTCGGCGACGACATCCTGCTCGAGGTTCCGATCACCCTCGACGAGGCGGTGCTCGGCGCCAGGATCGAGGTGCCGACCGCAGCCGGCCGGGTTCAGCTGACGGTGCCGAAAGGGACCAGCTCCGGCAAGGTGCTCCGCCTCAAGGGCAAGGGAGCGCGCAACGCGGCGCGCGGCACGTCGGGCGACCAGCTGGTGACGCTGCGCATCGTGCTGCCGGACCAGATCGACGACGGGCTCGCCTATTTCATCGCCGAGTGGCGCAAGAAGCACCCCTACGATCCCGGCCGGCGCTGAGTTCGCACCTGCATGCGCAACGGCCCGAGCCAGTCGTGGCCCCGGCCGTGCACCGGCAATCGTTGGCGCAGTGTCAGCCTTTCTTGGACGCGGCCGCGAGCGCCTCGACGCAGGGCTTCGACAGCTTGTTCTGATTGTCGATCAGGCACTGCTTCAAGCCGCCCTTGGCGTCCTTGCACAGTGTGGCGCGGCCGGCCCTGCAAGCCTGGCGCAGTGCGCCGCGTGTCGCCGTCCAGTCGCCGACCGAAGTCCTGCAGTCCGGGGTCAGCTTATCGGCGTTGTCCTGCAGGCACTTCAGCCGCGCGTTGCCCTTGCCGACGCTGGCGCACAGCTTGTCGAGGTCGGCCTTGCAGATGGTCATCGGCCCTTTGGCGTCGGCCGTCGGCGCCGCGAGCGCGAGAACCGCTGCGGCCGCGATCGGCGCCGCCACCTCAGTGAATGTCGTCCGGATGCTTATGTTGTCCTCGTCCTGTCCAGCCTGGTGACGCGGCACCAGACCCAACACGTCGCCGGCGCGCAGCGCGGCCATCACCACACCTGATGCCGCCGGCCTAGCGACGATTTGGGAGCAAGAGATGGCGACGCTCAGGTTGTGGACAACGTCCGCACAACGACCTCGCCGCCGTCGATGGCGAGTGCGATCTCGCCGCGCTTCAGTCGCAATGCGGCCTCGCCGAACAGATTGCGGCGCCAGCCGGCGAGTGCCGGCACGTCGGGCGTCTCCTCGGCGGCGATGCGCTCGAGGTCCGCGCTGTCGGCAATCAGCCGCGGGGCGACGCCGTGACGGGCGGCGGCCGCCTTTAGCAGCACCTTCAGCAGCTCGACGGTGGCGGTCGCCTCGGCGGAGAGGGGCTGGCCCTGCTTCAGCGGCGGCACCGACTTCATGTCGCGGGCCAGCCCGCGCTTCACCGCCTCGACGATCTCCTTGGCGCGGTGCGAGCGCGAGAAGCCCTCGCTCAAGGTCCTGAGCTCGCCAAGCTGCTCGGGATCGGTCGGCGCGTGATTGGCGATGTCATAGAGCGCCTCGTCGCGCAGCACGCGGGCGCGCGGCACGTCCTGGGTCTGGGCGATGCGGTCGCGCCAGGCGGCGAGCTCCATCATGACCGCGAGCGACTTTCGGTTCTTGACGCGCAGCTTGAGGCGGCGCCAGGCCTGCTCGGGATCGGTCTCATAGGTCTTGGGGTCGATCAGTGTCGCCATCTCCTCGCCGAGCCAGGAGGCACGGCCGGACCTGTCGAGCTCGGCCTGCAGGTATCGATAGATATCGCGCAGGTGGGTGACGTCGGCGAGGGCATAGGTGAGCTGCTTGGCGGACAGCGGACGCCGGCTCCAGTCGGTGAACCGCGACGACTTGTCGAGCTCATGGCCGGTGACCTTCTTGACCAGGTTCACGTAGCTGACCGACTCGCCGAACCCGCACACCATTGCCGCGACCTGGGTGTCGAACACCGGCTCCGGCACTCGCTTGATCTCGGTATGAACGATCTCGATGTCCTGGCGGGCGGCGTGAAACACCTTGACGACCCTGGTGTCGGTCATCAGCTCCCAGAACGGGGCGAGGTCGATGCCCGGTGCGAGCGGATCGACGATGGCCTCCGCCTCGGGGCCGGCCAGCTGTACCAGGCAGAGCTTGGGCCAATAGGTCTGCTCGCGCAGGAACTCGGTGTCGACCGCCACGAAATCCGAGGCGGCCAGACGCTTGCAGAGCACGGCAAGGTCGGGGGTCGAGGTGATCGGCTGCATTGCTGGCCGATATAGCGCATGACCCCGGTCTTGTCGCGGGTCATGCGAGGGCGGACGAGCGCGCCAGCTCGCGGCGGCCGGATGCCGGGCCGTGAGACACGAATTTACCCCGCGTTAGCCGCGTGGAGCACGCAGTGCCCGGGAACAGGGAAGTTTAGCGAATTGTCACCGCAGAATCGCCGATATGTCGCTTCAGATGCGTGCGGGCAGGCGTGGCACCCACAAGGGGTGTGGTCGCCGCCGCGCCGAGACGAGGGAGACGAGCAACCATGGCCGAGCTGACGGCGCACGAGCAGCTGCTCCTCGAGCTCGTCAATCGAGCACGCCTCGATCCGGCCGGCGAGGCCGCGCGCTACGGCATCGCCCTCAACCAGGGTCTCAGCCCTGGCACGCTTGCCGGCGGCTCGCGCGATCCGCTCGCCCCCAACGACCTGCTGAACGACGCCGCGCTCGGCCACACGAGCTGGATGCTGGCGAGCGACGTGTTTTCGCACACGGGGGCGGGGGGGAGCTCGCCCACGCAACGAATGACGGCGGCGGGCTATGCGCTCAGCGGCGCTTGGACCACGGGTGAGAACATCGCCTGGGTCGGCACAACCGGCAGCATCGATCTTGAGCAGTTCACGCTCGCCATCCACCGCAACCTGTTCCTCAGCGCCGGCCATCGCACCAACATCCTATCCGAGGCATTCCGCGAAGTCGGGATCGGCATTGACACGGGTGTCTTCACCGACGGGAGCGACTGGAACGCGGCGATGGCGACCGAGAATTTCGCCCGCTCCGGCACTGGCTATTTCCTCACCGGCGTAGTCTACGGCGATGACGACGGCGACGCCTTCTACGATATCGGCGAGGGGCAGGGCGGCGTCGGCGTCGCGGTCTCGGGTGGAGCTGGCGACACGACCGGCGCGGCCGGCGGCTATGCGATCGCCTTCGCGGGCGGCACCGTCGACGTGACGTTCTCCGGCGGCGGGCTCGCCGGGGCGGTCGCCGTCACCGTCGCTGCCGGCGCGCACAATGCCAAGGTCGACTACATCGGCGGTGGCGAGATCCTCTCCTCGGCGTCGGCGACGCTCGGCAGCGGGGCGGAGCATCTGACGCTGCTCGGGACGCGGGACATCGACGGAGCCGGTAACGCCGCGGCGAACACCATTCGCGGCACCGTCGGCGCAAACGTGCTCAGCGGATTGGGCGGCGCCGACACGCTGATCGGCAATGCGGGCGCCGACCGGCTGGACGGCGGCACGGGCAGCGATCTATTGCGGGGCGGCGCGGGAGCCGACCGCCTGCTCGGTGGCGCCGACGCGGACGTGTTCGATTTCAACGCCGTGAGTGAGACCCGCCGTGGCGGAGCACGCGACTCGATCGGCGATTTCGAGCGCGGCAGCGACCACATCGACCTCTCCGGCATCGACGCGCGCAGCGGCGGAGCCGACAACGCGCTCCGCTGGATCGGCAAGAACGACTTCCATGGCCGCGCGGGCGAGCTGCATTACGTCAAGAAGGCCGGCTATGTGCTGGTCGAGGGCGACGTCAACGGCGACGGCCGGGCCGATTTCCAGATCAAGATCGACGGCCTCGGGGCGATCGGCAAGGGCGACTTCATCCTGTGAGGTACGGCTCTTCCCGGGCGACCGGGAAAGCGCCTCGTATCGAGGGCCGTTTCGGGACGAATCGGATGTCGGCTAGAAGGGCAGTGACGAATCGGCCGAGTGGAGGTGCCCGGAGAGCCGGGCGGCGGGAGAGGCGGACATGAGGCGCAAGCGCATCGAGGTGCATTCGGAGATCGAGCCTAGCGGCAGCGCGACGCCTTCGGTCACGAACGCCAAGACCTCGGTGGTCGGGACCGCCGACGGCCAGATCGCCAACTCCTACGTCGAGGCCCTCGTCGGCCCGTCGGCGTGGAGCAACGCCGCGCCGATCACCTACCATCTCGCCTACTCCGACTGGAACAACAACGGCATAGACGACTGGAACGAGGATGGCGCCGGCGACGCCATCAGGCTGGCGCTTGAGCTGTGGTCGCACGTCGCCGATGTCACCTTCGTCGAGGTGGCGACGCCCGGGCAGGCCAACCTCGTCGAATACATCGACAACGCCGACGGCTATCTCGGCTGGCACGAGTACCCGGGCGGCTGGGGCAACCAGTCGGAGGGGCATTTCAATCAGGATGGCACCGGCTGGGATTCGCTGGGGCTGGGGCAGGGCGGCTACGGCTTCATCACCCTCGTCCACGAGCTCGGCCATGGGCTCGGCCTCGAGCACCCCCACGACGGCGATCGCTTTCCGGGTGTGAGCTGGGCCGGCGACTACGGCGCCTATCGGCTGAACCAGGGCATCTACACGACGATGTCGTACCTGGACGGCTGGGACCAGCTCCCGAGCCCGAGCGACAACTACGGCTGGCAGGGCGGGCCGATGGCCTTCGATATCGCCGCCATCCAGCAGATCTATGGACGGAACACGACGTTCGCCTCAGGCAACGACAGCTACGAGCTTCCGGACGGCAACGGCTCGGGCACGTTCTTCATCGCGATCTGGGACACCGGTGGCACCGACGAGATCGTCTACTCTGGCAGCCGCGACACCACCATCGACTTGACGGCCGCAACGATCGATCGCTCGCCGACGGGCGGCGGCGTCGTCAGCGCCGCGAACGGGGTCTACGGCGGCTATACGATCGCCCAGGGGGTATGGATCGAGAATGCCTCGGGCGGCACCGGCAGCGATCGCATCACCGGCAATGCCCGCGCCAACCAGCTCAATGGCAACGGCGGCAGCGACCTGCTGATCGGCATGGGCGGCAACGATGTGCTGGACGGCGGCGGCGAGGGCGATTGGCTCAGCGGCGGGTTCGGCATCGATCGGCTGATCGGGGGGCTCGGCAACGACTTCCTGATCGGCGGTCGCGGCGGCGACGTGCTGATCGGCGGCGAGGACGCCGACAGGTTCGACTTCAACAACATCCGCGACAGCCGGCGGGCCGATGTCGATTTCATCTCCGACTTCACGGTCGGTGAGGATCTGATCGACTTGCGCGGAATAGACGCCGACGTCGACCGGCGCGGCAATCAGAATTTCCGCTTCATGGGCGATGACGCGCTGACCACGCGGGGGCATCAGGTGCATTTCGTGCACGATACGGTCAACAACCGGACCATCATTGAGGGCGACGTCACCGGCGACCGTCGGGTCGACTTCAAAATCGTGCTCGACGGGCTGCATGACCTGACCGGTTACGATTTCATCCTTTAGTCCGTCCGCGATACCGCAGCGCCCTCGTCCGGCCGCCACGGCGCGTCGAGGGCGCGCCCGGCGTGCCTTGACAAGGGCCGCCCCCCATGTGCTTTTCCGGCACCGAATCCAACGGACTGGCGAGGCGGCGCGAGATGGGCGAGGCGAAGGGCGGCACGACGGCACGGGGCACGACGGGCGGGGGGTCGATCGGCGCGCGCTACCGCTCGCACACCTGCGGCGCGCTCAGGGCGTCCGACATCGGCGCCGAGACGCGGCTCTCGGGCTGGGTCCATCGGGTGCGCGACCACGGCGGTGTGCTGTTCATCGATCTGCGCGACCACTACGGCCTGACCCAAGTGGTGGCCGATCCCGACAGTCCGGCGTTCAAGGCGGCCGAGCGGGTGCGCTCGGAGTGGGTGATCCGCATCGACGGCAAGGTGAGGGCGCGCCCGGAGGGCACCGTCAATGCCGATCTCGCGACCGGCGAGATCGAGCTCTACGCGCGCGAGATCGAGGTGCTGTCGGAAGCGAAGGAGCTTCCCGTGCCGGTGTTCGGAGAGCCGGACTACCCGGAGGACCTGCGCCTCACCTATCGCTTCCTGGACCTGAGGCGCGAAACGCTGCACGCGATCATCATGAAGCGGCTCGCGATCACGCGCTACATCCGCGCGGCGATGCACGAGGCAGGATTCAACGAGTTTCCGACGCCGATCCTGACCGCCTCGAGCCCCGAGGGTGCACGCGACTTCCTGGTGCCGTCGCGCATCCACGCCGGCAGGTTCTACGCGCTGCCGCAGGCGCCGCAGCAGTACAAGCAGCTGCTGATGGTGTCGGGCTTCGACCGCTACTTCCAGATCGCGCCCTGCTTCCGCGACGAGGACCCGCGCGCTGATCGCTTGCCCGGCGAGTTCTACCAACTCGACGTCGAGATGAGCTTCGTCGAGCAGGAGGACATCTTCCAGACCATGGAGCCGATCCTGACCGGAATGTTCGAGGCGTTCGCCGACGGCAAGCCGGTGACCAAGGGCTGGCCGCGTATTCCCTACGACGAGGCGATCGCCAAGTACGGCACCGACAAGCCGGACTTGAGGAACCCGATCGAGATGCAGGATGTGACCGAGCACTTTCGCGGCTCGGGCTTCAAAGTGTTCGCCGGCCTGATCGAGAAGGACCCGAAGGTCAGGGTGTGGGCGATCCCCGCGCCGAAGGGCGGCTCCAGAGCGTTCTGCGACCGCATGAACAGCTGGGCGCAGAAGGAGGGCCAGCCGGGGCTCGGGTATATCTTCTGGCGTGAGGAGGAGGGCGCTGCCGGCGCCGGCCCGATCGCCAAGAACATCGGGCCGGAGCGGACGAGCGCCATCCAAAGCCAGATGGGGCTCGCGACCGGCGACGCCTGCTTCTTCACCGCCGGCGACCCGGCCAAGCTCTACAAGTTCGCCGGCCTCGCCCGCGACGAGATCGGCCGCGAGCTGAAGCTCGTCGACGAGAGCGGCTTCGCGCTCGCCTGGATCGTCGACTTCCCGTTCTACGAGTGGAACGAGGACGACAAGAAGATCGACTTCTCGCACAACCCGTTCTCGATGCCGAAGGGCGGCCGCGAGGCGCTCGAGGCGGCAGAGAAAGCCGGCCGCGAGGCGATCCTGTCGCTGAAGGCCAACCAGTACGACGTCGTCTGCAACGGCTACGAGATCGCGTCCGGCTCGGTGCGCAACCATCTGCCCGAAACGATGGTGAAAGCGTTCGAGATCACCGGGCTCAGCCGCGCCGACGTCGAGGCGCGCTTCGGCGGGCTCTACCGCGCGTTCCAGTACGGCGCACCGCCGCACGGCGGCATGGCGGCCGGCATCGAGCGCATGGTGATGCTGCTGACCGGGTGCAAGACGGTGCGCGACGTCGCGCTCTTCCCGATGAACCAGCAGGCGAGCGACCTGTTGATGGGCGCGCCGAGCGAAGCCTCGCCCAAGCAGCTGCGCGAGCTGAGCATCCGCGTGATGCCGGCGGAGAAGAAGGTGTGAGCGGGCGGCACATGACCGGAGTCTTCTGGCGCACACGTTGGATCGGCGCTCGGGAAATGCTAGCCTCCCGATAGGGGGGGCGGATGAGCGAGACGGCAGACGGTCACGATTTCCCCGCCGCAGCAGATCGATCGCGGCGCATGTCTGGCGAGGAAATTCGAGCCAAGATCGAGGCCAACCGGCAGCGGCGGCTCGCGATCGCGGCGGCGATGAAGGCCGAGGCCGGCGTCGGGGAGCACCAGATCAACAGGCGCGCGCTCTCGGGCCGCGCGTATCTGGATGCCGGGAAGATCTATTCGCCCGAGGGACGCAACATCGCGCAGCTCTATGTTCTCGCGCACGAGTGCGGCCACATATTCCTGCAGCGCGCGGGTGGGCCGGGCTATCGATTGCCCAGTCACGTGAAGGAGCTCGAGGCCGAAAGCTATGCGCATCAGGCCTTTCGTCATCACGGCATGAGAGTGCCGAAACATGTCACGCGGCACGCGCGCTCATACGTTGAGACATGGATTAAGAAGGATCGCGCAGCGGGTTGGCGCATCGATGAGCGCGCGGAGCAATTCTCTCGTGGCCTGCGCTCGCCTTACGAGCCGCTGCGTGACATTCCCATCACTTGGCGCCGAACGGGCGCCAGGTCATTGCCGAAGCCGCTTGCTGTGCGGCTGCGCGAGCTGCTCGGTGTTCTGAGGCCCGTCATCCAGGACCCCATCTGGGCGTACGCGCGTCGCATGTTCGGCTTCGCAGTCTGGCAGTGGATCTACGCGTTCACTGCCATCATGCTGGTCACCATGCTCTTCTCCGACCTCGAGTTCGTCCAGCGGTTCGTGCCCGATGCGGGCAAGGGGGAGTTCTCTGCGCGCCGGCAGCTCACGCTGCACAGCTATGCAATTCTTTGGTCCTGTTGCGCACTCTCGCTGCGCACCATGATCGGCCGATGGCCGGCAAGCGCTCGCGAGAGGGATGGTTGAGGTGCCCTGGTCCGACCAGATCTTCCGCTATTGCGAGCGCGGCGCGGACCCGTCGTTCTGGGCCGAGCCGCTGAATGCGGCGACCAATGCGGCGTTCATCGTCGCTGGCCTCGCGGCGCTCGCCGAGATCGCGAGGAAGCCTGCGGAAGTGCGCGGCATCGCCGAGATCCTGCTTGCCCTGCTGGTGCTCGTCATCGGCACTGGCAGCTTCCTGTTCCACACCTATGCCACGCGCTGGGCGGCGATCGCCGACACGGGCCCGATCGGCCTCTTCATGCTCGCCTATCTCGCCTATGCGCTCAGGTTGATGCTGCGCCTCTCCTGGCTCACGACGGCGGTCGGGGTCGTGCTGTTCGTCGCTGCGCTGAAAGTTGCCGGCGACATCGAGTGCCGGCCGGGTCTCTTGTCGGTGACGGCGGCCGCGCGCGGGCCGTGCCTCAACGGCACCGCCGGCTATCTGCCGGCGTTCCTGGCAATGCTCGCGATCGGCCTCGTTCTGGCGGTGCAGCGCCATCCCGCCTGGCGCACCCTGCTGCCGGCCGCGCTCGTATTCCTGGTCTCGATGGTGTTCCGCACCGTGGATCTCGAGGTCTGTGCGCTGACACGGATGCTCGGCAAGGCGCGCGGGACGCACTTCCTCTGGCATCTCCTCAACGCGACGATGCTCTACCTGCTGCTCGCCGCCGCGATCCGGCATGGCCGGCAACGCTGAGGCAGGCCCGCCCCGCCATTGCCTCGCGGCGAACGCCAGCGCATAACGCAGCGGCGCGGACGTGGTGGAACTGGTAGACACACAGGACTTAAAATCCTGAGGCGGCAACGCCGTGTGGGTTCGATCCCCACCGTCCGCACCAAGAAAAGGAGAAGGATGGTGGGACGCAACGCGATAGAGCCGGATGTTGGTGTGCCGCCCAACCGCCATGACGAGGCGTGGCACGTCTGCCGGTCTGCCAGGATGGCTGACCCTGCGCCCGCGGGGAGCTGACAAAATGCCAGACCGCTGACGTCGAAAGTCGCGCGTGCGGACCTGCTCAAATCGTGAATTCTGCGGATTTACAGCGTGTTAACGAATCTCCCCAGGGGTGGCACAGCGTTTGCTCCGGATGGATGAGTTGGCTCCCACCGTGAGGTGTCGCATGAGGTTTGTCACAGGCGCACTGCTCCATGCCTTCGCCGTGTTGTTTGCAGGCGCGGCGAGCGCCGAGACCGTGATCGGTGGCGCTACCCCCGACCGACGTCCCGACGGGGTGCCTGTCATCGGTGCGTTCGCGCTCGACAGGGCTGCGCGCGCCAAGGCGCTGAGTGGCGTGTCGAAGCCCTATCCCGCCAGCCTCGGGTTCCTCGACGATCAGGGGGCTTGGTACACGCCGTTCTCGCATCCCGGCATGACCGGACCTTACGACATTCGCGGTCTGCATTCCGACAAGCGATAGCCAACCGGATCCCGGCGCCGGGCGCGTCGGCCACGACTGAAAATGCAGGAGGTAGCGCCCGAGGTGGCGTTGCGAGGCGAAAACCTTTCGAGCAGCACTTCGTCTTGAGTCAGGTCAAAGGGGTTGCTCGGCGATCGGCAATAATCGACGTTCGCAAAACGATCTTCCCCGAGAGGGAAGAGGCCGAGGGAAGACAGCAGGCGTATCGAGACGTTCTCGTGCACCACACGAGACGAGCCGGGGGCGAAGGTCCCGGAACGACGACGCGTTGCCCAATCTTCGTCGCGCCATGGGCAATGCACGAGCCAAGGTCTTGGAGGAATTACGATGATGAAGAGCCTGAAGACGATGCTGGTGGTCGCCGCTTCGACGGTCGCACTGGCCGGCGCCGCTTCCGCGCAGGGCATGTCCGGAATGTCGGGCATGGGCGGCATGTCCGGCATGCAGGGCATGCAGGGCATGGGCGGAATGGGCGGTATGTCTGGCATGGGCGGCCAACAGGGCATGGGCGGCATGTCCGGCATGCAAGGCATGGGCGGAATGGGCGGCATGTCCGGGATGGGCGGCCAGCAGGGCATGGGCGGAATGGGCGGCATGTCCGGCATGCAAGGCATGGGCGGCATGAGCGGCATGCAGGGCATGGGTGGCATGTCCGGCATGCAGGGCATGGGTGGCATGTCCGGCATGCAGGGAATGGGCGGCATGGGTGGCATGTCGGGAATGGGCGGCATGCAGGGCCGCAGGTAAGAAGGCAGCTGGAGCCGTCGGCTCCGCTCGCCGCGAGGCTCCACGCCCGGCACTGCTCACCCACGAGAGTCGGTCCGGGCGTGGGGCTTCGATGCGAACGTCTGCTCCACTCGGGGGGAGCCGGCTAGGTTGCGGTCGTTCACGCCTTGGCGCGTTCGTGTCGTCGCCTCGGTCAGGGAACAGAGGGAGGCAACTTCGATGAGCATGCGCAAGCATCGAGCCGGCCAGCTCGCCTTGTTTGTCGGTCTCGGCGTCGTCGCGGCATTCGGCATCGGCGGATTGCTCGATGGGCCATCACGCGGTGCGCTCAAGGGCCTCGCCGCCGAGCCGGCGCAGGCCGCGCCAGGTGAGAGTGGCAAGGGCGGGGACGCGGGCCGGCGGTACCTGTCCGCCAAATGGGATCCGATCCATTTCGAGCCACAGATCTCGCGGGCGACCAACGCGCAGTGCCTCGCCTGCCACAAGGAGATCCTGTCCGAGAAGGTCCGCGAGGCGAGCCCGGCTGGACTGAAGGCGGCCGATTCACTGGCGTGGTATCAAACGCTCGACACCTACTCCGGCGCACAGGCGACATTCCACGCGCGCCATCTGTCGACGCCGCTGGCCAAGGAGGTGATGAGCCTCAGTTGCGCGTTCTGCCACAACGGCAACGAGCCGCGCGAGGAGGCTCACGGCTCGAGCGCGACGACGATGGCGCCGGGCGACTTCAAGCTGCGCAAGATGGTCAATCCCGAGAGCTCGTGCCTGATGTGTCATGGCGTGTTTCCGGCCGAGAGCATGGGGCTTGCCGGCTCCTGGCACGAGTTGCGCGAAGGCCTCGAGACGCCCGAGACGCCGAATGGCTGTCTGACGTGTCACGCGGAGCAATTCCGCACCGTTCGCCATCAGGTGAACTACCTCGATGCCGGCAAGATCGAGGCGATGGCGAAGGACTCCTCCGATCTTTGCTTCGGCTGCCATGGCGGTCGCGCGTGGTATCGCATCAGCTATCCCTATCCGCGTCACCCCTGGCCGGGGATGGACAAGGACGTCCCCGATTGGGCCAAGAGCCGCCCCACGGCGTCGCGTGCCGAGCACGTCGCGGGGACGGCCGCGGATGGCAAGGCCAAGCGAGAGCGGCCACGGTGAGAACGACGAGGTGCGCTATGGCTAAGGAGGACTACGCGATGACGGCACGAAACAACGAGACAGCGCGGCGCATGTTGGCGATCCTCGCCAGTGGGCTGGTGGCGTTCGCGGCCGGTTGCTCGGAGCAGAAGACGGAGAGCAAGCAGCAGCCGCCGCCTCAGAAGGGCATGAGCGGCATGTCCGGGATGGGTGGCCAGCAGGGCATGGGCGGCATGTCGGGGATGGACGGCATGTCCGGTCAGCAGGGCATGGGTGGCATGGGCGGCATGTCCGGGATGGGCGGCCAGCAGGGTATGAGTGGCATGGGTGGCATGCAGGGCACGCCCCCCCGCCAGTAGCGGAATGCGCGCAAGCGCATCAGGACGCCGACCCCCAAAATTCGCGCCTCGACCGGGGGTCGGCGTCATCGCATATCACGAGCCCGGCGAGGATCCTCGAAGGTGACGGGCCGCTTCGGCGGGTGGACCCGGAGCAGGCATAGGCAGGAGAGCAGCATGACGAAGCGCGACGAGCGGACGACACTCGCGGCGGATCTGCCGACCGAAACGCCGGCCACCGATCGACGCCAGTTCCTCAAGGCGACAGCCGGAACGGTTGCCGCCGGGCTGGTGCCGATCACGGTCGCCGACCGCGCCGACGCTTTTGCCTACGAGCCCTATCCCAAGGACGACGAATTGACGACAGTCGTCACCAGCTGCGCGCACAACTGCGGCTCGCGCCATGCGCTGATCGCCCACAAGAAGGGCGATGTGATCGTCCGCATCTCGACCGACGACGGCCGCTATCAGGCCGAAGGACATTTTGGCAAGGACACCGAGGAGGAGCCGCAAGTCCGCGGCTGCCTGCGCGGGCGCTCGTATCGGTCGCGACTGTACTCGCCCGAGCGGCTGCTGTATCCGATGAAGCGGGTCGGACGGCGCGGCGATTCCAAGTTCAAGCGGGTGTCGTGGGACGAGGCGCTGGGCGACATCGCCGAGCGCATGGTCTATCTCAAGCAGAAGTATGGACCGATGGCGTTGCTCGACCAGAGCTATGCGGGGGCCTCCTATGGCGTGCTGCACAAGTCGGACCAGATCGAGGGCTTGCTGGCACGCTTCCTCGGCATGTTCGGCTGCCGCACCAGCTCGTGGTCGGTGCCATCCTACCAGGGCACGACGTTCTCCTCGCGCATGACCTTCGGGACCATCGAGGACGGCAACGAGGACGATACCTTCGCCCACTCCAAGCTGATGATCATGTGGGGCTGGAACCCGGCCTACACCTTCCACGGCGGCAACACGTTCTACTACATGCGGCTCGCCAAGCAGCGCGGCTGCAAGTTCGTGTGCGTAGATCCGCAATATACCGACTCGGCGGCTGCCTACGACGCATGGTGGATCCCGATCAAGCCGAACACCGACGCGGCAATGCTGGCCGCTATGGCGCACTACATCTTCACCAACAACCTGCACGATCAGGCGTTCATCGACAAGTTCTGCCTCGGCGTCGACCAGGGCACGATGCCCGACTGGGCCAGGGGTCGCGAGAGCTTCAAGGACTACATCCTCGGCACGTCTGACGGCCAGCCGAAGACGCCGGAGTGGGCGGAACCCATTTGCGGCGTCAAGGCCGCCGACATCAGGAAGCTCGCCCACGTGTATGCGACCACCAAGCCGGCCGCGTTGAAGGCGAGCTGGTCGCCGGGCCGCAACGCCTACGGCGAGCAGTACAACCGCATGGCGGCCGCGGTGCAGGCGATCACCGGCAACATCGGCAAGCTCGGCGGCTGCGCGGAAGGCGTCGGCAAGGCGTGGCACGCGGAGGCGGTCGCCTACCCTTATGACGAGTTCGCCAACGTCTGGTACGCCTCGATCAAGTCGGATCGCTGGGCGCACGCGGTGCTCAACTATCCCAACGTCAAGCGCGAGGAGATCGGCCTGTGGCCGCGCGAGGACAAGCTCGACGGCGTGATCCCCAACATCCGCGGCATATTCTGGCAGGGCTCGGACTGGCTCAATCAGCTGACCAACATCAACAAGGAGATCCAGGCGATCCGCAAGTTGGATAGCCAGGGCGACCGCGAGAGCCTGCTCGTGTGCATGGACTCGACCATCACGCCGACGGGCATCTGGGCCGACTACCTGCTGCCGATCGCGACCCATTTCGAGCGTCACGACGTGGCACTGCCCTGGTACAAGGGTCACTACTACATCCACCGGCCGAAGGTGATCGAGCCGCTGGGCGAATCGAAGACGGACCTGCAGGTGTTCACCGAGCTCGCCTACCGGCTCGGCTTCGGCCCGCGCTACAATCCGCGCGCGACGCGCGACTACTTCATGCGCAACGACGAGGTCGACGAGGCCTACCTCGCCGCTTGGTGGCAGAACCGCGTCCAGCATCACCAGGGCGTCACCATGTCGTGGGAGCAATTCAAGCAGTACGGCATCTACAAGTTCAAGCTGGCCCGGCCGCACGTCGCGTTCCAGGATCAGATCGAGAAGGGCATTCCGTTTCCGACCCCATCGGGCCGGATCGAAATTCTCTCAACCAAGCTCGCGAGCGTCACCGATTGGACGCGTACCGCCTACGGCTACGAGATCCCGGCGATCCCGAAGTGGATCGAGCCGTGGGAGAGCCTCAATAGCCCGAAGACGAAGCAGTTCCCGTTCCACCTCATCTCGCCGCATCCGCGCCACCGCACCCACTCGATCTTCAACAACATCCCGTGGCTGAGAGAGACCTACGAGCAGGAGGTGACGATCAATGCCGCCGACGCCAAGCGTCTGGGGGTCAAGACCGGCGACACGGTCGAGGTGTTCAACGATCGCGGCAAGTGCGTGGTGCCGGTCTACGTCACCGAGCGCTGCATGCCGGGCGTCGCGGTGCTGCACGAGGGGGCCTGGATGGACGTCGACAAGAACGGCGTCGATCGCTCGGGCAATCCCGATTTCCTCACCCTCGACGAGCCAAGTCCGGCGGGCGCGTTCGCCTACAATACCGTGCTGGTCGACATCAAGAGGACCGAGCTCGAGCATCGTCCAGGCTGGGATCAGCTGGCGACGTCGCGCAGCCACGTCTTCCGGCGTGAGCTGTAGGGGAGGGAGACGATCATGGCCAACCCCAAGGACAAATCGAGGATCAAGGAAGCGGTGAAGCGCAAGAAGCGCGAGGTCTACACGCCGGTGAAGCCGGAGATGCAGCTCGGCTTCATCCACCACAACGTCGACTGCATCGGCTGCCGCGCCTGCGAGATCGCCTGCAAGGACAAGAACGGGCTGCCGCCCGGCCCGCGCTTCCGCCGCGTCATGTACGTCGAGGGCGGCACGTTTCCGGACGTGTTCGCCTACAAGGTCAACATGAGCTGCAACCATTGCGCGGAACCGGCCTGCCTGCCGGCGTGCCCGACGGGAGCGATCTACAAGCGCAAGAAGGACGGCATCGTCGACATCGATTCGACGCTTTGCATCGGCTGCCGACGCTGCGAGGCGACGTGCCCGTTCGGCGCGCCGCAGTTCATTCCCGAGCAAAACATCGTCTCCAAGTGCAACATGTGCGTCGACGAGATCGACGCCGGGCGCAAGCCCTACTGCGTGATGGCGTGCATGATGCGCGTGCTCGACATCGGCCCGATCGACAAGCTGATCGACGGCTCGTACGAGACCAAGGCCCGTCACGCAGGCGAAGAGGTGGTGCGGCAGGTGCAGAACATGGCCGACCCCGAGCTCACCAACCCCTCGATCGTGTTCATCGCCCACTCGAAGGGCGCCGTGAAAAAGGGGTAGCATGGAGCTGTGGCCACGGGGCCGGCGCAAGCGGCGAGGTGCATGATGGGAATGAACGCATTCGGTTCCGAGCTCAGAGCGGCCGCTGCCGACGATCTGGCGATGCTGGTGCGGCTGCACGACGACCCGTCGCCAGCGGTCATCGACGCTCTGGCCACGATTGCGCCGGCCGAATGGCTGCAGCTCCCGCTGCGCACCGCCCGGGCCGACGATGGGCGCGCGCTGCTGGCTGACGCTCTGACTGCCTGGACCGGCCCCGTGCCGCAGGATGCGAGCGACGAGATCGCCGTCGATCACGCCAACATCTATCTGCTCTTTACCTATCGCGCGGCGCCGACCGAATCCCCCTGGCGCGATCCCGAGGGCCTCGAGCGCCAGTCGCCGATGTTCGACGTTGCCGCGTGGTATCGCCGCCATGGCCTCTGCGCCGAGGACCGCCAGAAGCGCCCCGACGATCATCTCGTCATCGAGCTGCAGTTCTTGGCCTGGCTGATCGATCCGGCGACCGGCCCGGCATCGCCGGCGGAAGCGGCGGAGTTCCTCGACCGGCATCTGCTCGCTTGGGTGCCGCAGTTCGCAGAGCGCGTCGCAATGCGCTGCGCCACGCCCTACTTCGCGGGGATCGCTCTGCTGACCGCAGCCTACCTCGACGAGTTGCGCGATCGGCTGGCAGAGCACGCCGGCCTGCCGCGGCCCGTCGCGCCGATCGCGGACGGCACCAAGGCCATTGAGCAGGCCTGCGGTGTCGAGACGGCGCCGCGCTATGTACCGGGAGCGGCACCGAGCTGGTAGTCTTGGGCGCGAGCGATATCGGTCGTGGACCGATAGCGCCGCGCAGCCGAACCGGAGGCAGGGGAGGACTGGTGGACGCCGAGAGCCGCCATCCGGCCATCGAGGCCGACCGGTGCGTGCATGCGCTCGCTCCCATGGCGAGCTGCCGGGCCTGCGCGGACGCGTGCCCGCGGCAGGCTTGGCTGCTGGACGAGGATGGTCTCGGCCTCGATACCGAGGCCTGCGACGGCTGCGGGCTGTGCGCGCCCGCGTGTCCGCAGTCGGCGATCCTGTTCGCGGCTGCTCCGGCACTGGGTTCGGAGCGCGGCGGTCGGGTCGCCTTCGCTGCCTGTGAGCGCGCCGCGCCTGCTGGCGAAGCCGGCGTCATGCCATGCGTGCATGCGCTCGGCGCCGCTGCGCTGGCCGATCTCTGGCTGAAGGGCGTTCGTCGATTGCGCTATGCGCACGACGACTGCCTGACCTGCCCGCGGAGCACGGTGCGGACGCTCCCGGTGGCCGCTGCCGAGCTCCGCCGGTTGACCGACGACCGCGGCTTGGAGCCGCTGGTCGTCACGCGCGTCGGCGAGGTCGCCGACTGGCGCGCGGAACGGGAGGACGCCGCGAGCCTCAGCCGCAGGGCACTTTTCGACGCGCTGCTGCGACCGGCACGGGCGGCGGCCGGCGTCGGCGCGAACGATCCGGGCGATCCGAGCGCGGCAGGAGCCGATGCACGTCTGCCGCATGCCGCCTCGGCCACTATCGCACACTATGCGCCCGCGATCGACGCGTCGCGCTGCGAGGCATGCGATGCCTGCATCGGCATATGCCCCACCGGAGTGCTCTCGCTCGTTCGCGAGCCGGCCGAGGCGGCGCGCTACGAGGTGGACGCGACGCGCTGCACCGGGTGTCGGCTGTGCGTGGACGTGTGCGTGGCGGAGGCGATCCGCATCGAGAATTGGGCCGCTGCCCGCCCGGAGCCGGTCCCCCTTGGGCTAAGTCAATGCCGGGCGTGCGGTGTCGTGCATCATGCCACAATAGCCCGAAAAGCCGAGGTGGATCTGTGCCGCATTTGCGCCGCTACGGGCCATCATCGCAAGCTGTTCCAGGTGATCGAACAATGACCAGTGCAACCGCAACCTCGGCATGGACCGACACTGTCGCCGCGACGATCGCTGCCGAGCGCGGGGAAGGAACCTTCCTCGTCTGCTTTCCCGGCTATCGGCCCGAGCTTGTGCGCGCGCTCGCCGACCGCCTCGGCTACGATTATCTCGATTTTCGCGCCGCGAGTCTGGCCCCGCTCGGCTGGCGGGCGAGCGCGCTGACGCTCGACGCTCTCGATCAGACGATCGGGGCGCGGGCGGCGGGCGGTCTTGTGCTCAACAACGCCGAGGCGCTTCTGGCGACGAAGCCGATGCTCGAGCGCGTCGCGTGGCTCGGTCAGGCGGTGACGCGCACCTGCGGGGCGCCGGTGCTGGTCGCGCTCGCGGTGTTCGGGAGCGAGGCACCGGCCAACGGCCTTCGCATCTGCCGTCTCGACGCCGACATGCTGCCGCCGGAAAAGCTGCTCGTGCGGCTGGCCTCGCAATGATCCAGCGCCTCGAGGCGTGGCTCGACCAGCGACTGGCGCGGAAGCTGATGGCCGCCACGGCGGCGAGCGTGACGCTCGTGTCGCTCGGCTTCTTGGGTCCGTTCGTCGGCTACTACCGCGATCGGCTGATCTCGGAGCGGGCGAAGACCTCGGTCGAGGTCAACGGCCTGCTGCAGGGCGCACTCGAGAACGCGATGCTGAAGCGCGATCTCGAAGGGCTGAAGGACATCGTCGAGCATCTCGGCGCAAAGCCGTCGATCAGGGGCGTGATGATCCTGAGCCCCAAGGGCGAGGTGCGGTTTGCCTCCGACGCCCGTCAGGTCGGCAAGCGCTACGATCTCGCCGCCGGCGCGTTGTGCCCGGGTTGCGGGCGGATTCTGCCGGGGCTGGCGGCGACGGCATTCCTCGACAACGGCACGAACGGCAACATCCTGCGAAGTGTCAATCCGGTCTCGAACCAGCCGCGCTGCAAGGAGTGCCACGGCTCTGCGACCGACAATCCCGTCAATGGCATCCTGGTCGTCGACTATGACGCGGACGAGATCCGTCGCGACGCGTTCGACATGGCGCTCGCCCTGAGCGGATCCGGTCTCGTCGTGCTGATGTCGGCGATCGGTGTTCTGGGGCTCGTCGTGCGCCGGTCGGTGCTGGCTCCGGTCGGGGTGCTGAAGGAGGCGAGCCAGGCCCTTTCGGCGGGTGATCTCTCGGCTCGCGTCGACGTCACCGGCCACGACGAACTCGCCCACCTCGCGAGCAGCTTCAATGACATGAGCAGCCGGCTGGAGAGCCAGCGGCGGGCGCTCGAGATGCGCGAGCGGTTCCTGCAGGCGCTGATCGACGCCATTCCCGACGGCATCCGCGTGATCGCGCCGGACTACAAGGTGCTGCAGGCCAATCGCGCATTCGCCGAGCAGCAGGGGTTGGCGCTCGACCAGATCGTCGGGCAGCCCTGCCATGTCTCGAGCCACCGGCTCGACGAGCCGTGTGCGCCGACCATGGTGACCTGTCCGGTCCACGAGATCCGCCGCGGCTCCGGCAGCCTGACCTGCCGCCACGTGCACAAGCAGGTCGATGGTGGCGAGCTGGCGGTCGAGGTTTCTGCCGCACCGTTGGCGGCCGTAGGCGGCGCGGTGCGGAGTAGCGAGCCGCTGGTCGTCGAGGCGATCCGCGACCTCGGGCGCGACTTGAAGCACTCGCAGGAGCAGCGCCTCTCCGAGATCGGTCAGCTCGCCGCCGGTGTCGCCCACGAGGTCCGCAACCCGCTATCCTCGATCCAGCTGGCGTTGCAGGCCGTGCGGCGTGGCCTCGCCCAGGACGGCTCGTCGCTCGCCGGCGACAACCTCGACCTGATGGACCACGAGATCGACCGCTGCATCCGCGTCACCGACCGGCTGCTGCGGCTCGCCTCGCCGCCGTCGGAGCTGGCGGAGCTGGTCGCGCTCGAGGACATCGTGCCGGAGGTCGTCTCGCTGTTGCGGGCGGAAGGCGACGGACTGGGTGTCGGCGTCGACCTCGTGCTTGCCGACGGGCTGCGCGTCGTCGCCACCGACAGCGAAATGCGGATGCTGGTGTTCAACCTGGCGCAGAACGCGTTCCACGCGATGCCGTCGGGCGGGCGGCTCGAGATCAAGGGGGGAATCAGTGGCAGCTCGGTGGTGCTGACATTCGCCGACACCGGCGTCGGCATTGCGGCGGAGGATCTGAAGCGCATCTTCCAGCCGTTCTGGAGCCGACGTGGCGACGGTTCGCAGGGGACCGGGCTCGGACTGCCGATCTGCCGAGAGATCGTCAAGCGCCACGGTGGCAGCATCGGCGTGAGCAGCGAGCTCGGCAGGGGAACGGTGTTCGAGGTGGTGCTGCCATGGGCGGAAGCGAGCGACACGCAGGCATGAACAGGCGCAACAAACGGATCCTGCTGATCGAGGACGACCGCACGCTGTGCCGGCTGGTCGGCGAGCAGCTCGGCGCGATGGGATACACCGTCATCAACTGCCACAACTGGGGGGAGGGCAAGGCGGCACTGGTCAAGCACGATCCGTCGCTGACGATCCTCGACATGCGGCTGCCGGATGCGGAGGGGCTCCAGTGCCTCGCCGAGATTTCGGCGCAGTGCCCGGTGATCGTGCTCACCGCCTACAGCTCGATCAAGCAGGCAGTCGCGGCGATGCGTGCCGGCGCGGCCGAGTATCTGGCCAAGCCGGTCAATCCGGCCGAGCTCGAGCTGGCGGTGACGCGCGCGCTGGAGGCGGATTCTCTCAGGCGCAGCTACGAGTACGTGCGCAGCCAGCTGACGCCGAGCGTCTCCAAGCTGATGGTCGGCTCGTCACGCGCCTTCCAGGAGCTGGTGCGGCTCATCGAGCTCGTTGCGCCGAGCGAGGCGACGGTGCTGATCGAGGGTGAGAGCGGCGTCGGCAAGGAGTTGGTCGCGCAGAGCATCCATCAGCTGAGCGGCCGCGCCAGCCGCAACTTCGTGCCGGTCGACTGCTGTACGCTGCAAGAGAACCTGTTCGAGAGCGAGCTGTTCGGCCACGAGCGCGGCGCCTTCACCGGCGCCGATGCGCGCAAGCAAGGCCTGATCGAGGTGGCCGAGCGCGGCACGCTGTTCCTCGACGAGATCGGCGAGCTGCAGGCGACCATGCAGGCCAAGCTGCTGAGACTGCTCGAGACGGGCGAGTTCCGCCGCCTCGGCGGCACGCAAGGGCTCGCCAGCGACTGCCGGTTCGTCGCGGCCACCAATCGCAATCTCGCCCAGTTCAGCCAGGCGGGCGGGTTCCGCCGCGATCTCTACTACCGGCTGGCGGCGGTCGTGGTGCGCGTGCCGTCACTGCGCGAGCGGCGCGAGGACATTCCGCTCATCGCCGAGCATTTCCTGCGCTCGCGCAGCTTCAAGCGGCAAGTCGAGAAGCAGCTATCGCAGGCGGCGGTCGCGGCGATCTCGGCCTACGACTGGCCGGGTAACATCCGCGAGCTCAGGAACGTCATCGAGCGGGCGCTGCTGGTCTCGGGCGATGCGCCACGCATCGAGGTCGAGCACCTCGGATTCGCGCCGGCCCCGGCGTCGGGTGAGACGGAGGCCGCCAACGGCTTCAACCTCGCCTTCGCGCACGAGCCGACACTCGAGGAGATCAAGCGCGACTATCTCGCCAGGCTGCTGCGCGCGCACGCCGGCCATCGCGCCCGTATCGCCTCCGTGCTCGGAATCAGCGAACGCAACACCTACCGGCTGATCAAGAAGTACGGCCTCGAGCGCTGAGAAATCTGTGTCACGAGGATATTGTGTGTGCCGGAACAATACCTTACGCCGACCTTGACCGGCGATTTACCATTCCCGGTGACACTCGGCGGGATGGGCCCCGAAAGCTGTGCTAGTGCAACCGGGCCCGAGCGAGCGCCGAGACCTGCCGAAACCGCCGTGATCAAGATCCGCCCCATCCTGTTCGCCGTCGGGCTGATGCTGTGCGCCATCGCCGCCGGAATGCTGCTGCCCGCGGGCGTCGACGTCGCGGACGGCAACGAGGGCTGGCAGGTGTTTTTCGCCTCCTCCATCGCTACCTTCTTCATCGGCGGCCTCATGGTGCTGGTCGGCTACGAGGACGAGCCGAGCCGGATCGGAGTCAAGGAAGGTTTCCTGTTGACGACCATCAGCTGGGTGGTGGTGACGGCGTTCGCTGCAATCCCGTTCTTCGGCCTCGGGCTGACCTACACCGACGCCTACTTCGAGGCCATGTCCGGCATCACGACGACCGGCTCGTCGGTGATCGTCGGACTGGACAAGATACCGCGGGGCATCCTGCTGTGGCGCGCGTTGCTCAATGGCATCGGCGGGCTCGGTATCATCGTCATGGCGATCATCATGCTGCCGTTCCTGCGCGTCGGCGGCATGCAGCTGTTCCAGGCCGAGAGTTCGGACAGGTCGGAGAAGATCGTACCGCGCGCGATCGAGCTGACGCTCGCGATCGCTGCCGTCTACGCCATACTGTTGTTTGCTTGCGCGGCATTGTTTCATCTGTTCGGCATGACGCTGTTTGACGCGATCTGCCATGCGCTGGCATCGGTAGCGACGGGCGGCTTCTCGACCCACGACGAGAGCTTCGGCTTCTTCAGATCTGCAGCTCTCGAATGGATTGCCGTCTTGTTCATGATCCTCGGCGCGCTGCCGTTCGTGCTGTTCATCCGGATGGGGCGCGGCGAGCTTTCGGCGCCGTTCGGCGATAGTCAGGTCCGCGGGTTCGTCGCATTCCTGTTCGCCGTAGTCGTCATACTCGGTGTGTGGCTCACGATCACTCAGGGCATCGCGCTCAACGACGCCTTGCGCAAGGCGGCCTTCAACGTCGTCTCGATCGCAACGACCACTGGCTTCGCGAGCGAGGACTACATGAAATGGGGTCCGTTCGCGGTCGGAATCTTCTTCCTGTTGACGTTCGTCGGCGGCTGCTCGGGCTCGACTTCAGGCGCGATCAAGGTCTACCGGCTGCAGGTCGCCGGGCTGCTGACTAAGAGCCACTTCCTGCATCTGATCAGCCCCAATCGTGTGGTGACGCTGGTCTACAACGGCCGCCGCCTGCCGGAGGACGTTCCGTTCTCGGTCGTGGCGTTCCTTGCCATCTACATGACGACGGTCGGCATCTTCACGGTGCTGCTCAGCGCCATGGGGCTCGATCTCGTCACCGCGCTCTCCTCCTCGGCGCAGGCGCTCGGAAACGTGGGGCCGGGGCTCGGCGACATCGTCGGGCCAGCGGGCAACTACGCGAGCCTGCCGGCGCCAGCCAAGTGGGCACTCGCACTCGGAATGTTGCTCGGCCGGCTCGAGCTATTCACGGTGCTGGTGCTGCTGCGGCCCGAGTTCTGGCGCAGCTGAGGAAATCGGCAGATAGCTTCGCGCGAGGAAATCAGGCCGTGTCGGGCGGGCGCCAGCCGTAGAGCCAGTCGTAGCCGGCCATCACGCGCTCGCCCGGCAGCCATTGCAGCGTCGCGTCGCGCGCCAGCGCCATGGGACCGGCGAGGTGGTAGATGCGGCCGTTGCGCCGCGAGGCGGCCTGCACGCGCGCCGCGCGTGGCCGGCGGGTGCGCTCGTAGCGGACAAGGGCCGCGGAGCCGCTCGCCTCGCGCGCGATAGCATCCGCCAGCTCGATTGCGTCCTCGAGCGCCAGCACGCCGCCCTGGGCGAGGAACGGCAGCACGGGATGAGCGGCATCGCCGAGAAGGGCGAGTCGGCCGGCGCTCCACGTGGGCAGCTCAGCGCACTCGAACAGGCCCCACTTGCGCCAGTCGCGCGAGGCCTCGAGGAGGCCGACCAGTGTCGGGTCGAGACGCCGGATGGTAGCCTTGTCCTGTGGTGGGGCGGCCGGCGTGTTCCACTCGTGGCGCTCGAAGCGCTCCTCGACCACGACGACGATGGCGACCTCGCGGCCGGCGCGGATCGGATAGTGGACGATGTGGGCGCCAGGTGCGAGCCACGCGCAGACGGCCGTGCAGTCGATGCCTTCCGGCACGGCGTCGACGGGCACGACGGCCCGTGTCGCGGTTCGCCCCGAGAACGTCAGCGCGGCGGCAGGGGCAACAACCTCGCGCAAGCGCGACCAGATGCCGTCGGCGCCGACCAGCAAACGGCCTCTGCGTCGGCTGCCACCGGCCGAGCGGGCCTCGATGGCGTCGGCGTGCTCGGCGACGTCGGCAACGTCGAACCCGGTCACGACCTCGATTGCGGGCTCGGCACGGACGCGGGAGAGCAGTGCGGCCTGAAGATCGGCGCGGTGCGCGACCCGGTAGGGTGCGCCGTGGCGTTGCTCGATCCAGTCGCCGAGCGGCAGCGAGGACAGCAGGCGCCCGCGTCCGGCGTCCAGCACGCGGATCGCAACCGGCTTGCCGGCTGCCGGCTCGAGCGCGTCGGCGACGCCGAGCGCGGTCAATACGCGCATGCCGTTGGGGCCGATCTGGATGCCGGCTCCCGCCTCGCTGAACGTCTCGTTGCGCTCGAGGACCGAGCTTGCAAGGCCCCGGCGGGCGAGTGCCAGTGCGAGGGCCAGCCCGCCGATGCCGCCGCCGGCGATCAGGACGGGCATGGTGCTGACCAGGCGCGCGCGGATTCCCCTCCCCCTTGCGGGGAGGGGGTGAATGGGATGCGATGCGACTGTCGATCCACGCTAATCATTCAACCTTGGACCTGCCCAATCCGGCGGAGACCACAGCGCAGTGCCGGCAGCGATCGAGAGCACCCTTATGCGCAGCGGCCGTCAGGCGGCCTGCTCCTCGGACGGCGCGACAAGGCATCCCTTGGGATCGGTCTCGTCGGCGGCGAGGCGCGGATCGTGCACGAACAGCGTCGAGCAATAAGGGCACAGGATCTGGCCGTCGGAGCCCATATCGAGGAACACGTGCGGATGGTCGAACGGCGGCCGTGCGCCCATGCAGTTGAGTTCTTTGACGCCGACGAAGATCTTCTCGGCGCCCTGATCGTTGGCGAGGTGCGGGACGACGCTCTTGGCCATCGTGGAAGTCCTTGCAATCGGGATCGGATCGGCGCGGACATTAGCCTCGCCGGACAGAAATTGATAGAGGCGCGCCGGAGTACGCCCCGGGCGGTTCAATTGTTCGGGGCACGCGGCATACATTGCCTTCTCCCTTGCGGAGAGGCCGAAGGCCGGATGAGGGATCTGCCCATCCTCGGCGCCATCGCCTGCGGTAGGTCCCTCACCCGCCCTTCGGGCACCCTCTCCCGTCCCGGGCGAGGGAAGCGAGGACGACGATCGAGAAGCGAATGGACCCCGGGGACACGCCAAGGTGGGTCAATGTTTCGCGATACGCCTCGCGGGGCCGAACGTCGCGCTCAAACCCACTCGACACGGTCGTGGCACACCACCATCAGCCGGTCATGCGGCACCGCCAGGGAGGGCACGCGCGCGGCCTCCAGGCCACGGACGTGCCCCTCGATCACGCGGCCGATGCCGGCGTGGGCGGCGATGACGGTGTCGCGGTCGATGCTCGCGAGCCACTCGATGACGCGCGCCGTCAGTTCGACGTAGCTCTCGCCGCCGGCGGCGCGCCAATGGGCCGGGTCGCGCGAGCGCCAGGCGACGCCGGCAGGGTCGGTCTGCGGTAGATCGGCCGCGAGCTGGCCCTGCCAGACGCCGTAGTTGAGCTCGAGCAGTCGGTCGTCGGTGCGGTAGCCGGCGCGCGGCAAACCGAGAGCCTCGCGCACGATCTCCATCGTCTCGCGGGTGCGACCGAGCGGGCTCGCGACATAGTCGAGCCGGGCCGGCTCGGCGACCAGCGCGGCGAGAGCGGCGGCGTTGCGCCGCGCCTGGTTGCGTCCGGTCTCGTTCAACGGAACGTCGTGCTGGCCCTGGTAGCGCAGCGCCTTGTTCCAGTCCGTCTCGCCGTGGCGGGTGAAGTAGAGGGTGATGCCGGTGCGCATGATGGGGCGGTGGGCAGCAGGCAGCGGACTAATCGAGCAAGCGGCTGCCTGTTGCCGGCTGCCCGTTGCCGACCTCAGGAGCCGTCGCCCTTGACGACCGAGATATCCGGCGCGTCCTCGTTCTTCATGCCCTGGACGTGATAGCCGCTGTCGACGTGGTGCACTTCGCCGGTGACGCCGCGCGCCAGATCGGAAAGCAGGTAGAGACCGGCGCTGCCGACCTCCTCGATGGACACGGTGCGCCGGAGCGGCGAGTTGTACTCGTTCCAGCGCAGGATATATCGGAAGTCGGAGATGCCTGACGCGGCGAGTGTCTTGATCGGGCCGGCGGAGATGGCGTTGACGCGGATGCCGCCCTTGCCGAGGTCGGCGGCGAGATAGCGCACGCTGGCCTCGAGCGCGGCCTTGGCGACGCCCATGACGTTGTAGTGCGGCATCACCTTCTCGGCGCCGTAGTAGGTGAGCGTCACCATCGAGCCGCCGTCGGTCATCAGCCGCTCGGCGCGCTTGGCGAGCGCGGTGAACGAGTAGCAGGACACCAGCATGGTCTGACTGAAGTTGGTCTCGCTGGTGTCGACGTAGCGTCCGTCCAGCTCGTTCTTGTCGGAGAAGGCGATGGCGTGGACCAGGAAGTCGAGCCGGCCCCACTGACGCTCGATCTCGGCGAACACCGCGTCCATGGAAGGGCCGTCGGTGACGTCGCAATGCAGCACCAGCTTCGAGCCGAGCTCGGCGGCGAGCGGCTCGACCCGCTTCTTCAGAGCGTCGCCCTGGTAGGTGAGCGCGACCTCGGCGCCCTGGGAGGCGACCGCCTTGGCGATGCCCCAGGCGATGGAGCGGTTGTTGGCGACGCCCATAACGAGCCCGCGCTTGCCGGCCATCAGGTTGCCCGTAATGGCGGCGGCGGTGGGGGTTGGTCCGCTCATGCGACTGCGGTTCCTTGATCGGGGATCGGATCGGGATTTTCGCCGGCATCCTACACAATTACCGGGTGTGGTCCAGGTGGCGACGCGGCCGCGCCGGTAGCCCGTTCGGGCCCCTTGTGACGGCTGGTGGCCGACCCTATATCGTAAATTCCGAATTATGGAACTAGTTTTCCCGCGGCTCAGGAGAATGACCTCATGAAGCTCTACTACGCGCCCGGAGCGTGCTCGCTCTCCCCGCACATCGTACTGCACGAGACGGGTACGCCGGCGACGCTGGTCAAGGTCGACCTCGCGACCAAGACGCTCGACGACGGCAGCGATTTCCGCGCCATCAATCCCGACGGCTACGTGCCGGTACTTGAACTCGACGACGGCAGCCGGCTGACCGAGGGGCCGGCGATCGTGCAGTACATCGCCGACGGGGCCGGCACGGCCGCGCTGGCGCCGGAGAACGGCACCATGGCGCGCTATCGCCTGCAGTCGATGCTCAACTACATCTCGACCGAGCTGCACAAGGGCTTTTCGCCGCTGTTCAACCCGCGCATGCCGGAGGAAGCCAAGGCGCTGGCGCGCGAACGGGTCGCCGAGCGGATCGGCTCGATCGAGGCGCGGCTCACAACGTCGGATCACCTGATGGGCGAGGCGTTCACGGTCGCCGACGCCTATCTGTTCACGGTGCTGTCGTGGTCGCGCATGGTCGGTGTCAGCCTGACGCCGTTCCCGCGTGTGCGCGCCTACCTCGACCGCGTTCGCCAGCGTCCCGCGGTCGTCGCGGCGATGAAGGCGGAGGGCCTAGTCAAGTAGCGCGTCGCGTTCCGATTCAGCCGTCGAGCTGCCATAGGCCGTTGGCCAGCCGGCAGGCGACGCCCTCGGTCTGCTTGGTGCGGGTGCCGGAGGAGAGCACGACGACGATGTGGCGGCAGATCTTGCCGCCCTCGTCCTTGAACGAGCGGGTCGGCTGCACGAAGCCCGACAGCCGCCCGTGGGCGCGGTGCCAGACGTAGGTGGCGCCGTCGCCGGCCTCGGTCAGCGCCTTCTGCACGCTTTCGAGCGCGGCCCGCTCGTCGGCGTCGTCGAGCCTGAGCGGCACGCCGGCCAGACTCGGTCGCGGCCACAGGCTCTCCTTGTCGAGGGTGCCGTCGGCACACTCGCTGGCGGAGCCGCTGTTCGGGGGCTGGTCGGCGGCGGCGAGCTCGGGTGCGATGATGATCGCGGCGACGAGCGCAAAGGCCGCTAAGGTCGATGCTGCGATCGGCAGCAGGGAAACGGTCGGACGCATGACGCTTTGGACTCGGGACTGTTGACACGCAGGGCCGACGCGACAGGCGCCGGACGTTCCCAGTGTGCCGCAAGAGGGTTAAAAGGTGCTGAACGCCTGTCCGTCGTGTCGCTGGGCGGCACAGGCGTCAATCAATTCGGGCGGGGACGGGAGCCACGATGAGCGAGAACGACGAGGAGCGATTCCCCGAGGGCTACTACAAGGCACCGCCGGCGGGTGACTTCCACCAAGCGGTCGAGCCGTTCCTGCTGTTCGAGGGGTGGTTCAAGGAGGCCGAGGCGCGCGAGCCGAACGACCCCAATGCGATGGCGCTCGCCACCGCCGACGCCAGCGGGTTTCCGAACGTACGCATGGTGCTGCTGAAGGCGCTCGATCCGCCCGGCTCGGCCGGACGCGGGTTCGTCTTCTACACCAATACCCTTAGTGCCAAGGGGCGCGAGATCGCGGCCAACCCGCGGGCGGCGCTGCTGTTCCATTGGAAGTCGCTGCGCCGGCAGGTGCGCGTGCGGGGCCTGCTCTCGCCCGTCACCGCGGCCGAGGCGGACGAGTACTTCGCATCCCGTTCGCGTCCGAGCCGCATCGGCGCCTGGGCCTCGGACCAGTCGCGACCGCTCGAGAGCCGGTTCGCGCTCGAGAAGAAGGTCGCCGTCATGACCGCCAAGTTCCACATCGGCGAGGTGCCGAGGCCGCCGCACTGGTCGGGCTTCCGCCTGGTGCCGCTGGAGATGGAGTTCTGGCACGACCGTCCGTTCCGCCTGCACGACCGCACCGTGTTCCGGCGCGAGAGCCGGGATGGGCATTGGGAGAAGGTGCGGTTGTATCCGTGAGGGGGCAGTAGGCAGTAGGCAGTAGGCAGTAGGCAGTAGGCAGTAGGCAGTAGGCAGTGGGGGTTCGGGCGAGGAGCAGCGCGGTGGTACGGGCATGCGGACAATCGAGGACATCCTCGCTCGGCTGGAAGGCTCGGCGTTCCGGCGCCGGTTCCGGCTGACGACGAAGGATCGCGACTATATCGCTGCGAAGGGCCGCGCAGCGATCGCGCGCCATGCCGCCGACTTCATCGCCCGGCGGCTCGCGCCCGCGATTGTTCCCAATGACGGCAAGCAGACGCCGATGCGCGGGCATCCGGTGTTCCTCGCCCAGCACGCGACTGCCACCTGCTGCCGCGGCTGCCTCGCCAAGTGGCACGGGATCGCCGCCGGGCACGCGCTGACCATGAGCGAGCAGGCGCATGTGCTCGCGGTCATCGGCGAATGGATCGACCGGCAGATGGCTGCGGCGCTCGCACTCCGCCGCGCCATGCTCGACGATCTCGCCACCCTTCGGCGCTGGGACGACGAGCCAGACGTGGCGGCGGCCGGCGGCGAGGACGGCGCTTTCGCTTGGGAGCGCGAGCTGCCGCGCGTCGTCGGCTGGCGCGAGCTGCTGATGGCGGAGATCGACGGGCGCCCGGTCGGCTTCGTTAAAATCATAGACTGCGCGCGCGAGGAGACCCACTACTGGGGCGATGTCGCGGGCAACCTGCGCGCCATCGACATCTGGATCGGCGCGGCCGAGAACCGCGGTCACGGCTACGGCACGCGCATGATGCACCTCGCCCTCGCCCGCTGCTTCGCCGACCCGTCGGTCGGGGCGGTCCTTGTCGACCCACTGGCGAGCAATACGTGCGCGCACGCCTTCTACGAGCGCCAAGGATTCATCCGCGTCGAGCGGCACAGCTTTGGCCCGGATGATTGCTACGTGTATCGCCTGGAACGGCCGACTTGGGAGCAGCAGCCGGCACGGCGCAAGAAATGACCGCCGGCGCCGGCCGGGGGATACCGGCTGCCGGCGGTCTCCCCGCTGTGCCCGGCCTACGACTTGGGCAGCACGGCGATGTCGCGGATCGCGCCCTTGGCGCCAGCGATTGTGCCGACGGTCGAGGCCTTGCCGGTGTCGAGCGCCACCCAGTGCAGCGTGTTGTCGCCGACGAGCCAGGCGGTGTTCTTGCCGTCGGCGCCGGTCGCAACGTCGAACGCCCAGCTCTTGGCCGCCGCGACACCGAGCTTGCCGATCGCCTTCAGCGTGCCGTCGTTCGGCTTCGTCTGTTGGATCAGGGCGACGATCTTGGAGTCGATATCGTACATCGCCGTCTTCTCGGGCCTGCCGAGCGAGTTGGAGTAGGCGGC
The DNA here is from genome assembly GCA_040752215.1 of Pseudomonadota bacterium. GTDB lineage: Bacteria > Pseudomonadota > Alphaproteobacteria > Rhizobiales > Hyphomicrobiaceae > JBFMEX01. The sequence goes on along the minus strand of JBFMEX010000081.1, from coordinate 81,884 downwards.
GGCGACGATGCTCGGCGTCTCGCCTGCGTGCATGTCGCCGGCCTCGAAAGCGAGGCTGCCGTCCTTGGTCACCTTGCCGGTCTCGACATCGGCGCGCAGGTTGGTGCCGTCGCTGCCCATGAAGCGCAGCTTGTCGGCGGCCGGATTGAAGTCGACGATGGCGCTCGCTCCGGCCGGGATCAGCATGTCGAGCTTCGACACCTTCGCGGTCTTGCCGGTCTTGGTGTCGATCGTCACCACCTGGCCGTCGGCGGCGACGCCATAGAGCAACTTGTCGGCGGGGCGGACGTCGATGCCGAGCAGGCGGCCGACGCCTTCGACGGTCATCGAGTTGACCACCGCCGGCTTGGCGGCGTCGATCAATACAAGTGTCTTGTCGCCGACGAGGCCGACGGCGAGGTCGGCCGAGGCTGAGGTCGCGGAAAAAGCGATCGCAGCCGAGGTGGCGACGGTGGCGAGGAGTGTCTTCATTGGGCGTGCTCCTGTTTCCGGGTTGACGGCGCGCGGCCGTAGTCTGGAAGACCGCGCCGAGCGGTCGCCGAGAGGAGCGCGGCAAGAAGCGGCCCGGCGCGGACTTCCATGCCGCCTCAACCCGCGAGCGGAGGCGAACGGATGCAGCCCGGGCGGGGGTGGAAACTTTTTTCGGATGACCTGCATCCAAGCGGCCTCGACCCCGTGTTAATGAGTTGGGCCGGCGTGGGCCCGAAATTTCCCGCTCCCGTTGTGGGTGCGGGGAGGGAGCGCGTGGCGCCAGATCGGATTGGGACGCAGGCATGTTCGACTACGGCGCGGCGATTGCCGGATGCGGGCGGGGCGATCGGGCCGCGCTGAGGCGCCTCTACGAGGAGGAGGCCGGCCGGCTGATCGCGGTCGCGCAGCGCATCGTCCGCCGGCGCGAGCTGGCCGAGGAGGTGGTGCAGGAGGCCTTCATCCAGATTTGGGAGCGCGCCGCGGATTTCGACGCGGCGCTCGGCTCGGCGCGAGGGTGGATCTACACCATCGTGCGCAACCGGGCGCTCAACGTCGTGCGCGATGGCCGGCGCGAGGACCTCGTCGACGCCGGCACGCTGGAAGCAGCGCAGGACTGCAACGCAGTGGTCGAGGACGCATTCGAGCGGCTCGCGGTCGACAGTCTGCTCCGGCGCTGCCTCGAGGCGATCGATCGCGAGAAGCGCGAGAGCGTGCTGCTCGCCTACGTCGCCGGCTGCTCGCACGGCGAGATCGCCGGCCGGCTCGGCGTGCCGCTCGGCACCGCCAAGGCCTGGGTCCGGCGCGGGCTCGCGGCGCTCAAGGAGTGCATGTCATGACCGGCGCCGAGAAGAGAAACCACGACATCGACGTGCTCGCGGGCGAGTACGTGCTAGGCCTGCTCGACGCGGCGGAAGCGGAGGCGATCGAGGCGCGGGCCGCGAGCGAGCCCGCAGTTGCGGCTGCGATTGCTTCAGCCCGCGAGCGCTTCCTGGCGCTCGACGTCGCGGCGCCGGCGGCCCGAGTCGACGAGGCTCTGTGGCGGCGGATCGAGGCCCGGCTCGGCGGCGCGGGTGCGAGCAAGGTCGTCTCGCTCGAGGCGCACCGGAAGGCGTCGGCGAGGGGCGCGGCACGGCCTCCGCGGGGCGGCTTCTGGCAGGGCTTCGCGGCGGCGAGCCTCATGGCGCTGATCGCCGGCGCGCTTGGCTACGGGTTGCTGCGTCCGGCCGATCCGCGCCTCATCGTCGTGCTGCTCGACGCCGAGGCGAAGCCCGTGTCGCTGGTCGAGGCGTTCGCCGGCCGGCGCATCCGCGTCGTGCCGCTGAAGCACATCGACGTGCCGGCGGGCAAGACGCTGCAGGTGTGGACGCTCCCCGACCCCAAGACCGGGCCGGTGTCGATGGGCCTGCTGCCGGCGGTGAGCAGGACCATCCTCGAAGGGCCGGATCTGCCGGCGCCGAGGCTCGACCAGCTCTACGAGATCACGATCGAGCCGGCCGGCGGCTCGCCGACGGGGCGGCCGACCGGCCCGATCGTCGGCAAGGGATTCGCGCGCATTCCGCAGATTTGACGCGCCCCCTTGAGCGTCCGGGGTCCGTGTGCCCTTGCTGTCGTGGTTTCCGGCCGGCTGTGGCGTGCCGGCAATGGGATGCGCACAAATTGAAGGACCGGGAGAACGGTGCGAGACTTAGCGCGCGCAATATCATCAAGGGCAAGGTCGCGGCGATCAAGAAGGGCGCCGTCGCGGCGCGGGTCAAGGTCGACATCGGCGGGTGCAACGTCATTACGTCGACGGTCGCCGTGGATGCCGTCGAAGACCCGAAGCTCGTCGTCGGCTCGGCAGTGTCTGCGATCATCAAGGCGAGCCAGGTCATCCTCGGCGTCCGTCGCTCATCGCGCAGGCGAGATCCGGCGCGCAGACGGTCTGGCCGTTCGCCAGCCGCTCGATCGATACCTTCACGCCATAGACGGATTCCAGCCGCTCGGCCGTCAACACGTCGGCCGGGCTGCCTGTGGCAACCAGTCGTCCGTCATGAAGAAAGGCGACCCTGTCGGCGACGCCGAGGGCATGATCGGGATCGTGGGTCGAGAGGACGACGGCGAGGCCGTCGTCAGCCAGTCGCCTGATCTGGCGCAGCACGAGCGCCTGGTTGCCGAAGTCGAGGCTCGCCGTCGGCTCGTCCAAGACGATCGCTGGCGCGTCCTGTGCCAGCGCGCGGGCGATGAGCGCGAGCTGGCGCTGTCCGCCGCTGATGCGTGTGTACTCCATCGCCGCCAAATCGGAAATGCCTAGCGTGGCGAGGCTGGCCTCAGCGCGTTCGTAGTCGCGCGCGCGGGGGCGTGCCAACAATCCGAGGTGGGCGGTGCGGCCCATCAGAACCATGTCGAGCACGGTGTAGGGAAAATGCGCGGCATGGGCCTGCGGAACGTACGCGATGCGGCGGGCGATCTCGGCACGGTCCAGCGCTGAGATGGGGTCACCACCAATTCTGATGTTTCCAGCGAGCGCGGGGATCAGTCCCAGCAGCGTCTTGAACAAGGTCGTCTTGCCCGATCCATTGGGCCCGAGGAGGCAAACGATCTCGGAAGACCGGCAGGCGATCGAGATGCCGCTGCCGACCGTGTGCGCCGGATAGCCGATTTCGAGATCTACGGCTTCGAGAGGCGGGGCCTGTGCGCTCACTCCCATCCGCCGCGCCCTCGTGCGAGCAGCCACAGGAAGAACGGCGCCCCGACCATCGCGGTCAAGATGCCGAGCGGGGTCTCAACACGTGCCAGCGTCCGGGCCAAAGTGTCGACGAGCACCAGATAGCCGGCTCCGAGCAGCATGGCGGCGGGAAGCAGGCGCTCGAAGCTCGGTCCGACGAGCATGCGGGCAATATGCGGCATGACGAGCCCGACCCAGCCGATCACGCCGGCAACGGCCACGACGCTCGATGTCATCAGTGTGGCGGAAGCGATGACCGCAAGCCGGAGGCGCCCCGCCTCGACGCCGAGCGCTCTCGCCTCCTCGTCGCCGAGCGAGAGCACGTTGATCCGCCAGCGCAGTAGTACCAGGGGCAGCAGTCCAAGCGCCACCGGTGGCAGCATCGTCAAGAGATCACCGCGGCGGATACTGGCGAGGCTACCAAGCAGCCAGAACGTGATCGCTGGCAGTTGATCGTAGGGGTCAGCGAGCACCTTCACCAACGAGATCATGGCACCCGCGAGCGACCCGACGACGACGCCGGCGAGCACCAGCACCAGCGTCGGTTCGCGCCCCCGCACGGCCGATGCAATGGCGTAGACAAGGGCCACGGTGGCGAGACCCCCGACGAAGGCAAGCGCCTGGATCGCAACAACCGGCCATGCGAGGAAGATGCCGAGCGCGGCACCGAGCCCGGCGCCGGTCGAGACGCCGAGGATATCGGGTGAAACCAACGGATTACGGAAGAGTCCCTGATATGCGGCGCCTGCTGCTGCCAGCCCTGCCCCCGCAAGCGCTGCGGCCACGATGCGCGGCAGGCGAACCTCGAACAGGACGGTGTCGATCTGGCCCTCGCGCGGTGATCCCGCCAATGCCCGGCCGACCGCGCGGAGCAGCCCGTCGACGGTGATCGGATAGGCACCAATCAGTGCCGCAGCCATGACGATCAGGACGAGGCCGGCGGACAAAATTGCGACGACTTGCGGCCGCCGCTTCGCGTGGGGATCTAGCGCCGGGGCGGGGCGTTGCCTTGCGACCATGCGATCAGGCCGTCCAATTGCGTCTCGTCCGGAGTGTGGTGATAGAAGAGCGTATAGAACTCCCGCACGCTTTCGCGAAGCTCTTTCAGAAACCGCTCCGGATAGAACAGCTTGGCCAGCCACACCAATCCGATGACACGGTTGAGCGACGGCGGCCGATCGATCCAGCCGAACGGTGCCGTGGGGGAAAGATAGACGCGCCCCTCGCGAACCGCCTTCACCTCGCGCCAAAGAGGATCATCGGCGACACTGTCGTAGAAGCCGCGGTCCCACGTGATGATGATGTCCGGGTCGGCGACGATCACCTGCTCGATAGACGTGCGCACCAGCCCGCCCGGCCCCTGGCCCGGATCGGCCACGTTGCGGCCGCCCGCCCGCTCGATGATCTCGGTGTTGATCGACCCCTTCACGCCCGTTTCGAGCCCGTCCGGTCCTCGCGCAAGGTAGACGCGCGGGCGCCGCTCTGCTGGCACGTTTGCAAGCGCCGCGTCGATCTCCGCGAACCGGCCCTCCACGTAGCGAGCCAATGCGTCGGCGCGATCCGCTTTGCCGAGGGCGCGGCCGATGAGCCGCAGCGAGGCAGGAGTAGCATCGAAGCGTCCGTCGATCAGGACGTAGGGGATGCCGGTCTGCTCCTGCGTTGCGCTGGCGAGCGAGGCGAACGTGTCCTTAACGGAGCCGAAATCGAGAATGAGATCAGGCTTGATCTTGAGCACCGTCTCGAGGTTGGCGCTGCCGCCGCGGCCGGTCAGCATGCCGACTTCCGGTAGATCTCGATAGGGCGCAGCGATGAACGGCTTCTCCTCTTCGCGTGGCCTTCGCGGCCAGCCCGTCATCAGCTCCGGCGCCAGCACGTAGAGCGCTATAGCTGCAGGCCCACCGGCCGCGAGCACTTTCTCGATCCGCTCGGGCAGTGAGACTTTGCGGCCAGCGGAATCGATCAGCTCGCCCGCAATCGCCATCGTCGGGAACAGCGCTAGCATTACTATCAGCGAACGCCACACCGTCATCGCCCCGATCTAGTTGGCCGAATCTCCCCGGCCAAAGCCATACTTCGCAAGAATGGCCTGGCCAGTCGCGCCCCCAATGAATGCAGCGAGGGCACTCGCGGCCGCCGGCGCGTCCTTCAGCACGATCATGCCATAGTCCGCACCAACCGCCAGCGACCTCGGCACCTCAACTATCTTCAGGTCGGGCAACTGCTTTCGGGCAAGAACGGCATTGGTGCAATAGGTCAAGAAGACGTCGGCCTTGTCTGTGTCCATCACCCAGGCATAGAGGTTGCGGCCGTCGGGAGCCTTGGGTGACGTCGGACCGCCGGTCAGCTGTTGCGCCTTGGCCTCGAGCGTAGCCCTGGCGCCGGGCCGCAGCTTCTCGGCCATTTCGAACATCGCATAGGCATAGTCGCCGGCGGGATCGGCCTTCGGCGTCGAGGTGCCGAGCCGCGTCCCTGCTGCGAGCATGACATCGAGCAGGGTATCGGTTGTGACCGCGAGACCGGAGCGCGCCAGTGCGCAGAGCTGATTGCGGGCGAACAGGGCGACTGTGCCGCTCGCGAGCCCGCGAGAGGCGAGCGACCTCGGGTGCTCCATGTTGGCGGAGGCGAATACGTGCGCCGGCTCACCCTTCTCGATGCGGTCGCGCAAGAGGCCGGAGGCCGCGAACTCGGTGGCGACGGTGTGGGCGCCGTTGGACTGTGCTTCGAAGGCGCGCGCAATCTCCGTCAGCGCCGCCTTGAGGCTGCCGGCGGCATAGATGTTGACTGTCTCGGCGTGGGCCATGGTGGGAAGCAACGCGATCATGATGCTTGCGAGGGCATTGCGGATCATGGGATTTCCGATGCTGTGGAGGACGAGCGAGCTAATGACTCGGTCCGCAGGACGGCTTGAAGTGAAGCTCGATCACCTTCAGCAGAACGGCCTTCCATTCGGACGCGGAAAGCGCGTCGCCGTGGCACCGGCAGCATTCGCTGCGCCGATAGGCCTCGATCGCCGACTCGTCTCCGTACTTGCGGATCAGCAGCCAAGCGGCGCGGTCGATGCTGGGAAGGGGCCGGCGCATCCGTCACTCGGCTCGGCGGGCCGAGGCGGCGGCCTGCTCGGCCGCGTCCCGGCGCTCGATCTCTTCGAGCTCGGCCTCGGTCAAGGCGCGCGAGCGTGTGAGGAAGCGCACGCCCTCCGGAATCTCGAGCGAGAAGCTGGCGCCGCGACCGGGGACGACGTCGATAATGAGCTGGGTATGTTTCCAGTACTCGAACTGGTCGCGCGACATGTAGAAGGGATGGCCGGCGATCTCGCCCAGCAGCACGTCGGCTTGGCCGATCCTGAGGTCGCCGGCCGCGAAGCACATCGGCGCGCTGCCGTCGCAGCAACCGCCCGACTGATGGAACACGAGCGGGCCGTGGCGGTTCTCGAGAACCGCGATCAGCCCGCGTGCGGCGCCGGTGCAGGTGACACGCTCGACCATGCTCCCCTCCTCTCATCGAGCGGGCGGCACGACGGCCGCCCACCCATCTCGTGATAGGCGGCTCAGAAGAAGCCGAGCGCCTTCGGGCTATAGGAGACCAGCATGTTCTTGGTTTGCTGGTAGTGGTCGAGCATCATCTTGTGGGTCTCGCGACCGATGCCCGACTTCTTGTAGCCGCCGAACGCCGCATGCGCCGGGTAGAGATGGTAGCAGTTGGTCCAAACGCGCCCCGCCTGAATCGCGCGGCCGAAGCGGTAGGCACGCGTGCCGTCGCGGGTCCACACGCCGGCGCCGAGGCCGTACAGCGTGTCGTTGGCAATGCGGAGCGCGTCGTCGGGAGTGTCGAACGTGGTCACGGAGACTACAGGTCCGAAGATCTCCTCCTGGAACACGCGCATCTTGTTGTGACCCTCGAGCACAGTCGGCTCCATGTAGTAGCCGAGGCTCAGCTCGCCCTCGAGCGCCGCACGCTTCCCGCCAGCGAGGACCTGGGCGCCCTCGGCGCGTCCGATCTCGACGTAGGACAGGATCTTCTGCAGTTGGTCGTTGGAGGCCTGCGCGCCGATCATCGTCGAGCTGTCGAGCGGATGGCCCTGCTTGATCCTGGCGACGCGAGCGAGGGCTCGATCCATGAATTTCTCGTAGATCGACTTCTGCACCAGCGCGCGCGAGGGGCAGGTGCAGACCTCACCCTGGTTGAGGGCGAACATCGCGAAGCCTTCGAGGGCCTTGTCGAAGAAGTCGTCGTCAGCGGCGGCCACGTCCTCGAAGAAGATGTTCGGCGACTTGCCGCCGAGCTCGAGCGTGACGGGAATGATGTTCTCGCTCGCGTACTGCATGATCAGACGGCCGGTCGTCGTCTCGCCGGTGAAGGCGACCTTGGCGATGCGCGGGGAGAGCGCGAGCGGCTTGCCGGCCTCGGTGCCGAAGCCGTTGACGACGTTGACGACGCCTGGAGGCAACAGGTCGCCGACCAGATCCATCAGCGCCATGATGCTCATCGGGGTCTGCTCGGCCGGCTTCAGCACGACGCAGTTGCCGGCCGCGAGCGCGGGAGCGAGCTTCCAGATCGCCATCAGCAGTGGGAAGTTCCACGGAATGATCTGGCCGACGACGCCCAACGGCTCGTGGAAATGATAGGCCACGGTGTCGTCGTCGATCTCGGCGATCGAGCCTTCCTGGGCGCGAATGCAGCCGGCGAAATAGCGCAGATGGTCGATGGCGAGCGGCACGTCGGCCGCCATCGTCTCGCGGATCGGCTTGCCGTTGTCGATCGTCTCGACGAGAGCCACCAGCTCCAGGTTGGCCTCCATCCGGTCGGCCATGCGGTTCAGGATGCGGGCGCGCTCGGCCGGCGCGGTGCGACCCCACTTGTCGCGGGCGGCATGGGCGGCATCGAGTGCCGCCTCGATGTCGGCGGCCTGGGAGCGCGCGACCTCGCACACCGGCTGGCCGGTGATCGGGGTCAGGTTGGTGAAGTAGTTGCCGGCCAGCGGCGGCACCCACTTGCCACCGATGAAATTCTCGTAGCGCGGCTTGATCGCCAGCTTTCCGCTCAGCTTGTCCATCGCGACATGCAGCATGGAACCCACTCCTCGTTGCGCCTTGGCTGATGCTCTCCCGCTATGTCTGGGCGAGCATATCGCTGGACGCGAATGCGATATGTCCGACAAAGCATAGCGAATAGCATACTGCTCCGGTGGCAGCAATCGACGAAACTGTGCTTTGGTACACCTCGGCGCCCACGGCGGGTGGGCGAGAAGGCCGGGCGATGGTGCACGATCACGTCAAGCTCATCATACGTCTCGATCTCGGGGGGGCCGGTCGGGTCGGGCCCGGCAAGCTGCAGCTGTTGGCGCGCATCGACGAGCTCGGGTCGATCTCGGCCGCAGCGCGAACGATGAGGATGTCCTATCGGCAGGCGTGGGATCTGGTGCAGCAGATGAACGAGGCATTCGCCGAGCCCGTGGTCGCCTCGCAGACCGGCGGCAAGCATGGCGGCGGCGCGACGCTGACAGAGTTCGGCCGCGCGCTGCTCGCGCATCTCGCTGCGATCAACAAGGAGGCCGAGCAGGCCGCCTCTCGCCATCTCGCCGCGGTGGAGCGCAGCCTTCGCAGCAGTCGTCGCAAGCGGGAAGCGCAAGGCAAGGGATGAGCGCGCGCACCGTCGGCGATTTCACGACTTGGGCAGCTCGACTTTGACCAGGCACCCGTCCGCCTCGTTGACCTCGGCGGTCGGCGTGGGGGTGGCCGGGGAGGCGCCGGCCGGCGGCGCGTAGCGCGCGATGGCCTGCTCGCCGCAGGCGCCGAGCGTTTCGGCGCCGGGCACCGTCGCGCCGCCGCGACCGCCGACGACGACCGCCTCGCCGGCCTGGCGCCGCGCCGCGATCCAGTCCTCGAGCTTGTCGCGGGTCGGGCACAGCGTCGCCGCCTTCTGACAGGTCGCGGCGAGCGACACCGAGACGAGCCACATCGCCTTGCCGTCGGCGAGCACGCGGACCGCGGTGCCGGCAGCCCCGGCGGCGGTGGCGTCCGATTGGCTGAGCACGGGCGGCGCGACGAGCTCGCCGAGATGCTGCTGGCTCGTTACGCGCAGGCCCCGCCGGTAGCGGACCGCGACCGCGGTCGCCAGCGTCGGCCCCGTGCCGGCATCGGCCGCCGGCCGCTCGGCGAGCTGGCGCGAGGCGACGAGTTTCCAGGTGCGCGCGGGCAGCAGTCGGCGAGCCTCGGCGATCTTGGTGACCCCTTGCAGTAGCACGACGTCGGCATCGAGCACGCGGGCGTCGAGCGCGACCTTCTCCGGACCACGCCGCTCGGCGCCGAAGGTATGGCGCCAGATGCGCGTCGCCGCCTTCGGCTCGCGGACGACGCCGGCCTTGCGGGCGGTGTCGAGATTCCAGCTGGCGACGGAGAGGGCCCCGCCGCCCGCCGCCTCCTGAGCCATGGCCGGTCGCGGCAGCAGCAGCGCCGAAGCGAAGATCAGCGCCGCCGCGGCCCTGCGCGTGATGGCAGCCTTGCTCCTCCCGCCTTCGTCGTGCATCGCCGCCTCCCGAACCCGCTTTCGTCCGATTCGCGAGTATGATTAATGGGAGTCGGACCATGACGCACGGTCTCGCGTGGCGCGAGGCCGCGCGCCGGCGGCTATTCGGGAGGCGGGAGCGAAGCGCCATGCAGTTCGTTGCCAGTGACGGGCCGCCGGCGAGCGCGCGCTGGGCGAGTGCGGTCGCCCTGTTCTCGGCGACGCTGATGATCGCCGCGCTGTTCCTGCACCGGGTGTTCTCGATGCCGACGCCGGTCGCGCTCAATGCGGCCGGGCTCGCCATGGTCGGCGGCGCGGTGGCAATCGTGCTCTCCGTGCTGGCGAGCGTGCGCATCTGGCGCCGGGGCGGACACGGCACGGCCAACGTGCTGGTGGCGCTGCTCGTCGCCGGCGGCGTGATCGGCTGGCCGCTCGGCTTGCTGGCAACGGCGCGCGGCCTGCCGGAGATCAACGACATCACCACCGATGCGAATGATCCGCCCGCGTTCGTTGCCCTGGCAGCCGAGCGCAAGCGGCCCGCCAATGCGGCGGCCTATCCCGGCGAGCGGTTCGCGGCACTACAGGCCAAGGCCTATCCCGACCTCGTGGCGATCAAGCTCAATCGCGCGCGCGAGGAGGCGTTCGACATCGCGGTGGAGGCAGTCAGGCGGCAGAAGATGGCGATCGTGCGCGAGGAGGCGCCGGCCGCTTCGCCACCGCGGCCGGGCGCGATCGAGGCCGTCGACCGCACGCTGATCCTCGGCTTCTACGACGACGTGGCGATCCGCGTCGAAGGCGATGAGCGCACCTCGCGCATCGACATCCGCTCCGCCTCGCGCTACGGCCGTCACGATCTCGGGCGCAACGCCGAGCGGGTGCGCCGGCTGCTGCGCGAGATCGTCGCCCGGCTGGAGGCGGCGCCGGCAGGCACCGTGGTCGGGCGGGGCAAGAAGCCGATGAAGCCGCTGCCGGCCAAGCCCGGCGTCAAAGGGGAGAAAGGCGGGAGCGCAAAGAAACCGCCCCGTCGGACGCCACCAGGCCGCGCTCAATGAGGTGCTCGACGTGGCCGAGCACGGCGAGTGCGGCGGCCTTGTCGAGCTTGGGGTCGAGGCCCTGGTAGACGAGTGCGACGATGGCATCGATGGTGTCGTGACCGGCCTTGATCGCACCGAGGATCGCCTGCTCGCGCCAGCGCCGGTGCAGCAGGTAGGCCTTGCTCATCCTCGGCCCGTCCTCGATGCGTCCCCCGTGGCCCGGCAGGTAGAGCGTCTCGGGTCGGTCGAGCAGCAATTGCAGTGAGGCGAGGTAATCGGCCATGCGGCCCTCGGGCGGGGCGACGACGCTCGTGTTCCAGGCCATCACGTGATCGCCGGAGAACAGCTTACGTGTGCCGGCGAGCGTGAAGCAGAGGTGATCGGGAGCGTGGCCGGGGGTGTGGATGGCCTCGATCTCCCAGTCCTCGCCGGTGATGCGGATGCCGGTCTCGGCGTGCAGGTCGGGGGTGAACTCGAGGTCGACGAACTCGGTGCCGGACGGGCTCGAGGCGAGCGTGCCACGCGACGGCTTGGCGCCGCCGTAGCCGACCGTGACCGCGCCGGTTGCCGCCTTGAGCGCGGCGTAGCCGTCGACGTGGTCGCGGTGGGTGTGGGTGACGAGGATGTGGGTGATCGGCCGGCCGCGCGCGGCGGCGAGGATCGCCGCGAGATGGGCCGCGTCCTCGGGCCCGGGGTCGATCACCGCGAGGCTCTTCTCGCCGACGAGATAGGTGTTGGTGCCCTTGAACGTGAACGGCCCCGGATTGTCCGCGACGAGGCGCGCGACGCCATTGCCCATGTCCGCCGGCACGCCGTAGCGGAACTCCATCGAGGTCTTGAAGGCGAGGTCGGAGGGCATGGATGGGGGCCGGGTTGGAGTGGCGTCGCAGCAGAGTGCAACAAATTAGCGGCGGTGTTCCAGTCCCGGCATTCGCGTTGGTCGAGGGGCGGTGGCTGAAGCCGAGCAAGCGGAACTACCTCGCCAGCGTGGCCGTGCTGCCGGAATGACGGCTACAGCGGCCGAGGCATGGTCCACGACTTGCTAGTTGACCGGGGGCGGAAGGAACTGGAGCACCGGCCGCTCGTGGTGAAGCGAGCCGAATGAGCCGGAGGACGGTTCGGGTCCCGTCGCGCGAGCTGAGCACGCGCAAATACCTCGCGAGCGCTGCCCCGGCTCAGGCCCCGCACCGGACGTGGGCTACGCGCACTATGCCACCTTTCGAATGCCGTGCGCGTGTTCGATCCAATCACCAAGGTTCGCAGCAATGTGCTTGTAGACTTGGGAACTGTCCCAGAACGGCGGATCGTAAACTGGCACGATACTGGACAACCTGATAGCTCCATCACCGAGGGTCACGTGATCGAAGGGATTGCCTCCCTTGATCGCCCGCCGCCCCTGCCAGTCGAGCAAGTTGTGGACATGGATGCCCAAGAGGGCCATGCCCTTGTTCCACGATTCCATGATCTCATGCGTGATCCAGGGGCGTCCGGCGGTCTCGGCGCCGATGAGGACGATTGTCGTGCTACGGCCGTCCAGCTGCCGTGCAATCCATCGCTCGATGGCGGCATCGCCACCGCGCTTCACGGCCTCCCAGTCGTTATCGGAGCAGGGCGCATCCCCCTCGATGACGCCCATGTTGCGCACACGCGCGGCGCGCATATTATCCAACTCGTAGTGGAAACTGTAGAACGCCCTGCGTGCCATTGCGAACCCCCGTTCAGGCGGCCCACAGCACTCCGACTGACAGGATCAGCAGGACGGCGAGCAGCGCCATGTAGATCGAGCTTATGGACCAACTTAGGGCGATTCGGCGCAACGGGTCGACCTGGGCTTCGTACCTGTCAACACACATATCGTAGGGCTCCATCTCGGCGCCCCTGCGCACGTCGTCGTAGAGCCTCCGATAGAGACGTTCTAACCGCAGGTACATGGCATCCATCCAACCGAAGATCAGCACGGGACCAATAGCCGCGAGCGGGTACAGCACACTGGGTGTCTTCACCGAGCCGAGCAGCGCGATCACGCCAGCGCTGAGCGTGACGGTCAGGGTCTTCAGGGTGAAGCTGTTAGAGGCCATGCGGGCGATCACCGCCTGGATCATGGCCAGGTGGGCGATCTGGCGCTCGGTCTTCTCGTCCATTGGTAGCCCCTGTTGACAACCGTCCGACAACAGGTCCGAACGCACGCACTCTGACGATAGATGTTGGTCGGAGCGGGGAGATTCGAACTCCCGACCCCTTGCTCCCGAAGCAAGTGCGCTACCAGGCTGCGCTACGCTCCGCCCGACCGAAACCGCCCGGCCTGTCCACGGCGGCCGCTTCCATCGGCGCTGGCCGAGAAAAGGACCATAGACAACTGCGGGACGGAGCCGGAGCGCCGTCCCGTGTCGGACGAGGCGGCTTTATAGCCGTCGCGCCGGGGGGATGCAAGGGAGGCAGTGGGGCAGTAGGGCAGTAGGGCAGTGGGGCAGTAGGGCAGTAGGGCAGTAGGGCAGTAGGGCAGTAGGGCAGTAGGGCAATCGTCAAGTGGAAGCAGGAGCGGGTCTGGACATGATCTCGGCCGTCCTCCGTCCTACTGCCCCATTATCCACTCCCGTTGCCCCGTCGCGGCGGCGCGACTATGGTGCGCCCGCCGCGCCCGGGTGGCCGGCCTGATGGGGCGTAGCCAAGTGGTAAGGCAGCGGATTTTGATTCCGCCATTCCCAGGTTCGAATCCTGGCGCCCCAGCCAGAATCCAAGCCGTTGTTACCGCTTCACTTCCGGTGGGCTGCATCGGAGGGAGTTCGTCGGTGGTTCGGCGGCTTTGCCGACGGGACCCTGGGAGCGCAGGCCGTGTATCGGCGTCACTCGCTCGCTTCGGCGCCGTCTCTCCAAAATATCTCCGTCGCGACATTTCGGAGCTGTCGTCGGTATCTACCGGGACCCGGGCCGCACCATTGCGCTGCTGAAGCCTCACTGACTGACGCTCCCGAGGCGGGGTCGGGAACTGAGGTGCAAGCTGGCTCTGGGCGCCAAGCTCACCGGACACCAGGAATTCCCCATTCAGCGCGAGCGCTTCGACAAATCCGTGGCTCCCCTCGGACGGGCAGGCTACCTTCCCTTGGAATGGCGGTCGGGTGCTTTGCCCGACGGGACGATTGGCTCGGGGGCGGGGCCGGATGACGTTCACTCATACTATCGGCGGCACGAGGTATGTCTTCCCGTCCTTGCAGACGCTCATGGCGAAGGCGTCGCCGCCGCGCGCGGGCGATCGTCTGGCGGGTGTCGCGGCAGCTTCCGCCGAGGAGAACATCGCTGCCAAGCTCGCGCTCGCGGATGTACCGCTGAAAGCCATCATCGCCGATCCGGTGATCCCTTACGAGGACGACGACGTCACGCGCTTGATCCTCGACCGGCACGATACGCGTGCTTTCGCGCCAATCGCCCACATGACGGTCGGCGTGTTCCGCGAGCATCTCCTGTCGCACACGACCAATTCGGACACCCTCGCCGCCTTGGCTCCCGCCATGACGCCCGAGATTGCGGCTGCGGTCTCGAAAGTCATGCGCAACCAGGACCTGATCCTGGCGGCGAGGAAGTGCCGGGTCGTCACGCGCTTTCGCAACACGCAAGGCCTTCCCGGCACCATGGCCGTGCGGCTGCAGCCGAACCACCCGACGGACGACCTCGCCGGCATCACGGCCTCGATCGCCGACGGCCTGATGTACGGCTGCGGTGATGCGGTGATCGGCATCAACCCGGCCACCGACCAGCCGGCGCGCATCGAGGCCATGCTGAGGATGCTCGATGAACTCATCCGCCGCTACGAGATCCCGACGCAGAGCTGTGTGCTCTGCCACATCACGACCGCGCTCGATCTCATGGCCAAGGGTGTTCCGACCGACCTCGTGTTCCAGTCGATCGGCGGCACCGAGGCGACCAACCGCTCGTTCGGTATCACGCTCGATCACTTGCGCGAGGCGAACGAGGCGGCGCAAAGCTTGAAGCGCGGAACGGTCGGGCAGAACGCGATGTACTTCGAGACCGGGCAGGGCTCGGCACTTTCGGCGGGTGCGCACCACGGTGTCGACCAGCAGACCTGCGAGGCCCGCGCCTATGCCGTGGCGCGCGCGTTCGATCCCCTGCTCGTCAACACCGTCGTCGGGTTCATCGGCCCCGAGTACCTCTACGACGGCAAGGAGATCCTGCGCGCGGCGCTGGAGGATCATTTCTGCGGCAAGCTCTTGGGCCTGCCGATGGGCGTCGATGTTTGCTACACAAACCACGCCGAGGCAGACCAGGATGACATGGACGTGGTGCTGATCGCGCTCGCGACTGCGGGCGTCAACTACATCATGGGCGTGCCCGGCGCCGACGACGTGATGCTCGGCTACCAGTCGACGTCGTTCCATGACGCGCTCTACGTGCGCGAGGCGTTCGGCTTGAAACGCGCGCCCGAGTTCGAGGCGTGGCTGAGCAAGATGGAAATCACAGACGCAGCGGGCCGCCTCCTGGCACCCGCGCCCGCCCACCGGCTCATTGCCGGAGCACAGGAAGCAGCCAATGCGAGCGACCCGACGCCATGACGAACACGCCGCGCGATCCCTGGAAAGGTCTCGGCGCATGGACGCCGGCACGCATCGCGCTCGGTCGCGCGGGGGCATCGCTGCCGACGCGGGAGGTGCTGTCGTTCGCGCTGGCACACGCGCAGGCGCGCGATGCCGTGCACGCCTGTCTTGACCGCACAGCACTCGCGGCCCAACTGCGGACCCTTGGGCTCGACACGATCGAGGTGGAGAGCCAGGCCTGCGAGCGTGCCACCTATCTGCGGCGACCCGACCTTGGCCGGCAGCTCGACGCCGTTTCAAGCAAGCGGATCGAAGCAGCGGCGCACGCTGACACATGCGATCTCGCGCTCATGATCGGTGACGGGCTCTCAGCCACGGGCGTGGCGGCCCATGCTCCGGCGTTGGTCAGCGCGCTGCTGCCCCACATCGAGACCCTGGGACTGAAGCTCGGCCCCATCGTCATTGCCGAAGGCGCGCGCGTGGCCCTGGGCGACGAGGTCGGCGCGCTTCTCGGCGCGCGGCTGGGCGCGGTGCTGATCGGCGAGCGGCCAGGGCTTTCGGCGGCGGACAGCCTGAGCATCTACCTGACCTATGCACCACGTCCCGGCCGCGCCGACGCCGAGCGCAATTGCATCTCGAACATCCGGCCGGGTGGCCTCTCACCCGAGGCCGCTGCCGCCAACCTCGCATGGCTCATCAAGACCGCGCTTGCGCTGCAAGTGACCGGCGTCGGGCTCAAGGATAGAAGTGGCGCGGATCTCGAAACGTCACGCACCACAGCCGGTCTTGCTGCCGCGAAGGTGTCCGAATAGAGCATTGCCCGCTTTCAATTGCTTCGATCCCAGGCCGACATGTCCCCGGACGAGATCATTCACGAGCTTTCGACCTCGGCGGGCGTGCCGAACGAGGCGCTGCGCGCCGGCGTGGCCGAAGTTGAGAGATTGCGGCCCCGCATCGTCGAGTTGGCGCGCAAGTTCCTCGATGGCGTGTGGCTCATCCCCGACGATACGCAGCTCCTGCTCCGCGGTCTCCACGTTCTGGCCGCGGCCAAGGACACGCAGGTCTGGCCCACACTTCGCGATCTCCTGAAGTTGCCCGAAGCGGACATCGAGCACCTGATTGGCAACGGCGCAGCCGAAGGCTCCGCCCGCCTGATCGTCAGCCTGTGGGATGGAGACGCGTCGGCGCTCTCGGACCTCGCCACTGATCCCGCCGTGTGCTGGCAGGTGCGATGGGGTCTGTTCCAGGCACTGGCACGGCTGGCTTTCGATGACCGGCTCGACCGCGCAGATGTGGCGCACCTGCTCGAACGCGTCGAGCGCGAGGGGCTGATACCCGATGACTCGATCGCGTGGATCGGCTGGGAGGATGCCGTCGCACATCTGGGCCTCTCCGGGATGAAACCGACGCTGGAGCGCGTCTGGGCAACGAGGAGCGTGTTCTCCGACTACCGGGACGTCGACCGTGAGGAGACGTTGCGCGTGCTCCACGCCGCGGCGGCGAACCCGAGTGATCCAAATGAGCTCAACCAGGATCGCATCATGGCCATCGACGATCCGGTCGAAGCGGTGGAATGGCTCGAACGGCAGAACTCGCTGGGTTTCGAAGGTCGTGTCGCCTTGCGGACCGGCGACGAAGAGGTGGCGGGTCTCAACGTTTACGAGCTCGAATGGCTCGCAGGCTTTCTCGTCAGCGCGCAGGTTCCCGAGGCCAGCATGAACATCGAGATGCTCGACGGCTTCCTGACGGCGCTGATCGCCGGGCCGGACGTCGTGCGGCCGTCCGACTATCTCGACGCGATCTGGGGCGGCGATGGCGCGTCACCCGGATTCGACGGCATGGAGCAGGCACAGTTCTTCTTCGATCTGCTGAAGCGGCGATGGAACGCGATTGCCGACGGCATGATGCGCGGCGATCCGATCACGCCGATCATCGTCGACTACGGCGACGATCTCGTCGGCCGCGACTGGGCCGACGGGTTCCTGCATGGGCTCGAGTTCCACGTCGCGCTTGGCCGATCCAGCAAAGAAAGCAAGCGCACGGACCGCCTCATCGATCCGATCCTGGCGCTCGCCGGACCCGAGGTCTACGGCAGCCGCATCACAGCCGCGCGCCGCGACAGGATCCGCGACGATCTTCCGGCGACCATTCTGCGCTGTGCTGCGGCATGGCGCCCGAAGGCGGTGCCGGCTCCAACGTCGGAGCCCGTCCGCTCGACCAAGGTCGGTCGCAACGATCCCTGCCCCTGCGGTTCGGGTAAGAAGTTCAAGAAATGCTGCGGTTCTGGTGGCACCGCTTCATTGCACTGACCGGCGTCAAGTATCGTCGGGAAATGTCTTCGAGAACGATTGCATCGTGATGAAACGCAGGTCGCTGAGAGCGGCGGAGGGATACGATTCTATCCCTCCGCCTCTTTCAGCGACCTGCTAGGGGGGGGCGCCACGGTCCAAGACCGACCATCGAGCTGTCGGCGACGTGGACATGGAAGCCAACGTGCGGAGCCACGACTGTCGTGCTCATCACCGCTTCCGGCCGCGTGACGGCGCACGTTTTTCGGAGGTCACCCCCAGCAACATCGGAGTGACGTCAGCAATCATCCTGCGAACGTCGAGCCCTCGCGCGACGCGCTGATAATCACCGTTGAGCTCGAGCGACGAGGCTCCATGCACGAACGTCCAAAGCCGCAAGGCAATCGCTTCGGCGTCGGCGGTGTGTCCGTGCTTGCGGCTGTAGGTCGCCACCTCATCGATCACGTGCTTCAGACACTGTTTGCCGCTCTCGTCGACCTGCTCGACCTTTCTGATCTCAGACTTGTGCCCGAACATGAGCCGGAAGACCGCCGGCTGCCCGACGGCAAACTCGAGGTAGGAGATTCCCATCGCGGTGATGCCGGCGATGGTGCCCGGCCCGCCCTCGGCCACCGCCTTGGCATTGGCAGCGGCGAGCTCCTCGAAGCCGCGCGCCACGATTTCCTCCAGGATCTGCTGCTTGTCGCGAAAATGCTTGTAGGGCGCCGCGGTCGTCACACCGGCACGGCGGCAGGCGTCGGCCAGCGTGAAGCCGTCCGGCCCGTGCTCGATCAGAAGCTCGCGCGTGGCGGCAATCAGCGCCTCGCGCAGGTCGCCGTGGTGGAACCGCTTCTTTGGGCGCACCGCGACGCGTCCTCTTGTTTGGGCCATGACGTCCTTCCCTAGGCCTGCAATTCAACAAGTTAGCACATCTAACTTGAGTTGGCACAGCGATGCTTTTGCACTCGTCGCCGATTCCTCTTGCCAAGTTAGTCGCTCTTACTTAAGTTAGTCTAACTAACTTTCTAGGCGCCGGCACGATCGTTCCACCTCGAGCGCCGGCTCAGCGATGAGGTCCCCAAATGAGTGCGATAGCGTCGTTTGCATCTGCCAAGCCCGGGCCTTGGAGGCTCGCGCGCCCCGGCTTCGCTGCCGGGGCTGCAGTTGCGCTAGCGGCAGCCCTCTCGGGCTGCAAGAGCGAGAGTGCGCCCTATGCGGCGGCGCCGCAGCCGGTCCGCGCGGCATCGGTGACGCTTTCGGCCGCGACGGATACGCGGTCCTATACCGGCACCATCAAGCCGCGCTACGAGAGCGATCTCGGCTTCCGCGTTGCCGGCAAGATCGTCGAGCGGCTCATCGACGTCGGGGATCGAGTCACACCCGGCGAGACGCTCGCGCGGCTCGATGCGACGGACTACCGGCTCTCGCTCGAATCCGCCGAAGCCGAGCTCAAGGCCGCGCAGAGCAGCCTCAGGCAGGCCGAAGCCGATGAGCAGCGCTACGCGGCGCTCAACAAGAAGACCTGGGTGAGCGACGCGAGCTACGACCAGAAGAAGGCAGCCGCCGACGAAGCGCGCGGGCGTGCGGAGCGGGCCAATCGGGCCCTCGCACTGGCCAAGAACCAGCTCGCCTATACGAATCTCGTGGCGACCGAGGCCGGCGTTGTCACCGCGCTTCCAGTCGAGGTCGGGCAGGTCGTCGGCGCCGGTCAACTGGTCGTGCGCGTGGCACGCCTCGACGAGCTCGAGGCCGTAGTCGCGATCCCCGAAAGCCGCATCGCCTCCGCCCGCAACGCGATGGCGACAGTGACGCTGTGGGCCGATGCCGGCCGCGTCTACGAGGCGAGGCTGCGCGAGGTTTCGCCCCAGGCCGATCCCGCGACGCGTACCTATCAGGCGCGCTATTCGCTGTTGAAGCCGGACCCCGCCATCACGCTCGGAAAGACGGCGACCGTGCATCTCGCGTCGCAAGGAGCCGGAGCGCGCGCCAAGCTTCCCCTAGCGGCCGTTTTCAAGGATCAGGGCCGGCCATCGGTCTGGCTTATCGATGAAGCGCATGGCCGTCTGATCAAGCAGGGCGTGGAGGTCAGCGCTTGGACGGAAACGTCTGCCATCATCTCCGGCGGCCTCGTCGCGGGCCAGAAGATCGTCGCCGCGGGCGTTCACAAGCTCGACGCCGGTAGCCCCGTCCGCATCATCGAGGTCGTGCAATGAACGCGCCATTGGAACTCGAACTTCCCGTCTCGCGCGGCAACCTTTCCGCCTGGGCGGTTCAACACCCCGCACTCGTCCTGTTCCTGATCATCGTGTTCTCGGTGGCGGGGCTCATGAGCTACCTCAACCTCGGTCGCGCCGAGGACCCGTCGTTCGCCATCAAGACGATGGTGATCAGCGCGGCCTGGCCCGGCGCCACCGCCGAGGAGATGCAGGACCAAGTCGCCGATAAGCTCGAGAAGCGCCTGCAGGAGCTCGAGCTGTTCGACTACGTCAAGACCTATACGCGTCCCGGCGTGACCATCATCCAGGTACAGCTCAAGGATACGGCACGGCAGAACGAGGTCGACGACACCTGGTACCAGGTGCGCAAGAAGCTCAACGACAGCCGCCCCACGCTGCCGCAAGGTGTGCAGGGCCCGTTCTTCAATGACGAGTATGGCGATGTCTACACCGCCATCTACATGCTCTCGAGCAATGACGTATCGCTTGCGAAACTCAAGGACTACGCCGAGATCGTGCGCCAGCGCCTCATGCGCACGCCTGGTGTCTCGAAAGTTGATATCGTCGGCGTGCGCGAGCAGCGCATTTTCATCGAGTTCAGCCATCGCAAGCTGGCGACGCTCGGCATCACGCCGCAGGCAATCTTCGACAGCGTAGCGCGCCAGAACGCGGTGACGGCAGCGGGCACCGTCGAGACCAGCGCCGACCGCATCGACGTCCATGTCACCGGCGCATTCAAGGGTGAGGCGGCCATCGCCGAGGTTCCCATCGAGGCGGGCGGCGCCACGATCCGGCTCGGCGACATTGCCGTCGTCAGGCGCGGCTACGAGGATCCGCCCAGCAGCATCGTGCGCCACAACGGGAGTGAGGCGGTTGGCGTCGTCGTCGCCATGGCCAAGGGCGCCAACGTGCTCGACCTCGGCAAGCATCTCAAGGAAACGATTTCAGCCGCCAAGTCGCAGGTTCCGACCGGCGTCGAGATCGACCAGATCACGGATCAGCCGCGCGTCGTCGAGGAGTCCGTCAGCGAGTTCCTCCGCTCGTTCGTCGAGGCCTTGGCCATCGTGCTCGTCGTCAGCTTCATCTCGCTCGGATGGCGCTCCGGCCTCGTGGTCGCGACATCCGTTCCGCTCGTGCTCGCGGTCGTCCTCGTTGTCATGAACGTGGCGGGGCTCAATCTCGACCGCATCACGCTCGGGTCCCTGATCATCGCGCTCGGGCTGCTCGTCGACGATGCGATTATCGCCGTCGAAATGATGGTCGTGAAAATGGAGCAGGGCTGGGGCCGTCTGCGCGCCGCGGCTTACGCCTGGGACTCGACCGCGTTCCCCATGCTGACCGGCACGCTGGTGACCGCCGTCGGCTTCCTGCCAGTCGGCATCGCGCGTTCAACGGCCGGCGAGTATGCCGGCAATATCTTCTGGATCGTCGGGCTCGCCCTCGTGGTCTCGTGGATCGTGGCGGTGTTCTTCACGCCCTACATCGGTGTCAAGCTGCTGCCGGACTTCTCTAGGCACGGCGCAACGCATGCCGCGCACGACATCTACAATACGCGCCTCTATCGCGCGTTGCGCCGCGCCGTCGGCTGGTCGGTGCGCTTCCGCTGGGTCGTCATCGCGCTGACGCTTGGGGCTTTCGGCTCGGCCATTGCCGCGTTCACGCAGGTTCAGCAGCAATTCTTCCCGACGTCGTCGCGGCCCGAGCTCTTCATCGAGGTTCGCATGCCGGAGGGGAGCTCCATCGGTGTCACCGAGGCCGCGGCGAAGAGGGCGGAGGCGCTGATCAAGGGCGACTCCGACCTCGAGTACTACACGACCTACATCGGCGAGGGCTCGCCCCGCTTCTTCCTGGCGCTCAATCCGGTGCTGCCGAACGAGAACTTCGCGCTCATCGTCATAATGACCAAGGGCGCGGAGGCGCGCGAGCGGCTGAAGGCGCGCCTCGAAGAACTTTTTGCCAAGAACATCATCCCGGAGGCGCGCCTGCGCGTCGACCGCCTGAACTTCGGTCCGCCGGTCGGCTTCCCGGTGCAGTTTCGCGTGCTCGGCCCGGACGTAGATAGCGTGCGCAGCGTTGCGGACAAAGTGCGGACCGCCATGCGCGCCAACCCCAATACACGCGACGTGCAATTCGACTGGAACGAGCAGAAGAAGTCGATCCGGCTCGAGGTCGAACAGGACCGCGCGCGCTCGCTGGGGCTCACGCCGCAGGACATCGCGCAGACGCTCGGAACGCTGCTCTCGGGCTACACGGTAACGGAATACAAGGAAGGCATCGAGCTTGTGCCCGTGGTGGCGCGCGCCATTCCCGAAGAGCGGCTCGGCCTCGGCTCGTTCGAGGACCTCACCATTCCCACGCGCTCCGGCGCAGCCGTTCCGATCTCCCAGGTTGCGCGGGTGCACTACGAGTTCGAGGAACCCATCCTGTGGCGGCGCAATCGGGATGCGGTGCTGACCGTGCGCTCGGACATCGCGCCGGGGCTGCAGGCGCCGGACGTCACGGCGCAAATCATGCCCGCGATCGACGAGATCGCCGCCGCGCTGCCGCCCGGTATGCGCATCGAGGTCGGCGGCGCGGTGGAGGAGAGCGCGAAGGCAAACGCGGCGCTGTTCAAGATCTTCCCGCTCATGTTTCTGGCAATGCTGACGATTCTGATGCTGCAGCTCCACAGCTTCTCGACGCTGTTCCTGGTGTTCTCGACCGCACCTCTGGGCCTCATTGGCGCGAGCTTCTCGTTGCTCGCGTTCGACGCGCCGTTCGGCTTCAACGCGCTGTTGGGCCTCATCGCGCTCGCCGGCATGATCATGCGCAACACGGTCATTCTGGTTGATCAAATCGATGCGGATGTGGGATCCGGCCTCCCGCGTTGGGATGCGATCATCGAATCGACGGTGCGGCGCTCGCGACCGCTGGTGCTGACCGCACTGGCCGCCATCCTGGCCATGATCCCGCTATCGCGCTCGGTGTTCTGGGGGCCGATGGCCATCACGATGATGGGCGGCCTACTGGTCGCGACGATCCTGACGCTGCTGTTCCTGCCGGCGCTCTATGCCGCGTGGTTCCGGGTTCGCCGACCGAAGGCGGAAGCGACACTGTTATTGCCACAACACGAGACGCCTTCGGGTTCAGCAAGAATGATCGGGGCGTCCATTTGAGCCTGCGGCGGGGACGGCCCCCGATCGCGGCTGCCCAAATTCAACACTCGCTGAATGGAGAAGAGGATGTCGATGAACAAAGATGATTCTGCCGTCGCCCTGGTCACCGGCGCGTCCACAGGCATTGGGCGGGTCACAGCAAAGGCCCTCAAACAGGCCGGGTTCCAAGTCTTTGGCACCAGTCGTCGCCCTGCCACCGAAAGGTCCGACGGCGCAACCATGCTGACCTGCGACGTGACCGATGACGCGTCCGTTGCAGAACTGGTCGATGAACTGCTCAACAAAGCCGGGCGCATCGACCTCCTCGTCAACAACGCCGGCATTGGCCTGCTGGGCGGCGCGGAGGAATCATCGATCGCACAGGCCCGGGCTCTGTTCGACGTGAACCTGTTCGGCATCCTCCGCATGACGAACGCCGTATTGCCGGCAATGCGTCGTCGAGGGAAGGGCCGGATCATCAACATGAGTTCCATCCTGGGCTTGATCCCGGCCCCCTACAACGCCCTCTACGCCTCGACGAAGCATGCTCTCGAGGGCTATTCCGAATCGCTAGACCATGAACTGCGTGCATTCGGCATCCGGGTAATACTGGTTGAACCCGCCTATACCCGCACTTCATTCGAGGACAATCTCATGGCGCCGGATCGCTCGCTTGATGTCTATGATTTGGCGCGCGCCGGGGGAAAAGCCATCATGCGTGAGGCGACCCAAGCAGGCGATGCCCCCGAAGTCGTCGCCGAGACGGTGTTGAAGGCTGCGACCGCCACAGTGCCGCGGAGGCGCTATGCGGCGGGTAAGATGGCGCGCCAAACCAGTTTCCTGCGGCGTTTCGTGCCCGAATCTCTGTTCGACAAGAGCCTGCGCAAGCAGATGCGACTGCCGGTCTGAGCGCGGCTGCGGGTGCATGCCCGAGGCGGGTCATTTGCGCTGTGATTCAGCTGGTTGGAGGTCGTGGCGCAGAGATTGTGGACGTCGGCCGCTTGGTTGAGCGCATGCCGGCGGTGGTACCCGGTCACAGCCGCAGTACCTCCCCAAGCGGACACGGATCGCAGTCGTCTGGTCGGAGCCGCGCCTCAGGGTCGGGCTCGAAATCGCCGGCTACCGACCATTGGAGCTGCGACGCGACGGGCCATTTGCGGATCTCGATGCCGGCGTCATTGCTGCACCGCACCTAAGCCGCATTCGGCTGCCTGCGCTGGCTCGATGGAGCCGACGTCGGCAGCTGCTGCTTGGTCCTCTGTGCGATGAACTGGCGCCAGACCTCGGGGATCGAGGCAAAGCAATCGGAGTGCCATATCATGGCCTGCTGCCAAGCCTCCCACAGATCGGAGGCGTCAAGCCAGGGCAGATCGAGGAGGTCGAGCACGCATTTGTACCCGCTCAGATCATCCGCGACCAGTGCAAGTTGGTGCCTGGGCAGGACGATGTAGGCCGGAGCCGCAATTGTCTCTATGCCGTCGGCGGTGACGACCCATTGATGACCACGCCAAAGAACGGGCGACAGACCTGGCCGCTTCTGATGCATGCGACAGACTCGCACTCCAAATGCACGCCTCGCATACGGCTATCCCGGCCCGCAATAGCTCGTCAATGCCTGCGATCGAGTGATCCTCGTTCATCGCGAAGGCGGCAGCGGGCCGGCACGGGCATTGGCGCCGCCAGGTTCCAGGAGCAGGAGAGAGTGGCGCCGGTTCGCAGAGTGCTCTACCGCAGGCGGTGGTCGCGCTGCCCGGCGGCGCGGATCACTCGGTGCACAAACCCCAGCTTCTCATACCCCGGGGCTGGGACGACGAACGGGTAGAAATCGTTGTGGCCCATGCACCGGTTCATGCTGTTGAGGGCGATCGACAGCGGTATCCAGCGCTCCATCAAGGCCTGGAACGTCTCCTCCCGATAGATGTCGGAGGTCTGGAACGGCCAGATCGCACCGAAGCTCAGGCCCGCTGCCCTCGGCTCCATGCCGGTCGCCTCCGCGGTATCCAGCGCTTCCACCATGTGCAGATAGTGGGCCCAGGTCTCGGCCCAATCCTCGAGCGGGTGAGCGCTCGCATACGCCGAGACGTGCCGGGACTGCCAGTCCGGCGGCGGGCCGCTCGCATGGTGGCGCCCGAGCGCGGCCATGTAGTCGGCCCGCTCGTCACCGAATATCTCCCGGAACTCGTCGAGGTGCCCGGCTGCCTCGACGGTGACTCCCCAATAGAAGTGCCCGCTCTCGTGGCGCAGGTGACCGAGCAGCGTGCGGTAGGGCTCGTCGAAATGCTGCCGCTGGCGCTCGCGTTCGACGGCATCGGCCTCCATCACATCGATCGTGACAACCCCGTCGAGATGCCCGGTGGTCGCATCGCGCACGAAGTCGAACGTCAAGCGGCCCTTGCCGAGGTCGCTGGCATCCAGCGGCAGGCCGAAGCGAAACAGCGAGTAGACAAGC
This sequence comes from Pseudomonadota bacterium, assembly GCA_040752215.1. Lineage (GTDB taxonomy): Bacteria > Pseudomonadota > Alphaproteobacteria > Rhizobiales > Hyphomicrobiaceae > JBFMEX01. The sequence continues at coordinate 56,537 of JBFMEX010000081.1, read as the reverse complement.
TGCTTCTTGGCGCGCTCGAGCTGCTGCCATGCCACAAGGCTGCCCGGCTCGCCCAGATTGGGGATCAGGCGGTTGAGATCGCAGGCCTTGCACAACCCGCTGGGATCGTCGTCCGATGTCAGCCAATTGCAGGCAGCGTGCGCGGCGTTGGCACAGCGTCGCACTGGCTCGTCGCGACCACTGCCGATGCGCCGGATCCGCCCGCTACCATCCGCGATCGATGTCAGCGCGACCATCGACATCAATTGCGGATCGAAGGCCAGATCCGCCCCGCACTGCATGCATTTGACGTTCTCGAAGTAGACCGTGTTGGAGCAGCTAGTGCAGGAGAGCTTTTTCATCTGACGCGATCGTGGTTCCGTGGCACGCAGTCCAAGGTTTCGATGTGCGTTCTTGCGTGACGGAGCGAGGGCGCATCGCAGACCATCTGACCCGAGCACATAATCCGAAGAGCCCCGGAAGGTTGCAACAATTCTGCGCAGCGCGATCGACAAATCTTGGGCTGCTGCACAATGCTTGACCAAATACGCGATCGCTCGAGTCGAAATTTGCCCAACATGCTTGCCGCCGAGTTGGGTCGGCTCTATCGATTTGGGTGGGTTTGCCAACGCCGACGTCTGCAAGACACCTGTTCTGGCCGCCAACGTCACGGGTGGCCTGCAAGGAGGGTCGCTCGCGCAAATGGTGCTGCATGTCGCTCTGAGCCACGAGACGACCTATCGCTACGATCGCCGGATCGGCATGGGTCCGCAGATCATCCGGCTCAGACCGGCTCCCCATTGCCGCACGCCGATCCTCAGCTACTCGCTGACCCTCGAGCCGCGCAGCCATTTCATCAACTGGCAGCAGGACCCGTTCGGCAACTTCCTGGCCAGGATCGTGCTGCCGGAGGAGACCGACCGGTTCTCCGTCACTGTCGACCTCGTGGCTGACATGGCGGTCATCAATCCGTTCGATTTCTTCGTCGAGGAAACGGCGAAGGACTGGCCGTTCGCATACGAGCCGGTGCTGCGGAAGGAGCTCGCGCCATACCTCGAGCCCGAGCCGCCGGGCGAGCTGCTGAAGGCGTACCTGGCGCGCATCGGCTGCGAGCCGCAGACGACGATCGACTTCCTGTGCGACCTCAATCGCAATCTCGAGCGACATGTCCGCTACCTTATCCGCATGGAGCCCGGCGTCCAGGCTCCCGAGGAGACGCTGGCCAAGGCGTCGGGCTCGTGCCGCGACAGCGCCTGGCTTCTGGTGCAGATCTTGCGCCAGCTCGGCCTCGCTGCGCGGTTCGTCTCCGGCTACCTCATCCAGCTCAAGCCCGACGTCAAGGCTCTGGACGGCCCGACCGGCACCGAGGTCGACTTCACCGATCTTCATGCCTGGAGCGAGGTCTACGTGCCGGGCGCGGGTTGGATCGGGCTCGACCCGACCTCCGGCCTGCTGGCCGGTGAAGGTCACATACCGCTGGCGGCGACGCCGCATCCGGTGAGCGCGGCGCCGATCACCGGCCATCACGAGCCGGCCGAAGTGACGTTCGCGTTCAAGATGGGAGTGACGCGCGTCCGCGAGACCCCGCGGGTCACGAAGCCGTACAGCGAGGCGGACTGGCAGGCGATCCAGGACAGCGGCCGAGTAGTGGACGAGCGCCTCGCCCGCGGCGACGTGCGCCTCAGCATGGGCGGCGAGCCGACGTTCGTCGCTGCCGACGACATGGAAGGCGCCGAGTGGAACACCGCCGCCGTTGGCCCGACCAAGCGCCGCTACGCCGACGATCTGGTGCGCCGTCTCAAGCGCCGGTTCGCGCCGGGCGGATTGCTCCACTACGGCCAGGGCAAGTGGTATCCGGGCGAACAGCTGCCCCGCTGGGCGTTTGCGCTCTATTGGCGGACCGACGGCCAGCCGCTGTGGGAGGAGCCGGGTCTGATCGCTCGAGAGGCGACCGAACGGCGGGCGACGATCGACGACGCCAAGTCCTTCCTCGAATGCCTCTGCGACAGACTCGGACTGCCCGCAGACAGCGGGATGCCCGCCTACGAGGATGCAGCGCATTTCATGCTGGTGGAGCAGAAGCTGCCGCTCAATGTCACCGTCGAGGGCAACACGCTCGACGATCCGGCCGAGCGCCAGCGCGTCGTCCGCGTGTTCGAGAGGGGCCTCGGCGCGGCGGTCGGCTACGTGCTGCCTCTGCAGGTGTGGCAGGCACAGGACCGCGGACGGCGATGGGTGACCGAGCGCTGGGCATTGCGGCGGGACAAGTTGTTTCTCGTCCCGGGCGACTCTCCGATCGGATTCCGATTGCCGCTCGGCTCGGCGCCGGCCCTGGCAGAGGCCGACTACCCCCACGTTCAGCCACGCGATCCGTTCGCCGCCAGCCCGCCATTGCCGGAGCGCAAGGTGCTCATGCAGACGCTGCGCACGGCGACGATCCAAGCGCGCTCACCGCGGACCGACCAGAAATCCGACATTGCGGCCAGTGTGCGAACCGCACTGGCGGTGGAGCCGAGGGACGGCAAGCTGTGCATCTTCATGCCGCCGCTCGAGGACGCGGCGGACTATGCCGCGCTGGTGGCGGCGATCGAGGACGCCACGCGGGCGACCGGCGCACCGATCCATGTCGAAGGCTATCCCCCGCCCGCCGATTCGCGGCTCAACGTCATCAAGGTCACGCCTGATCCCGGCGTGATCGAGGTCAACATTCACCCCGCCACGAAATGGGAGGATGCCGTCGCGATCACTACGGGCCTCTACCAGGAGGCGCACGAGGCCCGGCTCAGCACCGAGAAGTTCATGCTCGACGGGCGCCATGCCGGTACCGGCGGCGGCAACCACATCGTGCTTGGAGGTCCGACACCGAATGACAGCCCATTCCTGCGCCGTCCGGATCTGCTGGCCTCGCTGGTTGCCTATTGGCAGAACCATCCGTCGCTGTCTTACCTGTTCTCGGGGATGTTCATCGGCCCGACCAGCCAGGCCCCGCGCGTGGACGAGGGCCGGCACGAGGCGCTCTACGAGCTCGAGATCGCGCTCTCGCAGATCCCGGAGCCGGGCGCCGGCCACGTCCCCCCGTGGCTGGTCGACCGAATCTTCCGGAACCTGCTGATCGACGTGACCGGCAACACGCACCGGGCCGAGATCTGCATCGACAAGCTCTACTCTCCGGACGGGCCTGCAGGGCGGCTCGGTCTCGTCGAGTTCCGCTCGTTCGAGATGCCGCCGCATGCGCAGATGAGCCTGGCCCAGCAGCTGTTGCTGCGGGCGCTGATCGTCATGCTCTGGGAGCGCCCCTATCGCCAGAGCCTGGTCCGCTGGGGCACCGCACTGCACGATAGGTTCATGCTGCCGCACTTCGTGTGGGAGGACTTCGCCGGCGTGGTCCGTGATCTCGGCGAGACGGGCCTGCCGATCGAGCTCGAATGGTTCCGTCCGCACTACGAGTTCCGCTTTCCGCGCTATGGCGAGGTCGAGCTTCGCAATGTCGGGATGGAGCTGCGCCAAGCGCTCGAGCCGTGGCACGTGCTGGGGGAGGAAGGCGTCGTCGGCGGCACCGCGCGATACGTGGACTCCTCCCTCGAGCGGGTGCAGGTGCGGTTGCGCGGCATGAGCGGCGATCGGTTCGCGGTGTCCTGCAATGGTCGCCGGCTCCCGCTGGCGACGACGGGCGAGGTCGGGGAGTACGTCGCCGGCGTGCGCTATCGAGCGTGGTGCCCGCCCTCTGCGCTCCATCCGACGATTCCAACGCACGTGCCTCTCACCTTCGACATCGTCGATACCTGGACCAGACGGGCGCTGGCTGGCTGCCGTTACCATGTCGCACATCCCGGAGGGCGGAATTTCGAGGTCTTTCCGGTCAATGCCTACGAGGCGGAGGGCCGGCGGCTGGCACGCTTCGAGTCCTATGGCCACACGCCGGGTTCGTTCGTCCCCCCGCCCGCCACGACCGATCGCGATTACCCCCTGACGCTCGACCTGAGACGTCCGGTTTGAATGGGGTGTCCGCGGCGCATCATTGCTTGTCTCGGTTCATCAGTCGCTCAATTGGTGGTTGCCGGCCTGCTGATTCTACATGCTAATCTGGGTTGGCCGGATTGCCCAAGGGGTGCGAGCGATCGCGGCGGTGGCACGGGCCCGCAGAGCGAGATTGTGGCCGGATGACCTACTCATCGCCGTCGCTGGTGGAGAGCGAGCATCAGCTGCTCGGCTCGTACCGGGCCGATGCTGCATCAGGCTACGACGAGCTGCTCGACGACGACGGCACGATCCGCCCCAGCTGGCGCGGATTGTTGTCGAGCCTGGTTGGACTTTCGCCCGCGGAGCTGGCCATCCGCACGGCACGGCTCGATCGGCGCGTGCGAGAGACCGGCATCGCCTACGACATCTTCGCAGATCCGAACGCCTCGTCCCAGCGATGGCAGCTCGACCTGCTGCCGATCGTCATTTCCTCGCCCGAGTGGGATTGGCTCGCGACATCGTTGGTGCAGCGCGCGCGGCTGTTCGATCGGCTGCTGGCCGATCTCTACGGCGAGCAGAGCACGATGCGCCGCGGGCTGGTCCCGCCCGAGCTTGTGTTCTCGGACGGCAGCTTTCTCAGACCGTGCCAGGGCATCCTTCCCCGCGCCGGTCCGCTGCGCTTCTATGCCGCCGATCTGGCGCGCGGCGCCGACGGGCAGTGGCGCGTGATCGACAGTCATACGGAGACGCTGGCCGGCGTCGGCTTCGCGCTCGCCAATCGGGTTGTTCATACCCACGTCGCCGGCGATCTGTTCAAGCGCTGCAATGCGGTGAGAATCGCAAGCTATTTTCAAGATCTTCAGCTCGGGCTCGCCGCCCACACCGGTCGCGACAACGCGCGTATCGCGCTGCTGACGCCGGGCCCCCACCACCAGGATTATTTCTCCCACGCCTATCTGGCCCGCTATATGGGCTTCCTGCTGGTCGAGGGAGCCGACCTCCGGACCAAGGGCAACCGCGTCTACCTCAAGACGCTCGAGGGCCTGAAGGAGATCGATCTCGTCGTGCGTTGCTGCGATTCGGGGTTGATCGATCCTCTGGAGCTCGATCCGGCGGGGTTCGACGGCCCCCCGGGCCTGCTCCGCGTCTGCCGCGGCTCGCCGCGTCTCGTCGTCAACGCGGCCGGCTCCGCGATTGTGCAGAACCGGGGTCTCGGCCCATACCTCGCGGAGCTGTCGAGGGCGCTGCTCGGAGAGGAGCTCCTGCTCCCCGACGCGCCGCGCTGGTGGCTCGGCGACCCCCTCGCCAGGCAGCACGTGCTGCAGAACCTCGACAGCTTCGTCATTCGCAAGGCGCAGGAGGGTACCGGCCGCCCTGGGCAGGCCGCGCTCGGCTACGACCCGCATGCCGCATCGCGGGGCGAGCGCGAACGGCTCCTGCGCGAGATCGAGATCAATGGCGCGACGCTGGCGGCCGAGGAAAAGATCGGCTTCAGCGTGGCTCCGGCTTTCGATCTGAAGGGGCTCATCCCGCGACCTTTTGCGATGCGCCTGTTCGTGTCGAGGACGAGCGACGGCTACGCGGCGATGCCGGGGGGGCTGGCGATGACCGTCGATCCCGAGCGTGCGGTCGCGCTCAGTGCGCCCGATGGCCACACACGCGACGTCTGGGTGCTGTCGCAGGCCGAGCAGCGACCGCATGTGAGCTTGTGGCGACCGAAGCTCGAATCGGCGCGCGTCGAGCGCTCGCAGCGCGTGCTGCAGAGCCGCGTGGCCGACGATCTGTTCTGGCTCGGCCGCTATTGCGAGCGGTCGGACTGGACCATGCGCGTCATGCGCAGCGCGTTGCGGCGGCTCGAGGAGGACAGCGGCCCGAGCAACGGACTGGACGCCGCGCAAAAGTGTCTCGAGATGCTGTTGCGAGACCGCGAGCAGGCGGCCACCTTCCAGCGATCGACGGCGACGGCCACCGCCAACATCGAGCATCTATGCCGCCAGCTGATCTCCGGTAGCGCCAGTCCGCGCGCGCTCGCCAAGACGTTCGCCGGCCTCTACCGGGTGGCGCATCTCGCGCGTGACCGGCTTTCGCTCGAGGCCTGGCATACGCTCAGCAGGTTCAATCCGGGCGACACATGGGTCAAGTCGCTGCCGATGGCGGTGCCCGGCACACTGCAAGACCTCCTGGAGGATGGCCTTGCCTCGATCGCGGCCTTCAACGGGCTGATGCACGAGAACATGACGCGCAACTACGGCTGGTCGTTCCTGGATATGGGGCGCCGCCTGGAGCGGGCTTACAACCTGAGCGAGGCGGTGCTCATGTTGTTCGTTCCACCGACCGATCCGGAGCAGGAGTCGAGCAGCCTCATGCTGCTCCTCGAACTCGCCGACAGCTTCATCACCTACCGATCCCGCTATCGCCTCGATCCGCTGCTGCCGCTCGTGCTCGATCTGCTGCTGCTCGACGAGAGCAACCCGCGCGCACTCGCCTGCCAGCTGGCGGCGATATCGCACCATCTCGAGAGCCTGCCGGACTCCCGCCAGGGCGTGAGCATGTCGGAGGACCGGCGGTTGATCCTCTCGCTGCAAACCACGACCCGTCTGGCGGATATCGAGGCAATCGCCGAGGAGCCGCAACGGTCCTCGTTGGAGAGCCTCCTGGTGCAGCAGCTGACGGTGCTGCCGGAGCTCTCGAATGCCATCTCGCGCCACTATTTCAACCTGACGGACGAGGCGCCGCACCGCCTCCACCTGCGCGGGGAGCCCCTGCCATGATGTTCGATGTCCGCCACCGGACCCACTATCGCTACAGCGTGCCGGTCGTCCAGTCGCAGCATCTTGTGCACATGACGCCGCGCGACTCCGAGCGCCAGTCGACACTGCATCACAGCCTCATGGTCGAGCCTGCCCCGGCGATGCGCTACGACGGTCTGGACGCCTTCGACAATGTCGTTGCGATCCTCGACATCGAGGTCGCGCACAAGGAGTTCATGCTCCTGGCGCGCAGCACGGTCGAGACGCATCCCGTCATATCGACCGATTTCGCCGCTACGACGCCCTGGGACAGGCTTGATGCCGCACTCGCGCCCGGTGCCGCAGGTTTCGATCTCGATGTGATCCAGTACCGCTGTGCCACACGGCTGACCGCGCCGACGCTCGCGGTTGCAGACTATGCACGTGTCTCGTTCCCGCCCGGCCGGCCGGTGTTGGAAGGCGCGATGGATTTGACGCAGCGCATCTACACCGAGTTCACCTTCGATCCGACCGCAACCGACGTCTCGACCCCGGTCGCGCGGGTGCTCAATGAGCGCCGTGGTGTCTGTCAGGACTTCGCGCACCTCACTCTCGCCAGTCTGCGGGCGCTGCGCATTCCCGCGCGCTACATCAGCGGATACATTCTGACCAGGCCTCCCCCGGGTCATCCGAGACTGCAGGGCGCAGACGCCTCCCACGCCTGGATCTCGGTTTGGTGCCCGGAGGCGGGCTGGCAGGATTTCGACCCGACCAACGGCTTGCTTGTCGGTGACGAGCACATCACCATCGCCTATGGCAGGGACTACAATGACGTCAGCCCGATCAGCGGCGTTCTGCTCGGCGGCGGCGCACACACCGTCGCGGTGGCCGTCGACATCGAGTCTCTCGATGGTCGCACACCACCCCCTTGAGCCGGCATCACGCGAAGGACGGCATGTGATGATGCGCCGAGGATCCGTGTGGCCCGTCACGTCGGGGCTTCGACGGTCGGCCTCGGATCGCGGAGATCGTCGTTGATCGGCCTGGCGGTCGAGACGGGCCACAGCTTTCGCCCGTCCGCGTCCGCTGATGGAGGTACTGCGGTCTTGCCTCGACGGCCAATTTGAAGGGAGCAAGTGAGTCTGCCGACGGCAGCGTTTTCCGCACCTCCAACTATGGGCCAGCCAATGGGCAACGCGATTGATCCGGATCGGATGTTTGCGGATATCGCGGTTGCGGACAAGGAGCGGCTTGCATGCGCGCGCTGAAGTTGAGCAAGGCCTTCACTCTCATCGAACCAGGGCCCGTGGTTCTCGTCACGACCAACGACGGGCGCAAGAACAACGTCATGACCATCTCGTGGACCATGGTGCTGGACTTCACGCCGGTGCTCGCGATCACCACGGGGCCGTGGAACTATTCGTTCGCGGCCCTGCGCAAGACCAAGGAGTGCGTCATCGCCATTCCCACGGTCGACCTGCTGGACCGGGTGGTCGGGATCGGGACGTGCTCCGGTGTCGATACCGACAAATTCGCGAAATTCAAGCTCACGACCGCACCGGCCAAGGTCGTCAAGGCGCCCTTGATCGCGGAGTGCCTGGCCAACATCGAGTGCAGGGTCGTCGATATCGTCTCCAAGCACAACATCGTCGTGCTGGAGGCGGTTGCGGCGCACATGGACCCTGCGCGCAAGGAGAAGCGCATGGTTCACGCGGTCGGAGACGGAACTTTCGTCGTCGACGGGCGTCGGCTCGACCGCAGGAAGATGATGGCCTCTAAGCTTCCGGAGGGTCTCTAGCCCGTCGATGCAGTTGTGTTCGCGAGCGTCATTCTGCTTCCGTGATGTGCAGCGCTCAGCTGATGAGGACGGCACGAGCTGATTGGCGTCGCGGACGTGACGGTGGGTGACAACGCCGTCATGACAGCATCTCAGTCCACTCACTTGAGCAGGGCCAACGCGTCAGTCACGAACCGTCCCCCAACTCGGCCGCTAACAACCGCTACGTATGTATCCGCATTTGGGATGGTTCGGCCCATGCCTCTTGCGGCATTGTTCGCATTTCTTCCTTTTGCAGGCGATCTTGACCACGTTCGCGTTAGGCAGACAAGAAGGCGGCGTTGCCATCGGACCGGCTGACGCGGTTCCGCCCAACAGTGTTCCTATCGCTAGGACGGCAACAGCAGCTGTCAGCTTCATGTTTGCATACTCCCGAATATCCGTGGCCAGCGCCGAGTATAAGCGCGTCACATCGAAAACCGGAATATCCAATGACCTACGCGGCTACGACCGCCAGGAGTCTGATTTCCGTCATGCCAGTCACTCAAGGGAGGCAAGCTCGACCGGCAGCCTCGCGCGGGGCCATCTCGTGGCCCATCTGCCACTCGCTGAACCGTGCCTGTCTGTCGCGGGGCGAACCGTCGTGTGCACGTCTAGGAAGGATTGCTCGTTCTCCAAATGCGCCTAAGCTTCCGAGCGCGTGACAAGACATGGCAGGAGGCCTCGATACTCAGGAAGACGATCACCGTCGTTCAGGCGAGCGCGGTTCTCATTGGTGTCGTCGTCGGCACCGGAATACTCAGGACGCCCCCCGTCGTCGCCGCGAACGTGTCGAGCGAGACGGAGTATCTCGGCGTGTGGCTGCTCGGCGGTGTGGTGACGCTCATCGGTGCGCTGTGCTATGCCGAGCTCGGATCGGCGTTTCCCCACGTCGGCGGCGAGTACCACTACCTGCGCGAGGCCTATGGACCGGCGCTCGGCTTCCTGTTCGCCTGGGGACGCATGACCGTGATGCAGTCGGGCTCGATTGCCGCGGTTGCTTACGTCTATGGCGACTATGCCACTTACCTGATTCCTGCTGGCGCGAGCGGGCCAGCGCTACATGCCGCATCCGCAATCATAGCTCTCTCTGTTTTGCAACTCAGGGGTACGGAGCTGAGTAGCGGTGCTCAACTCGTGCTGACGATCGCGACGGTCGCTGCCGTGCTGCTCGTCGCAGTCATCGGCCTGGTTGCCGGCCCCCCGGCTCCCCCAGCGGCGTCTTCGGTCGGCGGCGGTGCCGTAGGGCTCGCCATGGTATTCGTCCTGCTCACCTATGGCGGCTGGAGCGAGACGGCCTACCTCTCGGGCGAGACTCGCGACGCCACGCGGGATATCCCCCGCGCCCTTGTCCTCGGCACCACCGTCGTGACGATACTCTACCTGTTCGCCAACCTATCGTTCGTGCGGGTGCTCGGACTGGAGGGGCTCAGGCAGTCCAACGCCGTTGCCGCCGATCTGGTGCAGCTCGTCGCGGGCGACGCGGCCGCCATGGTCGTTGCTGGCATCGTGTGCATCACTTGCCTCAGCACGCTCAACGCGACCATCTTCACGGGTGCGCGCTCGATCTTCGCACTGGGCCGGAGCTTCGCGCCATTCGCCGTGCTGGGCGAGCAGGGCGCGGGAGGTCGCTCGCCGCGCAACGCCATCGTCGTCCAGGCGACGATCACGATAGGGCTGGTCGTTTTCGGAGCTCTTGCACGTGACGGTTTCCAATCGATGGTCGAGTACACGGCGCCGGTCTTCTGGACTTTCCTGCTCCTGGTTGGGATCGCCCTGTTCGTGCTCCGCTGCCGCGACCCGGAAAGACCGATCCCATTTCGCACCCCGCTATATCCCCTGACGCCGCTCCTCTTCTGTGCGACGTCAGCCTATCTTCTCCACGCAAGCCTCGCCTACACGGGGGCGGGCGCGCTGCTCGGCCTAGGCTTCCTTGCCGCCGGGATCCCGATATATGTGCTCGGCCGGCCACAGCGCTCGTGACCGGCAGCTCCCGAGCTCGCACGCAGCGCGCTGCCGATGCCGGTTCTGTCCGGCCTGCTGTGGACGGTCTTCGGCGCCGATCGTTCCAACGGAAGTCGAACGGCGCCATTGGCGCTCAACTCACAAGGGATCGACGTCTACGTTCCACTCCGTTCCGGCGCCAATCTGTACGATGCCAATGCAATCTGCTGCATCTCGCGGCGGGCGAGGATCTGCGGAGTCTGACCGGATACCGGGACTTCGTGGACGAGGCGCCCCTCGATCTCGTGCCCGTCACGAACCACGGCCGGGCGAAGCTCGTTCCCGGTGGCCGGCGCGAGAGCTACGCCTCGGTTGCAGCGGGTGCGATCTCACGGAACGCGTATCAGTCGCGCAACTGGTGCTCATCCGTAGCGAGCATCCGTCAGGATTCAATTCGTGCCCTCCCGGCGGCATAGATCCGCTCGATGTCGCTCTCGTACATGCGTTGCAGTGGAGCCCGCTTTGTCTTGAGGGTGGGCGTCAGCAGGCCGTTCTCGACACTCCATTGGTCGAGGGTGAGATGCACGCCTCTAACCTGCTCGTGCGGGCCCAAATGGGCCAATCGCTCCTTCAGGAGACGAAGCACGTGGTCCCTTGCCGAGGCGTGGGCCGGATCCGCAGCAGGCACCTTCGCGGCCGCCGCAATGGCCTTCCAGCTTTCGCTGCTCAGCGATATGACGGCCGCCAGAAACGGCCTTCCATCTCCCACGATCAGCACGTTCTGGAACATCGGATCCCGCAGGATCGACGCCTCTATGCTCGCTGGCGCAACCTTCTCGCCCGTGGAAAGAGCAATAAGTTCCTTGAGGCGGCCGGCGATGACGACGTACCCGTCTCGGAGCTCGGCGAGATCTCCCGTGTGCAGCCAGCCGCGTGCGTCGATGGCCTCGGCCGTCAGCGCATCATTCCTCCAGTATCCCTTCATGAGGCTTGGTGAACGGATCAGCAGCTCGCCGCGACCGGACATCGCCAACTCGATGCCCCGAAGCGGGGGCCCCACGGTGCCGGGGACATAATTGCCAGCGTCGCTGGCCGTGACCACCGGTCCGGCCTCGGTGAGGCCATAGCCTTCCACCAGCGGGATGCCGAGGCCGATGAGGAATCGCGCAACGTCGACAGGCAATGGTGCACCACCGCTGACCGCGATGCGCAGCTTCGCGCCGAATGCTGCGCGCACCTGCGAGGCGACCCATCGATCAAGCAGACGCCAGACGATCCGCTTGAGCGGGCCAAGATCGGCTCGCCCCGACTGCCGCGCCTCCACACGCCTCCAGCCCAGGGCGGCCGTGGCATCCAGCAACAAGCGTTTCAGCCGGTTCTTGCCCGCTCTTTCGCGGATGGCGATTACCGCGCGCTCGTACAGCCGCGGCACGCCAAGGAATACGGTCGGGCACTGGGTGCGCAGATCCTCCGCCAGCGCCTCGATCGATCGCGAATATACGACCTGAGCCCCGCCGAGCATGGGAAGATAATAGCCGACCGTCCGTTCGAATGCGTGAGCCAACGGCAGGCAGGACAAGAGGCGATCGTCGGCACGGGGCGGCACCACCTCTGCCGTCATGGCTGCATTGCGGAGGATTGCCCGGTGCGAAAGCATTGCGCCTTTGGGCTTGCCGGTCGTTCCGGAGGTATAGATGATGGTGGCGGTATCATCTGGTGAACCGTCCGGCCAGGGCTCTGCCTCACCCTCTTGCTCAAGGATGTCGGCCAGGGCCTCGACGCCCGGTCGGGCGAGATCGCGGGTTTCCGTCGTGAACCCATTGCGAATCCAGACGTGCTCGAGATCGATCAGCTCGGGCCAGTGCGACAGCAGGCTGTGCCAACGAGAGGCGCTGTCGATAATCAGCACACGCGCACCGGAATCGCTCAGGATGTAGGCTAGGTTGCCGGGGCTGTCGTGCAGGTAGAGCGGCACGACGATGAGCCCCAGTGAGAGCGCGGCGATGTCGAAGCAAACCCAATCGGTGCCATTGGGAAGCCCAATTGCGACCCGATCGCCCGGCTCGATCCCGGCCCTCGACAATGCACCGCGGGCCCGAGCGATCCGGCGATCCATGTCCCGCCAGGAATGCTCGAGCCAGCGCCCGCTACGGACGTCGTGCTCGCGGTACGCCACGGCATCGGCACTGAGGCGCACGCGCTCGCTGAACAGTCCGGAAAGCGTACCGGCCCGATCGACCGTGATGAGCTCGTTGGGCGAGTGGCGTGCCAAGGTCCGCGGTGTCCGCGCGTGTATCGTTTGAAGCCAATTTGCACCCGGGGGCGGCCGGAGCGCATTGACCTTCATCATGGCATCACGCGCGCTTTCGATATGATGATTTCACGATGGAACGCGAGCTGATTGCCAGGCCGAGGCACACGATGACCGAGGTGCGCGATGGCGACGGCGCCGGTCGCGTTGCGGACGATACTGGAGCGAGTGCCCGGCTTCTCGGCGTCGTCGGAGAGCTCGCACGCGAGATTCAGCCGCGCAGAGGCGCCAGTCTCGACGTGACCCTCGATAGCGACCTCGACCGAGACCTGGGCCTCGACAGCCTTGGACGCGCCGAGCTACTTCACCGCATCGATCGCGCCTTCGGCGTCAGGCTGTCGGAGGAGCTGATCAGCGAGGCGGCGACGCCGCGGGACCTTCTCGCCGGCCTGCGCGGCGCGAAGCCGCTGCGGGAGCTGGCGGCGCCCGCGGCCGAGAAGCCGGCGGGCCCGCTACCACAGATCGAGGAGCCGCGCAGGTCCGCCACCCTCCTCGATGTCCTTGCCCACCACGTGCGCGCGCACGCGGACCGTCCCCACATCCGCCTCTGGCTCAGCGAGGCCAACGAGCGGGTCATCACCTACGGAGAGCTCGATCGTGCGGCACTCGAGGCGGCCGCAGGTCTGCAGGAGCGCGGCGTGCAATCTGGTGACCGCGTGGCCATCATGCTGCCTACCGGCGCCGAGTTCTTCTTCACCTTCTTCGCCATCTCGATGGCCGGCGCGATCCCGGTACCGATCTATCCGCCGTTTCGTCGCTCACAGGTCGAGGACCATATGCGGCGACAAGCCGGCATCCTGCGGAATGCCCAGGCGAGCCTGCTCGTCACCACGGACGAGATACGGCCCATGGGCGGCCTGTTGAAGGGCATGTCGGAGGATCTGCGTGCGGTCGTCACCTTCGACGATTTGTGCCGGTCGGGGGTGCTCGCCGCGCCGATGCCCGCCGCCGCAGGAACGACGGCTCTCATCCAGTACACATCGGGCAGCACCGGCGATCCCAAGGGGGTCATGCTCACGCACGCCAACCTCCTCGCCAATGTTCGCGCCATGGGGGAAGCGATGCAGGCGAGCTCGCAGGATTCGTTCGTGAGCTGGCTTCCGCTCTATCACGACATGGGCCTGATCGGCGCCTGGCTTGGCTGCCTCTACTTCGGAGCGCCGACCGCGATCATGCCGCCACTCTCTTTCCTTGCCAGCCCCGCGCGTTGGCTGTGGAGCATTCATCGACACCGCGCAACACTCTCCGCAGCGCCAAACTTCGCATTCGAGCTGTGTCTCAAGAACGTGCGCGACGAGGACATCCGCGGCCTCGACCTCAGCTCGCTCCGGATGGTCGTGAACGGTGCCGAGCCGGTGAGCCCGAGGACGATTTCGCGATTCACGGAACGCTTTGGCGCCTTCGGATTTCCATCTCGGGCGATGGCCCCCGTCTATGGCCTTGCCGAATCCTCTGTCGGCCTGGCGTTTCCCCCGGTCGGACGGCGCCCCATCGTCGATCGCGTTGTCCGCATGGCGCTCGCCCGTGACGGGATTGCGATCCCCGCCGACGAAAAGGACGATACCGCGCTCGAGTTCGTGGCGTGTGGCAGGCCGTTGCCACGCCACCAGATCAGGATCGTCGATGAGGCCGGCAGCGAGCTGCCGGACAGACGCCAGGGCCGGCTCGAGTTCAAGGGGCCTTCGGCAACGGCCGGCTACTTCCGCAACGAGGAGAGGACGCGCGCGCTTTTCCATGGCTCGTGGCTCGACAGCGGAGACCTTGCCTACATTGCCGATGGTGACGTCTTTCTGACGGGCCGCGTCAAGGACATGATCATCCGCGGCGGCCGCAACATCTACCCGCACGAGCTGGAGGAGGCGGTCGGAGGGATCGAAGGCATCCGCAAGGGATGCGTGGTGGCGTTCGCAAGCCGCGACGAGCGCGCCGGCACCGAGCGGCTGGTCGTGATGGCCGAGACACGATTTGCCGAGGAGCCGGACCGGAGACGGCTCGAGACCGAGATCGCCGAAGCTTCGCTCTCCCTGCTGGAGATGCCGCCCGACGAAATCGTGTTGTTGCGGCCGCGGACGATCCCCAAGACGTCGAGCGGGAAGATTCGCCGGTCTGCGGCTCGCGCCCTCTACGAGAAGGGAGCTCTTGACGGGAGCGATCGGGCGCTTTGGCTTCAACTGGCCCGGCTCGGGGCGGAGGCCGCCATCCACAGAGCTCGCCGAGGGGGCCGGCGTGCACTCGAGGTCGCCTATGCCGGTTACTGGTGGTCCTTGCTGGTGGCGATCGGTGCGCTGGTCTGGCCGCTGGTAGTCCTGATGCCGAGGCGAGAATGGCGGCATTGGCTCGTGCGAATCGCAGCCCGCGGCTTCCTTCGCGCCACCGGCATCCCCCTCGTAGTCCGATCCGAGGCAGCCATTCCCGATGGCGGGGTCATGATCGTCGCCAATCACGCCAGCTATCTCGATGGGCTGGTGCTGCGCGCGGCGCTCGACGACGAGCTGACGTTTGTTGCCAAGGCCGAGCTGCAACGGCAGTGGATCGCCGGCGTGTTTCTTCGCCGTCTTGGAACCGTGTTCGTTCGGCGTGTCGACCCCAAGGCCGGCATCGAGGACACTGCGGCGATCGTCGAGGCAGCGCGCGCGGGCGCGCGATTGGTCGCCATGCCGGAGGGAACTCTTTCGCGCATGCCCGGGCTCCTGCCGTTTCGGCTCGGCGCATTCTTGACCGCGGCACAGGCCGGAATCCGCGTCGTTCCGGTTGCCATCACTGGGACGCGAACGGTGCTGCGCGGCGACCAATGGCTGCCGCGCCGTGGCCCCGTCTCGGTTCACATCGCAGAGCCGCTTCGGGCCGACGGTGCCGATTTCGATGCGGCCATCCGGCTCAGAGACAGCTCGCGGACGGCAATCCTGCGCCACTTGACGGAGCCGGATCTGGCGCTGGAGCGGGTGGAGCTTCGCCCCGACTGAGGAGCGGGAATCGACACATCGGCATGAAACTCCGCATCGAGGCGGCCTGCCCGATGATGTCGTCAGCGTGGCGCCGCTGCCTCGACATTGCTGAATGCTGCTCGTGCCTCCTCCGCGAGGCTCGACTCGCGATCCCGATATCGCGGCGAGTAGTGGAATGTCCTGAGCTGGCTCACCCCCGCCCATCGGGCCAGAGTGCCTGCCTGCCTGGCTGTCAGATGGCATCTGGCCGCGGCCCGATCGGCCTCCGCGTCCAGAAACGGTGCCTCGATGAAGAGCACATCCGCGCCTCGCGCCAGCGCGAGGATCACCTCGATGTTGCGGGGCGTGTACGCAGCATCGACGACATAGGCGATCTTGCGCCCCCTCGTGACCTTCATGATCTGCGATTTCAGCTGGCCCAGCGGAAGCGTGGCGGGTCTTGATACAGCATTGTCGGCCCAGGCGACGGGGATGGGCACGCCATCGCATTCGCCCCGCACAACCGCGTCCTTGAATGCGCGCAGCCACGGCCCCACGACAAGACCACTCGCCTCGACCCGCTGCCTCCAGATGTTGATGTGCGCCCGCTCCTCCAACGCGAAGGCCAGGGCTGGGATCCCATGGTCGAGGAACGCCGCCCGGACGATGAAACCCGGATCCGCGACGAGAGCGCCGTCCGCGCACTTGTAGCTGCCGACATCCTCGCGAAGGAAGCGGCGCGCACCGGAAAACGCCGCTATCCGAATCTCAGCGTCCTGGCTCAGTTCGCCGACGCGCAGTACGAGATTGCCGTCGTAGCCCTCGATCAGGTTCCAGGTGTAGGCGTCGAGCTTGGATTCGACCGCCTGGATGAGGCCCGGACCTCCCCACAAACCGAGCGTCTTCTCACGCCCCAGCAGGCATCGCAGCAGCCTGTCGAATCCAATGAAATGATCCATATGGCGGTGCGTCACAAAGACGTGTTCGAGCCGCATCAGCTTCCTCGGACTGAGCGGCGAGATGTCGCCGAGATCGAACAGCAAGGCCCGGCGCTGAAAGATGAGGTCGACGTAGAGACCGGGATCGTCGAATGGGCCGTTGATCAGCTGCGGGTCGAAATACTGGACCATCGGCTTGGTCTCTTGCGCGAGGTCTCCGCCTGCGAATGCCGTCGACCCGTGCTCGATGCGGCGAGCAGTTAGGCCTCCCGATCGGGCGTGCGCCAGCGATCGAAGTCGACGTCCTCGCAGGAGAGGTCGAGCTTGTCGAGTCCTTCCTCCAGGTGATCACCCAGCAGGGGCGTGCCGAGCAGATAGCGCGCAGTTCTCTCGTTGTGAGCACGGGACGCCTCGTCCCGAAGACTGCCCCATTCGCTCGCGTCTGCGTCGCCACGACCGAGCCACATCAGCGCCACGAGATCGATTTGCTCGTCGTCGTCCATCGCATCGACGAATGCAGTCAGCTCATCGACGACGGGATCGTCCGAATGCTCCTCGAGCACGTCAGCCATCTTGTCGTCTGCGGGGTTGGAGCCGGAGTCCTCGTCGGTCGGGAGTGTTTTCACATCGAACTCGCGCGCCTTCAAAATGATCCAGCACACCTTGTCGAGTGAGATCTGCAGCTCGGGCATCTCCTTGTCGGCCAAGATCGTTCTCCTCAGCTCGAAAAGCCAGCCTCCCGCGGCACCGCTCCTCGCTGCCGCGCGTCCGTCACGGCTTTAGCACAATACTCTTATCGCGGCGCTGATGGCACCGAGTTGAGCGGCGTCAATCCGACCTGCGAGACTTGTTCGATCAGCCGTCTGTGCGCTGTTTTCGCAGCTCCTCCTTCGCCTGCTCCAACACCTGCCTTCGCTCCGCCGGCAGGCTCTTGCCCGCACGATTGATGAAGAACGTCAGCATCGACATTGCGGATCGATACGGCGCGCCCTTGCGACGCGTGCTCGCCTGTGCCGATCTCAGCAGGGATCGTGCGATCCGCTCGGGGTCATCCCAGGTGAAGACGCCCGGCTCGAGATCGAGCGCATTGCTGGTGCGGGTCACGGCATCGGACCATGGCCGCCTCGAGCCGCCCGTGTCACTGTCTCGAGCTTTCCGGCGTGTCGATCGGCGCCGGCTGCCGGGTGTCTCTGCCATCGGCGGACCTCGATGCTCTGTTGGTGTTGGTGCGCTGCTCGTGGTCCGTTGCTGCGCCGCCTCGCGCGGGCTCGTATTCGCGCCGTGTCGACAGTGGTATCGTCGACGGCCCGGGTCAACCGCGGGCGGGCTTTCGGAGGTCCGTTGGGGGTACGTCGCCAGCCATCTGCTCCGGGTTCGGAGTATCCCCGGCGGCCCTCCTTCTTCATTCGGCCACCCGCCCGATCATCGCGGGGTCGTGTCGCCCATCGCTGATTGATAGCAATCAATGCTCGCGGGGAGTGCCAAGGTGGTAGATTGATCCCAACCGTAATCCCGAGCGGCACAAGCGTCACGATCGAAACTCCCTTCGACGCATGAGCAGCGCAGATCTGGTGCGACACGGCCCACCCCCCAGGTGACCCCCAGGTGTCGGGACAGTGGAAGGGTTCTGCAATGGCGTACAAGCAGGTTCTATTTCGGTCCGCGGCACGCGAGAAAATCCTGCAAGGGGCTACGCTACTCGCCGACGCCGTCCGCATCACGCTGGGACCCAAGTCCAAGTCCGTGTTGATCCAGAAGAGCTGGGGGGCTCCGATCGTGTGCAACGACGGCGTCACGATCGCCAAGGAGTTCAATCTGAAAGACCCCGAGGAGAACCTCGGGGCTCAAATGTTGCGGCAGGCAGCTGAGAAGACCGGCGACGTCGTCGGTGACGGGACGAGCACTTCGACCATCCTGGCGCATGCCATCCTCGCAGACGGCATCCGCAACGTCGTCGCGGGTGCCAGCGCCGTCGACCTGAAGCGTGGGCTGGAGCGCGGAACGAGGGCCGCGACCGAGGCACTCAGAGCCATGTCGCGGCCCGTCCGCGAGCGAAAGGAGAAGGCGCAGGTGGCAACGATCTCCGCGCACAATGACCCTGCGATCGGCGAGTTGGTAGCCGAGGCAATGGAGAAGGTCGGCGACGAGG
The DNA here is from genome assembly GCA_040752215.1 of Pseudomonadota bacterium. Taxonomy (GTDB): domain Bacteria; phylum Pseudomonadota; class Alphaproteobacteria; order Rhizobiales; family Hyphomicrobiaceae; genus JBFMEX01. The sequence goes on along the minus strand of JBFMEX010000081.1, from coordinate 37,787 downwards.
GGGTTATCACCGTCGAGGAGGCGAAGACGACCGAGACGACACTCGACGTCGTGGAAGGCATGCAGTTCGACCGAGGCTTCATCTCTCCCTATTTCATCACCAATGCCGAGAAGATGGAGGCTGTACTCGATGATCCGCACATTCTCATCTCCGACCGCAAGATCTCGGCATTCAAAGATCTGATCCCATTGCTCGAGAGTGTCGCCAGGGCGGGCACGCCCCTGCTCATCATCGCGGAGGAGGTCGACGGGGAGGCCTTGGCGACGCTCGTCGTCAATCAGCTGCGGGGCGTATTGAAGGTCTGCGCGGTGAAGGCGCCCGGCTTCGGGGACCGGCGCAAGGCCATGTTGCTCGATATCGCTGTCCTCACCGGCGGTCAGATCGTAGCCGAGGAGCTGGGCCTCAAGCTCGAGAGTGCGACGATCGCTCAGCTCGGACGAGCGAAGCGGGTCGTCGTCGACAAGGATGCGACGACGATCGTCGGGGGTGTGGGAGCACGTGCCGACATCGACGCGCGCATCCAGCAGATCCGCCGCGAGATCGATCTGGCGACTGGGGATTATGATCGTGAGAAGCTCCAGGAGCGCTTGGCGAAACTGGCAGGTGGAGTCGCTGTGATCCGCGTCGGCGCTCCCTCCGAATCCGAGATGAAATCGAAGAAGGAGGCGCTCGACGATGCCATCAGCGCCACCAAGGCCGCTGTCGCGGAGGGTATTGTTCCGGGAGGCGGATTGTCCCTGCTCCGGTGCATGGAGGCCGTTGCGCGCGAGGAGGACAATAGCTCTGGTGACGAGCGTACCGGGGTGCAAATCCTCAAGCGCGCGCTCGCCGCACCGGCGCGCCAGATCGCCGAGAACTCCGCGGTCGACGGAGGCGTCGTGGTGGCGAAAATGAGTGAGGGCAGCGGCAATTACGGATTTGACGCGGCGCGAAACGTGTACGTCGATCTGGTCGAGGCAGGCATCATCGATCCGACCAAGGTGGTCAGAATCGCGCTGGAGAATGCCGTTTCCGTGGCAGGGGTTCTGCTGCTTACCGAGGCCATGATGACCGAGGTGCCGGAGAAGGCGAAGGAGCCTTCCGTGCCCGCCTCCGAGCTCGCGATGTGAGCTTCATCGTGATCGATGCCATTCGAGTGAAAGTGAGGAGCCGAGGTCGGACCCCGGCATCGAGTTCACGATCAATCGCGATCGCGTCTGCATCTGGCCGGTGGATGGGGAGCATTGGATCAGCTGCGAGTCCGGCCCGGCGAGGCTCATCGGCGAGGAGAGCACCCACTCCCGGTGTGATGGCGAATGCGGCGCAGAGCCGCGAGGGGCCGTCGGAGGCCGAGGCTAAGCTGGAGCCAGGAGCGGACCGATCAGCATCGCAAGCAGGGCCACGATCGGGATCGTGACGATGTCCAAGATCGCTCCAGCCCTCAGCATCTGCCGCGACGTGACGAGGCCGCTGCCGTAGACGATCGCATTGGGCGGCGTGGCGACCGGGAGCATGAAGCCAAGCGAGGCCGCCATCGCGACTGGAAGCGCCAGTGCCAGAGGCGGCGCGCCGAGGCCGATCGCGGCGGCGCCCGCAACTGGCAGGAAGATCGCGGCGATCGCGGTGTTGCTGGCGAGCTCGCCCAGATAAACGATGACCGTCACGAGCGCCAGCACGAGCAGCCACGTGGGCCGGGCGCCGAGTGCATGGAACAGCTGTCCGAGCGCGTGGGCGAGACCGGTCGCTGCGATCGCCTCGGCGAGCGCGAGGCCGCCACCGAACAGGATCAGGACGTCCCAGCGGACACCTTTCAGGTCGGACCACGAGAGCAGCGGATTGCGGCGGCTCCAGTCGGAGGGAAGGATGAACAAGACGATGACCCCGACGAGCGCAATGCCCGCATCGCTGAGGGCCAGCCCAGGAAGGAGCCCGGCCAGCAAGGGGCGGCAAATCCATGCTGCCGCAGTCGCAAGCAGGACCAGCGCGACCAGCTTCTGCGGCCGGCTGAGGGGCCCCGGATCGTGCACGCTTGCCACGTCGAAGCGAATATCCTTCGGCACGATGAACGCGATCCGGGTCAGCACGAGCCACGTGACCGGCAGTAATACGAGCACCACGGGGAATCCCACGAGGAGCCATTCGGCAAATCCGATCGAGATACCGTGCGCCTTCTGCATGTAGCTGGCGAACAATGCGTTGGGCGGCGTGCCGACGAGGGTCGCCATGCCGCCGATCGTTGCCGCGTAGGCGATCGCCAGGATCAGCGCCGAGGGGAGCTGTCCGAGCCTGGAGGGGTCGCTCCGCCCGTGCGACTCGCGCATGCCTTCGACCAGCGATTGCCCGATCGGCAGCATCACCATTGCGGTCGCCGTGTTGGAGACCCACATGCTGAGCAGCGCCGTGGCCCCCATCATGCTGGCGATCATCGCGGCCGGTGTCCGCCCACCGAGGCGCAACAGCCGCAATGCCAGCCAGCGATGCAGGCCGTGTTGCTGCATGGCCGCAGCCAGAATGAAGCCGCCGAGAAACAGCAGGATCAGCGGATCTGCATAGGCCGGAGCGACCTTCTCAATTCCGCCGATGCCGAGTGGCGGGAAGAGAACGAGTGGCAGCAGGGCGGTCACGGCGAGCGGAACCGGCTCCGCTATCCACCAAGCGGCCATGAGCACGGCGACCGTTGCCGCATGCCAGGCGGCAGGCGGCATCCCCTCGGGCGCGCCCGCAACCAGCATGACGGCTGCAGCAAGCGGCCCGAGCGCCAGACTGAGCGCCTTGGCGCGCGGAGGATCAGTGTTCTCGATCGTCAGCACTCTTGAATGGCGCCAGGGGGCAATCCGGCCTTACCCCACATCTCGTATCTCTCGCCCACGACCAGCCGGCGCAGCCTTGATAGCGGTCAAGGCCGAGCCTGCGGAACGGGCCTTCTATGCGACATGACAGACGATGCTTCTCGCCGTGCGGAAGGCCGCCTGGGCGGCGACCAGAGGCGGCGCGTGAGCCCGACAATGGCGGCCCCGGATGTCGCCTGGGAGCATTTCCGGCACGATGCCGACATCGGCGTCCGCGGCTTCGGGGCGACGCCTGAGGAGGCCTTCGAGCAGGCGGCACTGGCGATGACGGCCGTCATCACCGACCCGGCGCTCGTTGTCCCGCGTGAAGAGATCGTGATTTCCAGCTCTGCGCCCGAGCTCGAGACTCTGCTCGTCGACTGGCTGAACAAGCTCGTTCTGGAAATGGCGGTCCGCAGGATGCTGTTCGGGTCGTTTCGCGTTTCGATCGACGACGGGACGCTGACGGCAACCGCCGCCGGCGAGCCGATCGACCCGGAGCGCCACGAGCCGGCGGCGGAGATCAAGGGCGCCACCTTCACGGCGCTCGAGGTCGGGCGCGAGGCTGACGGTCGCTGGCGCGCCCAATGTGTGGTGGATGTGTGAGCGGCGGCGACACTTCCTCGCAGACGGCTGGAGACGCAGATGGATACAGGCGCCTTCGAGAAGCTGGACACTTACACGTGGCAGGTGCCGCAACATGGCGGCATGCGCGTGCCTGCGATCATGTACGCGACCGAGGAGTTGTTGCGGGCGATGGACGACAAGGTGCTCGAGCAGATCACCAACGTCGCGTCGCTGCCGGGCATCGTTCGTGCCGCCTATGCGATGCCGGATGCTCATTGGGGCTACGGGTTCCCGATCGGCGGCGTCGCCGCATTCGACGCCGAGCAGGGCGGGGTGGTCTCGGCGGGCGGTGTCGGATTCGACATCTCGTGTGGCGTCCGTACCCACCTGACGGGGCTGGCGAAGGAACGGATCCGTGCCCGGCAGGAGGACCTGGCCGAGGCGCTCTACAGCGCCGTTCCCGTCGGCGTCGGGGCGACCGGCGCCATCACGCTCGACGATGCCGGAATGACGGAAATGCTGTCGGGAGGCGCGAGGTGGGCGCTCGAGGAGGGATATGGCCGCGCCGACGACCTCGATCGCATCGAGGAGCAAGGACGCGCGGCGGGTGCTGATCCGGGGGCGGTCTCGGCTGATGCGCGTCGCCGCCAGCGTCGCGAGATGGGCACGCTCGGATCGGGAAACCACTACCTGGAGGTGCAGGAAGTGGCCGAGGTCCTCGATGAGACGATCGCCGCCGGCTATGGCCTGAAACAAGGCGAGTGCGTGGTCACCATCCATTGCGGCTCGCGCGGCCTCGGCCATCAGATCGGCACCGAGTATCTGCGCGAGATGGTGCTGACGGCAGAGGCACACGGACTCGCGCTTCCCGACCGCGAGCTTGCCTGCGCACCGATACGCTCGGAGGTCGGACAGCGCTATCTTGGTGCGATGCGCGCAGCGATCAATTGCGCCCTTGCCAACCGGCAGATCATCGGCCACCTGACGCGCCAGGTGTTCGCCCGCTTCTTCGCCGATGCGCCCCTGCCGCTGCTGTTCGATGTCTCGCACAATACCTGCAAGGAGGAGCCCCACACCATCGATGGCCGCGAACGCAAGCTCCATGTCCATCGCAAGGGTGCGACGCGCGCCTTCGGACCCGGCCACCGGAGCCTCCCCGCGGAGATCTCGCCCTTCGGCCAGCCCGTGCTCATCGGCGGCTCGATGGGAACCCAGTCGTTCGTTCTGGCTGGGCTGGGATCGAGCGAGGCCCGCGCCTTCTCGTCCGCTTGCCACGGAGCGGGGCGCAGAATGAGCCGACACGAGGCGACCCGCACCTGGAGAGGGCGCCAAGTGGTCGACGAGCTGCGCGAGCGCGGCATTATCGTCAAGTGCCCGTCCTCGCGCGGTGTCGCCGAGGAGGCGCCGGGGGCCTACAAGGATGTCGGCTCGGTGGTCGAGGCCGCCGAGCAGGCCGGACTTGCCAAGCGTGTCGCGCGCCTCACCCCACTGATCTGCATCAAAGGCTGATGGCCTCCGCGTAATGTGAAGCGGTCTCGCCCTCGCGACCACGAACGACCCGTCGCCCGGCGAGCGCTCCGCGGGGCTCGGTGACTATCGTGCACTGCGCTTCGGGCTCCGTGCCGTGGTGGAAGTAGACCACGACCCAGTCACGGGTCTTGCCAAGCTCATGGGCCTTGCGCGTGTTGGAGTAGAGGACCGTGAAAGCCCAGTCGCCGCGGCGCGTGTGCAGCACAGGGAGCCAAGCCTCGCCCGACGGATTGAACCTTTTCGGGGCGATGGTACGCAGCTCTCCCCTCTCGGCCCGCGCGCGATACTCCCGGTCGACATCGAGGAGATCTGCGACCGCCGGCATCTGTGCTGGTTTGCCGAGCTTGATGCGCCGCCGCCCGAGCCGCTCACCGAGGCTCGCACGGATCGCCGCGGCGCGTCGGGCGCCGATCCCCGGCACATGATCCAGGCGGCCGTCGTGCGAAGCCAGCTCGAGCGCCTCGAGGGTATCGATGTGCAGCTCGTCGTGGATCCGCTCGGCCAGCTTCGGGCCAATCCCCGGCACGGTCCGGAACAGCTGCTCGGGCGCGAGAGCACCCCTCAGCCGCTCGAGCTGCGTCCATCGCCCCGTGCCCACCATCTCGGCGATGGCCGCGGCAATGCCGCGACCGATCCCAGGGAGCTCGATCAGGGCGGTCGGGTCTTTGTCGTTCAGCAGGCTCTCTACCGGCGTCGCGAGATCCTCGATCGTCCCGGCCGCACGCCGGTAGGCCGCGACCCGGAACCCGTCGGCCTGCTGCTGCTCCAGCACGTCGGCCATCTCGCGCAGCTTGGCGGCGATTGCCACATTGCCCGCATGCCTGCTCATCGTCACACGCACCAACCGTCAAGCGGGGTGATGCTTGCCGACGAGATGCACGATGGTGGCCTGGGGCCCCTTTTCTCCCACCGCCTCTGAAAAGCGCACCTCCTGGCCGACGCTCAGCTTGTCGAATGCCCCGCCCTCCACGCTGTTGCGATGGAAGTAGATCTCCCGCCCGTCGCTTGCGGCTATGAAGCCGTGGTCGCGCGCCGGATGCAGCGCGCTGACCCGGCCGTGCGGAGCCGGCTCGTGCGCTTTGACCTGGCCCTCGCGGACTCGGGCTTGATCCTGAAGCTGGCGCCGTGCGGCCTTGAAAGCGTCACGGATTGTAACGTAGACGTCCTCGTGTGCGCCTGTAGCAGCGGGCTCCCGGCTGATCGCAAGATCGGCTGCGCCGGGCACCGTAAGATGGATGCGAACCTGATAGATGTCGCCCTTGTGGTGGCGATGCTGCGGCTTCGCCACGGTGACGCGCATCGACGTGATCCTGTCGCTGAACTGCTCGAGCTTATCGGCCTCCTCGCGGATGCGCGCCTCGATGGCTGTCGAGTGGGAGATTCCCTCGAAGGAGATCTGAAGTGGCGTCTGCATGCTCGCGTCCTCCTGTGATCAGCGCCGCGATCGTGTCGCATGCCGGTGTCCAGCACAGATCAGCGCACATAGACGCCGACCAGCTCTGCGGCTGCAATCTCGTGAGCCGCGGCCAGCTCTATGATCTTGGCGCAGCTTGCCTTCCTGTGCACCCCGGACAAGGGCTCTCTCAGTGCGCTGAGACGGAATATGTACCGATGCGGACCATGGCCATGCGGCGGACAAGGCCCGGCGTAGCCCGGTCGTTTGAAGTCGTTGAGAGCCTCGAGGAAAAGTTGGCCGCTATCGGTGCCGTGAAGGCCCTCGTCGAAGCCGGTGACATCAGGCGGAATGTTGTAGGCGGCCCAATGATGGAACGTGCCGCCCGGCGCATCGGGGTCGCTGCAGACCAGCACCAGCGCCTTGGCCTCCGGCGGGACGCCGGACCACGCGAGCGGTGGGGAAACATTGAGCCCGTCGCACGTATGGCGCTTCGGGATCCTTGCGCCGTTCGCGAACGCGCTGCTCTTCAGCGACATATTCATGGTCGGCCGGCTTCCGCTCGAGGTCGACACCGTTCGAACAGTGTCAAGGAAGGTCGCAACCGGCAGGCTCCGCATTGACGGCCGTCAAGCCGGAGCCCGATTAGCGCCACGACAGACTCAGAACGTTGCCCTCCTCGCAGCTCAGGCTCGTTCGGAACGTCTCGCAGACGTCGGTCAATCTTGATGCGAGCCATCGGCACTCGGCATCTCCGGCACGATGCAGGCGCATGCGCTGAATTCGGAAAGGCACCAGGTCGAGCCGGGAAAGCGTGCCATCCAATGCGGACACGCAAGCGAAACAGGCGATCGTCAACTCGCCACGGAACTCCTCGTATCCCGAGATCCCTTCGTAGTCGTTCACCAGATCGCCGCATCCGTAGAGGATCAGCCTGCCGCGGTGAGCCTCGATGCCTCTGGGATGATGCGACGAGTGGCCATGGACCACATCCACGCCCGCCCGATCGATCAGGGCATGCGCGAGCGCGCGCTCGTCGGGCGTCGTCTCGTAGCCCCAGTTGGCACCCCAATGGATCGAGGCCACTACCACATCGCGGACCTGCCTGATCGGCGCCAAGGCGGCCGCGACGTCGGCCACGATTTCCTCGACGGAGCCGGAAGCGAGATTGACACCGGGGCCGTCCGGGCGCGCCGCCCAGCCCTCGGGGATGCCGCTCGACGTCAGGCCCAGCGACAGCAGCAAGACACGTCCCTTGCCTGCGATCGGAACGATCGCCGGCCTCGTGGCTTCCTCTCGGTTGCGCCCCGCGCCGGCCGTCACGATTGCGGCGCGATGGAGCGTGCTGAGCGTCTCGAGGAGACCTTCAGCTCCCCAGTCCATCACGTGATTATTGGCGAGCGCGCAGGCATCGATGCGTGCTGCCGTGAGGACCCCGATGTTGGCCGGGTTCATGCGGTAGTTGATGCCCTTCGCCATCGCCGCATCGGAGCGCGTGATGGCCGTCTCCAGGTTGACGAGCCGGACATCCGGGCGGCGCTCCTCCAGCTCGTCCAGCAGGTCGCCCCAGACGTAGGTGAACGGAACGGGTCGTGTGATCGGACCATTGCGGCGCTCGGCCAGCCGCACGTACTCGAGCGCATCGTGAACGTACTTCTCACGAAGGCACGGGGGCGAAGGATGCGCCAGGATCTGATCGATTCCTCGTCCCGTCATGACGTCGCCGGCGAGGAACAACGACAGGGTGCTCGGGTATTTCGAGGTATTCGTTCCTAGGCCCATGGGACTCTGTCGATCGTATGCGGCAGCGGCGATTGCTGCTCTCGCGAGTCCGCATCGCGCCGGTCGGGCCGTCATCACCGATCCACGCTTGAGCTTTGTCAACACTGTGCGTGACCACGGCGGATAAAATTTCTGCAATGTTCCCGCGCAAGAGCTCGAGGAGGAGTTCCTGGCCCCGCCCACTCCTGTCGTGCGACCCGCAAGCCGCTACGCCGCGTCCGGCCGCAGGCTGGAACGTGAGCCCCCGGTGTTTGCGCTTGCGCCCCGAGCTTTGGTCCCTCTTTATCGCGCGATGGTCCTGACACGCGCCTTCGATGAGAAGGCAGTCACGAGGATGCCGAGGGCCACGCCCTCGGCCTGATCGAAGGCAACGAGGGCGAGGAGCGCTGGTGTGTTGATCGAGAAGTCCGCTACAGACTTTGCAGCTGGATTGTGAGCTGGACTTCTCGATCTCGATCGCACCAGCTCGTTGACTTTTCTCGGGTCGTTCAGATCGCGAAATTCGTACGACGCTTGGCTCGCAGAATGTGACGGATTTCACGATCACGACACGAGCGAGAATTGGAGGAATGGAATGGAGGAGGGGTTCCGTTTTGCAGATGCCATCGGACCTGCCAAGATGGTCTACATCCACCAGCCGGCGGCAGGCTTGAGGGCAATCGTGGCGATTGACAATATCGCGGCTGGGCCCGCGATCGGCGGCACACGCATGGCCCTCGACGTAACGGCGGAGGAATGCTTCCGGCTCGCACGGGCAATGACGTTCAAGAACGCTGCCGCCGGCCTGCCTCACGGCGGTGCGAAGGCGGTCATCTTTGCCGATCCGGCGATGCCTGCAGCCGACAAGGAGCGGCTGATCCGCGCCTTCGCCCGGGCCATCTGCGATCTCGCCGAGTACATCCCCGGGCCCGACATGGGCACTGACGAGTCCGCGATGGCCTGGATCAAGGACGAGATCGGCCGAGCAGTAGGGCTGCCGGCCGTCGTCGGCGGCATTCCGCTCGACCAGATCGGGGCGACGGGTTTCGGCCTCGCTGTCGCGGCCGAAATCGCCAGCGCCGCGGCCGGACTGGCGCTGAAGGGCGCGCGCGTGGCCGTGCAGGGCTTCGGCGCTGTCGGCCAGCACACCGCGCGCTTCATGGCAGAGCGCGGCGCGATCCTGGTTGCGGCTTCCGACACGCGAGGCGCCATTACCGATCCCGATGGTCTCGATATCGAGAAGCTGCGCGCGCTCAAGGCAGTGGGCGGCAGCGTGACCGATCTCGGCGGCGGCAGGAAGGCCGCACCCGAGGACGTCGTCGCTGCCGATTGCGATATCCTCGTGCCCGCGGCACGTCCAGACGTCATTCACATGGCGAATGTCGAGGCGATCAAGGCCCGGCTGGTGCTGCAGGGCGCCAACATTCCGGCCACCTTGGATGCCGAGCGGCGTCTGGCGGAGAAGGGAATCCTGTCGGTCCCCGACTTCATCGCCAATGCCGGCGGTGTCATCGCGGCCTCGGTCGAGTACCACGGCGGCAGCGCGAGATCCGTCTTCGAGGAGATTGCCGACAAGATCGGAAGGAACACGCGCGCGGTGCTCGAGCGCATGCGCGCCGGCGGGGTCTTGCCGCGTGAGGCGGCCGTCGAGCTTGCCCGGGCTCGTGTCGAGCGGGCAATGGCACTGCGACGCTTCCACGATTGAACATTGCCGGCATGGGATGCCGACGCGACCTGTTCGATTGAAAGCGCAGGCAAGCTGCCGTCCGCGCGGGTGGACGCCCGCTTCTCGGCGGCGACGAGGGTCGTGCGGGGGCCTCCGAAGGGATCGAGAACGAGCTCGCCACGATTGATCACATCGAGGAGCGTATCGGCGGCGCGCGACCGGCTTGACGGTCGGATTCATGTCGATCTCCGCCAGGCGACGCCTTCTTATCCGGTTGACGCCGGCGTAGTCTCAAACGTTGGTGTGTTGGCGGCCGCCGTCGCCGAGTCCGACGATGTTCGTGTGCGGAGCCGCGCCGACCTTGCACACAAGAACCATCGCATGCTTGGAGCGCTGGAAGGTGCCCATCCCACCGTTGGTCTTGTTCCAGACGCAGACGTGCTTCAACTCGGCGTGCTCCGTCTCTGTCGAGTCATGCCATGGTCATCGATGATGATGGTCTGTACATCATTATTGCGGTGTGATAGGTCGTTCTCGAGTTTCGGGGGCTTGTCCAGCATGATCACAGCGGCCCAGTTGCGGGCGGCCCGCGCGCTGCTCGGCATCGACCAGCAGACTCTCGCAGAGCTGGCAGGCGTGTCGTTGCCGACTATTCAGCGCATGGAGGCGAGCGCTGGCAACGTCCGTGGGGTCATCGACACCTTGACCAAGGTCGTGGGCGCGCTTGATCGGGCCGGCATAGAGCTCATCGGGGAAGGGGCGCGCAGCGACGGCGGTGGGCGCGGCGTGCGGCTGCACCATCCGGACCAGAAGCGTAGAGCTGCGTCGACGACAGGCGAGGACCGAAGGAAGGTCTCCTCCGCCAAACGCGGGCGCAACTGATGGATTGGGCGCGGCACGCGATTCCCAGGCGTTGAGGGCAGTCGATGGCAGTCCACCTCGCAATAGGATGTGTGAGCGTACTGCTCCTGGTGTCGGTGCTCGGCGCCGCGCTGGCACGATCCCGTCACGCAACGACACTCGTCTATCTCGCATGCCTGGTCGTGAGCCTTACTGCAAGTGCGAATGGAGCCATTACGGTTCGTGGCGAAGCGGCATCGTCAAGCATCGCCCTCCCGCTCGGACTGCCCTGGCTCGGAGCCCACTTCCGGGTCGATAAGCTCGCCGGCTTCTTTCTCACTCTGGTCAATTTTGGCGGCGCCGCCGCTAGTCTGTTTGCTGTGGGCTATGGTCGACACGAGATCAGTCCAGGCCGCGTTCTCCCCTTCTATCCTCTATTTCTGGCCGGCATGAACCTTGTCCTTTTGGCTGACGACGCTTTCAGCTTCCTGCTCAGTTGGGAGCTGATGTCGCTGGCCTCGTGGGCGCTCGTGATGTCGCACCATACCGAAGGCGATAACGTTCGCGCCGGCTTCATTTATCTTGTCATGGCGAGCTTCGGGACCGCAGCGCTGCTACTCGCCTTTGGATTGCTGGCCGGGAACGAGGGCGACTATCTCTTCGCGGCCATCCGCCAACAGCGCCATGCGGATCTTGTTTCCGGGCTTGTGCTAGTCCTGGTGCTGGTGGGTGCCGGATCGAAGGCGGGGCTCGCGCCGCTGCATGTCTGGCTGCCTTTGGCCCATCCCGCGGCGCCGAGCCATGTCTCCGCATTGATGAGCGGGGTGATGACCAAGGTCGCGATCTATGGCTTCATCCGGATCATCTTCGATCTCCTCGGCTCGCCGCAATGGTGGTGGGCGATCGTCGTGCTCGTGGCCGGCGCGACGACGGCCGTTCTCGGCGTCCTGCATGCGGTTCTCGAGAGCGACATGAAGCGCCTCCTCGCGTATAGCACCGTCGAGAATGTCGGATTCGTCTTCATTGGGCTGGGCCTCTCTCTGGCCTTTGCCGCCAATGGTCTCTCGGCCGCCGCTGCGCTGGCATTGACGGCAGCGCTTCTGCACGCCTTCAATCACATGCTGTTCAAGAGCCTACTGTTCTTTGGTGCTGGAGCGGTGCTGCATGCGACGCGTGAGCGAGACATCGAGCGGATGGGTGGGCTCATTCATCGCATGCCGCAAACGAGCGTCGTCGTGCTTGCCGGCGCCCTCGCCATCTCGGCGTTGCCGCCATTCAATGGCTTCGTCTCCGAGTGGCTCATGTTCCAGGCTGTTCTGGCCAGTCCGAGCCTGCCGCAGTGGGGGCTGAAGCTCCTCGTGCCGGGAGCGGGAGCCATGATGGCGCTCGCCGCGGCGTTGGCGGCAGCGTGCTTCGTCCGGCTCTATGGCGTTGCCTTTCTCGGGCGGCCGCGATCGGACGCTGCGCGCGATGCGCATGAAACCGATCGATGGTCGATTGGAGCGATGGGGGCGCTTGCGAGTCTCTGCTTGCTGGCAGGGATATTTCCGGGCCTTCTGATCGACGCGCTGGCACCCGTCGTCGCGCCGCTGGTGGGTGGGCGTATGCCTGTTCAGAGTGCGGAGCCGTGGCTCTCGATCGTGCCCATCAGCGAGGGCAGAAGCTCGTACAACGGGTTGATGGTGTTTGTCTTCATCGCCATCTCCGGCTTCGGCGCCGCGTTCGCGATTCACCGGCTTTCAACACGTGCAACGCGCCGCGGACCGGCGTGGGACTGCGGGTTTCCCGATTCAAGTCTCGCCACTCAGTACTCGGCGGCGAGCTTTGCTCAGCCGCTCCGGCGTGTGTTCGCAACGACGGTATTCCGAGCCAGCGAGCATGTTGACATGCCGGTTCCCGGTCAGACGCGGGCCGCGCTTTATCTGGCGCGGGTTCACGACGTCGTTTGGGATGCGCTTTATGCGCCACTTGCGATTGGCGTCGATCGCCTGGCCGGTCTTCTCAACCAAGCGCAATTTCTCACCATTCGTCGCTTCCTCAATATGGTCTTCGTTTCGCTCGTCCTCCTGCTTCTGGGGTTGGCGATATGGCCGTGATCCTCGACTTGGCCGCACAGGGTGGGCAGATGCTGCTCGTGCTGGCGTTGGCGCCGCTGCTGACGGGCTTCGTGCGCAAGGTCAAGGCTCGGCTGCTCATGCGGAAGGGGCCGCCGTTGGTACAGCCATACCGAGATCTCTTTCGCCTGGTTCGCAAGGAGGCTGTGCTGGCCGACAACGCATCCTGGCTGTTTCGGGTTGCGCCCTATCTGATCTTTGCCGCAACCTGGGTGGCCGCGAGCCTCGTTCCGACGTTCGCTGGCGGCCTGATGTTCAGCTGGTCGGCGGATCTGATCGCGATCACGGCGCTGCTGGGCAGTGCGCGCTTCTTTCTTGCGCTGGCGGGGATGGACGTCGGGACCAGCTTTGGCGGGATAGGCGCGAGCCGTGAGGCTATGTTCGCGACCCTCGCAGAGCCCGCCATGCTCATGATGGTCTTCAGCCTTGCGCTTCTCGCCGGCTCGACACAACTCTCGACCGTCTCCAGCTTGATGCACTCACCGGACATCGGCTTGCGAGTGTCCCTCGCTCTGGCACTCGTCGCGCTGATCGTTGTGGCGATCGCCGAGAATGCGCGCATACCGGTCGACAATCCGGCGACTCACCTCGAGTTGACGATGGTGCACGAGGCGATGATACTCGAATACTCGGGGCGTCATCTTGCCGTCATCGAGTTTGCCGCGCAGTTGAAGCTCCTCCTCTATGCATCCCTGATCGCTTGCCTCTTCGTGCCGTGGGGAATTGCCAAGTCGGGGGCGGGGCTCTGGCCCCTGGCGATCGGCGTCGGCGCCTACATCATAAAGCTTGCCGGCCTTGGACTCCTGCTTGCACTGTTTGAGACCTCGATTGCGAAAATGAGGGTATTCCGTGTCGCCGAGTTTCTCGGTATCGCGCTGATGCTCGGCTTGCTGGGCACGCTGCTGCTGTTCGTTTCGAGGAGCCTGTAGCGATGGACAAACGGCTCCTTTTCGACGTCGCGCACCTGCTGGCGGGTGGCTTGGTGCTCGTCAGCTTCATTTTGCTCTATCAGGATCGTATGTTCGGGCTGCTGAACGTGTTCGCGCTGCACGCGATCGTCCTTTCTCTTTGCGTCGCCTGGCAGGCGTTCATACAGGACGCTCCGCATCTCTATGTCACCGCGGCAATTGCCTTGGTCCTGAAGGCGATCGTCATTCCCGTACTGCTCCATCGCGTGGTGGTGCAGCTTGGCATCCATCGTCATATCGAGGCCGTCGGCGGCATCGGACTGACGATGCTGCTCGGCATTGGCCTCGTCGCACTGTCGATGGTCGTGATGCTCAGGGTCACCGAGGGCGCCGATCGCCTGGCGCGAGAGGATCTTGCGCTGGCGCTTTCGGTGGTCCTGCTCGGGCTGTTGATGATGGTCACGAGACGCAATGCGGTCAGTCAGGTCGTCGGCTTCATGTCACTGGAGAATGGTCTGATCCTCGCCGCGGCAGGTGCGAAGGGCATGCCGCTCGTGGTCGAGATGAGCGTCGCCTTCTCGGTGCTCGTCGCCTTTCTGGTCATCGGCATCTTCCTGTTCCGCATCCGCGAGCGTTTCGACACCGTCGATATCCATGCGCTGGACAGATCCCGAGGGGAGCAGAAATGATCCTGGCTCCCATCGACGGCCTCACCCTTGTGCTCGTGATTCCCGCGCTCTCGGCGGCATTGCTCGTGCTGATACCGGGATACCGGATCAGCGCCGGTCTCAATGTGCTGGCCAGTGCACTCACGCTCGTTGCTGCATTGTCGCTGCTGTGGTCAAGGCCGGCGCCGGGTCTGCTGCTCCACGTCGATGATCTCAATGTGGTGTTCGTCGTACTCAACACGTTTGTCGGCACGACGACGAGCGCATTCAGCGCCACCTATATTGCGCATGAGATCGAGATAGGACGCCTCACCCCGACGTACCTGCGCTTCTACCACGCAATGTTTCAGGCGCTGATGTTCGAGATGAATCTCGCGCTGCTTGCCAACAATCTCGGATTGATGTGGGTCGGAATCGAATTCGCCACGCTGACGACAGTCCTGATGGTCGGCATCTATCGCACGCACGAGGCGCTCGAGGCAGCCTGGAAGTACTTCATTCTGGGCAGCGTCGGGATTGCTCTCGCCCTATTCGGAACCATTCTTCTCTATCTCGCCGCGCGTCCCGTGCCGGGACAGGAGGTGGAGGCGATGGCCTGGACTATCCTGATGCGGCGCGCCACGGAATTCGATCCGGCCTTGCTCAATCTCGCCTTCGTCTTCTTGTTGCTCGGCTACGGGACGAAGGTCGGACTGGCCCCGATGCACGGCTGGTTGCCGGACGCTCACGCAGAGGGCCCGACGCCGATCTCGGCTGTGCTGTCGGGGCTCCTCCTGAATGTCGCGCTACACGCTCTGCTGCGCTTCAAGATGTTGCTGGCGACCAACGGACAGGCGATAGCCCCCGGGCCACTGATGGTAACGATGGGTTTGATCTCGCTGCTGTTCGCGGCGCTGATGCTGTACCGACGCCGCGACGTCAAGCGGATGTTCGCCTACTCGTCGATCGAGCACATGGGGATCATCGCTTTCGCCTTCGGCATGGGCGGGCCGCTTGCCAACTTTGCCGGGCTTCTGCACATGACGATGCATAGCCTGACGAAATCGGCGATCTTTTTTGCAGTCGGTCACATTGCCCAGGTCAAGGGGACGCAGAAGATCGCTGAAATCAGCGGTCTGACGTCGTCGCACCCCGTGCTCGGATGGGGGCTCGTCGTCGGAGTCCTCGCCATCGCCGGCCTGCCGCCGTTTGGCATCTTCATGAGCGAGTTCCTGCTAATTACCTCGACTTTCGCCCGCGAGCCGATCCTGGCCGTCGTATTGGCGATGGGCATCCTGCTCGCGCTCGGGGCTCTGCTGCAGAAGCTCAACCAACTCGCGTTCGGCGAGCCGAAAGGCAGCTTCGGTCCGGTAGAGGCGTCCTACTTTCCGATGCTCGCGCATTTCATACTGGTGCTCATCGGGGGCCTTTTTCTGCCGACAGTGATCGTATCTTGGTTCCAGAACGTCGCCCGGTTGCTGGGATAGCCTGAGAGGGTTGCGATGCCTCTGCTCGACGATCTGATCGGCACGTGCGAAATGGCGGCCCCCGCGCGCCCGTGGCCACGGCTCGCCGTCGATCGATCGCAATGGCAGCGCAGCGCCGGCGATCTTGCGGCCGGGCGCGCCACATTGGTCGCCCTGTGGGGCGAGCCTCAACTCGTGCACATGGCGATCTCGGATTCGGCGCATCGAATGGCAGTGCTGAGCCTCACCTGCCACGATGGGCGCTTTCCTTCGGTCGGCCGCCTGTACCCCGCCGCCATCCGCCCGGAGCGGGCGATCCAGGATCTCGTGGGCCTGGTCGCTGAAGGCTGCCCCGACCCGCGACCGTGGCTCGACCATGGTCGCTGGAGCGTGGGCCATCCCCTGTCGGGCCGATCGGAGCCTGCTCAGCGGCTCGAGCCCTATACATTCTTGCCGGTAGAGGGTGCCAACCTGCATCAGATTCCGGTCGGCCCCGTCCATGCCGGCATTATCGAGCCGGGGCATTTCCGATTCACGGCGTGCGGCGAGACCGTGGCACGTCTCGAGGAGCGCCTCGGTTATGTACACAAAGGAATCGAGCGGCTGATGATGGGGCGCAGCCCGTGGGACGCAGCGCGATTCGCCGGTCGTGCGTCTGGTGACAGCACGGTCGCCTACGCGTGGGCCTTCGCCAGAGCGGTCGAAGCGGCAATGGGATACCAGGTCAAAGATCACACCAGCGCGCTGCGGGCCGTGATGGCCGAGCTGGAGCGCCTCGCCAACCATCTCGGTGATATCGGTGCTATCTGTAATGATGCCTCGTTCGCGCTCATGCAGGCCCACACTGCAGTCCTCCGCGAGCGCGTTTTGAGGGCATCGCAAGAGGCGTTCGGGCACCGCCTCATGATGGATCTGATTGTTCCGGGGGGGCTGGCGCGCGGCATGGCGAGCAGCGGTCCGAGTGCGGTGCGAGCGGCGCTCGACTGCATAGAATCGAGCTTTCCCGCGCTGGTCGAGCTCTATGACAACACGACGTCGCTCCAGGATCGAACCGCGGAGACCGGGTTCGTTTCGATCGAGCTGGCTCGGCTGTTCGCTCCGGGGGGCGTCGTCGGCCGCGCCTCTGGACGGCACGTCGATGCCCGCCGGCAGCCTGGCTATCCGCCGTATGACACGCTCGACTTCGACGTGCCGGTACGTGTCGACGGGGACGTCAATAGCCGCGTCTGGATCAGGATTCTCGAGGTCACGCAATCCATTCGCTTGATCCGGCAATTGCTCGACCGACTACCTGGCCGCTCCGGCGACACCGAAATCGCACCCCTCGCGCCGAGTGGCCCGGGCGAGGGCGCCGCAATGGTGGAAGGGTTCCGGGGAGACGTTTTCGTCTGGCTCCGACTCGACGGCGATGGCCGGGTCGCACGCTGCCACCTGCGCGATCCGTCGTGGTTCCAGTGGCCGGTTCTGGAGGCTGCGATCGAGGGCAACATCGTCGCCGACTTCCCCTTGTGCAACAAGTCGTTCAATTGCTCGTACTCGGGGCATGACCTGTGAGGCTCGCCAACCATGCGCAAGACCCTGCTCCAGAGTCTGATCCGTGGACCTTTGACCGAGCCCGCGCCGGGAGATGACGGGCGCGCGCTTGCCGAGATAGCCGAGAGCATGAAGCGCTCCGCCCGGCAAAGACTCGGACGCAGCCTGGCTATTCGAGAAATCGACGCCGGCTCGTGCAACGGTTGTGAACTCGAGATCCATGCGCTCGGCAACGCTTTCTATGACCTGGAACGCTTCGGCCTGCGGTTCGTGGCCTCACCGCGCCACGCAGACGTCCTGCTCGTGACGGGGCCTGTCACTCACAACATGCGTGAAGCGCTGGAAAGAACATACCGCGCGGCACCGAATCCGAAATGGGTCGTGGCTGTCGGCGATTGCGGCTGCACTGGAGGTGCCTTCAAGGGCAGCTACGCATGCGTTGGGCCCGTGTCGTCGGTTCTGCCCGTCGACGTCACGGTTCCAGGTTGTCCTCCGACTCCGCTGCAGATCCTCTCGACGCTCCTCGCGCTTATCGAGGGAGCATCCGCCGTGCGGGCTGTAGCGAAGTGAGTCCGCATCCCACGCGAGTGGTGCTCGCTGGGGCCGTTGCTGTCGCTCTTCGGCAGGCTGTCACCGCCGGAGCTGTCATCGCGATCGCGGCCATAGGTCCCATCGCCGTACCCGACCACGTCGTATCCCAACCGGATCTTGGCATGGTCGGCGCCATCGAGGCGCAACGATATTGGCTCGACGTGCTGAGCCGGCCTACATTCGCCGATCTTGCTGTGCTGCTCATGGTTCTCGCCCTCTCATACATCCCGGCGTGCGAGAGTGTGGATCTGCTGTCACGGGCGTCCAGCGCACCGGTATCTCGTTGTGTTGGCGCGCGGCGACTCTCGTTCTGTGATCCCCGCCTGCGCGGGGAGGCCGCCGCGGACGGTCAGCGGCGGCGCAGGTCGGAAATTTCGGTCGTGGGAGTTATTCAACGCCGCGTCCACGACATCGCGAGAAATGGGCCAAGGATCAACTCGGAGGGAATGCTGGCGGGAGCGTTACGACCGCGCGCAGGCCACCCTCCGATCGGTTGGAAAGCGTGAGCGATCCCCCGTGCGCCTCTAGGTTGCTCTTGGCGATCGTCAGGCCGAGACCGACGCCGCCCGTCTCACGATTGCGGGAATGCTCGATGCGTACGAACGGCTCGAGCACGGCACTGAGCTGGTCCTCTGGAATCCCGGGACCGTCGTCATCGATGGTAACGATGACCCTGTCCGTCTCCGGCCGCGCGGTCACCGTCACATGCGTGCCGAACCTAAGGGCATTGCCGATCAAATTGGAGAACGCTCTCTTCAATCCGATGATCCCCCCCCGAACGACGATGCGGCGCGGTGAACTCAGTTCTATGTCCCGTCCCGCATCGCAGAACTCATTGATGATGGTGGAGAGCAGAGCGGCAAGATCGATCGGGCGGGCCGGCTCCGACTTCTCCTCGCCCCGCAAATAGGACAGCGTTGCATCGATCATTTGCTCCATCTCGTCGATATCCATCGCGACGGCGTGCTGGAGCTCCGGCTGCGCCAGTTCCTCTACGCGAAGTCTCAAACGGGTCAGCGGTGTTCGCAGGTCGTGCGAGACCGCGGCCAGCGATTGGGTTCTGCGCGCAACAAGCTCGCGAATCCTGGCCTGCATCCCATTGAAGGCGACGGCCAGATCCCGGACCTCGCGCGGCCCGTCCTCGGGCACCTTCGAGATCGGGCCGTCGGGCGTGAGCGCGCTGGCGGCCGTTGCCACGGCCTTGATGGGACGTGTGAGCCACCGTGCAATAAGCAGGGAGAGCAACGCGACACCGAATGCCATCAGGCTGGTCGACACCAATGTCCCATGCACCGAGGTGCGCGGCCGTGTCGTGGCAAAGAGGCTGACATTGATCCAGCTGTGATCGGGCAGCCGCAGCGAGACGAGCGCAATGTGCGGATCCTCGCCCGAGCTCGACCCGAAGATGATGTCGGAAGGGGCGAGTTCGGGCGCCAACGCGGCAATCTGGGCAGCAAGGTCTTGCCAGCGCTCGGCGCCCGGTCCGCCAGGAGTGGCGCCAGGGAATTCACTCCAGTGGGCCTCGATGGGTCCGCCCGACTGATAATGGGCAACGACCTCTCGCTCGGCGGGCGCGAACCGCATCACGTTTTGCCTGATGGAGACGAGGCGCTCGGCGAGGCGTGCCTCGTGCGCCAAGCTCAGCTCGCGATCGAGCGTATGCTGATACGACCACAGGCTCAGCCCGTGCACGAGCGTGATGCCTATGAGCGACAAGAGAATAGTGCGGGTGGCGAGCGTGTCGAAAAAATGCTTGTCGCGCATGACGAGCTCGGCGTTGGGGATACCACGGCTAAGCTTACGTCTGGCAATGTCGCTCGCAAGCGGTTTGCTGCCATGCTGCGGCACGGTTGGAGTTCGTCGCGCGGCACCGTCGTGCACACGTGTGCCGGAGCCTGCAACAATTTGTAACAGAGGCGAAACACGACAGAACCCATCCGGCGGTAGGCGAGAGCAGGTGAGCACGTCGGTCGTGCCGGGGTGTCATGTTCGACTCGCAATGGAGCAACAAGATGCAGAAGCTTGGATCCGCCGTGCTTGGTACCCTTCTTGCGACGAGTCTCGCGGTCAGTGGCATGGCTTTCGCTCAGCAAGGGCGTGACCCTCACCACCCAGAGGCCGGCGACAAGTCGGTTCAGGCCGCTCCCGCTCCCCAAGGCGGAGCAGCTTCGGGCACCCCGACAACGGGAACGATGGGCC
>JBFMEX010000081.1:0-17665 GCA_040752215.1 Pseudomonadota bacterium | reverse complement strand
GGCATGGCTTTCGCTCAGCAAGGGCGTGACCCTCACCACCCAGAGGCCGGCGACAAGTCGGTTCAGGCCGCTCCCGCTCCCCAAGGCGGAGCAGCTTCGGGCACCCCGACAACGGGAACGATGGGCCCGGGCGGCATGATGGGCCAGGGTGGCATGATGGGTCCGGGCGGCATGATGGGCGAAGGCGGAATGATGCGCATGATGGGTCGCGACTGCCCGATGATGGGCATGGCGATGGGCGAGGGTGACGGCACGGCACATGCCGCCGGGCGTATCGCCTTCCTGAAGGCAGAGCTCGGCATCACCGAAGCGCAGAAGGAGGCATTCGACGCCTACGCGGCGGCGCTGACGAAGAATCTCGAAGGGATGCAGGCGATGCGCAGCGCCATGATGGCGAGCATGCAGGCCAAGACACCCGTCGAGCGGCTCAGCGGCCATCTGCAGGCTATGGAGAAAAGACTGGCCGTCCTCAAAGAGGTGAAGCCCGCACTCGAGAAGCTCTACGGCGCGTTGAGCGACGAGCAGAAGAAGAAGGCCGATCAGACGATGACCGGCATGGGTTGCATGATGTAGCCATAAGCGGTGTCAGGAGGAGGCGACTGCCGTGTCGGACGCACTACGAATTCCAATTCCCGCACTCGGCTTCAGTCTCGGAGTCTTCACTGCGCTGTCCTTCTTGCTTTGCGTCGCGCTCGGGCTCGTGGTGCCTTCGGCCGAGCTGCACAAGCCATGGCTGCAGTTCCTGCCCGGCTTCGAATGGCTGACTTGGCGCGGATTGCTGATCGGGCTCGTGTGGACGCAGGTCTACTCCTGGTACACGGCGGTCGCGTTCGGCGGGCTGTTCAACATTTTCGCGAGCCGTGCCGCGGCACGGAGGTGACAATGGCAGCTGTAGGCACGGCCACGTCGACTGGGGCCGCAATCGAGCACCACCCGCGTGAACGAGCACGCGGCTCGCGTCAGAGATCCGACACGGACACAAAGAGCACGAGCACGATTCGCGGCGAGACGGGTCGAGGAACTCCGGTTCGACTATCCGCGCCATGTCTTCGAGCAGGTCCGCCTCCTGTCGGAGCGCAACTCGGCGTGCGAGCAAGCTCGCCGTCATTCTGGCCAGTGCACTGACATCGGCTTGCAGCCAGTCCAGCGCCCACACCGAGGCCCATCGTGCACAATAAAAACCGAGTCGTTTCCGGCACGAATGGCAGCGACACTGTGATGCGTGTCAAGGCGCCGCCCGGCGCGGCGCGCCTCCACCGCATGGAGTTGAAGCTCGATGGGCTGAGCTGTCCCAGCTGCTCCCGCAAAGTCGAGGAGGCCATCCGCAAGCTCGCCGGCGTCGTGGCGGCACATGTCAATCCGGCCAGCAAGACGGCCCAGGTGGACTATGATCCCCGGCATGTCGAGGTCGGCGCAATCATCCGCGAAATCCGGCAGACGGGATTCGGTGTCGGGAGCGCTACGACACGCATTTCAATCCGCAATCTACACTGTGCGTCGTGCGTCACTCGTATCGAGCTCGCATTGCAAATGACACCAGGGGTGGTCGCGGCGCGGGCGAGCACACTCACCAACACGGTGGAGGTCGATTACCTGCCCGAGCAAACGAGCTTCGACAAGCTCCGGAACGCCATCGAGTCGGTGGGCTATCGGGTCGAGGTGCCGCCGGTCGTCGACGAGGGTGTTGCCGATCCGGCCGAAGCGGCGCAGCAGGCCGAATATCGACTCCTGATGCGCAAGTTCTGGTTGGCTGCCACAATATCCATTCCGGTGATCGCGCTGAGCTATCCGGATCTTGTTCCTGGGCTCAGCGATTGGATGCCGATGGGCAGCACGACCCGGCGCTTGGTCTGGGCCGTCCTTGGGATCGTGAGTTTGCCCGTGCTCGTGTGGTCCGGCTCTCAGTTCTTCATCGGCCTCTGGGACGGGCTGCGGCACCGATCCGCCAACATGCACACTCTGATCGCCATCGGCATCACTGCCGCCTACCTTTATTCGCTCGTGGCCGTCGGCTTTCCCGGCCTATTCCCGCGCCCAGAGCTGGCAGAGGTCTTTTGGGACGTCACCACCGTCGTTGTCGCGCTGGTGGTGCTGGGACTGGCGCTCGAGATCAAGGCCAAGGGCCGGACCTCGGAGGCGATCAAGAAGCTGATCGGACTGCAGGCCAAGATGGCCCGCGTGCTGCGCGACGGCCGCGAGATCGAGCTACCCGTCGAGGAAGTCGTCGTCGGCGATGTGCTGGTGGTCAAGCCCGGTGACAAGATTGCCGTCGATGGTGAGGTCATCGAGGGAGCAAGCGCCGTCGACGAGTCCATGATCACCGGCGAATCGATGCCCATCGAGAAGCATCCCGGCGACGAGGTGATTGGCGCAACGCTCAACAAGACCGGAAGTTTCAGGTTTCGTGCGACCAAGGTTGGCAAGGACACGGCGCTTGCCAGCATCATTCGCATGGTCCGGGATGCGCAGGGCTCCAAGGCGCCCATTCAGCGGGTCGTGGACACGGTTTCGGGATACTTCGTCCCGGCGGTGATGATCCTCGCCATACTTGCCTTCGTGGCCTGGTATCTTCTGGGCCCGGAGCCGCGGCTCGTCTACGCGACCATTGTGCTGGTGACGACGCTGATCATCGCCTGCCCGTGCGCCCTCGGACTGGCCACGCCGACGTCGCTGACGGTGGGCATCGGCAAGGGTGCCGAGCACGGCATCCTGATCCGCTCCGGGGATGCGCTGCAGAGTGCGGAAAAGCTCGACGCCGTGATCCTCGACAAGACCGGAACGATCACCAGGGGCGAGCCGGAGCTGACCGATGTCGTCGCCACGGACTTCATCGAGAGCGACGTCCTGCGGCTTGCCGCATCGCTCGAGCGGGGATCGGAGCATCCTCTCGGCGAGGCGATCGTAAAGGGCGCCGAGGCGCGCGCGCTCTCGCTGAGCGAGGCCAGCGGATTCTCGGCGATTGCCGGGCACGGAGTCCGCGGCGAGGTGGATGGCCGGACCATATTGCTTGGCAATGCAAAGCTCATGCGCGACCGCGACATCGTCATTGAGTCACTGAGCACAACATGGGAGCAGATGGCCGCGGATGGCAAGACGCCGATGTTCGTGGCCGTCGACGGGATGTTGGCAGGCCTCGTCGCCGTAGCGGATAGGGTGAAGGAGGATTCAGAGTCGGCCGTAGCGGCCCTCGAGGCACTCGGCATCGAGGTCGTTATGCTGACCGGCGACAACGAGCGCACGGCCAGAGCGATCGCCCGTCAGGTCGGCATCGAGCGGGTTCTCGCAGAGGTGCTGCCCGACGACAAGGCGCACGAGGTGCAGAAGCTGCAGCTCGAAGGCAAGACGGTCGGCATGGTGGGCGATGGAATCAACGATGCTCCGGCCCTTGCGCAGGCCGACGTCGGCTTTGCGATCGGCACCGGCACCGACGTCGCCATCGAGGCGAGCGACGTGACGCTTATCAAGGGCAGTCTCGTCGGGGTCGTCACCGCAATCGAGATCAGCCGCGCCACCATGCGCAATGTGCGCCAGAACCTCGTCGGCGCATTCGGGTACAACGTCGCCGGCATCCCGATCGCGATGGGCGTACTCTACCCCTTCATCGGCCTTCTGCTCTCGCCGCTGATCGCCGCAGCAGCGATGGCCTTCAGCTCGGTAACGGTCGTCAGCAATGCCAACCGCCTGAGGTACTTTACGCCAGGGAGGAGTGCGGAATGAGCATGGATCGCTGGCTGGTGCTGGGTGGTGGGTTGGCTCTCATCGGGCTGATCGTTTGGCTTTTCTGGCTCAAGCGCTCGACAGGTTCGCGAGCCAGCGAAGCAGTGAGCGGCTATCAGGAGGCCATGATCCTCGTGAAGGGCGGGTACACGCCGGACACGATCATCGTCCGTGCCGGACGTCCCGTGCGTCTCAATTTTCGGCGCGAGGAGACCGCTTCCTGCTCCGACAAGGTCATCTTCGCAGATTTCGGCAAGAGTGCGCACCTGCCGACAGGAACGATCGTTCCGGTCGAGCTGCTGCCAAAGGAAACGGGGGTCTATGAGTTCGCCTGCCCAATGGGCATGTTTCGCGGGCGACTGGTGGTGGAGTGAGGCATGATCGTGAAGAGTGCGACCCGGAAGGAGAAATCGACCGCTCGCCACGAGGCCTGCGACGGCAACGACACGACCGGCCCGTATTGGACACCGCGGGCATTCCTCGTCTTCGTGGTATTTGCCGGCATCGCGATTGCGCTGCTGTGGACCGAGCATCGCGCCCACACCCTTGGCGTCTTGCCGCTCTTGTTCATTCTGGCGTGTTCGCCTCTCCATACCTTCCTGCACGGCCGCCATGGTCGCGCCGGTTCGCAGTCCAGAGACAGCAATGGGCCTGCGCAATGACCGACGCGTCGACGGCTTGTGGGCTTTGGGGCTTGGAACGAGGCTCCGACCATGGCGGTCAAGCGAGCATAATTGCGCCGATCTCTCGAACGCGCGGTCTGATGCGGTCAATGTTGTGTTCGCGCGGCATGCTCATCACTTTGAAACTGCCACTCCACGGCAAAGCAACGCAGGGGCATCGGCCGGGCTCGGTACGGAGACTGATCGCGAGGTTCGCAACGCTCACGGGACGGAGCCGAACGACACGCATACACTGTAGCGGGGTCGCTTGCCGTGCCCCGTGGCGGGGTCGCGGACCGAGCAAGGCTGACATCATACCCGACTTACGGCCGGAACGAACATGTAGCCGACGCCTCGGACGGTCTTGATGAAGCCATCGGCGTCGTCGCCGGCCATCTTGCGGCGCAAGCGACTGATCTGGACATCGATGCTGCGGTCGAAACCGGGCACGACGGTGCGGTTGCGCGCCATGTCGAGAAGCTGATCGCGGGTGAGGACACGCTGCGGAGCCTCCACGAATGCGAGCAAGAGATCATATTCCCCCGTGCTGAGATCGACGACGGCCCCTTCGGGGTTGACCAGCTCTCGACGCAGCGTGTCCACGACCCAGCCTTCGAAGGCGTACTTGGTGCCGGCTGGTGGCTTGACCAGGTTCGGATTCGACCTCGCCCGCCGCAGCAGGGCGCGAATCCGTGCAAGCAACTCGCGTGAGCCGAACGGCTTTGTCAGATAGTCGTCCGCGCCCATTTCGAGGCCTATCACACGGTCGACCTCCTCGCTGCGGGCCGTGAGCATGAGGATCGGGACCGAGGAGGTCTCTCGGACGTGCCGGCACAGATCCAGCCCCGAGGCACCGGGAAGCATCACGTCGAGAACAATGAGGTCGACGGGTGCAAGTCCCATGGTCTCGAGCATCTCGCGCCCGCACGCCACGGCCGTGGTGCGATATCCATGCGCACGCAACATCTTCGAAACGAGCTGGCGCAGCTGCGCATCGTCGTCGACGATGAGGACATGGGCATCGTTACCCGTGGAAGGCTCGGGCGGCGACGCTGCGACTTGCCGATTGTGCGGCATGATCGGCGTCACCTCGTTCCGAAGTGCTTGCCGAGAGCGGTGCCCAATTGCCCAATCGATCGCGCCTGGGCGAGACCTGCATTGGCCACGGCACGGCATTCTGGCCCGAAGCCATCCACTACGGCCCCCACTGCGTGCGGCTATTTCGCCTTCTCGATCTTTGTCACCGTGAACTGGCCATTCACCTTCTCGGGCTGGAACTTGATCTTGTCGCCCGGCTTGACCTGCCCCAGCATGGCAGGGTCGCCCGCCTTGAACACCATGGTCATTGCGTCCATGTCGAACTTTTTCAGCGGTCCGTGCTTGATCGTGATCTTGCCGGCATCGGGATCGACCTTCGTGACCTCACCCTTGACCATCGCGTCTTCCGCGGAGAAGGCGTGAGGCGCCGAGAGGGCAAGCATCAGGGCAGCGGCAACGGTTCGCGAGAGCTTCATGGAGGTCTCCTACACAAAGATTACTTCCTGGCCGATTTCACACCGTTGACGGTGACGACGCCCTTCATTCCCGCCTCATAATGGCCAGGGATCAGGCAGGCATATTCGAAGGTCCCGGCCTTGTTGAACCGCCAAAGCAGCTCGGACACCTGTTTGGGCTCGGTTCGCTTGCCGTTCGGGTCGTCGTGCTCCATCTCCGGGTTCTTCTGCATGGCGACAGCGTGTTTCTTGTTCGCTTCGAAGCTATCGAGCATCAACTCGTGAGGCAGGGCGCCTTCGTTGCGGATAACAAACCTGATTTGCTCGCCACGTCTGACCGAGATGCGGTCAGGCGTGAACGACATCCTGCCGTCGTGCTCGCGGCTCACGATCTCGATCGTTCGAAACGGCTTCTTTGGATCGCCCGGCTCGCCGGCATTGAAGGCCGCGTGCGTATGACCCTTTGCGCCCGGCCCTGCGAACGCTGGACCGACCAAATGCAGGGCGCCGGCAACGGCCGCGCCAACCATCAGACATCTCATTTTATCCTCCCTCCGCCCTTCAATTGTGGCTGCCGTGGCCGCCCTTAGGCTTCATCACATTGAACTCCGCCCTGGTCGGGACGCCGCTGGCGTTCTGTCGTTGCCGGACCGGCTCCTGCATGGCCTGCTTTGGTCCCGTGTACTCGTAAGCGACCGTGCGCTCGGGGTGTTTGTACCAGCCAGGATCCTTATAGTCGTTGCTGGCAAGCCCTTCGCGCACCTTCACGACCGAGAACATGCCGCCCATCTCGATTGGGCCGAACTGACCGAATCCGGTCATCATCGGCAGCGTGTTGTCGGGCAGCGGCATCTCCATCTCGCCCATCTCAGCCATGCCCTGCGAGCCCATCGGCATGTAGCCGGGCGCAAGCTTGCCGATCCTCTTGGCGAGATCGCGCTTGTCGACGCCGATATATGTCTTCACGTCGTGCCCCATGGCATTCATAGTGTGGTGCGACTTGTGGCAGTGGATGGCCCAGTCGCCCGGATAAATGGCGTCGAACTCGAATGCGCGCATCTGGCCGACGGCAACGTCGACGGTGACCTCGGGCCATGACGCCTTCGGGTCGACCCAGCCGCCGTCGGTGCACGTCACTCTGAAATCGTAGCCGTGCATATGGATCGGGTGGTTCGTCATGGTCAGGTTGCCGAACCGGATCCGCACCTTATCGCCCTTGGCCACCACGAAGTGGTCGATGCCCGGAAACACGCGGCTGTTCCAGCACCACAAGTTGAAGTCGAGCATGGTGTTGACCTTCGGCACGTAGGACCCGGGGTCGATGTCGAAGGCGTTGAGCAGGAATACGAAGTCGCGATCGACGCGATGGAGCTTCGGGTCCTTGGGGTGGACCACGAAGAAGCCCATCATGCCCATCGCCATCTGCACCATCTCGTCGGCGTGCGGGTGGTACATGAATGTTCCGCTTTTCATCAGCTGGAACTCGTAGACGAAGGTCTTTCCAGGCTTGATCTGGGGCTGGGTCAGGCCGCCAACGCCGTCCATCCCGCACGGCAAGAGCTGGCCATGCCAATGGATGGTCGTGTGCTCGGGTAGACGGTTGGTGACGAAGATGCGCACCTTGTCGCCTTCGACCGCCTCGATCGTCGGCCCCGGCGACTGGCCATTGTAGCCCCAAAGATGCGCCTTCATGCCCGGCGACATTTCCCGCACAACCGGCTCGGCAACGAGATGAAACTCCTTCCAGTCGCCGTTCATGCGCCAAGGCAACGTCCAGCCGTTGAGCGTCACCACGGGCTGATAGTCGGGTCCGCTGCTGGGGAACAGGGGCGGCTGCATCAGGGGCGACTTCTGGATCGGAGCCTCGGGCAGGCTCGCGACCTGAGCGCGGCCGGTCACCGACGAGGCGGTGATCAATGCCGCCGCGGCACCGGTGCTGCCGATGAACCGTCTGCGAGAAACATTCATACGCTCACTCCTCGATCAGTGTGCCGGCCCCTCGCCGCCTGCCGCTGCCAACCTCGGCGTCTCGGTCCCGCCTGTCCCAACGCCGCCACCGATGACGGCGACCTGCAGATCGGTCATTGCGAGGTAGAAGTCTCGCTGAGCCTCTATCGCAGCCATGTTGCTCAAGATGCGCGCACGGGCATCGACGAGCAGCGCCGCCAGATCGGCGACCATGGCATTGTAGCGCAGCATGGTTTCGTCCGAGATGATCTGCTGGAGCGGCAGAATTTCCTTCGCGTAGTGGCGCGCGATGTCGTAGGTGCCCCGGTATCGGGCATACGCCTCGCGGACCTCGGAGCGAACATTGATGGCGCGCTCGGCGAGGCGGTGCACGGCCTGCAAGTACGCTTCCTCGGCGCGTCGCGTGCGCGCCTCGCCAAGGTCCCAGATCGGAATCTGGATCTCGAGCTCGACGCCCTGCCAGCGGGTCTTGGTGCGCTCGAATTCGTCTTCTTCCGGAGGCGGCTTCGGCGTGAGCGACTCCTCCCGCTCGAAATTGCGCATCCCGGCGATCTCGAGCACGTTGATGAACCGGGTCCCTCGTGTCAGTCCATAGCTCTTGGCCAGGATGTCGAGCTCCATGCGCACGATCTGCAGGTCGATGCGCTTGTCGACGGCCTCGGCCTCGATGTCTGAACGCGCCTTGACCGTGGAGGGCAGGCTCGGGAGCTTCGACGGCAGCTTAAATTGGGCGTCCTTGCCCCAGAGGCCCATCGAGCGGACCAGGCGCTCGCGGTCGCCGCCGAGCTTGAGTTTGGCGCTCGCCAGCTGGGCACCGAGCTCGGCGTAGAAGGCGTGCTCCCGCGCCTGATTGAGCTTGTTGACGGCACCGGTCTCGCCGAGCCGTTTGGCGATTTCGGAGGCGGCGTCTGCCGCGAGCTTGGCCTCCTCCAGGAATGCAACCGACTGGGCAGATGCAACCGCCTGATAGTAGGCGCGCCGGGTCTCAGCCGCGATCGTCAGCACGCTCTCGATGGCCCTGAGCTGTGCCTGCTCGAAGCGGTGCTCGGCGATGTCGCGACGGCGCGGGAGGGTGATCAGGGAAAGCAGATTGACCAGCACCTGGCGCTCGATCTCGAGCGCGCTTCCAAAACCGGTCCCGGAGATCGGTCCCGTAATGCGCGCGAGCGAGAGGGTTGGACTGGGCGGCAACCCTGCCTCGACCGCCTCGGCCTCGCCGGCGGCGAGCTCTGCAAAGGCCGCTTGGAGGCCGCGGTTGTTGACGAGCGCGATCTGCACCGCCTTTTCGGCGCTGAGGCCCGACGCGAGAATCGCGCGCACGCGCGCTTCCGCCTCCGTGGCCTCGGCATCGGTGCGAATTCGGGCGACATCCTTACCCAGCACGGCGCTGGTGGCCAGCTGGACCTGGCTCATGCCGCCATCTGGCGTGAAGCTCGCACATCCACTCAACACAGCCAGAACACCCGCCATCGCGACTGCACGCCCTTCGCGCCCAGTGCCTCGCGCTGAAGCGCAAAGCCGCCCCCCGATTTCGAACATCCTTTCGATCCCCCCGGATCGTGCTTCTCATGCTTGCCGTTGCCCATCGTGATCACCACTGTCGATCGAGCCAGCACGGATGCCGCGGTCATCTTGATCATCGAGCTAGTTCGGTTCTGGCGGCGTCGATGGAGGCACCGCTTCGTATCGCGGCGCAACGCGTCGGTTGAGCTCGTCCCAGGGAAGCGGGTCGACAGGGCGGAACGACTTGATAGCCGCGGTCACCGGCTCGTAGCGCGCGTCTGGAACGCGCACGCTCGGATCGCTCGGATTCCGGTTACCGATGCTCCCCGGCAGGTTCCCGTGCCCGCGCACGCTATCGAAGCCGGCTGCGGCGCTTGGTGCTACGACGAGCAGAATGACGAGCACGCGCATCATCTGGCAACAGCTCCACAGTTGGCGCCTCGATAAGGCCAGCACGCTTCGGCCACTCCGGCCGGAGCGGCTTCGCGACGGGCATCTCGAACATAGGTATGCGAGTCGCTTCTCCGCCAGACTGCAGAATTGTTACAAATTGTTTCAAGCGGACGTTTGCCGGCCCGCTGTTGCTGGCATGTCTGGGCCAGAAAACTCGCTGATCGCCGAAAGGCTTGGAGGGGTTGCGAGCCATCGGCCGCCTGCGAAGCGCTCCTTTGACCGCGAGTCGAGGAACTGTCGGCCCGGCAATGACGACTGTTTTGCCGCTTCCGCCACGGGCGCCCGCTGGAGCAGTCGTCGAACAGGGCGCCGCCTAGATGTCGTCTTCGTTTCTTCGATATTGTTGGCTACCGGGGCGATGCAGCCCCGGTAGCGATCGGCCGCGGTGGCAGATCACGTCAGCTGCTCGTCTGCATCAACTCCTGCCAGTAGTGGTCCTGCCACACCGGATGGTCGGCGGACGCGACGGTCGAAAGGCCCGCCACGGCGAAGAGGAGGCCTGCAATCAGGAAGATATGCTTCATGTTCTCATCTCCTGTCCGTTGTTCTGGCGTCGAATGCGATTGAATTGGTACCACTCGATCGTTTCACCGGAATTTCCGAGCTATTACCGATCGTTTCATCGCGTGTCCTCGCCACGATCGGTGCCAGCGCCGCCCAAGGCGATCGACGCCGCCGCACGGGCGAGCGGCACGCCGGCTTCGCCTTCGGCTACGCAGCGCTCGAGGAGCGCGAGATTCTCCGCGGCATTGCGCAATCGGCCAAAGTGATTCGGGGCGCGGTAGCGAAAGCGGCTTCTGGCCGAAGACGAGGCCGCTTCGGCAGTGCTCGGCCGCGACAGATCCGGGCGTGCCCGCCCGACCGAGTCGATGTCACCGGGGCGATCCCGGGCTGAAGTTCATCACCAGAAAATCGATGAGGCTCCGCACCGATGGCAGAAGCCCACGTCGTGACGCGAAGATCGCCTGCACAGTGCCCGCCGCTGGTGTCCAGCCGGGCAGCAGATTGACGAGTGCGCCGGATGCAATCGCTTCGTCCGCGACGATATCCGGCAGCTGCACCACGCCAACGCCCTCCATTGCCGCGTAGAGCAGTTGCGACATGTCATCGGTGACGAGGCGCGGCTTGTGGGGAATACGCACGCTCGCCTCGTCGGGTCCGCTCAAGTGCCAGACGTGCTCGCGGTTGAGGGGGCCGAGGCCGAGGCTCGGCAGTGCGGCGAGATCGGCCGGATTGATGGGCTCTGGCAGGCCCGCGACCAGCTGCGGACTGCCGACGATACGCTGCGGGCTCTCGCCCAGCACGCGCATGGCGAGATCGGAGTCCTCGAACGGCGGGAATCGGACGCGGATGGCGACGTCGATGCCCTCACCGATCAAGTCGACGCGGCGCGAGGTCGATTCGAGCTCGACAGTGACGCGCGGATTGGCGCCCATGAAGCGCGCGATGATCGGACCGATGGAGAAGCAGACGAGAGCCGGCGGACAGCTCACCCGGATGAGGCCCTGCGGGCCCGAGCGCGAGCGATCGATCGCCTCTTGCGCGGCTTCTGCCTCGACCAGCATGGCGACGCAGTGGCGGTAGTATTCCTGGCCGATCTCGGTGACGGAGAGCTTGCGTGTCGAACGTTGCAGCAGGCGCACGCCGAGCCGCTCCTCGAGTTCCAGGATGCGGCGGCTGAGCTTCGACTTCGGGACGCCGAGCGCGCGCCCGGCCGCGGCATAGCCACCGTGCTCCACCACCTGCGCAAAAAAATAGAGATCGTTGAGGTCCTGCATGCACCATTGTCCCATTGATAGGACGGATCGGTCAATATTCGGCTCCTAGTCGCCCCGTCGTCTCATCAATACCTTCTCGTTCAACCAAGGGCGCTCCCGATGGGCGCCAGTGAAGGAGAGCCCCCATGAGACAGATCCTCGGCGTCTACAGCGCCCCCCGGCCGCACTGGGTCGGCGACGGCTTCCCGGTCCGCACGATGCTCTCGCATCACGACCAAGGCGCCCACATCAGCCCGTTCATCATGCTGGACTACGCGGGCCCCGCGAGGTTCGAGCCGACCGAGGCCCGGCGCGGCGTCGGCGCCCATCCGCACAAGGGCTTCGAAACCGTTACCATCGTCTACGAGGGCGAGGTCGAGCACCGGGATTCGACCGGCGCTGGCGGCATCATCGGCCCCGGCGACGTGCAGTGGATGACGGCGGCCTCCGGCATCGTCCACGAGGAGTTCCATTCGCCGGCCTTCGCGAAGACGGGCGGCAACTTCGAGATGGTTCAGCTGTGGGTCAACCTGCCGGCCAAGGACAAGGGCGCCAAGCCCGGCTACCAGTCGCTGCTCGCGACCGATATTCCGACCGCCGAGTTGGCAAAGGGATCTGGCAGCCTCCGCGTCATTGCTGGCGCATTCGGTGATGCAAGAGGACCGGCGCGCACGTTCACGCCGATCAACATCTGGGACGTGCGGCTGACGCGGGGCAAGACCGCGACTCTCGACGTGCCGGAGGGTCATACCCTCTCGGTTCTCGTGCTTTCAGGCACGGTCGAGGTGCAGGGTCGCGTGATCGCACGCGAGGCGCAGATGGCGCTGCTCGGCCGCGAAGCGGGGCCTGTCACCATTGAGGCCAACAACGACGCCAAGCTGCTGGTGCTCACCGGCCAGCCGATCGAGGAGCCCGTCGTGGCGCACGGGCCCTTCGTCATGAATACGATCGGCGAGATCAAGCAGGCCATGCTCGAGTTCCAGGCTGGCCGGTTCGGCACCATGGCGTCGTGACGCAGCGGCGGGCGGCTCCTCCACGGGCCGCCCGTCGATCCCCGCAACATCTTCCCATCGAACCAGGAGAACCGCGATGAGCAGGCCCTATGCCCGCCTCGACAAGAACAATGCCGCCGTCCTACTGGTCGACCACCAGGCCGGCCTTCTCTCGCTCGTCCGCGACATCGATCCCGACAAGTTCAAGAACAACGTGCTCGCGCTTGCCGACCTCGCCAAGTACTTCAAGCTGCCGACGATCCTGACGACCAGCTTCGAGGACGGTCCCAACGGTCCGATCATGCCGGAGCTGAAGCACACGTTCCCCGACGCGCCGTTCATCGCGAGGCCCGGCCAGATCAACGCCTGGGACAACGACGACTTCATCAAGGCCGTGAAGGCGACTGGTAAGAAGCAGCTCGTTATCGCCGGCATCGTGACCGAGGTCTGCGTGGCGTTCCGGGCACTCTCCGCGCTCGCCGAGGACTTCGAGGTGTTCGTCGTGACCGACGCCTCGGGCACCTTCAACGAGATCACGCGCCATTCCGCGTGGGACCGCATGTCGGCGGCGGGCGCCCGGCTCATGACTTGGTTCGGTGTCGCCTGCGAATTGCACCGGGACTGGCGCAACGACGTCGAGGGCCTCGGCACGCTGTTCGCGAACCACATCCCCGACTATCGCAATCTCATCACGGCCTATTCGACGGTCAAGGGAAGCAAATAGGTGAGCGTGTGGGGCGTGGCCCAACACCGCTCGCAGGCATCGGTGATTGGGCAGCGCGCCTCATCCTATACGCCAGGGACGCCTGCTCGGCGTCGTTCGGCTCGCCTGGCGGAGCGTCCTAAGGTGAATGGGAGCCGCAGCGATCCCTGCTAACCGCGGGCGTCACCGCGATCAGATCGCAACCGGCCCCGACGAGCACCAATAATCCCCATTGTCTCGGCGCCCAACAGGCGCGGTAACATTCTGATGTCATTGGTAAAATACGGAGTTTAGCGCCGCTTCCGAGTTCCATGCCGCCGATCTTGCCCCGTTTCTGGGATGAGTTGGCGGCAGTCTGGGTCCGCAGCCACCTCGGAATCGTTGCCCGCATCCGCCCCGGCTGCGGGGCGCTGGCCTCACGCGCGGCTCGGCTCTACCATTGCGGCGATGACCGGGATCGTGCGGATCGAGACGTCGCCAGAGCGTGCGCGGGAAGGCGGGCCGCGCCGGCCGTCGCGCCGTCTGGTGCTGGCCGGGCTCGGCACGGGTCTGGTGCTTGCCGGCAACTGGGCGCCCGTCGCCGCTTCGCCGCGGCTGAGATTCAGCACCGCGTTCGGCCCGCCGATCCATGCCGACGACGGCTCCGGCTTCTTCAACCGGCTGATGGCCGAGGCCTGCGGCCGGCTCGGGTATCGGATCGAGGTCGACGCGCCCCCCGCCGAGCGGGCACTGGTCAATGCCAATGCCGGCATCGTCGACGGCGACGGGCCGCGCATTCCGAACCTCGGCGACATCGGCGACTATCCGAACCTGCTGCGCGTGCCGGTCGAGCTGATCGACGTCGACTTCGTCGCCTTCACGCGCGGCGAGCCGCTCGAGGTGGCCGGGTGGGCGGCGCTCGCGCCCTACAATGTCGGCATCGTGCGCGGCTGGAAGATTCTCGAGCAGAATGTCATCGGCGCGCGCTCGCTGGTCAGGACCAAGACGGCGGCGCTGCTGTTCGGACTCTTGGCCAATGATCGCATCGACGTCGCGGTGATCGATCGGCTGAGCGGGCTCGCGGCGGCGCGCGCGATCGGCATCCGCGACATCTGCGTCTCGCAACGCCCGCTGGCACGGCGGCCGATGTACCTCCATCTCCACAACCGTCATGCCGGGCTGGTCGAGCCGCTGGCGCGGGTGCTCGCCGAGATGAAGGCCGACGGGTCGTTCGCCCGCATCGAGGAGGCGGCGCTCGGACCGTATCTCGACGCCGGGGCCGGCGCCGGGGAGCGCCGCTGATGGCCGGGCCGCACCGGCGCAGCGTCTCCGCCCGCCTGATTGTGTCGACGCTGCTGTTCAGCTCGCTGATCACGCTCGCTGCGACGACGCTGCAGCTCTATCTCGACTAT
The DNA here is from genome assembly GCA_040752215.1 of Pseudomonadota bacterium. Classification (GTDB taxonomy): domain Bacteria; phylum Pseudomonadota; class Alphaproteobacteria; order Rhizobiales; family Hyphomicrobiaceae; genus JBFMEX01. Next base: position 3,026 of record JBFMEX010000081.1, on the reverse strand, counting down.
GCACGCGACGTCGATCTGATCCACGAGCGCATGCGCCAAGTGCGCGACAGCTATCTCGAAAGCATCAGCGCCAGCCTGTGGGCGCTCGACCGCGAGCAGATCCAGGTGCAGCTCGAAGGTATCCGCAGCTTGCCCGACATGCAGAAGGTGGAGGTGTTCGTCGACGGTCAGCCTTTCGCGTCGGCGGGGCGGATCGAGAGCACCAACAGCATCGAGCGCTCGTTCGCGATCGCGCGCGAGTACAAGGGCGAGCGGATCGTGCTCGGCACGCTCGCGGCCTCGGCCAGCCTCGACGGCATCTATCAGCGCCTTCTCGACAAGGTGCTGGTGATCCTCGGCACGCAGGCGGTGAAGACGTTCCTGGTGTCGGCGTTCATCTTCCTGCTGTTCCAGTATCTCGTCACCCGCCATCTGGTGCGCATGTCGGCCTTCGCCCGCGGGCTCGGGATCGCCACGCTCGACAAGGGGCTGCAGCTCGACCGTACGCCAGCACCGTTGCAGGAGTCCGATGAGCTCGACGACGTGGTGCGGGCGCTGAACGAGATGCGCACCAATCTCAAGCAGTCGTGGGCCGAGCTCGAGGTCGAGCACCGTCGCCGCATCGACGCGGAGCGGCTCGCCGGCATCGGCGAGATCTCGGCCAGCATCGCGCACGAGATCCGCAACCCGCTGGCCAGCATCATCAACGGCGCCGAGCTGTTGAGCCGTGATGCGATCACTCCCGCGAGCAAGGCCGAGGTGATCGCGCTGGTGAATGCGGAATCACAGCGCTTGAAGCGCATTCTCGACGATTTCCTGCGCTTCTCCCGCCAGCGTCCGAGCGCGCCCGAGCCCGGCGATCTCGGCCAAATCTTGAGCCGCGTCACCGAGACGGTGCGGCTCGGCTTGACGGATGATCGCGGCATCGGGATTGTGCTCGATATCGATCCGGCGCTCGGCCGGGCACTCATCGACAGGGAGCAGATCGAGCAGGTGCTCTGGAACCTCATCCTCAACGCGATGCAGGCGATGCCCGACGGCGGCGAGGTGCGGGTCGCGGCCGAGCGGTGCGGCGAGGTGTGCACGGTCCGTGTCGGCGACACGGGCGTCGGCATGAGCGAGGCGCTGCGCGCCAGGGCCGGCGAGCCGTTCGTCTCCGGTCGCCCGCACGGCACCGGGCTCGGGCTCTCGATCGTTCAGCGCATTCTCGCCGGGCACGGCAGCGCGCTATCGATCGACAGCGCGCCGGGTAGAGGAACGACGGTGTCGTTCGACGTGAAGGCGGTCGAGGACGCATGCGCAACATCCTGATCGTCGACGACGAGCGCGCGATCCGCCGAACGCTCGCCCTGCTGCTGGAAAGCGAGGGCTTTCGGGCGTTCGAGGCCGGCGATCCCGAGGAGGCGAAGGCGCGGCTCGCCATCGACGGCATCGACCTCGTGATCCTCGACCTCAGGCTCGGCGCAGACAGCGGCATCGAGGTGCTGCGCAGTCTCAGGTCCACCAACCCCGACGTCGAGTGCATCATCATGACCGCCTATGGCTCGATCGAGAATGCGGTCGAATCGATGCGGCTCGGCGCCTACGACTATCTGACCAAGCCGATCAACCCGGAGGAGCTGATCCTGCGTGTCAGGCGCGTATTCGAGAAGCGGCAGCTGACCGAGGAGGTGACGCGGCTCCGGCGTGAGCTCTCCTCCGGTGGCCGCCACGATCGGCTGGTCGCGGCGAGCCCGGCCATGCGGGGCATCCTCGACGTGGTGCGCCGCATCGGCTCGCAGGACATCCCGGTGCTGATCCGCGGCGAGACGGGCACCGGCAAAGAGCTGATCGCGCGCGCGGTGCACGCGGAGAGCCGGCGCGCCGACCGGCTGTTCCTGCCGATCAACTGCTGCGCGCTGCCGGAGGAGTTGCTCGATTCCGAGCTGTTCGGCCACGTCAAGGGCTCGTTCACGGGGGCCAGCACGACCAGACGCGGCCTGTTCCAGCAGGCCGACGGGGGCACGCTGTTCCTCGACGAGATCGGCGACATAAGCCCGCGGCTGCAAACCAAGCTGTTGCGTGTGCTGCAGGAGAAGACCATCCGTCAGGTCGGCGGCGAGCGTCAGATCGAGGTCGACGTGCGTATCATCGCCGCCACCAATCGCGATCTCGAGAGCGCGGTCAGGAGCGGGGCGTTCCGCAGCGATCTCTTCTTTCGCCTCAACGTGCTGCCGATCCACGTGCCGCCATTGCGCGAGCGGCCCGAGGATCTGGCGCCGCTGATCGATCTCTTCGTCGAGCGCATTCGCCGGCGCACCGGCCGCAGGCGGCTCGACATCACGCCGGCGGCGCGCCAGCGGCTCCTCGTCTATAACTGGCCGGGCAATGCGCGCCAGCTCGAGAACATCGTCGAGCGCGGGTTCGCGCTCACCGGCTCGGACGTGCTCGACGTGGCACAGCTGATGTTCGACGCCGGGCCGCTGGCGAACGGCACGGCGGACGCGACCGTGCCGCATGTCGCCGCGGGGTCGTCGGGAGCCGGCGCGGTGACGCTCGACGAAATGACGCTTAAGCATATCCGCGATGTGCTGGCCGCGCACGGCGGCAACCAAGTGGCGGCGGCCCGGGCGCTCGGCATCAGCCGCACGACTCTGCGCCGGCGGCTCGGCCTCGGCCCCTGAGCCGGCCGGTCCCGACAGCGTTAATGCCTGACCAGATTCGGTGCACACTATAGCGAAAATGTACAGCGCGTTGGGGCATGTGCATCCCGCGCTCGGCGGACTTGTGGCACGATTTCAACGCCATGATGCAGCTGCGTCGACATGGCACATCGGTTGCAACAGTATGACGCAAGAGCCGACCAGCTCAGGAGCGACCAATCCGCCTCGGCGAGGCGGAGGCCGATGCAGGCGCTGGAATGCGGCCGGAGTGCATGCCGAGCCCGACAACGGGGCGGGTCCGCTCGAGGGAGGAAGACGATGCTCAAACGACGCCTTACCTATGTTCTGGCCGCGGTCGCCTCGGCCGTGCTCGGCGCGGGCGCGGCCAATTCGGCCGGCCCGGTC
>JBFMEX010000080.1:0-13600 GCA_040752215.1 Pseudomonadota bacterium | reverse complement strand
AGCAGCGGCTGAAGCGCCCGCGTGGAGGCGAGACGACGGTGGCCCGCACACCGAAGCGCAACGACAAGAGCAAGCCCAAGCGCCGGCCGCGCGCTGCCGGCGGCAGCGAGCTGCCGACCAAGGAGCAGATCCTGGCCTTCATCCAGCAGGCCGGCAACACCGTCGGCAAGCGCGAGATCGCGAAGGCGTTCGACATCAAGGGCGGCGCTCGCGTCGCCTTGAAGCGTGTGCTCGCCGAGATGGTCGAGCAGGGCACGCTCTCCGGCCGGCGCAGGGACCTCCGCCAGAGCGGCCACCTGCCCCCCGTCGCCGTGCTCGAAGTGACCGGCCGCGACGAGGACGGCGACTTGATTGCCCGCCCCGTCGCCTGGGACGAGGGCGACGGCGAGCGCCCGAGCGTGCTGCTGCTCGCGCACGTTCCGGGCCAGGGTGGCGAGGCTGTCGCCGGGATCGGCGTCGGCGACCGCGTGCTCGCCCGCATCAGCCGCCTCGACGAGGCCGACATCGAGGGCTTCCGCTACGAGGCCGAGCCGATCCGCCGCCTGCCGCGCGAGGAGCGCCGCCTGCTCGGCGTGTTCCGCGTCAATCCACACGGCGGCGGCACCATCGAGCCGATCGACCGCAAGGCGCTGCGCTCGTGGAGCGTGCGCAAGGGCGACACGGCGGGCGCCGCCGACGGCGACCTCGTCCGTTTCGACATCGCCCGAAAGGGGCGCTTCGCTGCGCCCGACGCGCGCGTTCTCGAAAGCCTCGGCAACCCCGACGACGAGCGCAAGATCAGCCTCATCGCCGTGCACGCGCACGGGCTGCCCGACGACTTCCCGGCCGGCGTGCTCACCGAGGCGGAAGCGGTGGCTCCGCCCTCACACGCCGGCCGCACCGACCTGACGCGCGTCCCCCTCGTCACCATCGACCCCATCGACGCCCGCGATCACGACGACGCCGTCCACGCCGAGCCCGACCCAGATCCCGCCAATCGGGGCGGTCACGTGATCCTGGTCGCGATCGCCGACGTCGCCCATTTCGTTCGGCCCGCGAGCAAGCTCGACCGCGAGGCGCGACTTCGCGGCAACTCGGTCTACTTCCCCGACCGCGTGGTGCCGATGCTGCCCGAGCGCATCTCCAACGACCTCTGCTCGCTGCGCGAAGGCGAGGAGCGCGCCTGCCTCGCGGTGCGCATTGTCATCGACGAGAGCGGCGCCAAGAGGAGCCACGCATTCCTGCGCGCAACCATGCGCTCGGCGGCCAAGCTCAGCTACCAGGAGGCGCAGGCGGCAATCGACGGCAAGCCGTCGGACAAGGCCGGCCCGCTGCTCGCGCCGGTCTTGCGACCGCTATGGGCCGCCTATGAGGCGCTGAAACGCGCGCGCGACAAGCGCGGCCCGCTCGACCTCGACCTTCCCGAGCGCAAGATCCAGCTCGACGCCGAAGGCCGCGTCGCCCGTGTGGTGATCCCGGAGCGCCTCGACGCGCACCGCCTGATCGAGGAGTTCATGATCCAGGCCAACGTCGCCGCAGCGGAGACGCTGGAGGCGAGGAAGGGCTCGATCGTCTACCGCGTGCACGACCGCCCGTCGAAGGAGAAGCTGAAGGCGCTGCGCGACTTCCTCGATACCCTCGGCCTCAACCTGCCGCCCGAGGGGCAGTTGAAGCCGGCCGCCTTCAACCGCATTCTCGAGCAGGCCAAGACGATGCCGGTGCCCGAGCTGGTCAACGAGGTGGTGCTGCGCTCCCAGGCGCAGGCCGAGTACACGCCGGAGAACATCGGCCACTTCGGCCTCAACCTCGCCCGCTACGCGCACTTCACCTCGCCGATCCGGCGCTATGCCGACCTCGTCGTCCATCGCGCGCTGATCGCCGCCCTGCGGCTCGGCGACGACGGGCTCGACGCGGAGACCGTGCCGCGCCTCGCCGACATCGCACGGTCGATCTCGGACGCCGAGCGGCGCGCGATGGCGGCCGAGCGCGAGACCATCGACCGGATGATCGCCGCCCACCTCGCCGATCGCGTCGGGGCGACGTTCGCCGCCCGCATCGGCGGGGTGACGCGCTCGGGGCTGTTCGTGCGCCTCGCCGAGACCGGCGCCGACGGCTTCGTGCCGATCTCCAGCCTCGGGGCCGAGTTCTTCCACCACGTCGAGGAAGCGCACGCGCTCGTCGGCAGCCGCTCCGGCACCGGCTACCAGCTCGGCGACGAGGTGGAGGTGCGCCTCGTCGAGGCAATCCCGACGGCCGGCGCCTTGCGCTTCGAGATGGTGAGCCCCCCGCGCCGCCTCTCGCTTTCCGCCGTCAAAGGCACGGGCCGCGGCCGGACGATGCGGCAGCGAAGGGGACCGCCGCGGCGGCGGTGAGCGAGGCAGCTCCGCGATCACCGACCCGTTGTCCGGGCCGAACACCCGGCAAGCTGGCGATCCCGGCAGGGCTCGAACCTGCGACCCTCTGCTTAGAAGGCAGATGCTCTATCCAGCTGAGCTACGGGACCGATGCGCACGCGGCGCCCCGTTCCATATCACAGCCGCGGCAGCGGTTCGACCGCGGTTGTAGGATGCGGCGGGGAGAGCGCGATCGGGGGGCGGGCGGACCGCGACAATCACTCGGGGGACGAGCCTGACCGGCAGGCGTGTCGCCGGGTCGCCCCTCGAGTTGCCCGAGACTGGTTACTCCTGAGACCGTTCGATCCCCGGTCGCCGGCACACCCTTCCCTCTCCGGGGACGGGAGAAGGAAAGCGTGCGGCGCAGAGCGAGTTGAATGGACCGAGGGCATCCCCAGCCTCGCCGCTGGCGCCAACGGATCCCTCCCCCCTGGTGGGGAGGCTAGGAGGGGGGATGGCAGAACACCCGCATCGGGGTCTGACCCCATGTCGAACGTCGTGGTTCCCCAGCCCCTGACGCGTCCTCGCAAGGGGGGCAACGGCGCGCCGCCGGCCGTGCATGGCGGCCGGCTCTCGGCACGCGAGTCGTCACGCGCAATTGAAGACTCCCGCGCATGGCGGCCGGCTCGCGGAACGCGAGTCGCCATGCGCAATCGAGGACTCCAGCGCATCCGGCCGGCTCCCCGCAGGGGAGTCGGATGCGCCACCAATCAATGCGTCCAGCGGCCGATGCGGCCGAACTTGAAGTTGTCGGCGTAGGATTTGCGGATCGGCTTCCTCACCTTCGGCTCCTGCACCACATAGGCGATGGCGTTGCGCTCGGCGTAGGCGATCGCCTCCTCCTTGCTGTCGAACGCGAGCTTCACCTGGGCGCGGGTGTCGGCGGAGCTGGTCCAGCCCATCAGCGGCTCGACCGAGCGCGGGCTCTCCGGCTCGTGCTCGAGCAGCCACTCCTTGCTGCGGCCGATCCCGGACTGCATCGCCGACTTCGCCGGCCTGTAGATGCGCGCCACCATGCCCGTCACTCCTTCCCCGCCCGCAAGCGAGCCGCCACGTGTCTTGCGGAGCCTCGAGTCCGCTGGTCGGGGCAGCGGGATTCGAACTCGCGACCCCCTGCTCCCAAAGCAGGTGCTCTACCAGGCTGAGCTATGCCCCGATCGTCGCCTTCATCTGCCGTTTCGGGGAGACGGCGTCAAGGCCGCGCAGGTGCCCCGGCGGCGGCGCCGAAATGGGAATGGCGCACCCGCGATCCGGGCACGATGCCGAGCCTGGCCGCCGCTCCGGCATCGAGCTCGAGCACGCCGGTCACCGGACCCTTGGACTCGATCAGGCTCTCGTTCATCGGCTCGGCACCCACCTCGATCCGGTGCACGACGCCATCGGCGCGGATGAACACCATGTCGAGCGGGATGTACGTGTTGCGCATCCACATGGTCACCTCCTGCGGGCGATCATAGGGGAACAGCATCCCCTTGCCGGCTCCGAGCGAGGTGCGGAACATCAGCCCGAGCGACTTGTCCTGCTCGCTCTCGGCGACCTCGATCTCGATCCGGTGCTCGCCCGAGGCGGTCACCAGCCACAGCTGGTCGAGCCGCATCCTGGCGCTGGCGGGCCCTGCCGGCAGCAGCGCGGTCAGGGCGAAAAACAGCAGGGCGGCGCCATGCACCACCCTGCTGCGAATGGTCTCGTCGTCGGAGCCGGGTGACACGGCCGCCTCAGTGCGAGGACGGCAGTCCCGTCGCCAAGCCGTCGGGCTTGAGCTCGGCCGCCATGCAGCCCTTGGAGCCCATGCCCCAGCGGACCAAGACGATCTGGCCGGGCCGAAGCTCGGTGAAGCCGAACCGGCGTAGCGTCTCCATATGGACAAAGATGTCCTCGGTGCCTTCGCCACGTGTCAGGAACCCGAACCCGCGTACCCGGTTGAACCATTTCACCATAGCACGCTCCCAGTCGCTTTCGGGCTCCACGTGCACATGGGTGCGCTGCGGCAGCTGGGACGGGTGAATGGCGGTGCTCTCGTCCATCGCCAGAATGCGGAACGCCTGCATGCCCTTGGGGCGGCGCAGCACCTGGCAGTGGACCCGGGCCCCCTCATAGGCGGTCTGGAAGCCCCCGGCCCGGAGGCAGGTGACGTGCAGCAGCACGTCCGGCAAGCCGTTGTCGGGCACGATGAAGCCGTAGCCCTTGGAAGCATCGAACCACTTGATGGAGCCGGCCATCTCGATCATGTCGAGCCCCGCCTCGTCGATCTGCTCGACGTTCCCCTCCGCCGCGCGATGCCCCCCCGGAAAATCCGGAGGGAATTTCTGATCCCCCATGATGGAACCCCGCAGTTTACTTGGTTTACGTTGCTTACGACTGTGCTGCTACCGATCCGCGCCGTAGTTTGCCCTCTCCGGAGCCGCCGGTTGCAGCGGTCGGACAATACCATGGGGCGGGGGCTCGACTAGTGGCCTCGTGACCGATTTGCGGTCGTCCACAGCCTCACAAACCATCGCTCCACCACAATTTTATGTGGTTAACAGCTTGAATTCCCGCCGACTTCGCGGCTGCTCGATTCTTCCCCAAAATATCATTTGCCAGACGCGCTGAACGGCGATCAGCCGCCGCGTCCCGCGTCGTTGGGAAGCCTTCGCGACTCGACTTGCGCCAGCACTGATTCGCTTGCGCCGCCCGTGCATTGCCGGGCTCGGATGCGCCAGTGGAGGTGGTCCGCCGACCGCAGTGGTCCACCGGTCTTCCCCAGCGTCGGCGCGATTGCCGGACGACACCCGGCAGGGACAACAGTCACTTGCGGCTTGACACGTGGCGCCGAGGCCGCGGCCGACCGCCTTGCCCGGACGCCGACGCTGTGCCAGACGGAGACGATACTCTCCCCTCCGTGCCGAAGACCGAAGGAAACGCCATGCGCTACCTGCATACCATGGTCCGGGTCACCGACGTCGAGAAAAGCCTCGCCTTCTATTGCGGCCTGCTCGGCATGCGCGAGATGCGCCGCGTCGACAACGAGGCCGGCCGCTACACGCTGATCTTCCTCGCTGCGCCGGACGACCGCCGCCGCGCCGCCGAGGAGCACGCGCCGATGATCGAGCTGACCCACAATTGGGACCCCGAGGCCTACGGCGAGGGGCGCAATTTCGGCCATCTCGCGTTCGAGGTCGACGATATCTACGCCACCTGCGCGCGGATCGCCGCCGCCGGGGTCACCATCAGCCGCCCGCCGCGCGACGGCCACATGGCGTTCGTGCGCTCGCCCGACAACATCTCGATCGAGCTGCTGCAGAAGGGGCCCGCGCTTGCCCCCAAAGAGCCGTGGCTGTCGATGCCCAACACGGGCAAGTGGTGAGCGAGTCCTCCGACGCCGGCAAGCCGCTCCAGGGGCGCGCCGTCGGCATCGTCGGCGCCGGGCCGGCCGGGCTCGTCGCCGCCGAGCGGCTGGCGATGCTCGGCGCCCGCGTCACCGTCTACGAGCGCCTTGCGGCTCCCGGACGCAAGTTGCTGATGGCCGGCCGCGGTGGTCTGAACCTCACCCACTCCGAGCCGATCGAGGCATTCCTCGCCCGCTATCCGGATGCCGCCCCGGCGTTGACGCACGCCATCCGCGCGTTCCCGCCCGCCGCCCTGCTCGAGTGGGTCCACGGTCTCGGCATCGAGACCTTCGTCGGCTCGAGCGGTCGAGTGTTCCCACGCGCGATGAAAGCCTCACCGCTGCTGCGCGCCCTGCTGACGAGGCTCGCCGGGCTCGGCGTCGTGATCCGCACACGCCACCGCTTCGAGGGCTGGAGCGATGACGGGGGCCTCCGCTTCTCGACGCCCGACGGGCCACTGACGACGCCGGCGCCCGACGCAGTGTTGCTGGCACTCGGCGGTGCGAGCTGGCCACGCCTCGGCTCGGACGGCCGCTGGGTGGAGCTGCTGGCGGCCCGCCGCGTGGCGATCACGCCGCTGGTGGCCGCCAACGCCGGCGTCCGGATCGCCTGGTCGGAAACGTTCCGCGCCCGCTGCGAGGGCCAGCCGCTGAAGCGCATCGCGCTTGCGATCGGCACCACGGTCCGCCGCGGCGAGGCGGTCGTCACCCGGACGGGGCTCGAGGGCGGCGCCGTCTATGCGCTCGGTCCCGCGCTGAGAGCTGCGCTGTCGGCCGGGCCCCCGGTCACGATCGAGGTCGATCTGATGCCGGAAACCGGCACTGCCGAGCTGGCCCGCCGCTTGGCCCGGCCACGCCGCAAGCAATCGATGGCGACATTCCTCCGCAAGGCGGCGGGACTGGCGCCGATTGCCGCCTCATTGCTGCGCGAGGACCGCCGCGGGGCGCTGCCGCACGATCCCGAGGCGCTGGCCGGCCGGATCAAGGCAGTGCAGCTCCCGGTCGATGGGCTCGCCGGGCTGGAGCGGGCGATCTCGACCGCCGGCGGCGTCCGCTTCGACGGCCTCGACACGCACCTGATGCTCGGCGCGCTGCCGGGGGTTTTCGTCGCCGGCGAGATGCTCGACTGGGATGCGCCGACCGGCGGCTACCTGTTGCAGGCGACATTCGCGACCGCGCACGCCGCCGCCGACGGCATCGCGGCATGGTCGACGGGCCGGCCGCAGGATCGTGGCGGTCCCGATACCGACACGAACGACCCGCCCGCGCCATCGCCGAGCACGGGGAAAACGGATCGCGCGATCGACTGATTGCGTGGGGTGTCTTTGCGCAGCTTCGGGCGGATCCGCGAAATCATCCCTTTTTGCGCGACGGTCCGCCGATCGCCGCCCGCGCGCGGCATACTTCGTTCCTCGTGCCCGTCGCCCCAAATGGAAGGCGGGCCCACCCGCGCGAGGAGTCGGCAGACGCAATGAGCCTTGTTCTGGCCAGTTCCTGGCTCACCATGGCGATCGCCGGCCTCGGTATCGGCTTCCTGGTCGGCTGCACCGGTGTCGGCGCCGGCGCGCTGACCACGCCGATGCTGGTCGGCGGCTTCGGCGTGCCACCCGCAGTCGCCGTCGGCACCGACCTGCTATTCGCCGCCATCACCAAGGCGACCGGCGCCTGGCGCCATCACCGCCTCGGCAACGTCGACTGGGCGGTGCTCGGCTGGTTGGCGGCCGGAAGCCTCGCCGCCTCGCTCGCGGTCCTGGCCTGGCTCTATCTCGGCGCGCCCGACACGACGCGCCTCGCGGTCACCATCAAGCGCGGGCTCTCCGTCGCCCTCGTCGCCAGCGCGATCGCCATCCCGCTCTACCCGCTGCTGCGCCGGGCACCGAGCGCGGAGGGCGAAGCTCCGCCACGCCGGCTGCGGCCGCTGGCGACGCTGACGCTCGGCCTCGTCCTCGGCGGCCTCGTCACGCTGACCTCGGTCGGCGCCGGCGCGATCGGAGTGGTGGCCTTGTGCGCGCTTTATCCCAGCCTGCTGGCCCGCTCGATCGTCGGCACCGACGTGGTGCACGCCGTGCCGTTGACCATGCTCTCGGGCCTCGGGCACCTCGGTCTCGGCCACGTCGACCTCGGCGTGCTGGCAGCCATGCTGGCGGGCTCGATCCCCGGCATCGCGCTCGGCTCGCGGCTGACCGGCTGCCTGCCGGACTGGTCGCTGCGGCTCGCGCTGTCGCTGGTGCTGCTCGGCGCCGCCTGGATGCTGCTCGCCAAGGCATGACGACGACCCGATCGACATCTATCGACGGCGCCGTCGGATCACGCCACCACACGACCCTACACGCGTTCGTGAGGCGAAGTGAATTGCTGGCGGCGGTGTACTTATGGTCAATGGTCTCAACGCGGTCCCGGCTTGACAATGCTCGGGCGATCCGCAGACTGGGACGGCACGAAGCAACAAGGCTGTGCCGTTTCGGTGGATGGCCCTCGGCGGGGACATTCAAGGCAAATGGCAACATGCCGAAATCAGGAGGAAAGAGCATGAAGACCTGGACGAAGCCGGAAGTTCACGAGCAGGAAGTTGGCCTCGAGGTCACGAGCTACCTGCCGGCCGAGATCGACATCATCTGAACGGTCGTCTCCGAGTTCACTTCCGTGAGTGAATAGGCACGGCGGTCGAAGCTTCGGCCGCCGTTGTCATTTGCGGCGTCGGCGCGCCCAACAACCAATGACGACATCCCATGATCATCAAGGTTCTGGGATCGGCCGCTGGCGGCGGATTTCCGCAATGGAACTGCAACTGCCGCAATTGCGCTGACGTGAGAGCCGGCAAGCCGGGCTTCGCCGCCCGCACGCAATCCTCCCTGGCGGTGAGCCTCAACGGGAGGGAGTGGGTTCTCCTCAACGCCTCGCCCGATCTGAGACAGCAGATCAATGCGACGCCCGAGCTCGGCTCGCGCATCGATGGGCCGTTGCGCAACAGCCCGATCAAGGCGGTGGTGCTCACCAACGGCGACGTCGACCACATCTCGGGGCTGATCAACCTGCGCGAGATGGAGCCGCTCTCCATCTACGGCTCGAGCCGCGTGCTGGCGACACTCTCCGCCAACTCGATCTTCAACATCCTGAGCCCGAGCGTCGTCTACCGCCACGAGCTCGTGCTCGACCAGCCGACGCAGATCCACGCCGCCGAGGGCTCGCTCGGCCTCGTCGTCACCGGCTTCGACGTGCCGGGCAAGGTCGCGCTCTATCTCGAGGACGCGAGCCAGGGTCCGGGCTTCGGCACCCAGAAGGGCGACACGATCGGTCTCGAGGTCACCGACCCCGAGAGCGGCAGGAGCTTCTTCTACATCCCGGGCTGCGCCGACGTGGACGCCGCGCTGGCGGCGCGCATCAAGGGTGCCGCGCTCGTGTTCCTCGACGGCACGCTCTACGCCGACGACGAGATGATCGTGCAGGGTCTGCTAAACAAGACCGGCGCCCGCATGGGGCACATCTCGGTCTCCGGCGAGCACGGGTCGATCGCCGCGCTCCGCGATCTCGGCATCGCCCGCAAGGTCTACGTGCATATCAACAACTCGAACCCCATGCTCGACGATCTCTCCGCCGAGCATGCGGCGGTGAAAGCTGCCGGCTGGGAGGTCGGATACGATGGAATGGAGGTCCGTTTATGAGCGATCGCAAGCACGCCGTTGCCGCGTCCCGCGGCATGTTGAGCCCAGAGGAGCACGAGGCGGCGATCCGCGCCGTCGGCGCCGAGCGCTACCATGACAAGCACCCGTTCCATAAGCTGCTGCACGGCGGCAAGCTCAGCAAAGGCCAAGTCCAGGCCTGGGCCCTCAACCGCTACTGCTACCAGTCGGCGGTGCCGAGGAAGGACGCCGCGCTGATGTCGCGCGTCGACGATCGGGAGCTGCGCCGCGAATGGCTGCACCGCGTGCACGATCACGACGGCCTCGGCGAGGAGCCGGGCGGCATCGAGCGCTGGCTTGTGCTGACCGACGGCCTCGGCCTCGACCGCGCCTACGTCACCAGCATGGAGGGCGCGCTGCCGGCCACCCGGTTCGCCGTCGAGGCCTACGTGCGCTACGTCGTCGAGCAGCCGCTGGTGGTCGCCGTCGCCTCCTCGCTGACCGAGCTGTTCGCGCCCAAGATCCACAAGGAGCGGATCGCCGGCATGCTCGAGAACTACGATTTCATCGACGACCACGTGATGGCCTACTTCAAGCGCCGCCTGACCCAGGCGCCGCGCGACGCCGAATTCGCCCTCGCGTACGTCAAGCAGAACTGCCGCAACCGTGAGGAGCAGGAGGCCTCGATCGAGGCCGTGCGCTTCAAGTGCAACGTGCTGTGGGCACAGCTCGACGCGCTGCACCACGCCTACTACGAGCCCGGCAACATTCCGCCCGGCGCGTTCCGACCCGAGGGCATGTGATGAGCGAGGTCCGCCGGCCGGAGCGCCTGATCGTCGGCGCCGACACGCGGCTGAAGCTGCCGCGCCACATCAAGCTGCGCCACGACCAGGGCCGCGGCCGCTGGATCATCCTCGCGCCGGAGCGGGTGTTCAATCCGGATGACACCGCCGTCGCCGTGCTCCGCCTGTGCAACGGCGAGCGGTCCGTCGAGGACATCGCTCGGGCCTTGTCCGCCGAGTATCAGGCCCCACTTGACGTCATAAGGGCCGACATCCTCGCGATGCTGCAGGATCTCGCCGACAAGGGAGTGGTCAAGCAATGAACGAGATCGCCACCGCGACCCGGATCGAGGCCGAGGCGCCGGCTTGCGCCCGCGCTCCCGTCGGCATGCTGTGCGAGCTGACCCACCGCTGCCCGCTACAGTGCCCCTATTGCTCCAACCCACTGCAACTCGAGCGCGCCAACACCGAGCTGTCGACCGCCGAATGGCAGGACGTGATGCGCCAGGCGGCAGCCCTCGGTGTGCTGCAAATCCACCTCTCCGGCGGCGAGCCGACAGTGCGCCGCGATCTTGAGGACATCGTCGAGACGGCGGCCAAGGCCGGCCTCTACACCAACCTCATCACTGCCGGCGTGCTCTTGACCCGCGAGCGCCTCGCTAAGCTCGCCGACCTCGGCCTCGACCACGTTCAGCTGTCGATCCAGGACGTCGATGCCGAGAACGCCGACCGCATCGCCGCCTACAAGGGCGGCAGCGCCAGGAAGCGCGAGGTCGCCCGCTGGGTGAAGGAGCTCGGCCTGCCGCTCACCATCAACGCGCCGATGCATCGCCAGAACATCCACAACATGCAGGCGATCGTCGACTACTCGGTCGAGGTCGGCGCCGAGCGGCTGGAGGTGGCTCACATCCAGTATTACGCCTGGGCGCTCGAGAACCGCGCCGCGCTGATGCCGACCTACGAGGACTTCATGCGCACGGCCGAGATCGTCGAGGCCGCCAAGGAGCGGCTCAAGGGCATCCTCGTATTCGACTTCGTCGTGCCGGACTACTACGCAAAGTATCCGAAACCCTGCATGGGCGGTTGGGGCCGCGGCATCGTCAACGTCACACCGTCGGGGCGCGTGCTCCCCTGCCACGCCGCCGAAACGGTTCCCGGCCTCCAGTTCGACAACGTACGCGACAAGCCGCTGGCCGAGATCTGGCTCCAGGGTCAGGCTTTCCAGAAATACCGCGGCACCTCCTGGATGAAGGAGCCGTGCAGGAGCTGCGAGCGGCGCGAGATCGACTTCGGCGGCTGCCGCTGCCAGGCGTTCGCGCTGACCGGCGATGCGGCGAATACCGACCCCGCCTGCTCGCTCTCGCCCCTGCATACCAACTGGGCCGCGGTGGCGCAGCGGGAGTCGCATCAGCCGCCGCCGCCGTTCATCTACCGCCGCATGGGCCGTGGCGGCGATCCAGGGGCCTCGCAGTGACAGATCGTCCCTCCCGATCCACCGATCGGGGGTCTTGCGCAATCCAGGAACAAGTGCTTTTCAAGCGCGGTCTGCGCTCTTCAGGCACGGTTCAGAAAGCGCTTGCAACAATTGCACTCGATCGGGGAATATCCCCGACCGCGAGGCGATCTGGCTCAATCACGGGAGGTAGCACTAGATGCTCAGGTGGATTTTGGCTGTCGGGATGGCGGTTGCTCTGCCGGCGATGGCGTCGGCGCAGAACGTCGAGAACGGCGCCAACGTGTTCAAGAAGTGCAAGGCGTGCCACGACGCGGCCGCCGACGGCAAGAACAAGGTCGGCCCCAATCTGTTCGGTGTCGTCGGCAAGCCGGCCGGCAAGGCCGAGGGCTTCAACTACTCCGACGCCATGAAGAACTCGGGCAAGACCTGGGACGCGGCCACACTCGACAGCTACCTCGCCGACCCGAAGGGCTTCATCCCCGGCAACAAGATGGTGTTCGTCGGCGTCAAGGACGACGCCGACCGCAAGGACCTGATCGCCTACCTTTCCGCGCAGAAGTAAGTTCGCCGCGCAGAAGAAAGCGCAAGCGATCGGCTCGCCGAACGCGCGCCGCGGACCCGCTCCGCGGCGCGACCCTTGTTGGCGCCCGGCGTCTCTCGTTGCGAGAGCATGTCCTCGGGCGGTCGTCCCGAGGGCCGGCCGCCGGACGCGGCCTGCGGCGGCACGGATCCGAAGGCTCGCTCGCGCGTCTCATCCGACGGTTTCTGCGAACGGCTCGACGCCGGTGCGATCGACGGTTGCGAGCCACTCGGCCACGGTCTTCCCCTGGAGCATGAGATCCGGCGCGATGTCGGCGAGCGGCGCCAGCACGAACGCGCGCTCGGTGATGCGCGGGTGCGGCAGCACGAGGTCCGGCTCGTCGAGCACGACGCCCGCGACATGCAGCACGTCGAGATCGATGCTGCGCGGCCCCCAGCGCTCGGCGCGCACGCGGCCCATGCGGCGCTCGCTGGCGAGGCAGCGCTCCAGCAGCGCGCGCGGGGCGAGCCTCGTCGCGACGCCGATGCACGCGTTGACGAACCAGTCCTGGTCGGTCTTGCCCCACGGCGGCGTCTTGTAGTCGCGCGAGCGGGCGACGAGGCGGATATCGCCGGCCTCGGTCAGGAGCTCGATCGCGCGCGCGATATTGCCCCGCTTGTCGCCGACGTTGGAGCCGAGCGCGACGATCGCGTCGAGGTGGTCGCCATTGCCGGTGTGTGCCATCGAGTGGTTCGGCCCGCGCTCAGTCGTACTTGATGTAGGCGAAGCGCTGATCGCCCTGTGGCGTGCCTTCGAGCGCGCCGCCGGCCTTGCCCGGCTGCCACTGCACGACGTCCTCGATTCTCGCGGCCAGCTCGAGATCCTTGCCCGTGATGCCTTTGGCCGAGTGGGTCTTCAGGCGGACCTCGACCCAGGCATACGAGAGCGTCATGTCGGGGTGGTGCCAGGCCGCCTCGGCCAGGTGGCCGACCGTATTGACGACCATCAGCGTGCCCTTCCAGCTGTTGGTCTTGTAGGTGCGGCGGATCCAGCCGTCCTCGAGCCGCCACTTGGGAAGATTGCCGGCGAGCCAAGCCGTGACCTCGGCCGGCTCCATTGCCTTCTCGCGCGGCGCGGTCATATTGCTCTCTCCTCTGCTTTCGTTGACACTCCTTGACGACGAGCCTTAGTCCATACCCTCACCCGAAGCAAACGCCCGCCGCTGGGCGACGAGCGAACCCGGACGCCCGATGGCCGCAAGATCCGAGACGACCGCCGTGCGCGTCAGGGCACCGGCGCGCCTGCACCTCGGCTTTCTCGATCTCGACGGTGGCCTCGGCCGGCGCTTCGGCAGCATCGGCCTGGCGGTGGACCGTCCACAGACCGAGCTGGTCCTCGGGCATGCCGGGAGCACCAGCGCCAGCGGACCGGACAGCGCGCGCGCGTGGCGCCTCCTCGAGCGCTATCGCGACGCGCTCGGCCT
>JBFMEX010000079.1:0-18519 GCA_040752215.1 Pseudomonadota bacterium | reverse complement strand
GGCCTCCTCCGCTCTTCGCCTGCACTTGGCGCCAACCCGTCAAGGCCGGTGCCGATCAACGGCAGACTATTTCAAACGCTCCAAGCTCTTCTGACTTGCGCTGACAGGTGCCATCGTCGGGTCGAACACGCAGACAAAAAGGGCGACCATATCTGGTCGCCCTTTTTGCTAGTCGCTAGTTACCATCGCCGGTCATGGCCATCTCCGCTCGTCAGCAGCGCTCCAACACCAGAGCTATTGCCGGTGAATCGTCCCAGGCCGGTGTCGCCCAAGGACACACTAGACGAGCACGCGCCGACGCTCGTGACTTGTGCTGACAAGAAAGAAACCCGCAGCCCGACGAGCGGAATCAGGGCGTGCCATTCGCACCTAAAGAACGTGGTGATCGAGCGTGTATTGCGTGAAATTGGCGTCGATCTGCCCAACGCTATCCGCCACTTCTTTCGTGGAGTGGTTCAGTCGAACAAATGTGACATTGTTTCCGCGGCGCAAGCTTGGGTCCTTAAATTCCTCAACTACACCCTGGTCGCGAAGGCTGGCGTACATCTCGTCCATTATTTGGTCACTGCAGGGCACCGGCGGGTCACCAATCATTGAGCTGTAATTGGCGTAGTTTTCCAGCCAGGAACCGATCCAACCCCTGAGCTCCCAATTTTGTGGTGGTCGGGGCATCTTCTCGCCCGGACGGCGCGGCCTTGCGATATCGCGTTCCCGTGAGAGGAGACTGCGAATAGCACTGGCCTTCACCTTGTCCGCCACCGCCGTGGCGCGCCAGCGGGCGTGGAGGGGATCGACCTCGGTGCAAGCCAACCAAAACTTCCGGAAATCCGGATCCGCTTCGTTGTGATGTACCCGGAGCCTATTCCGGAACTCCCTACGCAAATCCTTTGTTTCGCGCATGAACCTGCCGGAATTGCTCTTGAAGTTGATTGCCACCACGTCCATGTGCGAGCGCTGAAGGGCTTCTTGGATCGGGTACATCAGAAAATAGTCCGACGCCACGCCGACATAGACACTGTCCCCGTGCCTGGCACACTCGGCAAACTGGAGCGCCATTTGCATCTGCATTCGATGATCCGTCGCCTGCGATTCGCTGGACCCGGCATCCTGAGTCCTGAACCCGGCATCCCTAAAGCAATGTTCGACCTGTAACCTCTTGTTGTGATGGATGTTCTTGAAACATGCCACGACGAGCATATCCCGCACCTGGGCAGGCGCCACGAGTGCTTGTATGGTCTTCCAAAGAACGGAAGGGATCTGCTCCGCCAATTGATCCAGCCTCTTGAGCAGAGGTTGCCCTATCGCGTGCGCCCTCAAGGTGGGGAGTGCGTGCTGAACGGCAGTAATCCATAGGTTGTCGCCGTCTATGGCCCCCGATGCAGTCATTAGATTTATCCTGTAATATCAGATTGTTATATTCTCATACCCATCTTTGTGATGACCGGACGGCGCCTCGGCTCGACTTGCTTGTTGTGTGTGGCATTGGTAAGGTTCTTGGGTGGGACGGCTGGAACCAAACCGGCCAGCCAGCGTTTCGTCAGTATCGCCAAAACTCTTTGTTAGTCCACGCCTGCACGTGAGGACTTGACAAGGCCTGACATCGGTGGCATATAACGCAAACTACCTCATGGTTCCGGGTTACCTCAACCGGTTTAATTCAAGGACGCCGCAGAGACCTAATGGGTCGCCGCGGCGTCTTGCTTTTGTGGCGTTTGCAGTATAAGAACATTTAGCGAACATTTGGTCCTCCTTTCTTGCGGAACCCCAAGGGGTACGTGCCGTTTTTCGCCCCGGCTCCAGCCCCTTTTCATGCAGTGACAGACGGCGCGAGTTCAAGAAGACTTCTGACCGGCACGTTCCAGCACCGACCCAGGGTGAAGCCCTTCGGACAGCGGCGCATCAGGCAGAAACCTGAGATGTTGATCTGAGAATAAGGTTGCTACCTGATATTCATGATAATATAATAAGGTTATAACCTGATTTTTGTTATGGAAGAACAGGTCCTAGCCTTATGAAGAACGCCATCCGCCAACGCGCAAGACAGCGTCTCGATGAGCGCCTCGCACCGCTCAAGCCGGAGATCAGACTCACGCCACCTCCCAAAGGCTGGATACGCGCCATCCGGGATGCTCTCGGCATGACCGGCCCGCAATTCGCGGCCCGCCTCAACATCAAGCCGCAAAGCGTGGCCGACATCGAGAAGTCCGAGGCGACAGGCTCCATCCAACTCAAGACGCTGAACAGGGCGGCCGAAGCCCTCGACTGCACCCTCGTCTATGCCCTTGTGCCGAAGCAATCGCTCGAGGGCGCGGTTCAGTCGCGTGCGCGCCGCATCGCGATGAAGGATCTGGCGCGCGTGGCCCATACGATGAAGCTGGAGGACCAGGGCGTCGATGACGCTGCCCTGGAGGAACGTATCGCGGCCTACATCCAGGATGTCATCAAGGATCGCGATCTGTGGGCGACCCGTGACTGATCTCTTTCAGGAGCCCGACGACGCCACGCCCTTGGAGCCTGACGAGCGACTCGGTCTCAAACAGACCTGGATCACGACGCGCCGCGACCTCAACGAGGCCGAGCAGGAGAACATTGTGAAGGGAGCCGCATGGGCGCGCGGCCGCCGGCAGCGCAATAAGGACATGCTCAATGCTGATTTCGCGAGAACTCTGCACAAGCGCATGTTCGGCGACGTTTGGGACTGGGCCGGCACCAATCGGCTGACGGAGCGGAACATCGGCATCGAGGCGCACCGGATCGCGAACGATATCGGCATGATGTTCGACGACATCCGCTATTGGGTCGACCACGCGACCTTTCCACCGGATGAGATCGCCGTGCACCTCCATCACCGCCTCGTCGCCATCCACCCCTTTCCCAACGGCAACGGGCGTCACGCCCGGCTCATGGCCGATCTCCTCGTTGAGCGCCTTGGCCAGCCGTCCTTCAGCTGGGGCGGCGGCACGCTCCATGATGTCGGCGAACTTCGAACAAGCTACATCGCCGCCCTGCGCGCCGCGGATGATCACCATGTTGCTCCTTTGATTCAATTTGCCCGGTCCTGACGGACAAGATCGCGGTCCAAATCCTCCGATCGATGGACGTATCGAACCATCCGCTAGGCGAGCGACGCGCCGAACGACCGGACACGTCCTCGAGGCTCTGGCGGGCTCACGTCATCACAAACGACACCCTGCCGCTCCCATTCTCCCCGCTATTTGACCACCCGCACGCCTTTCCGGGGTTTTGGAAGTTGCTTCTGATCGGGCGGCGTGACCTCGGAAAACTCGGCCTCAATAGGATCGGCCGGCCGACCCGTTTGGCCGGGCCGAAGCGGCCACGACCACGCGCGCATCCCTCTGATCGCTTCGCGGTTGGTCTCGAGATAGGCGAGCGTCGCCCTGACGTGACCAATGAACTCGTCACGACCAGACTGACCGTCCGAATACTCCGCGGCCAGCCTGAGATGCCGCCAACGCCCAAGCCAGGCGCCCGGCAACTGATCGATCCATCGGTTGGATGCCTTCACCTTCCAGAAGACATCGTCACTTCGCTCAGCTTCCTGGAGAGCCACCTTCAGCGCGGCGATCACAGCGTCGATATCGCGGGCCATCACATCCCCTCAAGCACATTCGCTCCGCCGCCGATGCAAGCCTACATGAAGAGCGAACACAAGATCGCACGCGCATATCCTCACTTGCGTGCGCCTGCGTGAACCGGCTTCCTACGTGAGCCCAGCGTGAACGGCTATCTTTGAATGTTAAGGTCACGTCGAAAGTGTCTGATTAAATTCGTGGGGCCGAGGAAGCGAACCCCTGCCCGCCGCAGTGCGATACCGGTCTTATCGTCGGCCATTGTCCCGTGTGGCCCTGCTGTTTCCACCCGATGCAAAACAAATAATTGCACCACGCAGGCGCCCAACTTGATATTTCATGATATGTCATGATACTATGCTCGCATGACCACCAAGCAGCGCCAGAAATTCGCAACCCAGGTCGACCCGGACCTCATTGAGGCCGTGCGCGGTCTCGCGCGCGAAGAAGGCCGCCAGGTGCAAGCCCTCATCGACGAGGCCTTGGCCGACCTCGTCGAGAAGCGGCGGCTCGGCAAACCGCGCAGTCACGTCATGGCGGCTTATCAGGCGAGCCATCAACGGTTCGGCAAGCTCTACAAGAAGCTCGCCGAATGACGACGGTCTATCTCACCGTCGCCGAAGTCCTTGCCATCCACGAAGACCAGATTGAGCGCTACGGAGGCGGTGCCGGCGTGCGCGACATGGGCCAGCTCGAGGCCGCCCTCTTCCGCCCGCAGACCGGCTACTACCCCGACAACATCGCCGAGGCCGCCGCCCTGTGGGAGAGTCTGTCGCAGAACCACCCCTTCATCGACGGCAACAAGCGCACCGCCTTCGCCGTCACCTTCACGTTCCTGGCCGTGAATGGCGTGAACATCACCGCCGACGAGCAGCGCCTCATGAAGTTCCTGCTGCCTCTTTACGAGCACAGTGCCTTGTCCTTCGAGAAGCTCGAAGCCTTCCTGCGCAAGAACACCACAGTGCAGTGAGCGAGCGGCGCCATGTTTTCACACACGCCTTTGTCCGACCCCTCCCTCACCACCCGGCTTGGCAACGCATTCCTTCTGCACGCCGCTCGGTACCGCGCAGACCCGACATACGGACTGCCTACCGTCGAGACCGCGTGGCTCAACCTCGTTCATGACCGCACGGCAAGAACGTCAGAGCCCCGCCTTGCCGAACTCGCCGCAACAATGCTCGACATGCTGGACGATCCATCCAAGCACGGCGCATCCTTCATCGCGGACTTCCAAGTGCACTATGAAGAAGCCTGCTCCCTCGCGTACCCGCTGACCCGCGCGCTCATCAGGGCGCAACAGGACATTGTCGGTATCACCCGTGACTACACCCTATCCTGCATCGATCTCGGCCTGGTCAGGGCCTTCGAGGACGAGGCCCTCAAGGATCCGTCGATGCGCAGTTTCGTCGGCGACATGCTCCGGAAGCTCGAGGCCGATACAAAAGCCCCCCGGCACGAGGTCTACCGCGAGGTGTTCGACGTCTATTCGGAAGCCGCTGTCTGCCATCTGCTGCGCCTAAGAGGCAACGGGCGGTTTACGATCGACAAGATTCCGGAAACGAGCACTCCCGGCCCTGATTTCGAGTGCCGCCTCGAGATCGAACGCGACGGCGTGCCCGCGCAGCTGAGATTCTACATCGAGGTCAAAGCCCTCGACATCGTAGACCCGAAGCGCCGCCTCCCCGAAATGCTCGACGACGGCATGGCGGCCCAAATCTCGCTCGATGAGCAACTGGCGGCCGGCAAGACTGTGGCCGTCGCTGAAACCGAGATTGCGCCACTAAGCCCGTGCGGCCCCGCGCCCGACTACGACCCGCGCTCCATCCGACTTGCGATCGAGAAGATCGCGGAGAAGGCCGCCAACAACTTCGGGCGCGCGCAGTTCCAGCAGGGGCCGACATTCGCGCTTCTGAACCTCTTGCGCTTCCCCCTTCCGGGACACGGAGCCAGCTCGCTCGCGCCTTCCTTCTATGACGATGCGAACGGCGGCGCGTGCGTCAGCGGCGTGCTCTGGCATGTCGCGTTCGGCAAGCTGGGATGGCCGATTTACCGCTGCCCCGAATTTGAAGGCGACGGTACGACCGACGGCACCCTCACGCGCGAAGGCATCCTGGTCGACCCGGCTCTCGATCTGCCTGCGGCAGGGCTCATCGCCCTCCACCATGACGACAGCACCTATCGTTTCGATGGCCTCTACGACTCCCGCCGGGAGGACAAGCAAGGCGGATGGACCGATCTCGAAACCCAGGAAGTCCTTCACGCCCTATGCGATGCCTTCAACGACCGCGACAACAGCTACGCCCATCTCTACGCGCGCTACCGCAGCCGTTGATCATGAATGCCGTGGCCCCCGGTCCCGGGAGGACGCTTCCGATGAACATAGCTGAACCTCGCAACGCCGCGTCATTCGGGTCCACAGTGGGTCCACGGCGATTTTTGAGGATGGCGCTGATTTCGTAAGTCGTTGATTTATTGGTCGGAGCGGGGAGATTTGAACTCCCGACCCCCAGTCCCCCAGACTGGTGCGCTAACCAGGCTGCGCTACGCTCCGTTGCCAGCCCCCCTTTTGCCTCGGCGGGGGCGCGGGGTCAATGTTCGTCGCGAGCGGGGTGGACGGGGATCGCGGCGCTCGGCGCGGAATGCGGTCATCCGGCACGAGTGCAACCCGACAAGCGGCTCCTGCCGACGAGGCCGGCGCGGAGCCGGTGCCGCAAGTGCCGCGATGCCTGCGCGTCACGCCCGGCTCTGGCGGGGCGCGCGGGTGCGCTTGTTCGCGCGCTTGTCGGCGACGGGTTCGGGCTCGCCACGCAGGAGGCGGCGGCAGGCCTCGAGCTCGATGATGACCGCAGCGAGGATCTCGCGCCGGCTTCTCGGCGCAGCGGCGACATCGGCTGGGACCGTGATCGGCTGCGCTGGCGTGGCGCCGTCGGCGGCGGGCGCTGTTGCCGCGGCACGACGCTCGCTCTTGCGCCCGGCCGTGGTTGCGGCGCGCGCGCGCCGTCCGGCGGCCTTGACCGCGTCGATGCCGGTCTCGCGCAGGATCTTCTGCACGCCCTTGATGGTGTAGCCCTCGGCATGCAGCAGGTGGCGGATGCCGCGCAGCAGCTCGAGATCCTCGGGCCGGTAGTAGCGCCGGCCACCACCGCGCTTCATCGGCTTCACCTGTGGAAAGCGCTGCTCCCAGAAGCGCAGCACGTGCTTCTGCACGCCGAGCTCGTCGGCGACCTCGCTGATGGTGCGGAATGCCTCTGCGGCCTTGCCCATGGCTGGTGCCCTCCTGGCCATGATCTACAAAGGGTCCACGGCGGGCCACGCGGGCCGCAGGCGCCGGGGAGAAAATCGAAACGCGCCGGCCGATCCGCCGGTCTGTGCAATATGCCGGATTGTGGCTCGGCCCCGCTGCCTCGCCGCCGGTCGTGCGCGCGTCCGCTACTCGGCGGCGCGGCGCTTGGAAAGACCGGCGTTGATGCGGTCCTTCATGATGTTGCTGGCGCGAAACACGAGCACACGGCGCGGGGTGATCGGCACCTCCTCGCCGGTCTTCGGGTTGCGGCCGATGCGCTGGCCCTTCTGGCGGATGCCGAACGAGCCGAACGAAGACAGCTTGACCTGCTCGCCGCGCGACAAGCTCTCGGAGATCTCGCCCAGCACCAGCTCGACAAGCTCCTGAGACTCGTTGCGTGGCAGCCCCACCTTGCGAACCACCGCCTCGGCGAGGTCGGCCCGCGTCAACGTCTTGCCACTCATGGCAGTTGCCTCCCCAGTGCAGAGCGTTCTTTTTGCCGATGCTAGCCGCCGGCAATCGGTCGGTCAATCATAGAAGCACGGCAAGCGACTGAAACTTCATGTATAAATTGGCGGCCCCGACGCCCGTGGCCTACCAGCGGGCGAGCACCGCCCCCCAGGTGAAGCCGCCGCCCATGGCCTCCATCAGCACCAGCTTGCCTTCGACGAGGCGATGGTTCTCGAACGCCTGGTTGAGGGCGAGCGGGATCGAGGCGGCCGACGTGTTGCCGTGCTTGGCGAGCGTCATCACGATCTTCTCCGGCGCCACGTTGAGCTTCTTGGCAATGCCGTCGAGGATGCGCTGGTTGGCTTGGTGCGGCACGTAGAGATCGATCTCGTCGGCGGCATAGCCGGTCATGACCAGCGTCTCCTCGATCACGCCGGAGATCTTCTGCACCGCGTGGCGGAACACCTCGCGGCCGTTCATGCGCAGGTGGCCGACCGTCTTGGTCGAGCCGGGGCCGCCGTCGACATAGAGCAGATCCTCGTAGCGGCCGTCGGAGCGGATACGGGTCGCCAGGATGCCGCGGTCCTCGCGCGTGCCGTGCTGGGGCTGCGCCTCGAGCACGACGGCGCCGGCACCGTCGCCGAACAGCACGCAGGTGCCGCGGTCGGTCCAGTCGAGGATGCGCGAGAACGTCTCGGTGCCGATCACGATCGCGCGCTTGAACTGCCCGGTCTTGAGGAAGTTGTCGGCTGTGGTGAGCGCGTAGACGAAGCCGGAGCAGACCGCCTGGAGGTCGAACGCGGCGCCCTTGGTCACGCCGAGCCCGGCCTGGATGCGCACGGCGGTGGCCGGGAAGGTGCGGTCCGGGGTCGCCGTGGCGCAGATGATGAGGTCGATGTCGACGGGATCGATCTTGGCGCGGACCAGCGCCTGATGGGCGGCGGCGATGCCGAGATCCGAGGTCAGCTCGCCGTCGGCGGCGATGTGGCGCTCGCGGATGCCGGAGCGCTCGACGATCCATTCGTCGCTGGTGTCGACCAGCTTGGCGAGATCGTCGTTGGTCATGACGCGCTTGGGGAGATAGGCCCCGACGCCACGGATCACTGAGCGGATGACTGCCACGCGTGCCTCTCGAAGGTATGCATTCCGTTGTCGCCCCCCGCTCGGCCGAGGCCTCGCTCGATGGGGATGGGGCGGGTGGGGCTCATTCTGCTGCCGACTGGCCGATCTTGTGATGGAACGCGTCGAGATCGCCGGCCAGCCGGCCGACGAGCCCGCTTTCCGCCATCTCGTAGCCGAGGTCGACGGCGCTCGCAAAGCCGACCGCGTCGGTGCCGCCGTGGCTCTTGACAGCGATGCCATTGAGACCGAGGAACGTGCCGCCGTTGACCCGGCGCGGGTCCATCTTGTGCTTCAGGACGCGGAACCCGCCGCGGGCGAGGAAGGCGCCGATGCGCGACATCAGGCTCCTCTCCATCGCCGCCTTGAGGTACTGGCCGACCTGATGTGCGGTGCCCTCGGCGGTCTTCAATGCGATGTTGCCGGCAAAGCCCTCGACGACGACCACGTCGACCACGCCCTGGCCGATCTGGTGGCCCTCGACGAAGCCGCGGTAGTCGAGCGGCAGGTCGGTCGTCTCCTTGAGCCAGGCGTGCGCCTGCTTGACCTCCTCGTCGCCCTTGATCTCCTCGACGCCGACGTTCAACAGTCCGACCGTCGGCCGCTCGACGTGGAACAGCGCCCGCGCCATCGCCGCGCCCATCAACGCAAAGTCGGCGAGCTGGCGGGCGCTGGCGCCGATGTTGGCGCCGACGTCGAGCACGATGCACTCCGATTCCACGGTCGGCCACAGTGCGGCGATCGCCGGGCGCTCGATACCCGCCATGGGGCGCAGGATCAGCTTGGCCATCGCCATCAGCGCGCCGGTGTTGCCGGCGGAGACGGCGGCGTCCGCCTTGCCTTCCTTCACCGCCTCGAGCGCGAGCCACATGCTGGAGCCCTTGCCGCGGCGGAGCGCCTGGCTCGGCTTGTCGCTCATCGACACCGTAACCTCGGTGGCGACGATGCGCGAGCGGGCGGCAAGGTCGCCATGCGCGGCGAGGAGCGGCTGGATGCGGGCCTCGGAGCCGCACAGCACGAACTCGAGCGCGGGGTGGCGCACGAGCGAGATCGCGGCGCCGGGGATCACGACCTCGGGGCCGTGATCGCCGCCCATGCAATCGAGCGCGATCGTCCGCTTGGCTGTCATGCCGGCCTGCCGGTGCTCCGTTTTCTGTCGCATGACCGCGCCCGCCCCGCATCTGCGAGCGGCGCGCGGCGACCCTCGTTCTGCGAGCCGGTCGCCGCATGCGGCGAGCCGGCGAATCTCGTCGAGCTTTCCGAGCCGAAAGCCATGCTGCAGGTCGCCTCTGCTGGTGCAGCCGGGCGCGAATATACGCAGCCGAGCGATGCGGCCGCCGTCCCCCAACGCAAAACCCCCGGAACATACCGCTTTGCCCGGTTCGCACAACCGGATTTTGGGTCGCAATCAGCTGTCGCCCTTGAGCTTGGCGAGGGCCGCGAATGGGTTCGCTCGGGCATGCTCGGGGCCAGACGAGGCCTCGCCGCTCCAGTCGAGCTCGACGCCCGGCTTGCGCGGATAGGGCGGCAGCGCCGCGGCCACCGTCTCGTAGACGAGCCGGCCGATCTCGATTCTGCCGTCCACGATCGGCTCGGGCTCGACGTGCGCAAGCGCCTCGTGCTCGTGCTCGCCGATCTCCGGCTCGATGGCCTCGGCTGGCCAGAATTCCTCGTCGAACTGCTCCTCGATCGTTGCCGGGAGGGGATCGAGCGAGACGACGCAGCGCTGGGTCAGCGCGGCCGAGACGTGGCCCGCGACGCGAAACCGGCCGCCGCCGATGGCGTGCACCACGTAGTGTGCGGCGAGCCGCTCGCAGCTCGGGATGTCGAGTGCACGGGCGAGCTGGCCCAGCTCGGCGCCGCTCGCCTCGCGCCGGGTCCCGAGTCCGGTCTCGGGGATGGCCAGCACGGAGAGCGTCCAGGCGCCGAGCGGTGCTGCGTCCTCGATCATGTTGCGCGTCCTCGTCACGGATTGGCTGGGCTGTCGCTGACCGGCGGGAAACGGAGCCGGCCGGCCAGGATCTCGCCGGTGCCGTGGGTGGCGAGGGCGGCTCGGCTCGCCCTGGCGTAGGCGGCGAGGCGGTCGGGCGCGTCGGCGGGCGCGCCGGGAGCTTGCGCGAGCACGGTCTGCGCCAGCATGGCGGCGAGCGGCGCGGGCGAGGCGGCGGTGAGCGGCTCGCGGTAGCGCGACACCCGCTCGTAGAGCGCGCCGGCGGCCGCCTTGACCTTGCGCGGCACGGAAAGGTCGCCGACGCCGAGCTCACGCATGGCGTCGTCGAGGTCGGTCACGAACGCCTCGACGAGGAGCCGCTGCGCCTCGCGGTCGGGCGTCGGCTCGGCGGCGAGGCGGTCGAGCACCAGGGCGAGATGGAGCACGATCATCTCCGTCCGTCCGGTCGGGGTGTCGGGCACTCCGAGATCGGCGTAGAACGGGCGCTGGCGCGACTGCGTCACGAGCGCGCCATAAAGCTCGCTAGCCTTGCGGCGGCCGGCTCGGAAGGACAGCCAGCTCAGCATGGTCGGTGCGGCCGTGGATGGGGCCGCTCCGGCAGGGGACGACGGGGGAGGGCGCGTTGCATTCCTGTTGGCCTCGGGCTAAGCGGGCAGATATGCCGACGTCGGCGATTCTTCGGAGCCAGCGCATTATGGGCCAAGTCGACCCGCTGCAACAGGGCAGTGCGCCTGCCGGCCGAGGACGTGCGCGGCGCGCCGGCGCGGGGCTGTTGGCCGGGCTCGCGGCCTTCGTGCTGACGGCGTGTGGCGAGCAGATCATCAAGCACGGGCATCATTTCCGCGAGACCGATCTGCAGCAGGTGCAGACCGGGATGAGCCAGGATCAGGTCAAGCTCACGCTCGGCTCGCCGGCGACGACGACAACGGTCGGCGACGGCAGCGTGTACTATTACATCTCGAGCACGATGACGCAGACGGCATTCCTGGATCCGAAGGAGGTCGACCGCCAGATCCTCGCAGTCTACTTCACGCCGATGGGGAGCGTGGAGCGCGTCGCGCAATACGGGCTGAAGGACGGCAAGGTGTTCGACTACATCTCACGCACCACGCCGGCGCCGGGCGCCCGCGACGAGGGCATCCTTAAGCAGCTGTTCCGCAACCTCGGCACAAAGCAGATATTCGGCGACGGGTGAGCCGCGCTCGGCCGCCGCCGGCCACCTGGCAGCAGGGTTGCTTTGCCGGCCGCGAGTTGCACCTCGCGGAATCGTCTTCGTCCGTGGCCTACGGGCGACGATCGCAATGTGAAGGGCCCCGGATTCGGATCCGGGGCCCTTCGCAGATCTCGAGTAGGCCGCTCAGTGCGAGAGCACGGCCAGCAGCAACAGAGCGACGATGTTGGTGATCTTGATCGCCGGGTTGACGGCCGGGCCGGCGGTGTCCTTGTAGGGATCGCCGACCGTGTCGCCGGTCACCGAGGCTTTGTGCGCCTCGGTGCCCTTGACGTGCTTGGTGCCGTCCTTGTCGACAAAGCCGTCCTCGAAGCTCTTCTTGGCATTGTCCCAGGCGCCGCCGCCCGAGGTCATCGAGATGGCGACGAAGAGGCCGGTGACGATGACGCCCAAGAGCATGGCACCGACCGCCGAAAAGCCCGCGCTCTTGCCGACCGCGCCGCCGCCGGCGACGAAGAAGATCACGAAGTAAAGCACGATCGGGGACAGCACCGGCAGCAGCGATGGCACGACCATCTCCTTGATCGCTGCCTGGGTCAGCAGGTCGACCGCCCTGGCATAGTCGGGCTTCTCGGTGCCCTTCATGATGCCGGGCTTGGCCTTGAACTGGCGACGAACCTCCTCGACGATCGAGCCCGCGGCACGGCCGACAGCGGTCATGCCCATGCCGCCGAACAGGTAGGGGATTAGGCCGCCAAGCAGCAGGCCGACCACCACGTAGGGGTTCGACAGCGCGAAGTCCGGCTGCACGCCTTTGAAGTACTGGAAGGCGGTCGAGCCGGCCTTGTTGGCCTCGGCGATGAAGTGCCGGAGGTCGTAGCTGTAGGCCGCGAACAGCACCAGCGCGCCGAGGCCGGCAGAGCCGATCGCGTAGCCCTTGGTGACTGCTTTGGTGGTGTTGCCGACCGCGTCGAGGGCATCCGTCGAGCGGCGCACCTCCTTCGGCAGGCCGCTCATCTCGGCGATGCCGCCGGCGTTGTCGGTGACCGGACCGAACGCATCGAGCGCGACCACCATGCCGGCGAGACCGAGCATGGTCGTCGTCGCGATCGCGGTCCCGAACAGGCCGGCCAGATTGTAGGTGACGAGGATGCCGGCAACGATGACGATCGTCGGCAGCGCGGTCGCCTCGAGGGATACGGCGAGGCCCTGGATCACGTTGGTGCCGTGGCCGGTGACGGACGCCTGGGCGATCGAGCGCACCGGGCGGAAGCCGATGCCGGTGTAGTACTCGGTGATCCACACGATGAGGCCGGTCACCGCGAGGCCGGCGATGCCGCACAGGAACAGGTTCATGCCGGTGATGGTCGTGCCGGCCGCGGTGCCGACCACCCCGGGGCCGCCGAGCACGAAGTGGGTCGCCGCCCACAAGCCGCCAATCGAGAGCACGGCGGTGGCGATGAAGCCGCGGTAGAGTGCGCCCATGATCGAGTTGTTGGCGCCGAGCTTGACGAAGTAGGTGCCGACGATCGAGGTGACGATGCAGGCCGCGCCGATCGCGAGTGGGTACACCATCAGCTTCTCGAGGCTAGGCTGGCCGGCGAAGAAGATCGCCGCCAGAACCATGGTCGCAACCACCGTCACGGCGTAGGTCTCGAACAGGTCGGCGGCCATGCCGGCGCAGTCGCCGACGTTGTCGCCGACGTTGTCGGCGATCGTCGCCGGGTTGCGCGGATCGTCCTCGGGAATGCCGGCCTCGACCTTGCCGACGAGATCGCCGCCGACGTCGGCGCCCTTGGTGAAGATGCCTCCGCCCAAGCGGGCGAAGATCGAGATCAGCGAGGCGCCGAAGCCGAGCGCGACGAGGGCGTCGACGACGAGGCGGTCGGCCGGCTGGTAGCCGAGCATCTTGGTCAGGATGAAGTAGTAGACGGTGACGCCGAGCAGTGCGAGGCCGGCGACGAGCATGCCGGTGATCGCGCCCGCCTTGAAGGCGAGGTCGAGGCCGCGGGCCAGCGACTGGGTCGCAGCCTGCGCCGTGCGCACGTTGGCACGCACCGAGACGTTCATGCCGATGTAGCCGGCGGTACCGGATAGCAACGCGCCGATCATGAAGCCGACAGCGACGAGCGGGCCGAGCAGCACCCAGGCGATGACGAAGATGACCGCGCCGACCATGGCGATGGTCGTATACTGGCGGTTCAAGTAGGCGGAGGCGCCCTCACGCACGGCGGCGGAGATCTCCTGCATGCGGGCACTGCCCGGATCGGCGCGCATCACCGCCTGCGATGTGAAGATTGCATAGAGGATCGACAACGCCCCGCAGGCGATGATCCCCCATAGAAGCTCTGTCATGGACGTTTCCCCTTTCGGCCGATCGTTCTCGCAGGTCCACCGGCGAGACGGGCTCCCAGCCCGTCGCGACCCCACCCCCTGCTGGCAAGTCGAGCGCGCGGACCATGCCAAATGTGACCTAGCGTTGCAACACAAGCACAATCGCCAAATGGTCGCGATTGCCGCAGCTGGCATACCTGGCGCCAGCAGGGGTTCTCGAGCAATGCGAGGCGGCGTCACTCCTGTTATAGGTCTCACCGCAGTTGGCGAAGGGCAGCGGAGGCAGGCGTGCGGATCGAGGATCTTCTGGCGCAAGCACAGGGCGGGGACGCACTCGGCAATCTGGCGCGGAGCTTCGGGATTGCGCCCGATCAGGCCGAGGCGGTGGTGAACAGCGTACTGCCGCAGCTGGAGCGACGCATGGAGCGCAACACGCTCTCGCGCGGCGGCGTCGCCGACCTGGTCGAGATTCTGGGGCGTGCCGGCGGCGGCGGCTTCATCGACCGCACGGAGGCGATCGGCGATCCCAATGTCGCCCGCTTCGGCATCGATGCGCTCGAAAACATTCTCGGCAACAAAGAACAGAGCCGGGCGGTCGCGGCGCGAGCCGCGCGCGCGAGCGGCATCTCGGAGGAGCTCATCAAGCAGATGCTGCCGGTGATAGCGGCGATGGTGATGGGTGCGCTCGCCAAGGGTGCCGGCGGCACGCTCGGCGAGATCCTCGGCAAGATCACCGGAGCCGGAGGACGACCGGCTCCTTCGCAGGTGCCGCGCGCACCTGCGCCGAGCCCGCTGCCGAAGCTGCCCGAGACCGGCGGTGGATGGACCGGCGGCAGCACGACCAGCGGCGACAGCCCGCTGCCGATACCCGGCGACGACATCCCTGGCCTCGGCCGCAGCGGCTCCAATCCCTACAGCGATCTCTCCGATATGATCCGCAAGGGCGGCACCTCGCTGCCGGGCGGCGGGGCAGCAGGGGGCGGCGGCGCCCTCTCGACGATCATCCGCTCGCTGCTCGGCGCACTGCTGGGTTTCCAGAGCCGCGGCATAGTCGGCTGGCTGGTGCGCCTCGTCGTCGTGCACTGGGGGTGGGGCATCGTGCGCTGGCTGATCGGGCGCGTGCTGCTGCGCCGGTGAGGGCGCGAGAGGCATGCAGGACGGCCTCTCGACACATCTACAACTCAATTGGGACGGTGGCGTCGCCGTACCACAGGGCGGCCCGGAAATTGGCAGAGCCGGAGCTTGGGCGGGCTCCGGCTCTGCTGATTGTTCTCGACGTCGAATCGTTCTCGAGGAAGAGAGAAGAGATAGGGACGCCACCTATGGATGCTTCGTGAAGCCTACTTGCAGGGACGGGCCTCGATGCTGCAGCCCCACCCCGAGGCCCCCTGGGAGCAGTTGGCACTCTTGTTAGCCGCCTTGCTCCAGTTGGCCCAGTCGGTTCCGTACTCGAACGCGGTGAAGCCAGACCACGAATTGATGGCCTCGGCCATGGCCATTTTCTTGTCCTTGATTCCGGCGCTGTTGCCGCTGTGGAAATGACCGTCCATGCAGACCTTCTTGCCCTCCTTCTTCAAGGTGTGCAAGGCGGCGGCCAGCCCGGTGTCATCGGCCATGGCCGGCACGACCGGAGCAAAGACGAGACCAACGCTCAGAATTGCGGAAGCAACGACGCCAAATCTCATTACAAGTCCCCCCTTCGAAACCAGCGTAATCGATCGACGATCACCTTTACTGATTCATAGGCCGCCTCGACAGATCGAGGTCAGAAACAAGCGAAAATTGTGCCCCGAGAGGCAAACGCGTCACAGGGCGGGGGGCGACGACCGCGCATGCAACTCGGGCCGGTGGCGCGCCCGTAGGGCGGCAACCCGGCAGCGGGGCGGACAAGGGGAGGTCAAACGCCGAGCGAGTGGCGCACCTCGCGGGTGCCGAGATAGGTGTCGAAGCAGGCGGCGATCGAGCGCACGAACATGCGACCCTGCTCGCCGACCAGGAAATCGCGGCTGCCAGGCACCTGCTCGACGATGCCGTCGTGGTCGCTCTCGAGGAGCATGGCGGCGTCCTCCAGCACCGGCCCGGCCGCCGGGCCGAAGCGCTCGACCAGCTCGTCGCCGGGGAAGCGGAAGTCGCACATCAGCCGCTCGATCGCGAACGCGCGGGCCTCGTCGTCGACGCTCATGGCGTGCCCGCGCGCAGTGGCGAGGCCGGCGTCCTTGATGCGCCGCTCGTACTCGGCCATGGCGACCGCGTTCTGCACGTAGCCCTGCGGCAGGCGGCCGATCGAGGACGCGCCGAGGCCGATCAGCACCGGAGCGGCGTCGCTGGTGTAGCCCTGGAAGTTTCGGTGCACGGGGCGCGTCGCCAGCGTGTCGGTCGGCCTGGCGAAGTGATCAAGGCCGATCTTGACGTAGCCGGCATCGATCAGCCGGCGTGCCGCACGCCCCGACTGCGCATAGCGCTCCTTGGCGTCGGGCAGCGACTCGTCGGGAATGAGCCGCTGGTGGGTGATGCGTGTCGGCAGATGCGCATATCCGAACAGCGCGATCCGGTCGGGCGCGAGCGAGATCACTTTCTGGATGGTGTCGTCGAGGCTGGCGCGGGTCTGATACGGCAGGCCATAGACGAGGTCGATATTGATCGACGCGACGCCGGCAGCGCGAAAGCTGTCGATGACCGACTTGGTGAGCTCGAACGACTGGGCGCGGTTGATGGCGCGTTGCACGCGCTCGTCGAAGTCCTGCACGCCGATGCTGATGCGGGAGACCCCGGCCGCGGCGAACGCGGCGACACGCTCGGGATCGAGCCCGCGCGGATCGACCTCGACCGCGAGTTCGGCGTCGGCTGGGACGTCGAAAGCGGATCTGAGACGCCCGGCGAGGCGGGTGATGTCGGCGGGCGACAG
The DNA here is from genome assembly GCA_040752215.1 of Pseudomonadota bacterium. Taxonomy (GTDB): domain Bacteria; phylum Pseudomonadota; class Alphaproteobacteria; order Rhizobiales; family Hyphomicrobiaceae; genus JBFMEX01. Next base: position 1,716 of record JBFMEX010000079.1, on the reverse strand, counting down.
GATGCTCGGGCTGCCGCCGCCCCAGTGGATGTGCTCGACCGAATGGCGACCGCGGAGCCTGGCGCCGACCGTGTCGATCTCGGCGAGCAGCGCCTCGAGATAGCGTGCGATCGGCTCGTAGCGCTGGGTGATCTTGGTCGTGCAGCCGCAATACCAGCACAGCTGGTCGCAGAACGGGATGTGGACGTAGAGTGACAGCCGCTGGCCGTCGGCGAGCGCCGCCAGCCATTCGCCATAGGTCGCCGGGCCGACGGCGCCGGAAAAGTGCGGAGCGGTCGGATAGCTCGTATAGCGCGGCACCGGGGCAGCGTACTTCTTCAGCAATTCGGGTCGCATCGGGGTGTCCTCGCGCGGCGGATCACGACAGCAAAATAGTCGCGCCCGTTGCCCGACATTTTGACCCCGGTCAAGCGGCGAGGGGAGGGCCGGGCCGGGTCAGAAGAAGCGCTCGCGGACGTGGACGGTATCGCCGGGCTGGAGAGGGTAGTCGGCCGGGGCCTCGATGGTCTCGACCATACCATCGATGCGGCGGGTGATGCGGAACGTGCGGTCGCTGGCGCGCTCGGAGTAGCCGCCGGCAATCGCCACGGCGATTTCCACTGTCATGCCCGAGACATACGGGTATTGGCCGGCAGTCCGGACCTCGCCGAGGATGAAGAACGGGCGGTTCTGGTGCACGTCGACGGTGACCTGCGGGTTCTTGACGAACTCGGCGCCGAGCCGGCGCTTGATGACCCCCTCGACGTCGAAGGTGGTGAGGCCGCGCGCCTTGACCGCACCGATCAGCGGCACGGTGAGGAAGCCGCCGTGATCGACGGTGTAGAGCCGTGACAAATTGGGCTGGCCGTAGACGAAGATCCTGAGCCGGTCGCCGGTGTCGAGCAGATAGGGGCCGTCGGTCTCGGCCGCCGCATGCGGGCCGCGGATACCGGCCGGGACCACCACTGGCGCGCCGAAGCTCTCGTGGGTGAGCGTGTGCTCCACCACGGGCGGGCCGGCCTCGGCCCCCGCCGCCGGGATCGCCGGCCGGCCGTCGCCGGGGTAGGCGAGGCCGTGGTCGAGCAGCGGTCGATCGAGCGCGCAGCCGCCGAGTGCCATCAACAGGGCGAGGCAGGCAATGTGCAACAGGCGGGGCATTTGTCCTGCTCGTCGGGACCGTTACGATCTCGACGGGTATAAGCGTCGGTGCGTTAAGAAGGGCTTAGCGGTCGTCCGCATTCGACACGGGTTAAGGGATTGCTTACCGAGCCGCCGTCTAATGGCCATCGAATGCATGCTCCTCGACGCAACTCGGCGATGCGATATGACCAATAGCTCCACCTTCAGTCCGACCGCCCTCCTGCGGCCGGCGGTGCGCTCGGCTCTGCCATGGCTTGCCCCGCTGTCGGCGGTCGCTGGCGGGATCACCTATCTCGCGCTGTCGCTGATGCCGGCGACCTATCGCGCCGAGGCCACGATCGCCGTGCCAGGCGCCATCGAGACGCACATGCGCGCGCTGCGGGCCCCGGCGCTGGTGGGTGCGGTCGCGGGCCGGCTGCAACTCGGCGCGGGCAGGGACGATGGTCCGCCGGCGTCCGCGAGCGCCGACGAGGCGGCCGTGCAGAGCTTCCTGCATCGGCTCGAGGTGTTGCCGGGACCGGCCGAGCAGCAGATCGCGGTTCGCTTCTCGGCCGGCGATCCCGACGTGGCGGCCACGGCCGCCAACGGCTTGGGCGA
>JBFMEX010000078.1:0-34856 GCA_040752215.1 Pseudomonadota bacterium | reverse complement strand
TCCGGGTCCGGTCGTGACGCTGTACGAGGTCGAGCCGGCGCGCGGCACGAAATCGTCGCGGGTGATCTCGCTCGCCGACGACATCGCCCGCTCGATGAGCGCGGCGGCGGTGCGTGTCGCAGTCGTACCGGGCCGCAACGCGATCGGCATCGAGCTGCCGAATGCGCGCCGGGAAAGCGTGCTGTTGCGCGACATCCTCGAATCGGAGGCATTCCGCACCAGCCAGGCGACGCTGCCGATCGCGCTCGGCAAGTCGATCGGTGGCGAGCCGGTGGTCGCCGATCTCGCGCGCATGCCGCATCTCCTGGTTGCCGGCACCACCGGATCGGGCAAGTCGGTCGGCGTCAACGCCATGATCCTGTCGCTCATCTTCAGGCATTCGCCGGAGGACTGCCGGTTCCTGATGATCGATCCCAAGATGCTGGAGCTGTCGGTCTACAACGGCATTCCGCATCTTCTTGCCCCGGTCGTCACCGATCCGCAGAAGGCGGTCAACGCGCTCAACTGGGCGGTCGGCGAGATGGAGGAGCGCTACAAGCGCATGGCCAAGCTCGGCGTGCGCAACATCGACGTGTTCAACAATCGCGTGCGCAATGCAAAGAAGCGGGGCGAGATGATCGCGCGCACGGTGCAGACCGGTTTCGACCGGCGGACCGGCGAAGCGGTGTACGAGCAGGAAAGCATGGCGCTCGAGCCGCTGCCCTACATCGTCGTCGTGATCGACGAGCTCGCCGACCTGATGGTGGTCGCCGGCAAGGACATCGAGGCCGCACTGCAGCGCCTCGCGCAAATGGCGCGGGCGGCCGGCATCCATCTGGTGATGGCGACGCAGCGTCCCTCGGTCGACGTCATCACCGGCACGATCAAGGCCAACTTCCCGACCCGGATCAGCTTCAAGGTCGCATCCAAGATCGACAGCCGCACGATTCTCGGTGACCAGGGCGCGGAGCAGTTGCTCGGCGCCGGCGACATGCTGCTGGCCGCGGGAACGGGGCAGGCGACGCGCGTGCACGGGCCGTTCGTCGCCGACGAGGAGGTGGAGGCGATCAGCCAGTTCCTGCGCCAGCAGGGTGAGCCGCGCTACATCGACGGGCTCGCCGACCGCATCGAGCCGGACGAGACACCGGACGGACCGGAGGCGCGCGGGGCGAGCGAGGAGGATCTCTATGACCGCGCCGTCGCAGTGGTGCTGCGCGATCGCAAGGCGTCGACGAGCTACATCCAGCGCCGGCTGGCGATCGGCTACAACCGGGCCGCCGACTTGATCGAGCGGATGGAGCGCGAAGGGCTGATCAGCCCGGCCAACAGCGTCGGCAAGCGCGAGATCCTGGCCGGCAGCGGTTCGGGCGGCGGCGGCGCGTGAATGATCACCGTTGATTGCGCGTGGTCGCGCTTGCCCGAAGGGCGAACATCGCTACGGTCGCCCACATCTCGACGCATTGTTCGGGAAAGTCCATTCGCCGGGGTGTGCCTCGGACAGCGGGGATCGGGGGATTTTGGATGGAAAGCGTCGTGAAGGCGGGAGTATTGGCGTTCGCGCTGGCAGCAGCGGCCTGGGTCGTGCCGGCAACGGCGCAGAGCGGGACTGCGGCACCACAGCCCACAGCAGTCGGAGCGGGCGGGTGGAGCGCAGAGGTCGCACCGGGCGGAGGCGCCGGCGGCACCAGCGGCATCGTGCTCGACGAGCGCCAGACCACGACCGTGAAGAAGGTCTCCAAATACTTCGAGAGCCTTCAAAATCTCAAAGGTTCGTTCGTTCAGACCGGCGCCGACCGCAAGGTCATGCGCGGCAAGTTCTTCATGAAGCGTCCGGGCCGATTCCGGTTCGAGTACGCGCGGCCGAGCCTGCAGGTCATCATCTCCGACGGCGAGTATCTCGCGATCCAGGATCACGACCTGAACAACGAGGACCGGATCTCGCTCGACCAGACGCCGTTCCGGATGCTGCTGCGCAAGGACGTCGACCTGATCCGCGACGCGCGGATCGTCGAGGTCCAGGAGGCCGACGACCTGATCGTGCTGAGCGTGCAGGACAAGAATCCCGACGCGGTGGGTCGGATCAAGCTGTTCTTCGCCACCAAGCCGGAGCTCGAGCTGAAGGAATGGGTCACCACGGATGCCCAGGGGCTCGATACCCGAGTCGAGGTCGGCGTCCTCGACCGGAAGCAGGAAAACGAAGATTCTCTGTTTATTATCAAGCCGATGGGGGCTGCCTTCAACCAGAACTAGAGGGTGTTGCCGCAACCTCAGGGTGTTGCTGTTCGGTCGCGCGCAAGTCCCAACCGGGGATAGCCGGTGGGGAATTGGTAACATTTTCGTGAAGTAGCCACGTTCCCCCTATTGCAATGGGGGCGAGTGCGCTTAATTATCGACTAGTCAGACGATATCACCCTGTACTCGGTAGTGCCCCCCGTCTAGCCGAAGATATCGTCTGGGGCACCGGCTTCCCTCCCGGTGCCACGCGCGCAAGCGCTCACAGCGCCCAACCCCTCCCCCCGGGGTTGGGCGCTTCTATTTTTGCCACCCAGGAATGATGCGACGCGTGGCTGCGGAAAAGTGCTCGCAGTGAGCGCAATTGCGTGCGCGGCGGTGTGTGTGAGGAGTGCGGCGGACCGAAGGAGCGCGGGAAGGCGGCGACCGTCGTGCCGGGCGAGGCCACGCGGTCAGTGCAGCGGCAGGCGCTGGGCATGACCGCGCGAGTCGGCGGTGCCCGGCGAGGTCAGCACGCCGTCGATGGCGCGCAGCTCCGCGGCGATCGCCGCCAGGCGCGCGGTCAGCCGAGCGACGAAATGATCGGCGACGGCGGGATCGGCGGCCATCTGCTCGTTGAGCTCGTGACGGGGAATGCGCAACGCGCGCACCGGGGTCTTGGCGACGACGGTGGCGCTGTGATCGGTCTCGATCAGCATCGCCAGCTCGGTCAGCAGGGAGCCCGTCTGGATCGGCTCGGCGCGCGGTCTCAAGTCCGATCCGACAATGCGCACCGCCTCGCCGCCGACCAGCAGGATGGCAGCGTCAGCCGGGGAATCCTCCTCGATGATCATCTCGCCCGGCCGATAGACGATGCGCTCGGCGCGGCGGATGATCTCGGTGATCTGCAGGGGCTTCAGCCCCTGAAAGATCTCCTGGCGAAGGAAATGCTGTGCGAGCGCGCTGATCGCCATCCGGCGGTACCCCATCGAGGCTGAGCTGCCGGCAGGCACACGATTGCGGGCTCGACGAGCGAGCCGGCGTGCCGCCGTGCGAATCTGCCGTCAAGCTCGGCTGATTCGCAGTGGCGGGTCCAGGGGGCTGTGGGTGCGCTGGGGACAGCGTGGGGAAGGTCGACGGGTGTTCAGGGAACCAGCTTGTAGCCGCCGGTCTCGGTCACGAGCAACTCGGCGTTGGAGGGGTCCTTCTCGATCTTCTGGCGCAGACGGTAGATGTGGGTCTCGAGGGTGTGCGTCGTGACGCCGGCGTTGTAGCCCCACACCTCGTGCAGAAGCACGTCACGGCCGACGACCTTCTCGCCGGAGCGGTAGAGATACTTGAGGATCGACGTCTCCTTCTCGGTCAGGCGGATCTTGCTGCCCTTCTCGTCGATCAGGAGCTTGGAGGCCGGCTTGAACGTGTAGGGGCCGATGGCGAACACCGCGTCCTCGCTCTGCTCGTGCTGGCGCAGCTGGGCGCGGATGCGGGCGAGCAGGACGGCGAACTTGAACGGCTTGGTGACGTAATCGTTGGCGCCGGCGTCGAGGCCGAGGATCTGGTCGGCGTCGGAATCGTTGCCGGTCAGCATGACGATCGGGCTCTTGAAGCCGCTCTTGCGCAACAGCTTGACGGCCTCGCGGCCGTCCATGTCCGGCAGTCCGACGTCGAACAGGACGAGGTCGTGGTGCTCGGCCTTGGCCGCCTCGATGCCCTTCGATGCCGTGCCGGCGATCGCGACCTCGAACTCGTCGTGGAGCTGGAGCTGGTCCTTCAAGGATGCGCGCAGGTCCTCGTCGTCGTCGACGATGAGTATCCTTCGTGACGTGCTCATGCGCCGGCGCTCCTGTTGCGGCTGATAGATGAATTCTAGCATCGGTTTCCTCGCTCACATAGAGTCAGGCCGGGTCGTGTCACCGGCCTCCAGTGATGCCCTGGGGAGCGGCAAAATGCCCGTCAACAAACGTCAATTCGTCGTGAGCCGCCGGCCGGGGCGGCGCACCCAGGGGCTGGTGAGGCTGGGGAGCCGGATGCTCGCCTGTGCGCTCGGCCGCAGCGGGCCGGTGGCGATCAAGCGCGAGGGAGACGGTGGCACGCCGGGCGGGCGGCTCGGGCTCGGCGCGGTGCTCTACCGCGCCGACCGGTTAGGACGGCCTCGGACGAAACTGCCGGTGAGGGCGATACGCCCGGGCGACGGCTGGTGCGACGAGCCCAGGGACCGCAACTACAATCGGCGGGTCACGTTGCCATATCCGGCCAGCGCCGAGCAGCTGTGGCGGGAGGATCGGCTCTACGACGTCGTGGTCGTGCTCGACTACAACATTCGTCCGCGAGCTCGGGGTATCGGCAGTGCGATCTTCCTGCACCTGGCGCGAGATGGTCTCGATCCGACCGAAGGCTGCGTCGCACTTCGGCTGGCCGATCTTCTGCGGCTGCTGGCGTCGGCGCGACCGGGCGACGCGCTCGTGGTGCGGCGCTGACGGGCGAACGTGGAACGAGGTCGCGTCGGGAGCCCGAACAAAGAACGGACCCGAGTCGGGAGGGACCCGGGCCCGCAGGCGGGGCATTCGCGCGAGGAGAGGACGAGTGCCCCGGGGGGAGAAAATCCGGCGGCCCCGGAGGAGAGCCGCCGGACAGTAAGCGGATCAGTAGTTGTAGGCCCGCTCGCCGTGATCGGTGACGTCGAGGCCCTCGCGCTCCTTGTCCTCGGCCGGGCGGAGACCGACGATCAGGTTGACGAGGAGATAGATGACCGCCGAGCCAATGCCGGTCCACAGAATGGTCACGCCGACGGCCTTGGACTGGGTGATGACCTGGGCGACCATGTCATAGGGGGCGACGATCGCCTCGCCGGGCTTCGACACGTAGTCGAGGATGCCGGAGCCGCCGAGGTCCGGGCTGGCGAGGATGCCGGTTCCGATCGCGCCCAGGATGCCGCCGATGGCGTGCACGCCGAACACGTCGAGGCTGTCGTCGTAGCCGAGCAGGTTCTTCACTCCGACGGAGAAGATGAAGCACACCACGCCGGCGACGAGGCCGAGCACCAGCGAGCCCATCACACCGGCGAAGCCGGAGGCCGGGGTCACCGCGACGAGACCAGCGACCACCCCCGAGATGAGGCCGAGCAGCGACGGCTTGCCCTTGGCAATCCACTCTGCGAGCATCCAGGAGAGGCCCGCGCCGGCGGTGGCGATGAACGTATTGGCCATCGCCAGAGCGGCCGTGCTGTTCGACTCGAGGTTGGAGCCGGCGTTGAAGCCGAACCAGCCGACCCACAGCATCGCCGCGCCGACCATGCTGAGCGTCAGCGAGTGGGGCGGCATAGCCTCGCGGCGGTAGCCGATGCGCTTGCCGAGGATCAGCGCGCCGACGAGGCCGGCGATGCCGGCATTGATGTGCACGACGGTGCCGCCGGCGAAGTCGATCGCGCCCCACGAGAACAGCAGGCCGGCATCGGCGACGACGGCGTCGAGCGCGGCCTGCGCCTCGGCCTTCTTGTCGGCACCCGCAGCCGCCAGCGCCTTCGCGGCATCAGCGAGCGCATCGGGACCGGCCCAGTACCAGACCATGTGCGCGATCGGGAAGTAGACCAGGGTCACCCAGAGGATCGTGAAGAGGATGAGGGCCGAGAACTTCATGCGCTCGGCGAAGGCGCCGACGATCAGCGCCGGGGTGATCGCCGCGAACGTCATCTGGAAACAGACGTAGACGAGCTCTGGGATGGCGACGCCGTTGGAGAACGTGGCCGCCATGGTGGTGGCGTCGACGCCGGCGAGGAACGCTTTGGAAAAGCCGCCGACGAAGCTGTTCAGCTCGCCGCCGCCGGTGAACGCGAGCGAGTAGCCGTAGAGCACCCAGATCACGTTGACGAGACAGACGATGGTGAACACCTGCATCAGCATCGACAGCGTGTTCTTGGTGCGCACCATGCCGCCGTAGAAGAGTGCCAGACCGGGTATGGTCATCAGCAGCACCAGCACGGTGGCGATCATCATGAAGGCGGTGTCGCCCTTGTCGACGGTCGGCGCGGCGAGCGCGGGCATCGCGCCCGCCAGATGGAAGGCGGCCAGGGCCATGACGAAGGCCGGTAGTCGCCGAAAGAGTGTGAGACGCATGTCGAGTGCTCCCCTCGATGGTTCTTGAGACATGGATGTTTGGATTTCGCGTTGCGCGGGCTCACAGCGCATCGTCGTCGGCCTCGCCGGTGCGGATGCGGACCGTGTGCTCGATCGTGGAGACGAAGATCTTGCCGTCGCCGATCTGGCCGGTGCGGGCCGCCGACTGGATGGCGGCGAGCGCCTTGTCGACGTGGCCGGTGGCGACCACGACCTCGATCTTGATCTTGGGCAGGAAGCTCACGGCGTACTCGGCGCCGCGGTAGATTTCCGTGTGGCCCTTCTGTCGGCCGTAGCCTTTGACCTCGGTGACGGTCATGCCCTGGATGCCGAGGTCGTTGAGCGCATTGCGCACTTCCTCGAGCTTGAACGGCTTGATGATGGCCGTGATCAATTTCATGACTTGAACCCCCTTTCCTGTCCCGCTCGACGCGCGAGCTGCCGGACCGACGTTCCTCTAGGCACCGGCCGACCTCGGCCGGCGGCAACCGGTCGTTAAGGAGTCAAGTCCCGTGCCAGATGCCCCGGCGGCACGGTAAGGCATTGAAATAGGGAGAGGTTGTCTCGGACGTCGGCTATTGAAAAGGCGACGGCCGCACGGGCTTTGTACGAAATTTATGCAATAATGCTCAGGTGCACATTATTCGAGCACAAAATTTGTGCGCCGCAAACGAATGAGCCCTTCTTGAGCTACGGAGGCGACCAGCCGGCCTTGGCGGTCGTAGACGCTGCCGCGGCAGAGCCCCCGTGCGGCGGAGGCACTCGGGCTCTCCTGGCTATAGAGCAGCCAGTCGTCAGCTCGGAAGGGGCGGTGGAACCACAGCGCGTGGTCGAGGCTCGCCAGCTGAAGGTCGCTGTCGAACAAGAGCTTGCCGTGGCCGATGAGGGCGGTGTCGAGCAGCGTGAAGTCGGAGGCGTAGGCGAGCACGCAGGCGTGCAGGCTGGGGTCATCGGACAGGGTGCCAGTGGTCCTCATCCAGATGTGCTGGACCGGCTCGCGCTGGCCGCGGTCGAGATAGCGGGAGAGGTCCACGGGGCGCATCTCGATCGGCCGTTCCCGCTTCCAGTAGCTGCGCATGTTCTCGGGCAACTGATCGATCATCTCGGCGAACAGCTCGTTGGCGCTTCTCAGCTGCTCGGGCGGCGGTACTTCCGGCATCGCGGCGGCGTGGTCGTAGCCGGGCTCCGGCCGGTGGTAGGAGGCCCCCATGACGAAGATGATCCGGCCGTGCTGGATCGCCTTGACGCGGCGGGTGGAGAAGCTGCCACCATCTCGGGTGCGCTCGACGTCGTAGACGATCGGATGATGGGGATCGCCGGCGAGCAGAAAGTAGCCGTGCATCGAGTGAAGCGGGCGTGGTTCCGTCACGGTGCGGCTGGCCGCAACCAGCGACTGGCCGAGCACCTGGCCACCATAGACGCGCTGCCAACCGACCTCGGGACTGGCGCCGCGAAACAGGTTGTCCTCGAGCTGCTCGAGATCGAGGCTGGCGGTCAAGGCCGCTAGCGCGGGGCTCGGCACGGGTTTGCGCTCGGACATGGAGGTGCGTCTGCCAGGGTGCTATGGATTGCTGCGGCGCATGGGGGCGGATGACCCCCGGATTGTCAAGGACGACGGAAGGCGACCGAGCCGTGAGCGAGAAGAGCCGACAGCCGTTCGACGTGCTGATCGCAGGGGCGAGCTATGCGGGCCTGGCGCTGGCGCGTGCGCTGTTGGCGACGCTCGGGCCCGAGATCACCATCGCGCTGGTAGACCGCGGGTCAGACCCGCTGTTGCGCTCGGGGCTCGCCGGCGGCGGCGATCCGCGGGCTTTCGCGCTCGGGGCCGGCTCGCAGCGGATGCTCGAGGTGATCGGCGTGTGGCAGCGAGTGGCTTCGATTGCCCAGCCGGTCAGCCGGATCGAGATCACCGATTCGGCGCTCGACTCCGGCGTCAGGCCGGTGCTGATGACCTACGATAACGATGTCGGCGGCGGAGAGCCGGGCTCGTGGATCGTGCCCGGTGCGGCGCTGCTCGCGGCGCTCGGCGCTGCGGTCGCGGCCGATGGGGCGACGTGCGTGATCGCCGGCAGTGAGGCGGTGTCGATCGACGGCAGCGGACCGCTGGCGCGTGTGACGCTCGGCGACGGCCGGATGCTGTCGGCACGGCTGGTCGTCGCCGCCGAGGGCCGCCGCTCGCGGCTCAGGGAATCTGCCGGGATCCGGATTGTCGGCTGGAGCTATGGCCAGACCGGCATCGTCGCCACGGTGCGTCACGAGCGACCGCACGAGGGCGTCGCGGTGCAGCACTTCCTGCCGGCGGGGCCGTTCGCGATCCTGCCACTCACCGGCAACCGCTCGTGCATCACCTGGAGCGAGGAGGCGGCGGAAGCGAAGCGCATCCTGGCACTCGACGACGCCGGCTTCCTGGCCGAGATCGACAAGCGGTTCGGCGGCCGGCTCGGCGCGCTGATGCTCGAGGGTGGGCGCGGGTCGTGGCCGCTGGAGATGCATCTGGCGCGGGCGTACGTCGGGCCGCGGCTGGCGCTGGTCGGCGACACCGCGCATGGGGTGCATCCGATCGCCGGGCAGGGCCTGAACCTGGCGCTGCGCGACGTCGCGGCGCTGACGGAGGTGCTGGCGGAGGCGGCCCGCGTCGGGCTCGATATCGGCGACGGCGAGGCACTGCGGCGTTACGAGCGCTGGCGACGGTTCGATGCGGCGGTCTCGGCGGCGGCGTTCGATGGGCTCAACCGGCTGTTCTCGAACGACTGGACGCTGGTGCGCGCGGCGCGCGACTTCGGGCTCGGCGTCGTCGATCGGCTGCCGGCGCTGAAGCAGATGCTGGTGACAGAGGCGGCGGGGCTGTCGGGCGAGCTGCCACGGCTCATTCGCGGCGAACGCGTCTGATCGCTACACCGTCCCTTCCATTCCGCCTTCATTCTCCTCCGACGTAGCGGGCATGTCGACGACGAGGCGACCGGCGGCGAGGTCGACGGTCGGCACGAAGGCGGTGGTGAAAGGCACGAGGTCGGTCGTCTTGCGGCCCGGCGGCCTGATCTCGAGCAGGTCGCTGGCGCCGTAGTTGACGACGGCGACGACGGTGCCGAGCGGGTCGCCCGCCGGCGTCACGGCGGCGAGGCCGACGAGGTCGGCGTGGTAGAACTCGCCCGTGTCGGGCTCGGGCATCCGATCGCGATCGACGTAGAGCCGGGTGCCCTTCAACGCCTCGGCCGAGGTGCGATCGTCGACGCCGTCGATATGCGCGACGACGCCCTTGCCGGTGGTGCGGCGAACGCGCAGCACCAGCGCGCGCTTGCCGGTCTCGTCCGCGAGCGGGCCGTAGTCGGCGATGCCCTCGGGCAGGGCGGTGTAGGAGCGCACCAACACGTCGCCCTTGATGCCGTGCACCCCGGTGATCTCGCCGAGCAGAACGCGGCGCTTGCCTGCCGTCATGAGCGCACCGCGGAGGTCGAAGCGAGCGACCCGTTGGCGGGGCCATCGCGGTCGCGACGTCGAACTTTGGCCGCAACGTCGCGTCCGCGCGTAGCCCAACGATGCACGTGAGCCGTTGGATTACATGCGCAGGCAATGTCGAGGCCATTCGGCATGGTTTCGACCGCGCCAACCCGACCTACGGGAGCTGTGCTTTGCATCGGCTCAGTTAGGCAGCGGGCCCAAATAGGTCAACTGGACCTCGACCGGCTGGCCGGCGACGTCGACGACCGTGGTGGAGACCGGCGCGGCGCGCTCGAGCGATGCGACGAAGTCGAGAGTGCTACCCTTGGGGCCGGCGGTGTAACCGCTGATCAGCCGCCCACCGGGCGGAATCTGCATGCGGATGTGAACGGTATTCGAGGTGGTCGCGGGATCGAACAGGTAGGAGCCTGTGAACACCCCACCCCAGCGGTCGGATCCGAGGATGCGGCCGTTGCGCAGCACCGCGAGGCCGTCGTCGGCGTCTGCCTGGCCGGCGATCTCGGCGCGATAGTTGAGACTGTAGATGCCTTCGTCGAGCATGCGCTGTCTCCCATCGAGCCGGCCGAGCTCCAGCGACAGTTGGGCGGGGGCGAGGCTCTGCACGACCCTGAGATAGGCGGCAACGGGTCCGGGCAGAGCCGCCGCGCCCGTCGCCCACAGGCTGACGGTCCTCGGGCTGACGGAGAGCAGCTCCGCGAGCTCCGTCTGCTTCAGTCCGAGGCGCTCCAGCGCCACCTTCAGGCCATGGTCCGGCATGCGACGAGAATAGTGGAATCTGCGTGAAGCGCGGAATCTTCCATTCGAGCGTGGTTGACGGGTAAGCCTAACCGGTCACGGTCGCCAAGAAAGGAAGTTGGCGATCAGCGCGAGGCCGAGCTTCTGGCTCTTCTCCGGGTGGAACTGGGTGCCGGCCAAGTTGTCCTTGGCGATCATCGCCGTCACCGGGCCGCCGTAGTCGGTGGTGGCGACGACTGCCGAGCGCTCGGCCGCGACGAAGTGGAACGAATGCACGAAGTAGGCGTGCAGCCCCGAGGCGCCTGTGGCGATGCCGTCGAGCAGGGGATGGGGCGAGTCGACGTCGAGCGTGTTCCAGCCCATGTGCGGAATCTTGAGCGATCTGTCGGCGGGCTCGATCGCCCGGACCTCGCCGGCGATCCAATCGAGGCCGTCGGCGACTTCGAACTCGAGCCCGCGGGTCGCCATCAGCTGCATGCCGACGCAGATGCCGAGGAAGGGGCGGCCTGCCTTGTGGACGCGCTCCTCGAGCGCCTCGCGCATGCCGGCGATCGCCTCGAGGCCGCGCTTGCAGTCGGCGAAAGCGCCGACGCCCGGCAGCACGATGCGATCGGCCACGCGGACGACTTCCGGATCGCTGGTGACGACGATCTCGGCTCCGGAGCCACCTTCGCGGGCAGAGCGCTCGAAAGCCTTCGCGGCGGAATGGAGGTTGCCGGAGCCGTAGTCGATGATGGCGACACGCATCGGCGGCTCACGCGCTCCGCCGGCCGAGGAGTCGCCAGCGGCGGCGGGCCGGTCTCGCCTCCGCACCGGTCGTCGAGGCAGGCGCCTCCCGCGCGGCGAGCATCGGCTGTGCGGCGAGCCAGCCGTCGAAGAAGCGGCGCTCGCAGTCCGAGCGGCTACGGCCGGTCACCGAGCCGATCTGCTGCCAGCCGCGGCGCGCCAGAGCGGCACGCTGCAGGGTATCGGCCTCGTAGCCGAGCGCGACATGGACAGCGAGAATGGCAAGCGTGATCCAGGTGTCCGACGCCCCTGCCGCGTCGAGGCCGGCGGATGCGGCACCGACCAGCGCGAGGTAGCCGGCAAGCCCTCGCCACAGGCGGTTGCCGGCGAGCCAGAACGGGCCGAACAGGAACGCGCCCCAGGAGAAGCCATCCTTGACGAGCACCAGCGCTTCGGCGCGATCGAGACGATCGAGCGTCGGATCGGGTTTCTCGTGGACCGTGAAGGCGAGCGCCCGCTCGGCTCCAGTCAGGTGGGTGATCGTCGTCAGCATAGTCAAAGCGTTCCCTTGGTCGAGGGCACGCGGCCCGATTGGCGGGGGTCGAGTGCGAGCGCCTGGCGCAGCGCGCGGGCGAGACCCTTGTAGCAGGTCTCGGCGATGTGATGGTTGTTCTCGCCGTAGAGGTTCTCGACGTGGAGTGTGATGCCGGCGTTCTGTGCGAACGCCTGGAACCACTCGCGGAACAACTCGGTGTCCATCTCGCCGAGCTTGGCGCGCGAGAACTCGACCTTCCAGACCAGGAACGGCCGGCCGGAGACGTCGATGGCGACGCGGGTCATGGTCTCGTCCATCGGCAGGTGGACGTCGGCGTAGCGGGTGATGCCCTTCTTGTCGCCCATTGCCTGGGCCACCGCCTGGCCGAGCACGATGCCGCTGTCCTCGGTCGTATGGTGGTAGTCGATGTGCAGGTCACCCTTGGCGCGCAGCGTGATGTCGATAAGTGAGTGGCGGGCGAGCTGCTCGAGCATGTGGTCGAGGAAGCCGATACCGGTCCTTATGTCGTAGGTGCCGGAGCCGTCGAGATCGACGCTCGCGGTGATATCGGTCTCCTTGGTCTTGCGCTCGATGGTGGCTTGCCGCTTCAAGGGAGGCCTCGTTGGGATGGTTTCAAGATTGAATCGGGGTCCGCCGCATGCGTTTATCAGGTCGGCCCGGGACGTGCCAACCGGCCTGCGACTTGATTTGCCTGACCGAACTCCCTTAATCCGCCTTGGAAAGCCATGATCTCCTCCCACAGCAACAGCGCTCAATTCCCAGGTTGGCACGCCACGACCATCCTGACCGTCCGCAAGGGCGGGGAGGTGGTGGTGGCGGGCGATGGCCAAGTCAGCCTCGGCGACACGGTCATCAAGGCCAATGCCCGCAAGGTCCGCCGGCTCGGCAAGGGCGACGTGATCGGCGGCTTCGCCGGGGCCACCGCCGACGCATTCACCCTTTTCGAGCGACTCGAAGCGAAGCTCGAGCAATATCCGGGCCAGCTGCAGCGGGCGTGTGTGGAGCTGGCCAAGGATTGGCGCACCGACCGCTATCTGAGGCGGCTGGAGGCGATGATGATCGTCGCCGACGCCGACACGACGCTGGTGCTGACCGGCACCGGCGATGTGCTGGAGCCCGAGCGCCACGTGATGGGCATAGGCTCCGGCGGCAACTATGCGCTCGCCGCTGCCCGCGCGCTGCTCGACCAGCCGCTCGGGGCGGAGGAGATCGCCAGGCGTGCGATGGCGATTGCCGCCGACATCTGCGTCTACACCAACACCAACATCGTCCTCGAGCGGCTGGCCTCGGCGAGGTCGGGCGGCAGCGGATCCTGAGGACGCGCGGCAATGGCCTGGCTGTATCTGATCGCCGCCGGCGTATTCGAGGTCGCAGCGACAACCGTCTACAGATATACCGATGGCCTGACCCGGCCCGGGCCGGTCGTGCTGCTGGCGCTGAGCGGCATCGCCAGCCTCTACTTCCTGCATCGCGCGGTCGCCGGCTCGATCCCGGTCGGTACCGCCTATGCGGTGTGGACGGGGGTCGGCGCCGCCGGAACGGCGCTGCTCGGTGTCATGCTCTATGGCGAGCCCGCCACCGCGGCCAGGCTCGCGTTTCTTGCGCTGCTCGTCGTCGCAATTGTCGGCCTGCAGCTCGTCTCCCATCACTGAGGCCGGACCGTCGCCATGACCACCTTCTCACCCCGCGAGATCGTCTCCGAGCTCGATCGGTTCATCGTCGGCCAGAACGATGCCAAGCGCGCGGTCGCGATCGCACTCAGGAATCGCTGGCGGCGCCAGCAGCTGACCGGCGACCTCAAGGAGGAGGTGCTGCCGAAGAACATCCTGATGATCGGTCCAACTGGCGTCGGCAAGACCGAGATCTCGCGGCGGCTGGCGCGACTCGCGGGTGCGCCGTTCATCAAGGTCGAGGCGACCAAGTTCACCGAGGTCGGCTACGTCGGCCGCGACGTCGAGCAGATCGTGCGTGATCTCGTCGAAGTCGGCATTGCGCTCGTCAAGGAGGCGAAGCGCAGGGAGGTACGCGCCAAGGCGGAGAAGGCGGCCGAGGAGCGCGTGCTCGACGCCCTCGTCGGCGCGACGGCGGCGCCCGGAACGCGTGAATCGTTCCGCAAGCGGCTGAGATCCAACGAGCTCAACGACAAGGAGATCGAAATCCAGGTTTCGGAGACCGGCGGCGGGCTGCCGATGTTCGAGATTCCGGGCATGCCCGGTGCGTCGATGGGCGCTATCAACATCGGCGAGATGCTGGGCAAGGCGCTGGGCGGGCGCTCCAGGCCGCGTCGGGTGACGGTTGCCGACAGCTACGCGATCCTGATCCAGGAGGAAAGCGACAAGCTGATCGACAGCGATCAGATCACCGCCGAGGCCGTGAAAGCGGTCGAGGACAACGGAATCGTGTTTCTCGACGAGATCGACAAGATCTGCTCGCGCAGCGAGGGCGGGCGCATTGGCGCCGACGTCAGCCGCGAAGGCGTGCAACGCGATCTGTTGCCGCTGATCGAAGGGACGACGGTCGCGACCAAGCACGGACCGGTGAAGACGGACCATATCCTGTTCATCGCGTCTGGCGCCTTCCATGTTTCGAAGCCGTCGGACCTGCTGCCGGAGCTGCAGGGCCGGCTGCCGATCCGGGTGGAGCTCAAGGCGCTGTCGCGCGAGGACTTCCGGCGCATCCTGACCGAACCCGAGACGAGCCTGATCAAGCAGTCGGTGGCGCTGATGGCGACAGAAGGCGTGACGCTCACCTTCTCGGACGACGCCATCGACGCCATCGCGGATACGGCGGTGGCGGTGAACGGCTCGGTCGAGAACATCGGTGCGAGGCGCCTGCAGACGGTGATCGAGCGCGTGCTCGACGAGATCTCGTTCGACGCCTCGGAGCGCTCGGGGCAGAGCGTGGCGATCGATGCCGCCTACGTGATGGCTCGCGTCGGCGAGCTGGCGCGCAATACCGATCTGTCGAAGTTCATTCTGTAGCGGCGGGCCGGCACTTCATCGCGGCAAACGTCATGCGGGCTTGGTTGTGGCCGAGGTTCCTCGGCTGGCGCTCGCTCGCATAGCCGGCGCGGGTCAGCATCTCGCTCAATTCCCTTTCGTCGAGGTGGAGGAGGCCGAGCGTGGCACGGGTGGCGCGATAGGAGGAGAAAAACGTCCGCGCCAAACCGACGGTCGCGGCGGCGAGGAAGCCGTTCTGCCAGCCGAGCCGCAGCAGAGCCGTCGCGTCCGTCGCCGGGCCGACCGAGGGCGGAACGATGTCGCCCAGCAGCAGGCAGCCGTAGGGCTGCAGCTTGGCGTGCGCGAGGGCGAGGAACGCGTCCAACTCAGGCCGGGTCATGTACTGCACGACCGAGTTGGCGACGACGAGATCCAGACTTGCGTCCGGCAGCGTGGCGACATCGTCGGGAGAGACGACGGCGATGCGGGGATGTCCGGCGAAGCGGGTGGCGAGGCGCGCGCGCACGCGCTCGGCGCCATCGCACAGCAGCAGGCGGCCAGCGCGGTCGGCGACGATGTCGGCGCTTAAGGCGTCGCCGCAGCCGAAATCGAGCACGCGCGGGGCGCCGTCCAGGAGGATCGAGGCGATCTCCTCGGCCAGCTGGCGATAGTGCACAGCGCGGTGGCGCTCGTTGACGTAGATCGGATTGTCGGAGTTCCAGAAATCGAGCCAGCTCACCATGCGATCCCTCCGGCCACTTGGGCGGAACCCCGTGGCGTATCGTTGAGAATGTCGCGCGCTCGACTTGCCAGGAATTTAGGCACAATGGGTCCCGGTCGTCTACGCCTCCGCGGTGTCGAACCGATACGTCGTCAGGCCGGCTTGGCGGCGTCGACGGCGGCCAGAGCGGCCATGTTGACGATGCGGCGCACGCTGGCGGTCGGCTCGAGGATGTGGGCCGGCTTGGCGGCGCCGAGCAGCATCGGGCCGACAGTGATGCCGTTGCCGGCGGCGATCTTCAAGAGATTGTAAGCGATGTTGGCGGCGTCCACGCCGGGCATCACGAGCAGGTTGGCCTCCTTCTCCAGCCGGGAGCCCGGGAACACCTCGTTGAGCACCTCCTTGGACAGCGCCGCGTCGCCGCGCATCTCGCCGTCGATGGCGAGGTCGGGGGCACGCTCGATCACCAGGCGCAGGGCGGCGCGCATCGTCTCGGCGTGCACGCACGACGAGCTGCCGAAGCTAGAATGTGACAGCAGGGCAACGGAGGGCGTGAGGCCGAAGCGGCGCACCTCCTCGGCGGCGAGCAAAGTCATCTCGGCGACCTGCTCGGCACTCGGGTGGCGGTTGACGTAGGTATCGCAGATGAACAGCTGGCGGTCGGTCAGCAGCAGCAGGTTCATGGCCGCGAACGTCGTCACACCGGCGCGCGGGCCGATCACCGCGCGGATGTATGCGAGGTGCTCGTCGTAGGTGCCGCGCAGTCCGCACAGCATGGCGTCGACGAAACCGCGCCGCAGGTACATTGCGGCGATCAGCGTCTGGCGGCTCCTCATCTCCTCGCGTGCCATGGCGAGCGTCACGCCCTGCCTGCGCATCAGCTCGTAATACTCCTGCTCGACGTCGCGATGCTGATGGGCAGAGACGCCGTGCACGATCTCGAGGTCGAGGCCGGGCTTCAAGCGCAAGCCGAGGCTCTGGATGCGCATGTTGATGACATAATCGCGGCCGACCAGGATCGGCACGGCGAGCCGTTCGTCGACGAGGGTCTGGGCGGCGCGGAGCACCCGCTCGTCCTCGCCCTCGGCGAAAATGACGCGCTTCGGCTGGCGCTTCGCCGCATCGAGGACCGGCTTCATGCTGGGCCCCGAGTGATAGACGAAGCGGCCGAGACTCTGGCGGTAGGCGTCGAGGTCGGCGATGGGCCGCGTGGCGACGCCACTCCTCATCGCCGCCTCGGCGACGGCAGGCGCGATGCGCTCGATTAGGCGCGGGTCGAACGGCTTCGGGATCAGGTAGTCGGGGCCGAAGCTCTGCTGCTCGGCATGATACGCGGTGGCGACGACGTCGGAGGTCTCGGCCTTGGCGAGGCCGGCGATGGCTTTGACGGCGGCGACCTTCATTTCCTCGGTGATGCCTTTGGCGCCGACGTCGAGCGCGCCGCGGAAGATGAAGGGGAAGCAGAGCACGTTGTTGACTTGGTTCGGATAGTCGGAGCGGCCGGTGCAGATGAGCGCGTCGGGGCGCGCCTCCTTGGCGAGCTCGGGGCGGATCTCGGGCTCCGGATTGGCGAGCGCCATGACGATCGGCCTCGGCGCCATGCTTTTCAGCAATTCCGGCTTCAGAATGCCGCCCGCAGAGAGGCCGAGGAACACGTCGGCGCCGGGCAGGATGTCGGCGAGCGTGCGGGCCGAGGTCGGACGGGCGTAACGCGCCTTGTACTCGTCCATCAGCTCGGTGCGGCCCTCGTAAACGACTCCCTTGATGTCGGAGATGGTGATGTTCTCGCGTTTCAGGCCGAGACTGACGAGGAGATCGAGGCAGGCGAGCGCGGCGGCGCCAGCGCCCGATCCGGCGAGCTTCGCCTCGGAGATGTCCTTGCCGACCAGCTCGAGGCCATTGAGGACCGCGGCGGCGACGATGATCGCGGTGCCATGCTGGTCATCGTGGAAGACGGGGATGCACATGCGCTCCCGCAGCAGGCGCTCGACGATGAAGCACTCGGGGGCCTTGATATCCTCGAGGTTGATGCCGCCGAAGGTCGGCTCCAGCGCGGCGACGATCTCGACCAGCTTCAGCGGATCCTTCTCGGCGATCTCGATGTCGAACACGTCGATGCCGGCGAACTTCTTGAACAGGCAGCCCTTGCCCTCCATCACCGGCTTGCCGGCGAGCGGGCCGATGTCACCGAGGCCGAGCACGGCGGTGCCATTGGTGACGACGCCGACGAGGTTGGAGCGCGTCGTGAGCGTCGCCGCCTCGGTGGGGTCGTCCTTTATCGCGAGACACGCATAGGCCACGCCCGGCGAGTAGGCGAGCGAGAGGTCGAGCTGGTTGGTCAGGCCCTTGGTCGGCTGCAACGAAATTTTTCCCGGGCGCGGGAGGCGGTGATACTCGAGCGCGGCGGCCTTGAGCTTCTCTTCCATGGCGTTCTCCAGGTCCCTCTAGCACTGGCTCCGATCGTCGGCCGCGGAGAGGGTCAGAAGGAGGTGAGGCGGCTCGCGCTGCGGCTGGTGGCCGCCCCTCACCCTGACCCTCTCCTCGTGAGGACGGGGAGAGGGGATGTTCATCTCTTGCGTGGCGGGGCCACGTCGGTGCAGACGCCCTCGGCGACCTCGGCGGCCATGCCGATCGATTCGCCGAGTGTCGGGTGCGGGTGGATCGTCTTGCCGATGTCGGTCGCATCGGCGCCCATCTCGATCGCCAGGCAGACCTCACCGATCAGATCGCCGGCGTGGGTACCGACGATGCCGCCGCCGACGCAACGGTGCGTATCGGCATCGAACAGCAACTTGGTGAAGCCCTCGTCGCGGGCGTTGGCGATGGCGCGGCCCGAGGCGGCCCATGGAAACACGGCCTTCTCGACCTTGATGTCCTTGGCTTTCGCCTCGGTCTCGGTGAGGCCGGCCCAGGCGATCTCGGGGTCGGTGAAGGCGACGGACGGGATCTGGCGGGCGTCGAAGGCACTCTTCTGGCCCGCGGCGACCTCGGCGGCGACGTGGCCCTCGTGCACCGCCTTGTGGGCGAGCATCGGCTGGCCGACGATGTCGCCGATGGCGTAGATGTGGCCGACGTTGGTGCGCTGCTGCCGGTCGACCTCGATGAAGCCACGCTCGGTGACGGCCACACCGGCTTTTTCGGCGCCGACAGACAAGCCATTGGGTGACCGGCCGACGGCGACCAGGACCATGTCGTAGCGCTGCGGACCGGTCGGCGCCTTGGCGCCCTCGAACGCGACGTGGATGCCGTCGATCTTGGCCTCCGCGGCAACCGTTCTGGTCCCGATCATGATGCTGCCGAAGCGGTGCTTGTTGACGCGCTCCCAGACATTGACGAGATCGCGGTCGGCGCCCGGCATCAGGTGATCGAGCATCTCGACGACGTCGATGCGGCTGCCGAGCGTGGAGTAGACGGTTGCCATCTCGAGGCCGATGATGCCGCCGCCGACGACGAGCATGCGCTCGGGGATCTGGCGCAGCTCGAGGGCACCGGTCGAATCGACGATGCGTGGGTCCTCCGGCATGAACGGCAGCTTCACGGATTCCGATCCAGCGGCAATGATCGCCTTCTCGAAGCGGACGACCTTGGTGCCCGAGCCGTCCGAGAGCGTGACCTCGATCATGTGCGAATCGAGGAACCTGCCGGTGCCGGTGACGACGGTGACCTTGCGTGCCTTCGCCAGGCCCGCGAGGCCCGTGGTCAGCTTGCCGACGACCTTCTCCTTGTGCTTGCGCAGCGACGGCAAATCGATCTGCGGGGCGCCGTAGCTGATGCCGTGCCCGGCCATCGCCTTGACCTCGTCCATGATCGCGGCGGTGTGGAGCAGCGCCTTGGACGGAATGCAGCCGACGTTGAGGCAGACCCCGCCCAAGACGTGCCAGCGCTCGACGAGCACCGTCGTCATGCCGAGATCTGCGGCGCGGAAGGCGGCCGAGTAGCCGCCGGGGCCGGCGCCGAGCACCAGCATCTCACAGGTGAGGTCGGCGGTACGTTTCTGTGCCCCCTGCGGGGAGGGGCCGGGGGTTGGGGGAATCCCGACGGTCGGTGCTGCAGCGGCTTCGTTGGCCGGCGGTCTCGTGTCCCCCCCTCCCCGACCATCCCCCACGAGGGGGGAAGGAGAGAGCGTCAGCACGAGCGAGCCTTCGGAGACCCTGTCGCCGATCGCGACCTTGATCTCGGCGACCGTGCCGGCGACTGGCGCCGGCACATCGAGGGTGGCCTTGTCGCTTTCGAGGGTGACGAGCGGATCCTCGGCTTTGACCCGATCGCCGGGCCGGACGTGGATCTCGATCACCGGCACATCCTTGAAGTCGCCGATGTCGGGGATGCGTATCTCTGTGGCTGCCATCTCGCGCCTCCCCGCTCACAGCACGAGCTGGCGCACGTCGCCGAGGAACTCGGCGAGGCGGCGGGTGAATCGGGCGGCAAGCGCGCCGTCGATGATGCGGTGATCGTAGGAGACGCACAGCGGCAGCATAAGGCGCGGCGCGAACTCGGTGCCGTTCCACTGCGGTTTCAAGCTCGAGCGCACGACGCCGAGGATCGCCACCTCCGGTGCGTTGACGATCGGCGTGAAGCTGGTGCCGCCGATGCCGCCGAGCGAGGAGATCGAGAACGTCGCGCCCGAGATGTCGGCGGGTGTGATCTTGCCGTCGCGCATCTTCTGCGAGACGTCGCCGAGTTCTTTCGAGAGTTCGATGATGCCCTTGGCGTTGACGTCCTTGATCACCGGCACGACGAGGCCGTCGGGCGTGTCCACGGCGACGCCGATGTTGTAGTATTTCTTGTAGATCAGCGCGTCCTTGGCGGGATTGAGGGAAGCGTTGAACTCGGGGAACTCCTTGAGGCAGGCAACCGAGGCCTTCAGCAGGAAGGCCAGCAGCGTCACGCGATAGCCCTTCTCCTTGGCCGCCTTGTCGAGGCTCTTCCTGTAGTCCTCGAGCTCGGTGATGTCGGCCTCGTCGGTGTGGGTGACGTGGGGGATATTGAGCCAGGCGCGATGCAGGTGCGGGCCCGAGAGCTTCTTCAGGCGGCTCAGCGGGCGCTCCTCGACGGGGCCGAACTTGGAGAAGTCCTGGGCCGGAATCTCGGGGATTCCGAAGCCGCCAGCGGCAGCCGGGGCCACCTTGCCGGCGAGCGCGCGCTTCACATCGTCCTTGGTGACGCGACCCTTGTCGCCAGTGCCGGAGACCTTCTTCAAATCGACGTCGAGCTCGCGGGCGAGGCGGCGCACCGATGGGCTCGCGTGCACGTCGCCGAAATCGATCGGCGGCGGGATCGCGCGGCCCTTCGGTGGCGCGGCGTCGATCGCGTCGCCCGGACCCTTCGAGTAGTCCTGCTGCGGCGTCGGCTCGGCGGGCGGCGCGGCCTCCCCTGCCCCTCGGGGGGAGGGGCCAGGGGCGGGGGGAATCACAGCGGGTGAGGTCGGGGCTTCCGCCCCTCCCTTACCCTCCCCCCTGGTGAGGGAGGGTTCCAGGCGCAGGATCGGCGTGCCCTCGGAGACCTTGTCACCGACCGCGAGCAGCAGCTCGATCACTTTGCCCGCGATCGGGCTCGGCACGTCCATCGTCGCCTTGTCGCTCTCGAGCGAGACGAGCGGATCCTCGGCCTTCACGACGTCGCCCGGTTTGACCAGGATGTCGATCACGGGAACGTTCTTGAAGTCGCCGATGTCGGGCACCTTCACGTCTTGAATGGACATTGTCTTCGGTTCCTCGGGCGGGTGTGCGATAAGCGGTGCGGGATCAGGCGTACAGGGGATCGGGCTTCGCGGGATCGATCCCATACTTGCGCAGCGCCTCGGAGACCTTGGTGGAGGGCACCTTGTTCTCCTCGGCCAGCGCCTTCAGCGCCGAGACGGCGACGAAGTGGCGGTCGACCTCGAAGTGGTGGCGCAGCCGCCGCCGGTAGTCGGACCTGCCGAAGCCGTCGGTGCCGAGTGCTCGATACCTCGCCGGCACATAGGGCCTGATCTGCTCGGAGTAGGCACGAATGTAGTCGGTGGACGAGATCACCGGTCCATCACCGCGCTCGGCGAGCTTGGCCGTGACAAAAGGCACGCGCGGCCTCTCCTCCGGGTTCAACATGTTCCAGCGCTCGACGGCTGCTGCTTCGCGCGCAAGCTCGGTGTAGCTCGTCACGCTCCAGATGTCGGCGTGAATACCGAAGTCCTTCTCGAGCAGTTCAGCGCCCGCGATCACTTCGCGCAGAATGGTGCCGGAGCCCATCAGCTGCACCTTTTGGCCCTTGGCCTTCGCCGGGGCGGGGCGCAGCAGGTACATGCCCTTGATGATGCCCTCCTCGGCGCCTTTCGGCATGGCCGGATGCTCGTAGTTCTCGTTCATCACCGTGAGGTAGTAGAAGACGTCCTCCTGGTCCTCGACCATCCGCTTCAAGCCATGCTGGACGATGACGGCGAGCTCATAGGCGTAGGCCGGGTCGTAGGAGATGCAGTTCGGGATGGTCGAGGAGAGCACGTGGCTGTGGCCGTCCTCATGCTGCAATCCCTCGCCGTTCAACGTGGTGCGCCCGGCGGTGCCACCGATCAGGAAGCCGCGGGCGCGACTGTCGCCGGCCGCCCAGGCGAGGTCGTGCACGCGCTGGAAGCCGAACATCGAGTAGTAGATGTAGAACGGGATCATGGTGACGTTGGAGGTCGAGTAGCTGGTCGCGGCGGCGATCCAGCTCGACATGGCGCCGGCCTCGTTGATGCCCTCCTGGAGCATCTGCCCGCTCTTGTCCTCCTTGTAGAACATCAGCTGGTCGGCATCCTGCGGGCGATAGAGCTGGCCGACCTGGGAGAAGATGCCGTACTGGCGGAACATGCCCTCCATGCCGAACGTGCGGCTCTCGTCGGGTACGATCGGAACGACGCGCGGACCGAGCTGCTTGTCGCGCAGCAGCGTGTTGAGCACGCGCACGAACGCCATCGTGGTCGAGATCTCGCGGCCCTCGCCGGTCGCCTCGAGCTGGGCCTTGAAAGCATCGAGCTTCGGCACGACGAGCCTCTCGTCGGCTCGTCGGCGCCGCTGCGGCAGGTAGCCTCCAAGCGCGGCGCGGCGCTCGCGCAGATACTTCATCTCGGGCGACGTTTCGGCGAGCCGGACCAGCTTCAGCTGCTTCACCTCGTCGTCGGTGAGGGGGACGTTGAAGCGGTCGCGGAACTTCAGTAGCGCCTCGTAGCCCATCTTCTTCTGCTGATGGGTGATCATCTGGCCTTCGCCGGCCGCGCCCATGCCGTAGCCCTTGACGGTCTTGGCGAGGATGACCGTCGGCTGACCCTTGTGGTCGACGGCGGCCTTGTAGGCGGCATAGACCTTGACCGCGTCGTGGCCGCCACGGGTAAGCGACCAAATCTTGTCGTCGGACCAGTCGGCGACCATGGCCGCCGTTTCCGGGTAGCGGCCGAAGAAGTGCTGGCGGATGTAGGCGCCGTTCTTGGATTTGAAGTCCTGGTACTCGCCGTCGAGACACTCTTCCATCAGCTGGCGCAGCTTGCCGGAGGTGTCACGAGCGATGAGTTCGTCCCAGGTCGAGCCCCATACGACCTTGACGACGTTCCAGCCGGCGCCGCGGAAGTCGCTTTCGAGCTCCTGGATGATCTTGCCGTTGCCACGCACCGGGCCGTCGAGGCGCTGCAGGTTGCAGTTGATGACAAAGACGAGGTTATCGAGCCGCTCGCGACCCGCCAGCCCGATGGCGCCGAGGCTCTCCGGCTCGTCCATCTCGCCGTCGCCGCAGAACACCCAGACGTGGCGGTTCGACGTGTCGGCGAGGCCGCGGCCGTGCAGGTACTTGAGGAAGCGGGCCTGATAGATCGCCATCAGCGGGCCGAGGCCCATGGAGACGGTCGGGAACTGCCAGAAATCCGGCATCAGCCACGGGTGCGGGTAGCTCGAGATGCCCTTGCCGTCGACCTCCTGGCGGAAGCCGAGCAGTTGCTCTTCGGTGAGGCGCCCCTCGACAAAAGCGCGCGCGTAGATGCCCGGCGCGGAATGGCCCTGGACGAACAGGAGATCGCCGCCATGGCCTTCATGCGGGGCGTGCCAGAAGTGGGTGAAGCCTGTGGCGTAGAGCGTGGCGGCGGATTGGAACGAGGCAATGTGGCCGCCGAGCTCGGAGCTTTCCTTGTTGGCTTTGAGGACGATCGCGGCGGCGTTCCAGCGGATGGCGGCGCGGACCTTGTTCTCAAGCGCGCGGTCGCCGGGGTAGGGCGGCTGCTGGTCGGGGGGAATGGTGTTGATGTAGGCCGTATTGGCGGCGAACGGCAGGTTGGCACCCGAGCGCCGGGCGGTCGCCACCACCTCCTCGAGGATGTCGTCGGCGGCGCCGGTTCCCTCGAAGGCGATCACCGAGTTGATCGCGTCGATCCATTCCTTGCGCTCTGCGACATCGTCCAGCTTTGCCATGGTGTCCTCTAGGTTTCATGGGCCGCGGGCGGCGATCCGCCCGGCGGCGCGAGAACTCGCAAGTTCTGCTCAGCCAAGCGCGTCCTCGCGTCCTGGCCAAGTGGGGTGTCCCGCGAGGCTGTCCCGCGGGAAGCGCAGGGCTGGCACGACAGCCCGACGCGATGGCCTGCCGGCGTCGGGCACGTCAAAGCACGCCGAGCATCCGTGGGAACCAGAGCGTAATCTCGGGCACGTAGGTGATGAGCATCAGGAACGACAGCATCGCGATCAGCCAGGGAAGCACGGAGATCGACATCTCGGTCAGGCCGAGCTTGGAGATGCCGCTCGCCACGTAGAGGTTGAGGCCGACCGGCGGCGTGATCATGCCGATCTCCATGTTGACGATGATCAGGATGCCGAAGTGGACGGGATCGATGCCGAGCTTGACCGCGACCGGGAACAGGATCGGCGCCATGATGAGAGTGATCGAGGATGGCTCCATCACCGTGCCCGCCATCAGCAGCAGGATATTGACGATCAGCAGGAAGCCGATCCAGCCGAGGCCCTGGCCGACGATCCAGTTGGCGATCGCCTGGGGGATGTTCTCGTGTGTCATCAGGAACGAGAACAGCACCGCGTTGGTGATGATGTAGAGCAGCATCGCGCTCATGTTGGCGGAGGCAAGCAGCACCTTCGGCACGTCCCTGAGGCCCATGTCCTTGTAGACGAACACCGAGATGACGAAGGCGTAGACCGCGCTCATCGCCGCGGCCTCGGTCGGTGTGAAAATGCCGGCGTAAATGCCGCCCATGACGATGAGAATGAGGGCGAGGCCCCAGAAGCTGTCGAGAAAGGCCTTGAAACGCTGGGACCAAGTGGCGCGCTCCAGGCAGGGGAAGTCGCCGTGCCAGGCGCGGTACCAGGTGACGAGGCCGAGCGTCAGGCCGAGCAGTGCACCAGGGACGACGCCGGCGATGAACATCTGGCCGACGGAGGCCGCCGTCACCTTCTCGCCGTTCGGTCCCTCGACCAGCATGCCCGAGGTGGCGACGCAGTACATGACCATGACGATCGACGGCGGGATCAGGATGCCGAGCGCGCCGGAGGAGGCGACGACGCCGGCGCCGAAGCGCTTGGGGAAGCCCTGCTTGACCATCGCCGGCAGCAGGATCGAGCCGATCGCGACGACGGTCGCGGGCGAGGAGCCGGAGACGGCGGCGAACAGGGCGCAGGCGAACACGGCCGCAAGACCTAGCCCGCCATGCCAGTGGCCGACCATCGAGGTCGCGAAGCGGATCATGCGCCGGGCGACGCCGCCGTGGGTGAGGAAGTTGCCGGCGAGAATGAAGAACGGGATCGCCATGATCTCGAACTTCTCGATGCCGGTGAACAGCTTCAGGGCGACCGACTCGACCGGCACCTGGGTCATCGTGAACAGGAACGTCAGCACGGTCAGGCCGAGCGCGATCGAGACCGGCATGCCGCTCAGCATCAGCGCGCCGAGGAGGCCGAAGATGATCAGCGCACTCATGGCTTGTCTCCTTCGCCGTGCTTGATCTCGCGCGGATGCAGGTGCGGCTCGGTCAAGAGCGGCTCGTCCGCCTCGCCGATGCCCTCGACGTGGCCGTGGTCGTGCTGGGGCAGCTCGCCGGTGCGAGCGAAGGTCCACGCGACCTGGAGGAAGCGGAAGCACATCAGGTAGGAGCCGAGCGGGACCGCGAGATAGATGATCCACATCGGCCACTCGAGGTCGGGCGAGGTCTGGTCGGTCTGGGCCATGTGCCAGACGAACTCGGCACCGAGCGAGCCGACGATGGCGGTGAACAGCGCGCCGGCGAGCAGGCCGAACAGGACCATGAAGTAGCGGCTGCGGTCAGGGAGACTGTTGAGCAGGATGTCGACTCCGACGTGGATGCCGGTGCGCACGCCGTAGGCGGCGCCGAACTTGGCCATCCACACGAACAGGTAGATGCACAGCTCCTGCGCCCAGGTCATGTTGAACGAGTTCAGGAACACGAACACGCTCTTGGCGGCGTTGAACAGCCAGTCCATCCCTTGCGACTTGGCCCAGCCCATCAGCTGGCCGGAGTTGGAGAGCCCGTAGCGCTGCACCACCGCGACGAAGATCACGACGGTAGCGACGCCGATAAGCACAGTGATGATGATCTCCTCGAGTCGATCGAGGACCCTCATGAGCATGGCGTTTCCCTTGGGTTGCGGGCCGGCGCCCGGTGAGCGCCGGCCTCTGTCGTCGTTGGGGTGGACGGGCCGGCAGCGGATGCCGGCACAGCGTTATTTCGCGCCGGTCGCCGTGTAGATCGCCTTGATCAGATCCTTGCCGACGCGGCCGCCGACCTCGTCGTGGACCACCTTGAGCTTGTCCTTCCAGGCCTTCTTGTCGGCGTCGGTCAACGTGTAGAACTCGGTCTTGCCCGCCTTCTTCATCTCGGCCAGCGCGTCGTCGTTCTCCTTCTGGGCGATGTCGTTGGCGAACACGGTCGCCTCAGCCATGGCCTTCTCGAGATTGCCGCGCACGTCGGCCGGCAGCCCGTCCCAGAACTTCTTGTTCACGATCACCGCGTATCCGAGGTAGCCGTGATTGGAGAGGGTCGCGTGCTTCTGCACCTCGTGCATCTTCTGGGTGTACATGTTCGACGGCGGGTTCTCGGTGCCGTCGACGACGCCGGTCTGCAGGCCCTGGTAGACCTCCGAGAAGGCCATCACCTGTGGCAGCGCGCCCAACGACTTCATCTGCGCCTCCAGCACCTTCGAGGACTGGATGCGCATCTTGAGGCCGAGGAAGTCGTCAGGAGATTTGAGCGGCCTGTTGGCGCTCATGATCTTGAAGCCGTTGTCCCAATAGGCGAGGCCGAGGATGCCCTTGCCCTCGAGCTTCTTCAGCAGGTCCTTGCCGATCTGGCCGTCGGTCACCTTTCTCAGCGCCGCCTTGTTCTCGAAGATGAACGGCAGGTCGAACGCCTCGAACTCCTTGGCGCCCAAGGGGCCGAACTTGGCGAGCGAGGGTGCGAGCATCTGCACGGCGCCGAGCTGGAGCGCCTCGACCTCCTCCTTGTCCTTGTAGAGCTGTGAGTTGGGGTAGACCTCGACCTTGACCTTGCCGGCGGTGTACTTCTCCGCGAGCTCCTTGAACTTGTCGGCACCCTTGCCCTTCGGCGTCTGTGGCGCGACGACGTGGCTGAACTTGATGACGATCGGCTCTTGCGCCGCGGCCGGGCCCGCGAAGGCGAGGCCGAAGGCCGCCACGGCGACCGCTGTGGTAGTGATCCGCATCCGTTGTCCTCCTTGGATGGTTGAAAAACGTGTCCGCTCTTCGGGGCGTTTCGTGCACGCTATCGAACTCTGACTGCAACCGCCATGCCATTTGTGCCGAGGAGAGGCCGCGCCGGGAGCCGCGGCGGCCAAGCCGCTGAAACTGCGTTGGGCTCACACTGCATTGGTGGGGCTCGTCGCAGGTCGCCGGCGCTCTGGCGTGGGGCGATTGCGACCCATCGATGGCAAAGCGTGTGTGGCGCTCCACACAGCGGTCGGGGTCGGCCTACTCGCTCTCGACAGGATCGCCGAGGCCATGCCTGCGCATCTTCTCGTAGAGCGTCTTGCGGCCGATGCCGAGCGCCTCGTAGGTCGCCTTGAGACTTCCGTTGCAGCGCACCAAGGTCTGCTGAATGATGATCCGCTCGAGATCGGCGAGCTGGTCGGGCAGCGGCTTGGCCGGCTCGTCGACGGAGGCGCCGGGCGCCGTGTCCGCCGCGTCGGGGCGCAGCTCGACGCCGAAGCCGAGCGCGGCACGCATGGCCACGTTCTGCAGCTCGCGCACGTTGCCGGGCCAGTCGTGGGCCATCAGCAGCGCCATGTCCTTGGCGTCGGTCGGCGGCGGGGTCCGCTTCAGGCGCTCGCCGGCGCGGGCCAGAAAGCAGCTGAACAACAGTGGGATGTCCTCGCGGCGCCGGCGCAGCGGGGGGATCGTCAGCGAGAGAACATTGAGGCGGTAGTAGAGGTCCTTGCGGAACCGGCCCTGATCGGCCGCCTCGGCCAGGTCCTCCTTGGTCGCGGCGACGACGCGGACATCGATTCCGATTTCGGCGTTGGCGCCGAGCCTGACGATCGTGCGCTCCTGCAACACGCGCAGCAGGCGGATCTGGAGCTCGAGCGGCATGCTCTCGATCTCGTCGAGGAACAGGGTGCCGCCGGTGGCGTACTCGAGCCGGCCGATGCGGCTCTTGGTGGCACCGGTGAAGGCGCCGGCCTCGTGGCCGAACAGCTCGCTCTCGATGATGGTGTCGGGCAACGCCCCGCAGTTGATGGCGACGAAGCGCTCGCCGGCGCGGGGGCTCATGTCGTGCAGGCTGCGGGCGACCAGCTCCTTGCCGGCGCCGGTCTCGCCGACGATCAGCACGTCTGCCTCGGTCGGGGCGTAAGCGGCGATCATCTCGCGCAGGCGCGCCATGGCCGGCGAGCGGCCGACGACGACCTGCTCGAGTCTTCCGCCGGCCGCCAGCTCCTCCCTGAGGCGGCGATTCTCGAGCACCAGGCGTCGCTTCTCGAGGCCGCGGCGCACGGCGTCGACCAGCATCTCGTTGGAGAACGGTTTCTGGATGAAGTCGTAGGCACCGTCGCGGATCGCCTGCACGGCCATCGGGATGTCGCCATGGCCGGTGACGAGGATCACCGGGATGTCGGGATCCACCTCCAGTACACGGGCCATCAGCGCAAGACCATCGATGCCGGCCATTTTCACGTCGGAGACGACGACGCCGGGGAAGCTGCGACCGATCCGTTCGAGCGCCTCCTCGCCGCGCGCGAAGCTTTCGACCCGGAAGCCGTCGAGCTCGAGGGTTTGCGTCGTCGCCGTGCGCAGGTGCTGCTCGTCGTCGACGATGATCACGTCCGGCATCATGAGGCGATCTCCAGCGGTGCCTCGGCGCGGCGCAACCGGACGGTGAACACGGCACCGCCTTCGGCCGCGTTGGCGGCCGAGATCTCGCCGCCGAACTGCTGCACGATGCCATAGGTGATGGACAGGCCAAGCCCCATCCCGTCTCCGACCTCCTTGGTCGAGAAGAACGGATCGAATACGCGCGGCAGGTTCTCGGCGGCGATGCCGGGGCCGGTATCGGCAACGGTCAGCACAATGGTTGCGCCCTCGGCGCGGGCGGCGATGCGGATATTCGGCAGAGTCTGGCCGGCCACGGCGTCGACGGCGTTGCCGATCAGGTTGACGAGCACCTGCTGCAGGCGGACGTCGCCGCCGGTCACCAGCAGCGGCTCGGCGGGCAGGTCGGTTGTGACCTCGGCGCGGGCGGCGGCGATCCGCGGCTCGAGCAGTGCCAGGGCGTCGCGGACGGCCGGCGCGAGCAGGGTCGGGCGGGTAGCGATCGGCTCCTTGCGGGCGTAGGTGCGCAAGTTCTGGATTATCCGGGCCATGCGCTCGGTGAGCTCGGCGATGCTGGCGAGATTGGCGTCGACCTTGGCCGGCTCGGAGCGGGTGAGGAAGGCGCGGGCGTTGCCGGCATAGGCGCGGATGGCCGCGAGCGGCTGGTTGAGCTCGTGACTGAGGCCGGCCGCCATCTGGCCGAGGGCTGCGAGCTTCGACGCCTGGATCAGGTCGGCCTGCGCGCGCCGCAACTCGTTCTCCGCGCGCTGGCGCTCGGCGACCTCGACGCGCAGCGTCGCATTTGCGGTCTCCAGCTCGCTGGTGCGCGCAAGCACTTTCTGCTCGAGGTCGGCGCGGGCGGCGTCCTGGAAGGCGAGACGGTCGGCGAGCCGGCGCCGGCGCTGGTAGATGTTGGCGGCAGCGAAAACGAGGCTCGCCAGCATCAGGCCGACCACCGTCAGCGCAGTATTCACCTGGCGCGGGACGACGCGCGTGTCGGCGAGGATCATCACCTCCCAGTCCGCGTCGGGCATGACCGAGGTGAGCCGCAGGTAGCGGCGGGTGCCGCCGCGCGCCGGAGCGGCGGTCGGCGCGATGTCGACAAACTCGAAGTCGCCATCTGTCGACAAGGTCGGCGCGAGCGGCGCCAGAGCACCCTCGGGATAGCGTCGCGTCGCCTCCAGTCCTTTCCGTGCCTCGGCGCTCAAGGGGGCGGTTGCGCGCAGGCGCCACTCGGGGCGCGAACTCAGGAACACGATGCCCTCCTCGTCGGCGACCAGGATCTCGCTGTCGCCGCTCGGCCAGCCCGCCTCGAGGCGGCTCACGTCCATCTTGACGACGACCACGCCGAGAATGGTCGCGTCGTGGCGCACGGGCCGCGAGAAGAAGTAGCCGCGCTCGCCGGAGGTGGTGCCAAGCGCGTAATAGCGTCCCGGCCGGCCCTGCATCGCGTCCTGGAAGTAGGGCCGATAGCTGAAGTTGTTACCGACGAAGGATTTCGGCGACTTCCAGTTGTTGGCGGCGATGGTGAGGCCGTCGCTCCGCATGACGTAGGTGTCGAGCGCGCCGGTCGCCGCATTGATCCGCTCCAGCTCCTCGTTCAGCGCTGCGATGGCGGCCGGGTCGGCGGGATTGGCGAGGCCGTGCACCACGGTCGGGTGGCTGGAGAGCACGTGCGGCTGGACGCTATACTTGGCCAGCTCGCCGCGCAGGTTCGCGACGACGAGGTCGAGCGTCTGCGCGCTACGCGTCTTGAGATCGCCAAGCGCGACTTGGCGGGCCCAGTAGGCCGTCTGCCAAAGCGCAAGACCGGTCAGGGCCGTCGCAAGCGCGAGCAGCGCGAAAAGCGACCAACGGCTCGGGGTGCGGATCGACATCAATCGAGGCTCGACGGGCCGGCGCCGGAAGGGGATCGCGTCGCCGGTAGGCAAGCTTAGCCGATGCACCGGGCCGGGCCAACGCTCGGCCGGTTCATCATTTCCAAGCCGGTGCGGCGCGTAGGGCGGGCCTATCCAACGCAATCCACGCCGGATAGGCTCGTTCGCGTGGACGAGCCGACAGAATGGCGGTCGATGCCGTGAAAGCAATGATCCTCGAGCGTCAGCGCGCGCCGTTGCGGCTGGCCGACGTGGCCGTGCCGGAGCCCGGCGCGGGGCAGATCCTGGTCAGGATCGCCGCGTGTGGTGTCTGCCGCACCGATCTCCATGTCGTCGATGGTGATCTCGACCGGCCGAAGCTGCCGCTGGTGCCGGGGCACGAGATCGTCGGCCGCGTGACCGGAATTGGCACCGGTGTCGGAGGTTTCGCGATCGGCGACAGGGTCGGCATCCCGTGGCTCGGCCACACCTGCGGGGTCTGCACCTACTGCCGCGAGGGTCGGGAGAACCTGTGCGATGCTCCCGGTTTTACGGGCTACACGCTCGATGGGGGCTACGCCGAGTATGCCGTGGCCGAGGCGGCGTATTGCTTTCCGATAGGGGGCGACTTGTCGGACGTCGAAGCTGCGCCGCTGATGTGCGCCGGGCTGATCGGCTACCGGGCCTATCGCTTCACCGAGGATGCGGAGGTGCTCGGCATCTACGGCTTCGGCGCCGCGGCGCACATCATGGCTCAGGTCGCACGCCACCAGGGCCGGCGCATCGTCGCCTTCACGCGTCCCGGAGACCGGGCGGCACAAGACTTCGCCCGATCGCTCGGCGCGGAATGGGCCGGCGGCTCCGACCAGACGGCCCCGGTTGCACTCGATGCTGCGGTCATCTTCGCCGCCGTCGGCGCGCTGGTGCCGGCGGCTCTGAGGGCGACCCGCAAGGGCGGCACGGTGGTGCTCGGCGGCATCCACATGAGCCCGGTTCCGGCGATGCCCTACGAGATCCTGTGGGGCGAGCGGGTGGTGCGCTCGGTCGCCAACCTGACGCGGCAGGACGCCATCGACTTTCTGGCGCTGGCGCCGCGCATTCCGGTTCGCACCCACGTGACGGCGATGCCGCTCGGGGCGGCGAACGAGGCGCTGGAGCGGCTGCGCTCGGGGCGGCTGAGCGGCGCCGCCGTGCTGGTGCCGTGAGGCGGTCAAGTATGATGATCGAGAAGCCTGCGCCATACTTTGCGGCCAGGTCGTGAGACGGACGTCTTGATCACGCTAGAGCATTGATATTGCTCGTGTCATTCAGATCGCGAAATTCGCTAGGCGCTCGCCACAGAAGGTGAAGAGTTTCGCGATCACGACACGAGCGCCGGAAACGATGTGCGAGGGCGTCCTGCCAGCCGGCCGGCGGGCCGTGCTATCGTTCTCGCACCGACTGAGCCGTAAACGCGAAGCCGCACATGAAGCCGCAAGGTCTGGAGACGGGCCTCGACAGCCTCGAGTTTCTGGCCGGCCTCGATGCCGCCGAGCGGGCCCGGCTGGCGGCCGAGCTCGAGACGGTGCCGATGAAGCGCGGCGACGTGCTGATGCGGCAAGGCGAGGTGGCGGACGCGCTCTACATCGTCGTCTCGGGGCGGTTCGCGGTGACGGTCGCCGGTCGCAACACGCCGATTTCCGAGATCGGTCCCGGCCAGCCGATCGGCGAGATCGCGTTTCTCGCCGGGGGCACGCGCACGGCGACGGTGAGCGCGCTGCGCGACGGGCTGGTGCTGCGCATCGGCTGGGCGGAGTTCGACGCGCTCTCGGCTCGGAGCCCGGCGCTGTGGCGCACGATCACGGTAGCGCTGGCGCGCCGCGTCGCGGAGTTGAACAAAGCGCAGGCGCCTCCGCCCGATCCACGCCCGCGGACGATCGCCATCATTCGCGCCGGCGCCGAGCCGGTGCCGCAAGCGTTCGTCGAGCGGATGATGGCGACGTTTCGCGCCCATGCGCGCGTGCGCCTCGTCACCGCGCCGGTGGCGCGCCGGGCATTGCGCACCGATCCGAGCTTCGAGGGGGTCAGGGCGACGGAGGCTTTGAACGCGCTCGAGAGCCGCAACGACTACGTCGTGTTTCTGGCCGAGGCCGAGCTCGATGCGTGGTCGGACAAGGCGATCCGGCAAGCAGATCTGGTGCTCGCGGTCGGCCGGCACCGCAGCGATGCGACCGTCAACCCGCTGGAGCGGCGCGCGGCAGAGCTGCTGCCGCCGACGGCGCGCCGGCTTGTGCTGCTGCACGAGCGGCGGGGTCCGATCAGCGCCACCGCACGCTGGCTGGAGCAGCGCGACGTCGCCATGCATCATCACGTGGCGCTCGACACGGCAGCCGACATGGAGCGCCTCTACCGGTTCGTCTCGGGAACGGCGCTCGGCCTCATCGCCTGCGGCGGCGGCGCGCTGTGCACGGCACAGGTCGGACTCTATCAGGCGCTGACGGAGGCCGGTCTCTCGTTCGACATCATGGGCGGCACCTCGGCCGGCAGCGCGTTCACCGCCGCGTTCGCTCTCGGTCGCGCGGGCGCGGAGATCGACGCCGCGATCCACGAGATGTTCGTCACCAACAAGGCGATGCGGCGCTACACGTGGCCGCTCTACAGCCTGATCGACCACCGCCATTTCGACCGCGAGCTGCAGCGGCTCTACGGGCCGACGATGATCGAGGATCTGTGGGTGCCCTATTTCGCGGTGTCGACCAACCTGTCGCGCTACGAGCTCGAGCGCCATCAGCGCGGCCCATTGTGGGCGGCGGTCAGGGCGTCGGGATCGATTCCCGTCCTGCTGCCGCCCTACTACACCGCCGAGGGCGACATGCTGGTCGACGGCTGCCTGCTCGACAACGTGCCGATCCACGCCATGCACGACGTGAAGAGCGGGCCCAACGTGGTGATGACGTTCGAGGTGCCGAACCTCGAGCGGTTTCCGGTCGCCTATGACGAGCTGCCATCGCGCGGGCAGCTGGTGCGCGAGGCGGTCGACATCATCCGCCGACGCGCGACACCGAAGGCGCCGCACGTCGGCACGGTGCTGCTCAGGAGCCTGATGGCCAATCGCAAGGACTTCACGCGCCATCTCTCGGCCGACGACCTGCTGCTGGTGCCGCCGCTGCCACCGGAGATAGGCTTCCTCGACTGGCATCGCCACGGCGAGCTCGCCGAGGGGACGCGGGCGTGGGCGACGGCCGAGCTCGCGCGGCTCAGGCGCGAGGGGCATCCGTTGCTTGCCTGCAGGCGTGGCGCGTGAATTCCTTTCCTCGCGACCTGCCTCGTCCTCTTATTCGCACGGGCCGGGTGGGCGTGGCCGATGGTCTCGTCTCGCTTGTTGCGAGATGCATTTCGTGACGCAAGTGCCGTCAATTCTCGGACATGAGTCGGATGTCCGTGATCAGACGATAGAGGTTCAAGGGCTCGGTGGTGAAGGGCTCGAATCCGAAGTGCTCGTAGAAGGCCCTTGCCTTGTCGTCCTTAGCGTGCACGAGCAGCGCGCGGACGCCGGCGATATCGGCGGCCTGAAGCGTGCGCCGGATAGCGTCGAGGAGGAGACCTTGGCCTATTCGACGACCTTGCCACTGCTTGTGGATGGCAAGCCGTGCAAGAAGGACAACCGGCACCGGGTGGCGAGGCAGCCCCTTGACGAGCCGCCCTGGTGCGCCGTCGTAGAGCACGTTGCCGACCGTCAGGCAGTAGTAGCCGACCACGGCAGCGCCGATGAGCGCGACATACGTTTGCGAGCTTCCGGCCTTCTGATTGATGAGGGCGAATTGTCGCAAGAATCGGTTCAGCGCCTCGCTGCCGCAATCGAAGTCCGCAATATCATGCTCGGCAGCGAGTTTTTCGATACGCGGCGCAGTGGCCGTCGGCCTCCTCACTCGAAAACGCTTGGCTCGTTGAGAAGGCGGCTCATCCGAGCATGTCGCCTCGGCGGCGCGTCGAGCGCAGATATGAAGGCACGCCATCGCTCGGCATCGAGCCCGAACACATTGCGCTCCTTAAGCACGTCCTGAGCGACGCCGAGGGCGCTGTCGAGGACGAACTCGGACAGCGTCTTATGGCGCGCCTCAGCGGCCTGCTGGAGCAGGGCCTTGGCGTCCGCAGTGAGGCGGATGTCCAGTTTCTCGTTGCGGGTCAACCTAGTAGCCATTTATCTATACTGCCATAGGAAATATAGCTAGGCAAGATCGTCATGACAGCGTCTGGACGGGGCGGCGCACGGGGTTGCTGGTGGTCGGTGCGTCCGGCTCCCCT
>JBFMEX010000077.1:0-14250 GCA_040752215.1 Pseudomonadota bacterium | reverse complement strand
GGCGGCCTCCTCGGCGGCGGCCGCAGCGGCATCGCGGGCCTCCTGCTCGGCGCGGGCGCGCGCCAGCATATCGGCTTCCTCGAGCTTGCGCCGCTCGGCTTCCTCGGCCGCTTCTGCCGCCTTACGATCGGCCTCGTCGGCAGCGGCAGAGAATTTCTCCGCCAGCGCCCGGGCGGCACGCTCGGCATCGGCCGAGGCGGGAGTGACGAAGCCGATGCCGGCGGCAACCACGATGACGCTCGCCAGCAGCTGGCGGACGACGTTCGCGCAACTCATGACAATGCCCCACATTCCTGTGCGCGCCGAGGCGCGCGAAGCCACCCTTGCCGGCCGGTCCGCACCGGTGGCGGCTTCGAGGTGGCCTCGAGCCTGCCCACATGCGGCAACAATCGGCGACAATTCCGGCAATAAAGCGGATGGATTTTGAACGCAGCCTGAATGGGCCTCAGGATGCGGCGATGGCGGCGAGCCCCTCGCGGTAGGTCGGATAGGCGAGCGTGACGCCGAGCGCCTCCTTGATGCGCGCGTTGGAGACGAGCTTGCTCTCGTTGAAGAAGCTCTGCGCCATGGCAGAGAGCTCCGCCTCCTCGAGCTTCACCTCCGGCGGCGGCTCGCGCCCGAGGAGATGTGCGGCATAGGCGACGACGTCCTGCGGCGCCGCCGGCTCGTCGTCGGTGACGTTGAAGATCGTGTGCCGGCTATCGCTGCGCATCGCCGCGATCAGCACTCCGGCGATGTCGTCGACGTGGATGCGGTTGAATTTCTGGCCTGGCTTGACGACCCGTTGCGCCCGACCGGCGCGCAGGTTGTCGATGGCGCTGCGCCCCGGTCCGTAGATCCCTGCGAGGCGGAAGATCTGCACTCGCTTGCCGCTTTCTCTGCCGAAGGAGAGCCATGCATCCTCGGCGAGGAGGCGGCGGCGCGAGCGGTCGTTGACGGGGGTCGGCGGGCTGGTCTCGTCGACCCAGGCGCCCTTGCGGTCGCCGTAGACGCCGACGGTGGACAGGTAGCCGATCCAGCGCACCGACGCCGCGGCGGCGAGGTCGCTGCCGTGGTGGCGCAGCACCGGGTCGCCGGCATCGTCCGGCGGAACGGAGACGACGACATGAGTGGCGGTGGCGAGCGCGGCGGCAACATGCGCGCCGGGCGCGGTGCCGTCGAACAGCAGACCTGCATAGCCCTTGGCGGCGATGCGCGCGACGCCGTCGGCGCTGGTCGCAGTACCGGTGACGCCCCAGCCCTCGGGAACGAGGTGCTCGGCGAGGCGTCGCGCGGAAAAGCCCATGCCGAAGCAGAGGAGATGCTCGCCCCGGGTCACTCGCTCGTCTCCTCGATCAGCCACTCGGTCCTCACGTCCTCGTCGCGTTCGCGAGGCAAGCAGCGTCGCGCCTCGGCGTCAATGCGCTCTCGGGAGGCGAGGCGCCGCAGTGCCCACACCGCCATGGCGCGAACGAGCGCGCTATCGTCGCCGAGCAATGTCATAACGTGCGCCAGCAGCGTCGGGTCACCCGAGTTGCCTGCGGCGATGAGCGCGTTGCGCACCACGCGGTCGCGGCCGGTGCGCTTCATCGGCGTGCCGATGAAGCGGGCGCGGAAGCCGCCGTCGTCGAGCGACAAGAGTTCGGACAGCGGCGGGCTGTCGCACGCGTCGCGCACCGCAAGTGCAGCATCGCGCGCGGCAGCGGCAAACTTGTTCCACGGGCACACCGCGAGGCAATCGTCGCAGCCGAACACGCGATTTCCGACCGCACGGCGAAACTCCCGCGGGATATGTCCCTTCATCTCGATGGTCAGGTAGGCGATACAGCGGCGCGCATCGAGCACATAGGGGGCCGGAAAGGCCTGCGTCGGGCAGACGTCGAGGCAGCGCCGGCAGCTGCCGCAGTGGTCGGCCTCGGGCGTGTCGGCGGGCAGTTCGGCCGTGGTCAGGATCGCGCCGAGGAACAGCCACGATCCATGCTCGCGCGAGACGAGGTTGGTGTGCTTGCCTTGCCAGCCGAGTCCGGCGGCGGCGGCGAGCGGCTTCTCCATCAGCGGCGCGGTGTCGACGAACACCTTGACGTCGGCGCCGCTCGCAGCGGCGAATCGAGCGGCAACCTGCTTCAGCCGGCCCTTCAGGATGTCGTGGTAGTCCTTCGATTGCGCATAGACGGAGATCGCGGCACGGGACGGCTCGAACAGAACGTCGAGCGGATCGCGCTCGGGCGCGTAGCTCATTGCCAGCATGACGACCGAGCGCGCCTCGGGCCACAGCGCGGCGGGGCTCGCGCGACGGTCGGAGGTCGAGGCCATCCAGCTCATGTCGCCGTGCCGGCCGGCAGCAATCGATTCGGCGAGCCAACGCGCCGCGGGCCAATCGGCCTCGGGGCGCGTGACGCCAACCGCGACGAATCCGGCTCGCGTCGCGTCGTCGACCAGCCGGCGCTTCCATGTCTCGCTATTGCTCGTCGCTTGCCGGTCCATTCTCAGATCGGGGCGCATGCGGCAGCGAGCCAACGGGCCGTCTCTGCGTCCAGCTTGGGCGCAAGCACCGCGGCGACGCGCGCGTGGTATGCGTCGAGCCATGCGCGCTCGGCCTCGCTGAGCAGCTTGCGCGCCACGAGTCGGCGGTCGATCGGCGCCAACGTCAGCGTCTCGAAGCCCATCATCTCGCGGTCGCCGCCGTCCGGCGTCGCTGGCGGCGTGACGACGACGAGGTTCTCGATGCGGATACCGTAGGCGCCTTCCTTGTAGTAGCCCGGCTCGTTGGAGCAGATCATGCCGGGCTCCAGCGCCACCATACCCGACTTGGAGATCGACTGCGGGCCCTCGTGCACCGAAAGATAGCTGCCGACGCCGTGGCCGGTGCCGTGGTCGTAGTCGAGACCCCTCTCCCACAGCGCGCGGCGCGCGAACGGATCGAGGTCGATGCCGCGCGTGCCCTTGGGAAATCGCGCTGTGGCGATGGCGATATGGCCCTTCAACACCAGTGTGAAGCGCTCGCGCATTTCCTCGCTCGGCTTGCCGATCGCCACCGTGCGGGTGATATCGGTGGTGCCGTCGGGGTATTGGCCGCCGGAGTCGATCAGAAACAGCTCGCCCTTACCGAGCCGGCGGTTGGTGTCGGCGGTCACGCGGTAGTGGACGATGGCGCCGTTGGGACCGGAGCCGGAGATGGTGTCGAAGCTGATCTCGGCGAGCGCGTTCGTATCGGCGCGAAAGGACTCGAGTCGGCGCACGGCCTCGATCTCGTCGACCTTTCCCTTCGGCGCCCCGCGGTCGAGCCAGGCGAGGAAGCGGACGACGGCGACGCCATCGCGCTCGTGCGCGGCGCGGGCGCCGGCGAGCTCGGCGGCGTTCTTGGCCGCCTTGAGGCGCACGCACGGATCGGCCCCCTTCTCGGCGAGCTTCGGGCCCAGGGCCCCGACCAGCGCCCAGGCGGCGCTATCGTGATCGATGCGCACGCGAGCGCCGGCCTTCCTCAGTGCACGCACGCGGTCCAACAGCGCCTCGGGCGGCGACAGGCGGACCAGGCCCGCGAGATGCGCGCGCGCCTCGTCTGTCACCTTCTCCGGCGCGACGAACAGCTCGGGCCGGCCATTGGCGGGCACAATTGCGAACGCGAGCACGACCGGGTTGTGCGCCACGTCCGAGCCGCGGATGTTGAGCAGCCAACAGATCGAGTCCGGCAGAGTGAGAATCAGCGCCGTCTGGCCGGAGTCCGCGAGCTGGCGCTGCACGTCGGCGATCTTATCGGCCGGTGAACGGCCGGCGCGTTTCAACGGCTGGACGATGATCGGAGCCCGCGGCGGCTCGGGACGCTCTGTCCCCCAGGCGCGGTCAACGAGATTGCGCGGCGTCGGCCTCAACTTCACGCCCTTGGGTGCGAGCTGAGCCTCGAGGCGCGAGACCTCGGCCGCCGTGTGTAGCCACGGATCAAAGCCGACCACGGCGCCCTTGCC
Source organism: Pseudomonadota bacterium (assembly GCA_040752215.1). GTDB lineage: Bacteria > Pseudomonadota > Alphaproteobacteria > Rhizobiales > Hyphomicrobiaceae > JBFMEX01. The sequence goes on along the minus strand of JBFMEX010000077.1, from coordinate 10,309 downwards.
GACCTTCTCGGCGAGCCACTCGCCGAGCCGCGGCCGGCCGAGCGCCGGCAGCTCGAACAGGCGGGTATCGACCTGCCGACGGGCCTGCACAGTGTAGCGGCCATCGACCAGGAGCGCCCCGCTCCGGAGGGTCAGAACGGCGAGCCCCGCGCTGCCGGTGAACCCGGTCAGCCACGCCAGCCGCTCGGCAGAGGGCGGCACGTATTCGCCCTGGTGCTCGTCGGCGCGCGGGACCAAGAGCGCGTCGAGCCCGGCCTTGGCCATCAACACTCGCACGCGGGCAACGCGGGCCGCGGACTGGGTGGAATCGGCGGAGTTGTCGAAGCTCTGGAACATGCGTCCTTCTTAGTCGTGGTCCTACAGGCCGGCAACGCAGGTGAACCGGGGCGACCCGCAACCGTGAATATTTCGTGACCGCGCCTGCGACCGATTGGCCTTTCATGCGCGCTCCGCATTGCTGCGATGCAGCAAAAAGCCTTTCCGATCCCGGTCGACGCACTTACGTTCGCGTCAATCGCTTCGGCTGACCGCAAAGGCAGCAAATGCCGGGGGCCGAAGCCGACCGGAAAAGGTTGAGACGATCATGAGCACCACCTTCCTCGGCCATCCGCTGGCCGTGCCGGCTCCGTCGGTTCCGACGGAGACCGGAAATTTCTTCAGTCGCTTCGTGGCGACCTATGCCCGCCATCAGGAGGCAAAGGCGGCCCGCTACGTCAGGCCGTACCTGCGCACCATGACGGATGCCGATCTGGCAGCACTCGGCCATAGCCCGGCCGATATCGCGGAGATCCGCAAGGCGCCGGGCGAGACCGTGCTGCTCTGGCCCTGAGAGGAGTGTCATGAGGATCTGTGTCGCGACGGGTGGACCGTTGCATCTCGGCCCCGGCGCCGACGCCAAGCACATCATGGATTCGAGCGCTGTCGGCGAGAGCCGCAGCGCAATTGAAGGCATGGTCGCAACATGGCGGCGCGCGCTCGCCGAGCGGCGCGTGCGTGCCACGCTGGCCGAGATGGACGAGCGCCTGCTCCTCGACATCGGCATCGCGCCCGACGAGGTGGCCCGGGTGAGAGTGCGCGAGCGCTTCACGCCGCGCGCTTGGCTGATGCGGCGCAAGCGGGCCGCCTGACGAGTGCCAACGTCGCCCATTCGGCGCGGCGGTCGAAGCGCAGCAGCGTGAAGCCCTGCGCCCGGTAGGCGGCGACCACGGCCGCCGCCTGCCCGAGGAGAATGCCCGACAACACCAGCACGCCGCGCGGCGCCGTGATGCGGCGGACGTCTTTCGCCAGCATCGCGAGCGGGCCGGCGAGGATATTCGCGACGACGAGGTCGAACCCGGCCGCCGAACGCAGGCGTGGGTGCGAGAGGCCGTCCGCGAGCAGCACGTCGATGCGGAGGCCCTCGCGGTTGGCACGCACATTCTCGCGCGCCACGCGCACGGCATCGGGATCGATGTCGGTCGCGATGATGCGCGTGCCCGAGCCGGCAAGTGCACGCCGGGCCGCGATGGCGAGCACTCCGGTGCCGCAGCCGAGGTCGAGCACGGAGCGGAAGCGCCTCCGGCGGGTCGCGCGGTCGATCGCCAGCAGGCAGCCCGCCGTCGTCGCGTGATGGGCGGTGCCGAACGCCGCGCCGGCGTCGATCAGGATGGCGCCTGGGCCGAGCGGGATGCGGCCGCGGTCGTGGCTGCCGTGCACGACGAAGCGCCCGGCACGCACCGGCGGCAGCGCCGCCTGCGAGATCACGACCCAGTTCTCTGCCGGCACTGGTTCGATGGCGAGATCAGGCGCCGGATCGCCGAGAAGTTCCGTCAAGCGAGCGCGCAGCACGTTGGGATCGACCGGTTGGTCATAGTAGGCCTCGACGCGGGCGCCGCTGCCCTCCTCGAACATCGTCACGGCGTCGGGCGCCGGATCGACAAGCTCCCCCAGAGCGGTGGCGACACGGCTCGCCAGCCACTGGGTCGCAACCGATGCGACGAGCTTGGTCGTGCTCATGACCGCGCGGCCCGGAGGGCAGTGGCGTCGCCGGGACAACAAAGGCTCGAGGTGCCGCTCACGCTGCCGAGCTCGCCTTGTCTGCCGTGCCGTTGCCCTCGAACTCGACACCCTCGCCGTGCGTCGGATCGGGAAGATGGTCGAGGAAGACGTCCCACTTGGCGTCGAGGTGGCGCGCCGCCTCGCGCGGAGGCAGGGTGCGCAGGATGCCGTCGGGTCCCTCGGTGACGAGACCATCCCCGATCAGCCGATCGAGCGCGTCCTCGAGGTCGAAATCGACGTGCACGCCGAAGCTCGCGGTGAGGTACTGCTCGATGGCGCGATCGATGGCAAGCAGATCGCGGCGGCGCGCCTGCTCCTTCGCCAGCACCGAATAGAGCAGCATCTCCTCCTTGACGTCCTCCTCGGCGGCGCGATCGGCGAGCTTTATCACCACCCCGCGATTGTCGGCCATCGAATGGAAGTAGAGGTTCTGCGCCATCACCACCATGTAGCGCTGCTTCTGGTTCATGAAGCTGATGACCTGTCGGGCGGCGACCGCGCCGAGGCTGACCACCGCTCCGGCGGCGGCAATCGGATTGGAGGCGACCAGCGCCAGCTTGCCGGCGGCGCCGACCGCGCCCATGCCGAGGCCGCCGCTGGCCGTTACGCCGAGCTTGATCTTGTCCATCATGCGGAACTTCACGACTGTGTTCGGGAACACCATCTCGATGTCGCTCCGCGGAATGTTCTTGAAGAGCTTCATGTAGATGTTGTCCTCGCGCACCTCGCCGGGGACCATCGCGCGCAGCTTCCTGATGATCTTCTCCGCCTCCTTGCGGTCGACCTTCTCCTTGGCCATCACCTCGCGCACGCGCGTCTCGAACGGCTTCAGCTTGAACAGCAGGAACAGGCGGCGGAAGATCGGGACGTCGAACTCCTCCTTGCGGAAGAACTTCTTGTAGCTGCGCCGCTGGTCGCGCTTCGTCGAAGCGCCGCGATAGAAGATCAGCACCTCCTCGAAGGCGGTGAAGTCGACGTGCAGGTCGAGGCCATAATGGGTCTCGCGCGTCAGGATCAGCTCGACCTGGGACGGATCGATGCGCCGATAGTTGGCCTGCTCGAGAATGCGAGTCATCTGGGTGATGACGCGCCGCTGCATGACTGCCTTCTCCTCGGCCGTGTAACGCCGGGTGGTCAAGAGATCGCTGTCGGGGCTGAACGGTTCGTAGCTCTGCTCGAAGTCGAGCAACTCGGCCGCATACTGCTGATGGCGCCAATAGTCGAGGTAGCGGAAGAAGCGGCGCGCGTCGGCGGCGGTGCCGTCTGGCCAGGCCTGCGGCACGGTGAGGCGGTCCATGAGCGCGAATCGGGTGACGGGAATAAACGTCTCGCGACCCGGATCCTGCTCCGGCATCAGCACGGCGGCGGAGACGGGATCCAGTTCGTCGGGAATCGAGCAATCCGGCTCAGCGCCGGCCAGGGGCGGGACCGTGGTGGCGGACGACATAACTCTCCCTCCCTCCCGAGGTGCGTGCCCAGCGAGGATGCGACCACCACCACCCAGCCCCCCGAAGGCGGTCGCGCGGGTCAATTTCTAGGGCCCGCCTCTCCCCTTGTCGAGCCTCACGCCGAGCGGCGGCAGGGCCATGAAGGCCCGGAGCCACCATCCGCTGAGCCCGACGGCGCCGACTTCGCCCACGAGTGAGCATTTCGGGACAATCAATATGTTGGGCATTATTCCCCTTGCGCCATGATCGCGTCCATGTTGGCTTGCGAGAAGCGAATGCGGTCGCGATTGAAAGCGGGGGCTTTGGGGTGCGCCGACACGTCGTCTCGGTTCTATTGGCGTTGCTGGCCGCAGCGGCCGGCGCGCCGCTCGGCCGTCCGGCGGCGGCGCTCGAGCGCTTGGTGATGCCGTTCAATTGCGGGATCGAGAACGGGCGGCTCGTCGTCGAGCCGTCGAGCGAGCGCACGTACCTGGTGCTTGGCCGACGCGCGGAGCAGCCGTTCACCGCTTGCGATGGTACCGCCCCGGCGCGCTGCCGGACACTGATGCTGCACCGCTTCGATCTCGCCTGCCAGGGCGGCCGGGTGCCGTGGGTCGAGGTGGCGGCCCAGCTCGGCAGCTGGCCGACGCAGCGGGCATGGCTCGACAAGGGGCGGCTCAACATCACGCTGGCCCGACGCGGTGCCGCGACCACGGCCTGCAGCGGGCCCTCCGAACGGGTGCTGGCCCTCGTCGGGCCGAGTCATCTGCTGCCGCCGTCAAAGCGCGGATGCGTGCCCGAGCAGGTCGATGCCAAGCCGCTGTCGCTGCCCGTCGGCTTCGCGCCGATTGGCGAGCTCGGAGCCAGACTCGTGCTCGCAGGTGGAGCCGAGGCGGTGCAGGCCACGCCCGCCAAGGCGGTGCTGCCGTCGGCCTTCACCGGACCGCGCTCGCTGACCGAGAGGGTCGTCGTCTCGGAGGCTCTGCCGCCGCTCGAGACCGCTTCGCTCGCTCGCCCGGGGGACGCCACGGTGGTCGCCGCGCACTGGCCGACGACGGTGATCCGCGGCGATGCCGAGCCCACCGGAACGGGACTCGTCGCCACCCTTCTCACGTTGTCGCTGCTCGTGAGCGCCGCCGGCGGACTCGCCTGGTCGCGCGGTCTCGTGCCGGCTCATCTGCAACGGCTGTCGCTGTCACCGCTCGGGCTGTTGCGGGAGCGCATCGCCGGCGCCGCGCTGAGAATGCGGGCGCAGCGCGCGGCGAGCGGGGCTGCGGATGCGAGCGTCGACAATGCGGCCGAGGCGGTGGAGGCGCTGCTCGGGCAGTGCGAGACCGCCGTCGGACGGCTGACGGTCGCCGGCGCGCTGCAGGACGTGCTGCGGCAGGAGATCGCCGCCCTGCGCAATCGACTGGGAGCGATCCGGGCGGCGGCCAGCGACGGCGAGGAGGGCGGCAAGCGCGCCGGCGCGCTGTTCCGTGCCATGATCCGCGAGATCGAGCGCATCCGGCGCATCGCCGAGGGGGCGGCGCGCAGCCTCGGGCCCGCGGCTCGCGACGGCGCCGCGCTGCCGCGCACCGAAAGCGAGGCCTACGAGGTGCTGGGCGTCAATCCCAACGTGGCGGAGAGCGTGCTGAAGAAGGTCGTCGATGCGCTGCGCATGTGCTGGCATCCCGATCTCGCCGGCGACGAGCCGGATCGCCTCGCGCGCGAGGAGCGCATCAAGCAGATCAACGTCGCCTGGGAGCTGATCAAGGGCAAGCGTAGCGCAGCCTGAGCTCTGCGGCGGACGCAACGACCTGCTGCGTCCACCAAAGCTTCGAGCGAGATCAGGAATGCAGGATCTTGGACTGGCCGTTCGGCAGCGGCACAGCGTGCACCTGCGGAGCGGCATGCGGCGCCGGCGCCGGCGGCGCCGGCTTGGCCGCTGGGCCGTCGAGCTGTGGCTGGATCTCGGCCGGGTCCTTGGCCTTGCGCGAGCGCCCGTCGAAGCTCGCACCCTGCTCGACGGTCAGCTCGTGACTGACGAGGTCGCCCTCGACCTCGGCCGTGCTGTGCAGCACGAGGTGGCGCGCATGGATGGCGCCGCGCACCTGCCCGTAGACGTCGACCTGCTCGGCAGCGATGGCGCCACTGATCACCGCGTCCTTGCCAATGGTCAGCCGGCTGGTGTGCAGATCGGCGTGGATGTTGCCGTCGACCCTGAGCGAGCCCTTGCAGCGGATCGTGATGGCGTCACCTTCGAGCATGAAGCCGGGGCCGATCACCGAATCGGCAGACGTGCCCGCGTCGGGCGTCGGTGCCGGGCCGGCCGCCGTATCGACCGGCCGGGTGGGCGTCGCGACCGGCGCCGCCGGTGCGGGTCTCGTGTCACTCCTGCGGTTGAACACCATACATGACTCCCTTGGGCTTGATGATCCGCAAGGCAGGAGACGGTGCGCCAATGTTGAAATTATGTTGTTCTCGATCGGGTACAAATTCCGCGAGGCCGACGTTGCGACGGTTGCCGGCAGCATTCCTTGCACTCGTCGCCGCCGCGCTACTCATGGGGTCGACGGGCATGACCAGTGCCGACGAATGGGCGGCGCCGCGCCGCCAGATGGTGGCCGAGATCCGGGCGATGATGGCCGAGGCCGCCGTCGAGACCCGGCGCGAGACGCTGTCGGAGCGGGTGGCCGCGGCAATGGAACGCGTGCCGCGCCACGAGTTCGTGCCGATGGCGCGGCGGCATGCGGCCTACGACAACCGGCCGCTGCCGATCGGCCACGGGCAGACGATCTCGCAGCCCTTCATCGTCGCGCTGATGACCGATCTCCTGGAGCTGACGCCGGAGGCGCGGGTGCTCGAGGTCGGCACCGGCTCGGGCTATCAGGCGGCGGTGCTGTCGCTGCTCGCCAAGGAGGTCTACTCGATCGAGATCGTGCGCCCGCTCGGTGAGGAGGCGGCGCGCACACTCGCGAGGCTCGGCTACGCCAACGTGACGACCCGGATCGGCGACGGATACGGCGGCTGGCCGGAGGCAGCGCCATTCGACGGCATCATCGTCACGGCGGCAGCGGGCCATGTTCCACCGGCGCTGATCGCACAGCTGAGGCCGGGCGGTCGGCTGGTGATCCCGGTCGGCGATTTCTCGCAGGAGCTGATGGCGATCGAGAAGAAGGCGGACGGAACGCTGCGCGAGCGTCGCATCGTGCCGGTGGCGTTCGTGCCGTTCACGCGCGAGGATGAGCGGAAGTAGAGCTGTGCCTCAATGCACCGTGCGGTTGGTCTGGCGCAAGCCGGCGGCGGTCACGTACCAGCGGCCATCGGCTAGAATCGCGAGCCCCGAGCGCGACAAGGTCTCGGCCAATGGCTGCACCTGCGGCGGGAAATAGGACCGCGGACCCATCGCGAGCAGCTCGAGCACAGCGAGCTCGTTGTCGTTCAACTGCGGCATGACGCCAAACCCTGGTACTCACATCGGCCCGCTCGTCGAAACCTGCTCGGCCAGCCCTACGGTCACCGAGAGTATCGGTACGCGACGGACGATCCAGCAGCTACGGGTGGAAACTCATTCTCAGCCCCTGCGTCAGAATCGCGACGCGACGCTTTTGCTAGCCACATCAATATGTTGATCGCGAGCGAAAAAGCTGTGGACGGTTGTCGCAGCGGCGCCGGGCCGAGCCGCTCTGGCCGGCGGCGGCGACGGGCCGGCTTGCACCCGGCCAGAACGAGCCTAAGGTGCTGTCGTTCTCACATCAGAGCCCGGAAGCACCGCCATGCGCATCGCCTCGTTCGTCTACGATCCCGGCAAGGGCGCCGAGGTCGACGTCGTACTGGCGGCGGTCGCAGCGGCATTGCGCAGCAGCGGGCTTCGGCTCGGCGGCGCGATCCAGATCAACTCCGATGACGGCAACCGCTGCTCGTGCGACATGTCGCTCGAGGATCTGGCCTCGGGGCGGCGGGTGCTCATCTCGGAGAACCGCGGACCGCTGGCGCGCGGCTGCCGGCTCGACCCGCGCGGGCTCGAGGAGGTCGTCGGGCTGGTCGAAGCGTCGATCGAGCGCGGCATCGACGTGCTGATCGTCAACAAGTTCGGCAAGCGCGAGACCGAGGGCAAGGGCTTCCGCGATGCGATCGAGGCGGCGCTCGCCAAGGGCGCGTCGGTGCTGGTCGCGGTCAGCGCGGCGAGCCTCGAGGCCTGGGAGGCGTTCGTCGCCGGCCTCGACGAGCGACTGGCGTTCGACGAGGCGACCGCTATCCGCTGGGCGCTCGCCGCGACCGAGCGGCCGGGGAGCGAGACCATGGCGGCCGCGGTGCCGGCGGAGTGATCGCCGATCGGCCCTCTCAATGCCGCTCGACGAAGCTCGCTATGACGCGCTTCTGGCCGGAGTGCTCGAAATCGATCGTCAGCTTGTTGCCGTCGACGTGGGCGATGCGGCCATAGCCGAACTTCTGGTGGAACACGCGCTCGCCGATCGCGAACTCGGCGTCGGCCGAGGAGGCGGCGACGAGCTGGCCCTCGATGGTGACCGGCGGGCGTGGGCGTGATGGCGCCTCGCGCGCCTGCTGCTGCTGAGCCCGCTGCCAGCCGGGTGTGCCGTAGCTCGCCTTGAAGCCGGGCGCGGCCTGACGGTCGAAGCGACTCTGGCCATAGGGATTGCCGTAGAGCGCGCCGAAATTCTGATACGCGCCGCCAAACGGGCTTCGCGTCTCGACGATCTCGACGTTGGCCTCCGGCAGCTCGTCGACGAAGCGCGACGGCGCGGCCGACTGATAGAGCCCGCGGTTGCGACGGTTCTGGGCGAAGGAGACCTTGGCGAGACGCTTGGCCCGTGTCAGCCCGACGTAGGCGAGCCGGCGCTCCTCCTCGAGACCGGCCTGGCCTTCCTCGTCGAGCGAGCGCTGGTGCGGAAACAGCCCCTCCTCCCAGCCGGGCAGGAACACGGTGTCGAACTCGAGCCCCTTGGCGGCGTGCAGAGTCATCAGGCTGACGCGGTCGCCGTCGTCGGCCTGGTCGGCATCCATGACCAGACTGACATGCTCGAGGAACCCTTCGAGCGTGTCGAACTGATCCATGAAGCGGATCAGCTCCTTCAGGTTCTCGAGCCGCGAGGCGGCCTGCGGGCTCTTGTCGGCTTGCCACATCGCGGTGTAGCCGCTCTCGTCGAGAATCAGCTCGGCGAGCTGGGTGTGGCGCGTTGTGGCGGCGAGCGCGCGCCAGCGCTCGAACTGGCGGATCAGGTCGGCCAGCGCGCGGCGCGCTTTGCCGGGCAGGTCCTCGGACTCGACGATCTCGCGCGAAGCCTGGTAGAGCGGGATCGCGCGGGCGCGGGCCAGCTCGTGCACGCGCTTGAAGCTGGTGTCGCCAATGCCGCGCTTCGGCACGTTGACGATGCGCTCGAGCTTCAGGTCGTTGACCGGATTGTGGGTGATCTCGAGGTAGGCGATCGCGTCCTTGATCTCGGCCCGCTCGTAGAACCGCGGGCCGCCGACGACGCGATAGGGGACGCCGAGGCTGACGAAGCGATCCTCGAACGCGCGCATCTGGAACGAGGCGCGGACCAGGATCGCGATCTCGGAGAGTCGGTGCTCGGCCCGCTGCAGGCTCTCGATGTCGCCGGCGATCTCGCGTGCCTCCTGCTCGTCGTCCCACATGCTGGCGACCGTCACCTTGGCGCCGAGCGTGTCGTCGGTGTAGAGCGTCTTGCCGAGGCGGCCCTTGTTGAAGGCGATGAGTCCAGAGGCGGCGGCGAGGATGTGCCCAGTGGAGCGGTAGTTGCGCTCGAGCCGGATCACCTTCGCGCCCGGAAAGTCCTTCTCGAAACGCAGGATGTTGTCGACCTCGGCTCCTCTCCATCGGTATATCGATTGATCGTCGTCGCCGACGCAGCAGATGTTGGGCGAGCCTTGCGCGAGCAGCCTGAGCCAGAGGTACTGCGCGACGTTGGTGTCCTGGTACTCGTCGACGAGGATGTAGCGGAAGCGGCGGTGATAGTCGGCGAGCACGTCCGGGTGATCGAGAAACAGGCGCAGACCCTCGAGCAATAGGTCGCCGAAATCGCAGGCGTTGAGCTCCTTGAGGCGGCGCTGATAGGCGGCGTAGAGATCGCGGCCCTTGCCGGCGGCGAACGCGAACGCCTCGCCGGCCGGCACCTTCTCCGGAGTGAGGCCGCGGTTCTTCCAGCCGTCGATCAGGTGCGCGAGCTGGCGCGCCGGCCAGCGGTCCTTGTCGATGTTCTCGGCCTCGATCACCTGTTTCATCAAGCGGAGCTGATCGTCGGCATCGAGGATGGTGAATCCGGACTTCAGGCCCACGAGTTCGGCGTGCCGGCGTAGGATCTTGACTCCGATGGCGTGGAAGGTGCCGAGCCACGGCATGCCCTCGACTGCGCCGCCGACCAGCTCGCCGATGCGCTCCTTCATCTCGCGCGCGGCCTTGTTGGTGAAGGTGACGGCGAGGATTTGCGACGGCCACGCGCGCCCCGTGGCGAGGATGTGAGCGATGCGGGTGGTGAGCACGCGCGTCTTGCCGGTGCCGGCGCCGGCGAGCACCAGCACCGGCCCGTCGAGCGCCTCGATCGCCGCGCGCTGGCCCTCGTTGAGACCGCCGAGATAGGGCGCCGGACCGGCGACGGCGCGCGCCCGATTGGAGATCGAGGCTCTTGCCGGGATTCCCTCCGCAACGTCGGTCGGGATCCCCCTCACCCCCGACCCCTCCCCGCCAGGGGGAGGGGAGGCCTCGGAGCCGCTGGCGTAACGCGTCCCTCCCCCCCCGTGGGGGAGGCTGGAGGCGGATGCCAGAACGCCCGAGAACGGGTCAGACCCGGCGGGTCTGACCCGGGGCTCGACGGCGGTGCATGGGG
>JBFMEX010000076.1:0-80182 GCA_040752215.1 Pseudomonadota bacterium | reverse complement strand
GGGGGCGCCGGCCCCCCCCGACCAGAGGAACAGACCCATGACGCGGGCCGATGCAACCCGGATTGCCGCCATGATCGCAACGGGCCTCTTGCTTGCGCCGGGCGCCGGCCGAGCCGCGGACCTGCCGCACATCGCCTCGATGAAGGATACCTTTGGTCCCGGCGCAGCCGCCGGCGCCGGACCGTGCTACCTGCGCGGCGATGCCGGCTACTCGTGGGCCGGGGATGGCGATGTCACCGGGGCAGGGCCGATTGTCACCGGCGCGGTCACCAACGTGTCGATCGGCGACACGTGGCTGATCGAGGGCGGCATCGGCTGCGGCTCCGGCTCGCGCGGCCTGCGCGGCGAGTTCGTGCTCGGCTATCACGGCGACCGCGACGTCGACGGCACGCCTGCGTCGGGCCCGGTGACGGCGCTGGCGACCAGCGTCGATTCGCTGGCGCTGATGGTCAACGGCTACTACGACCTCGGCAACTTTCGAGGCTTCGTGCCTTATCTCGGCGCCGGCCTCGGCATCGCCTGGAACAGCACCGACGACGTGACGCTGACGCCGGGCGGGGTGCGTCTCGGCGGCGATTCCGACAGCTCGTTCGCCTGGGCGCTGATGGCCGGCGTCGGCTATCAGGTCTCCGAGCGGGCGATCCTCGACCTCGGCTACCGTTACATCGACCTCGGCGAGGCGGCGAGCGGCGCCGGCGGCGCGGCGCCCGTGCGGATCCACGACCTTGCCGCGCACGAGATCAAGGTCGGGTTGCGCTATCACTTCGGCAGTGGGGGCCACGCACCGTATCCGCCGCGGCCGCTCAAATAGCGTGGAGGGCCGGCCCGGCCTTCACCATGCTCGGCGGTCGGTGGGGTCCTGTTGGAGCCTTTGGCCGCCCTGGCAAGGCGCTTGCACGGTCCCTGTCCAGACCGGGAGCGGAATGAGCCGCATCCCGATTTGGATCGGACGAAGACCATGGTCAGGTGGCTCGTGGCGCTGGCCGTCGCCGGGATCGCCGTCTATCTCGGCCTCGGCGACTGGGAGTGGGATCAGAAATTCACGATGGCCCTGCTGCCGCTGACGGCGGCGGCGGCCATTCTGCTCCTGTCGAACAATTGATCCGACCCGCTGCCTTGCTCGGCCGCGCGACCCGCTGTCGCGCCCGCCGTGGCCTCGGCGGGGAGATTCAGTTCATTCTGCGCCGCACCACTTCCCTTCTCCCGCGGGGAGAAGGTGGCCGAAGTCCGGATGGGCTTGCCCACAACGGTCTCCATCGCCGACGGCACATCCCTCACCCGCCGTTCGGGCACCCTCTCCCGTGCCGGGAGATGGACGAGAGAGGCGGCAGTAGAGAATTGAATTGCCCTGGTGGCCTCGGCCGCCGAGCGGCGTTGAAGTGCGTCCCCTCTCCGCGCTAAGAAATCCGGCCTCGAGCCGGCTCGCTCGCTTCATCCCGTGCCGAGCCGGCCTCGCTCGACAAATCGTGGTATCTCCGCGGCCGGGTGTGCTATTGAGGCTCGCCTCCAGGGCTCGCGGGGCAGGACGCCGGCGGGCGTGGTGGAATTGGTAGACACGCCAGATTTAGGTTCTGGTGGCCTTGGCCGTGGGGGTTCAAGTCCCTCCGCCCGCACCAAAATCGTCTGCTCGCGAGGCGGTCGAGCGGAGGCCTGGTGGCTGCCGTGGCGCGCTGCCACGGGCTAGGAGTCGCAGTTGCGAGCCAGAGTTGCGAAGTCGAACAGAGCTGGGACAGCAGGTCGATGCAAGTTACGGAAACGAACACCGACGGATTGAAGCGCACGCTCAGGATCGTGCTGAGGCAGGACGAACTCGGCGAGCGGTTCTCGCGCCGACTCGACGAGGTCAAGGATCGGGTCCAGCTCAAGGGGTTCCGCAAGGGCCGTGTGCCCGTCGCCCATCTCAAGAAGGTGTTCGGCCGCTCGCTGATGGCCGAGGTGCTCGAGCAGGCGGTCAAGGAGACGAGCACGCAGGCAATCTCCGAGCGCAAGGAGCGGCCGGCACTGCAGCCCGACATCTCGCTCCCGGAGGACAAGGACGAGATCGAGAAGGTGATCTCCGGCGAGGCCGATTTCGCCTACTCGATGTCGTTCGAGGTGCTGCCGGCGATCGAGATCACCGACCTCGCCGAGATCAAGCTCGAGCGGCTGGTGGCCGAGGTCGATCCGGCGGACATCGACAAGGCGGTCGGCGACCTGGCCGACCGGGCGACGACATTCGAGCCGGACGCGGGCCGTGCGGCCGAGAAGGGCGACCGGGTGACGGTCGACTTCGTCGGCAAGATCGACGGCGTGCCGTTCGAGAACGGCTCGGACGAGGACATGGCGCTGGTGATCGGCCAGGGCAACTTCATCCCGGGCTTCGAGGACGGCCTGATCGGCGCCACCAGCGGCGAGGAGCGCGTCGTCTCGGCGCGCTTTCCCGACGAGTATCCGGCGCCGGACCTGGCCGGCAAGGCGGCAACGTTCGACGTCAAGGTCAAGGAGGTCGCCAGGCCGATCAAGCCGGCGATCGACGATGCGCTCGCGACCACGCTCGGGCTGGAGAGCCTGGCGAAGCTCAGGGAGGTGGTCGGCGCCCAGCTGCAGGGCGAGCTCGACGCGGCCGCGCGGTTGAAGCTGAAGCGCGAGTTGCTCGATGCGCTCGACAAGGCGCACACGTTCGAGCTGCCGGGAAGCCTCGTCGAGCGCGAATTCGAGAACATCTGGGAGCAACTCGTTCGCAACCTCGAGCGCTCGGGCAAGACGCTCGCCGACGAGGGCAAGTCCGAGGACGAGGCGCGCGCGGAGTACAAGCGGCTCGCGGAGCGTCGCGTCCGGCTCGGGCTCGTCATCGGCGAGCTCGGCGACAAGAACAAGATCGAGGTGACGCAGGACGAGCTGCGCCGGGCGCTGGTCGAGCAGGCGCGGCGCTATCCGGGCCAGGAGAAGTTCGTCTACGAGTATTTCGAGAAGACACCCGGCGCGATCCAGGAGCTCAGAGCGCCGATCTTCGAGGACAAGGTGGTCGATTTCGTGCTCGAGCTGGCGAAGCCGAGCCAGAGCAAGGTGACCAAGGAGGAGCTGATGAAGCGGGTTGCCGAGGTCACCGAGCAGGAAGCCTGACACAAGGCTCGGGCGCGGCCAACGACCGGCCGCGTGTCTCAATTCGAGGCGTCGCCGCGGCCTTTCACCGCGGCGCGTGAACTGGCCGGGCGAGCCGGCGAAGCGGAGAACGAGGGCCCATGCGCGATCCCATCGATACGATCACCAACACCTTCTGGCCGATGGTGGTGGAGCAGACCAACCGCGGCGAGCGCGGCTACGATCTCCCCTCGCGGCTGCTGAAAGAGCGCATCATCTTCGTCACCGGACCGATCGAGGACCACATGGCGGCGTCGATCTGCATGCAGCTCCTGTTCCTCGAGGCCGAGAACCCGAAGAAGGAGATCTCGATGTACATCAACTCGCCGGGCGGGGTGGTGACATCGGGCATGGCGATTTACGACACGATGCAGTTCATCAAGCCGGACGTGGCGACGCTTTGCATCGGCCAGGCGGCGTCGATGGGCTCGCTGTTGTTGTGCGCCGGCACCAAGGGCATGCGGTTTGCGCTGCCGAATGCGCGCATCATGGTGCATCAGCCGTCGGGCGGCTTCTCCGGTCAGGCTTCCGACATCGAGCGCCACGCCGAGGACATCATCAAGATGAAGCGGCGGCTGAACGAGGTCTATGTCGGCCATACCGGGCAGAACTACGACACCATTGAACGCACGCTCGATCGCGACTACTTCATGACTGCGGACCAGGCGCGCGATTTCGGCATCATCGACAGGGTGCTGACGAAGCGCGAGGACACCGAGGCGGCGATCTCAGCCGCGAAAGGCGCCTGAGGCCCTCCAGCGCCTCCGGCGGGGGTGAGGGGGGCTGCGCCCGGTGCGCCCGTGCAGGCATCGCGGCGCCACGCGGGGGCCCTATTGCGAACACGGGGGCGCGGCAGAAGATGCGCCGCCGACGCAACGTCCGGCCGGCGGGGCGGCTGACCGGATGGCAACACTTGTGTGGCAATCGGGTCGCTGGCCCCGCGACTCGGGCCATACAGCTGTTAATCCATTCTTGATCTGGACAAGCCTAGCGTGCTCAGATCGGTTACAGGGATTCAGTGCTTCGGGGCGGGTGTGGCACGGCGTCGGCTGGATTGGCGCCACGGATTGCGAGATCGTCTGGCAGTTGCCGGGACGGGCTCCTGTGGAAGGGTGGAAGGCGAGAATGGCTCAAGAAAAGAACACCCTCTACTGCTCGTTCTGCGGCAAGAGCCAACACGAGGTCAGAAAGCTGATCGCGGGGCCGACCGTATTCATCTGCGATGAATGCGTCGAGCTGTGCATGGACATCATCCGCGAGGAGAACAAGAACACCCTCGTCAAGTCGCGCGACGGCGTGCCGACACCACAGGAGATCTGCACCGTCCTCGACTCCTATGTGATCGGCCAGGACCACGCCAAGCGGGTGCTCTCGGTGGCGGTCCACAACCACTACAAGCGGCTCAATCACGCGGCCAAGAACAACGACGTCGAGCTCGCCAAGTCGAACATCCTGCTGGTCGGCCCGACCGGCTGCGGCAAGACGTTGCTGGCGCAGACGCTGGCCCGCATCCTCGACGTGCCGTTCACGATGGCCGATGCAACGACCCTGACCGAAGCCGGCTACGTCGGCGAGGACGTCGAGAACATCATCCTCAAGCTGTTGCAGAACGCCGACTACAACGTCGAGCGGGCGCAGCGCGGCATCGTCTACATCGACGAGGTCGACAAGATCTCGCGGAAATCCGACAATCCCTCGATCACCCGCGACGTGTCGGGCGAGGGCGTGCAGCAGGCTCTGCTCAAGATCATGGAAGGCACGATCGCCTCCGTGCCGCCGCAGGGCGGTCGCAAGCATCCCCAGCAGGAGTTCCTGCAGGTCGACACGACCAACATCCTGTTCATCTGCGGCGGCGCATTCGCGGGGCTCGAGAAGATCATCGCGCGGCGCGGCAAGGGGACCTCGATCGGCTTCTCCGCCAAGGTCACGGCGCCCGACGAGCGGCGCACCGGCGAGGTGCTGCGCGGCGTCGAGCCCGAGGATCTGCTGAAGTTCGGCCTCATTCCGGAGTTCATCGGCCGCCTGCCGGTGATCGCCACGCTCGAGGATCTCGACGAGGCGGCGCTGGTGCAGATTCTGACCGAGCCCAAGAATGCCCTCGTCAAGCAGTACCAGCGCCTGTTCGAGATGGAGGACGTGAAGCTCACCATCACCAACGACGCGCTCAAGGCGATCTCGCGCAAGGCGATCGAGCGCAAGACCGGCGCCCGCGGCCTGCGCTCGATCATGGAGGGCATCCTGCTCGACACGATGTTCGATCTGCCGGCGCTGAAGGGCGTCGAGGAGGTCGTCATCGGCCCCGAGGTGGTGGAAGGCGGTGCGCGTCCGCTGCGCATCTACTCCGAGCGGGTCGAGGAGAAAGGGTCGACCGCGTCCTGAGCCGGCAGCGGCATGAAGGAAGCGCGCGCGTTCCGCTCGTGGCATGGCCCGCCGGCCACAGCAGACGTCCCGGCCGGCGATCTTGATAAGGTGGCGCCGGACCCCATGTTAAGAATTGGAGACCAAGCGGAGGTGCGCGGCTCGTCGCAGGGTTGGCCCTGCGGGTGCCGCGCCCTTGGTGTCTGCGAGGCGCTCTCGTCGTGAGGCGGAGGCCCGATTGCCGGCAAGGGATCGGGCGGCTGGCCGAGCCGAGGGCGAGTCACGCTAACAGGACTGGATCGCGGGCGCGCCGCCCCGAGCCGGTTCGAGCCGGATGGACAGGACCATGAGCGACGTGAAAGAGACCAAGCCGAAGGTCGGCAACAAGGAGGAGCTGTACCCGGTCCTCCCGCTGCGCGACATCGTCGTCTTCCCGTACATGATCGTGCCGCTATTCGTCGGCCGTGAGAAGTCGATCGCGGCGCTCGAGGAGGTGATGCGCGCCGACAAGCAGATTCTGCTCGCCGCGCAAAAGAATGCCGGCGACGACGACCCGGCGACGGATGCCATCTTCGAGATGGGCACGCTCGCCTCTGTGCTGCAGCTGCTGAAGCTGCCGGACGGCACTGTCAAGGTGCTGGTCGAGGGCACGGCGCGGGCGCGGATCGTCCGCTACACCGACAATGCCGACTACTTCGAGGCGGAGGTCGCCCGCGTCGCCGAGGAGGTCGGCTCGCAGGACGAGATCGAGGCGCTGGCCCGCTCGGCCATCTCCCAGTTCGAGAACTACGTCAAGCTCAACAAGAAGATCTCGCCGGAGGTGCTCGGCACCATCTCGCAGATCGAGGACTATTCCAAGCTCGCCGACACCATCGCCTCGCATCTGGCGATCAAGATCGCCGACAAGCAGGAGGTCTTGGAGACGACGGTCATCTCGACCCGTCTCGAGCGCGTCTATACGCTGATGGAGAGCGAGATCTCCGTGCTGCAGGTCGAGAAGAAGATCCGCAGCCGCGTCAAGCGTCAGATGGAGAAGACGCAGCGCGAGTACTACCTGAACGAGCAGATGAAGGCGATCCAGAAGGAGCTCGGCGATTCCGACGAGCGCGACGACATCTCCGAGTTCGAGGAGAAGATCGAGAGCACCAAGCTGTCCAAGGAGGCGCGCGACAAGGCGCTCGCCGAGCTCAAGAAGCTGAAGCAGATGAGCCCGATGTCGGCCGAGGCGACGGTGGTGAGAAACTACCTCGACTGGCTGCTGTCGATCCCGTGGGGCATCCGCGGCAAGGTCAAGAAGGACCTCGCCGAGGCGCAGGAGGTGCTCGACAAGGAGCACTACGGCCTCGAGAAGGTGAAGGAGCGCATTGTCGAGTATCTGGCCGTCCAGAACCGCACCAACAAGCTCAAGGGTCCGATCCTGTGCCTCGTCGGCCCGCCCGGCGTCGGGAAGACCTCGCTCGGCAAGTCGATCGCGAATGCCACGGGCCGCGAGTTCGTGCGCATGAGCCTTGGCGGCGTGCGCGACGAGGCGGAGATTCGCGGCCACCGGCGCACCTACATCGGCTCGATGCCCGGCAAGGTGATCCAGTCGATGCGCAAGGCGAAGCGGACCAATCCGCTGTTCCTCTTCGACGAGATCGACAAGATGGGCTCGGACTTCCGCGGCGACCCCGCGGCGGCGCTGCTCGAGGTGCTCGATCCGGAGCAGAACGCGACCTTCAACGACCACTATCTCGAGGTCGACTACGACCTGTCGAACGTCATGTTCGTGACCACGGCGAACACGCTCAATATCCCGCCGGCGCTGATGGATCGGATGGAGATCATACGGCTCGCCGGCTACACCGAGGACGAGAAGGTCGAGATCGCCAAACGGCACCTGATCCCCGAGCAGACCCAGGCGCACGGGCTCGAGGCGGGCGAGTTCGCAATCGAGCCGGCGGCGCTGATGGAGATCATCCGCCGCTACACCCGCGAGGCCGGTGTCAGGAGCCTGGAGCGCGAGATCGCCAAGCTCGCGCGCAAGGCGGTGAAGGAGATCCTGACCTCGTCGAACAAGTCGGTGACGGTGACGCTCGACAACCTGCAGGGCTTCCTCGGCGTGCCGAAATACCGCTACGGCGAGGCCGAGCTCGAGGACCAAGTCGGGATCGTGACGGGTCTGGCGTGGACCGAGGTCGGCGGCGAGCTGCTGACGATCGAAGGCATCAAGATGCCCGGCAAGGGCAAGATGTCGGTCACCGGCAACCTGCGCGACGTGATGAAGGAGAGCATCCAGGCCGCGAACGCCTACGTGCGCTCGCGCTCGGTCGACTTCGGCATCGCCCCGAGCATGTTCGAGAAGAACGACATCCACGTGCACGTGCCGGAGGGGGCGACGCCGAAGGATGGTCCCTCGGCCGGCATCGCGATGGTGACCGCGATCGTCTCGGTGCTGACGCAGATCCCGGTGCGCAAGGACGTGGCGATGACCGGTGAGATCACGCTGCGCGGTCGCGTGCTGCCGATCGGCGGCCTCAAGGAGAAGCTGCTGGCGGCGCTGCGCGGCGGCATCAAGAAGGTCCTGATCCCCGAGGAGAACGTCAAGGATCTGACCGACATCTCCGACGAGGTGAAGAGCAAGCTTGAGATCGTGCCGGTGGCGCGGCTCGACGAGGTGCTTCGATCGGCGCTGATCCGCGTGCCCGAGCCGATCAGTTGGGACGAGGAGGCAGCGGCGCCGGCCGCCAGCGAGGACGACAAGGGCGGCTCGCGCGTGATCGCGCACTGATCCTTGTTCAGTGCCGGCCGCGGTCCGGCACTGCCGCCCGACACATCGAGCCGCCGCGTCGGGAGGCGCGGCGGCTCGTTTGCCGGCTCGTCCGTCCGCGTCAGATGCGGCCAAAAGGCCCGACTTCTGCAGCAAAATCGGGGTAGTTTCCGCTTGACGGGCGGGGCGATTGGGCGCTTCTAGGCCCCATTCCACGCGGCTTTGCGAGCCTGCGGACGTCGTGGGAGCTGCGCTGCGGCACCCCCGCCCCCCCTTCCCAGCAAGAAAAAGGAACCCGAGATGAGCAAGAAAGACCTGATCGATGCCGTAGCCCGGGACACCGAACTCACCAAGGAGAAGGCGGGACAGGCCGTCGAGGCGGCGCTGAACCACATCAAGGCGACGATGAAGAACGGCCAGGAGGTCCGCCTGCCGGACTTCGGCACATTCAAGGTCTCGCTGCGCAAGGCGCGCGACGGCCGCAACCCGATGACCGGCGCGACGATCAAGATCCCGGAGAGCCGGGTGCCGAAGTTCACCCCCGCCAAGGGGCTGAAGGA
Source organism: Pseudomonadota bacterium (assembly GCA_040752215.1). GTDB lineage: Bacteria > Pseudomonadota > Alphaproteobacteria > Rhizobiales > Hyphomicrobiaceae > JBFMEX01. The sequence continues at coordinate 71,395 of JBFMEX010000076.1, read as the reverse complement.
TGCGCTGAACTGAGCGAAGGTCAGAGTCCAAGTGGAGACGCGCCGGCTCGCCGGCGCGTCTGCGTTTCAGGCAGCAGGCAGCAGGCAGAGGGCGGCGGGTTGGAGGTGATGGAGATTGCCATCCGGCGAGCGGGTCTCTACTGACTACTGACCACTCACCACTCACCAATCCCAGGGCGGTTAGCTCAGTGGCAGAGCGCCTCGTTTACACCGAGGATGTCGGGAGTTCGACCCTCTCACCGCCCACCATCGTGCTCGTTCGACCCGAGACCTCGCAGGTCTCGCACTGCGCGCGGCAGCAGAAGTGGTTTGCCGACTGGGCATTCTCCGCAAGGAGCTCGGGCTCGTATTCGGCACCGGCAAGAGCCAATCTCAATTCCAAGCCCGCAGCACGGGGTCGAGGGTAACCTTTCCCGCTAACCGCCGCGCGCAATAATCCCCCGCCAGCGCTTGAGCCGGACGACGCTTACGCGCACGCTTCCCCGAGTTCGTATGAGGTCTCGCCGCACACGCGAGACGGGCGTCTGCGTTGCGCCATATCGGGAGATTGCATTCGATGGCCAAACTGATCCGCAAGAAGGGCACACCGGCTGCCGACAACCTCAATGGAACGGCAGGCGACGACCTGATCCTGGCGCTGGCCGGCAACGACACCGTGCATGCCCGCGGCGGCAACGATACCGTTTGGGGCGGCGCCGGAAGGGACAGGCTCTACGGCGAGGCCGGAGACGACCGCCTGTTCGGCGAGGATGGCAATGACACGCTCGACGGCGGCACCGGCAACGACGCGCTCAGTGGTGATATCGGGAACGATCGGTTGGCCGGAGGCGCCGGCAACGACGTGCTGCGCGGCGGCAGTGGGAATGACGTTTTGGACGGCGGCGACGGTGCCGACATTCTGTTCGGCGACGAAGGCGACGACTGGCTGTTCGGCGGCGCCGGCGTCAACGCGTTCCACGGTGGCAGCGGCAACGACACGGCCAGCTACGCGGACGTGACGAGTGGCAGAGTGACGATCGACTTCAGCGCCGCGGTGATCGGCGGCGACGCAGCGGCCGGTGACACGTTCGACTCGATCGAGAACGTCTACGGAACGGGCTTCAGTGACGTGATCGTCGGCTTCGCCGGCGGCACGGTGTGGGGCGCCCACGGTGACGACGTGCTGACCTCGAGTGCGGGCGGCGGCACGCTCGTCGGCGGCGAGGGTGGCGATGTGCTCACCGACGGCTCCAACGCCTCTGTGACGCGCTTCGTGCTCGAATGGGGCGCGGGAGCGGACAGCATCTTCGGCTTCGACACTGGACAGGACAAGCTGGTCGTCAACACGGCCGCGTTCGGCCTCGGCCCGACGCTCGGTTTCGCGTTCACCTCCGGCGCCGGACTGACCACGCCGGGCCTGCCCACGGCGCAGTTCATCTTCGACACCACGAGCCAGTCGCTCTATTTCGACGGCGACGGGACCGGCGGTGAATTCCTGCCGGTGCTGGTCGCCACGCTCAACGGCGTCATCGTCACGGGGTCGGATTTCGAGCTGATCTGACCGCGCCGGGAGGCAGCTACCAGGGTGGTTCAATTCTCGGCGAGTGCCGCTCCCTTCCCTCTCCCGGGACAGGAGAGGGTGCCCGGAGGGCGGGTGAGGGACGTGTTGCCGATGACAATGCCCGTTGTGGGCAAGCGCATCCGGCCTTCGGCCACCTTCTCCCGAGGGAGAAGGGAAGTGGTGGGTGAGCTTCGAGAATTGAGTGGCCCCGAGGCATCCAACGCCAGGCAGCCAGGCAGCCTGGACGCCGGACCCGCACGGCTTGACTTGGACTGAGCGAAGCCGTATCTCCGACGCTCTGCAACGCGGCGGCGCCATTGGCGCCAGACGCGAGCGGATTGCGGGAGTAGCTCAGTTGGTTAGAGCGCCGGCCTGTCACGCCGGAGGCCGCGGGTTCAAGTCCCGTCTCTCGCGCCACTCCTCCTCTCAATCCAATCGACCGTTGTCTGTTGCGCCGATCGAGGATCCCGGCTTGGCCGGCCAGGTCGCGATCCCGACGATGGCTCGGGCAGGCGAGACAGCGCTGACACGCCGCTAGGTCACCGCTTGTAGGCGGCCGGCCGCGCGGGCCGGTTCTCGACGCCGCCGTCGCAACCCATGCCGGCGATGGAATTGGCGGCGTCCCGATCGACCGGGCGATGGGCGACATCGACGTCCGTCTCGCGCGCGATTGCGCCGCCGACGGCCATGACTGGCTGCTCAACGAGCAAAGCCGAGTTGCGCAGGGGCGACCCGTCCGCCGGCCGTGCTGGCCGCGGGCCGACCGCGCCGGCACTTTTGCTATTGCCACGCGGCCATTTCCCCCCTATCGGAACGCCCAGCCGGCGGGCAGATGCCGGTTTCCGGCCTCCCACGCATTGTCGACGGACACGAACGCAGGACACTCCCCATGGCGAAGGCGAAATTCGAGCGGACGAAGCCGCATTGCAACATCGGCACGATTGGTCACGTCGACCACGGGAAGACGTCGCTGACTGCGGCGATCACGAAGGTACTTGCGGAGCAGGGCAAGGCGCAGTTTCAGGCGTACGACCAGATTGACAAGGCTCCTGAGGAGCGCGAGCGGGGGATCACGATCTCGACGGCGCACGTGGAGTACGAGACGGACAAGCGGCACTATGCGCACGTGGATTGCCCGGGTCATGCGGACTACGTGAAGAACATGATCACGGGCGCGGCGCAGATGGACGGGGCGATCCTGGTTGTCTCGGCGGCGGACGGTCCGATGCCGCAGACGCGGGAGCACATTCTTCTGGCGCGTCAGGTGGGCGTTCCGGCGCTGGTGGTTTACATGAACAAGGTCGACCTTGTGGACGACCAGGAGCTGATCGACCTTGTGGAGATGGAGGTTCGCGAGCTTCTGTCGAGCTACCAGTTCCCGGGCGACGACATTCCGATCGTGAAGGGGTCTGCGAAGGCGGCGCTGGATGGTGAGAAGCCGGAGATCGGCAAGCAGTCGATATTGGCGCTGATGGAGGCGGTGGACGCTTACATCCCGCAGCCTGAGCGTCCGAAGGACCAGCCGTTTCTGATGCCGATCGAGGATGTGTTCTCGATCTCTGGCCGCGGCACGGTTGTGACGGGTCGGATCGAGCGCGGGGTGGTGAAGGTCGGCGAGGAGGTGGAGATCGTCGGCATCCGCGACACGCAGAAGTCGACGGTGACGGGCGTGGAGATGTTCCGCAAGCTGTTGGACCAGGGCGAGGCTGGCGACAACGTGGGCTGCCTTCTGCGCGGCATCGACAAGGAGGCGGTGGAGCGGGGGCAGGTTCTGTGCAAGCCGGGCTCTGTGAAGCCGCACAAGAAGTTCACGGCGGAGGCCTACATCCTGACCAAGGAGGAGGGCGGCCGCCACACGCCGTTCTTCACCAACTACCGTCCGCAGTTCTACTTCCGCACGACCGACGTGACGGGGGTTTGCACGTTGCCGGCGGGGACCGAGATGGTGATGCCGGGCGACAACGTGACGATGGAGGTGGAGCTGATCACGCCGATCGCGATGGAGGAGAAGCTTCGCTTCGCCATCCGCGAGGGCGGCCGCACCGTCGGCGCCGGCGTCGTCGCGAAGATCACTGAGTAGAGCAGGACGAAAGATCTCGTGACGAGGCTCGGCGCCGACTGACTATGGGTTGCCGAAATGCGGCAAGCCGCATTTCGGGCCCGGCGCCGGCGTCGTCGCGAAGATCACGGAGTAGGCGAAGGCCCGTCGGGCGTTCGGGGCGAGAATGCTGGTCGTCACGACCAACGATCTGCCGGGCTACAGGGTCGTGCGCCACCTCGGCATGGTGCGCGGCCTTTCCGTCCGCTCCCGGTCGATCGTCGGCAATATCGGCGCCTCGATCCAGATCCTGTTCGGAGGCAACATCTCGGTCTACACCAAGCTTGCCGAGGAGGCGCGCCAGGCCGCCTACGACGAACTCGTCGCCCACGCCCGCGCGGTCGGTGCCAATGCCATTCTCGCCATGCGTTACGACGCCAACGAGATCGCCTCGGCGGTGACCGAGGTGCTGGCCTATGGGACGGCGGTGGTGGTCGAGCCGGCGTGAAATCGACGGCCAGAGGTCCGATATGTAGCCAAAATGCCACACGCAAGCAGAAAATGCTTGTTGCGGGTGACAAAGGGTGAGACATCGGCTAATAAGACCGGCCCGACGCGAGGCAAGGCGCGCCATGGGGGCCTTAGGGGTGTAGCTCAATTGGCAGAGCGTCGGTCTCCAAAACCGAAGGTTGGGGGTTCGAGACCCTCCACCCCTGCCATATGATTCGGAGCGGCTTGCGCGGCGAGGGCGCGGCAGTCGCGGCAGCAGGCGCCTACAGCGCGCCTCGCATTCGTATCGCCCTGGGAAGCTGAATTGATGGCGAGACTGAATCCATTCGAGTTCGTCCAGGAGGTGCGCCAAGAGGTCTCGAAGGTGACCTGGCCGACCTGGAAGGAGGTCTGGGTCACGACGCTGATGGTGCTCGTGATGGTGGCGCTGACCTCGCTGTTCTTCATGGCCGCCGATCAGACGCTCGGCTGGCTGGTCAGCCTGCTGCTGGCGATCGGTCGCTAGCGGCACGGCCGAGGGACACATCACCGAATGACAATCGCGGGTAGAGAGCGAACGATGGCGAAGCGCTGGTACATCGTGCACGCCTACACCAACTTCGAGCGCAAGGTGGCGGATGCCATCAAGGAGCGCGCCAAGGCGGCGGGGCTCGAGCACCTGTTCGAGGAGGTGCTGGTGCCGACCGAGGAGGTGGTGGAGGTCAAGCGCGGACGAAAGGTGCAGACCGAGCGCAAGTTCCTGCCGGGCTATGTGCTGGTGAAGATGGAGATGACCGACCCGGCGTTCGTCCTGATCAAGAACACGCCGAAGGTGACCGGCTTCCTCGGCGCCGACAACAAGCCGATCGCGATCTCCGACGAGGAGGCGCGCCGCATCCTCAATCAGGTCGAGGAGGGGGTGGAGCGGCCGAAGCCGTCGATCACCTTCGAGATCGGCGAGCAGGTCAAGGTCGCGGACGGGCCGTTCGCCTCGTTCCAGGGCCACGTCGAGGAGGTCGACGAGGAGCGCTCGCGGCTCAAGGTGGCGGTGTCGATCTTCGGCCGGCCGACACCGGTCGAGCTGGAGTTCGCGCAGGTCGAGAAAATCGCCAACTGACGGCGAGGCAGGAGGATAGAGAGCGCCGCTGCCGAGTTGAGCTCGGAGGGCCGGCGAGCGAGCAACGGTGCTGCGGCACCGAGCGATCCGCAGGCGGCATCCGCTCCTGCGGTGGACGTGCGGGAGGACCGAAGGCGCTCGGCGCCGGAAGGTCCGCGGACCGCTAACCCTGGGAGGGAGCCCTCCCGTATCGAGCAGGGGAAACCATGGCGAAGAAGATAGACGGCTACATCAACTTGCAGGTGCCCGCGGGGCAGGCGAATCCCTCGCCCCCGATCGGCCCCGCGCTCGGTCAGCGCGGCGTCAACATCATGGAGTTTTGCAAGACGTTCAACGCGCGCACCAAGGACATGGAACAGGGTACTCCGATTCCGGTGAAGATCACCGTGTTCTCGGATCGCTCGTTCACCTTCGAGATGAAGACGCCGCCGGCGTCGTTCTTCCTCAAGAAGGCGGCCAAGCTGACGTCCGGCTCCAAGGAGCCGGGCCGCACCCTCGCCGGCCAGGTGACGATGAGCGAGGTGCGCGAGATCGCCAAGCTGAAGATGAAGGACCTCAACACCGACGATCTGGATTCGGCAGCCCGCACGATCGCGGGCTCGGCCCGGTCGATGGGCCTCAAGGTGGTGGAGTGAGCGCCATGGCCAACATCGCACCCGAGAAGATCAAGGCGACGCGGCTCGCCGGAGGCAAGCGCATGGCGTCGATCCGCACCGGCGTCGCCCGCGACAAGCTCTATCCCGTCGAGCAGGCGGTGAAGCTGGTCAAGGAGCGGGCCAAGGCGAAGTTCGACGAGACGGTCGAGATCGCGATGAACCTCGGCGTCGACCCCAAGCACGCCGACCAGATGGTGCGCGGCGTGTGCCAGCTGCCGAACGGCTCCGGCCGCACGGCGCGCGTCGCGGTGTTCGCGCGCGGCGCCAAGGCCGACGAGGCCAAGGCGGCGGGGGCCGACGTGGTCGGCGCGGAGGAGCTGGTCGAGCAGGTCTCCAAGGGCCAGATCAACTTCGACCGTTGCATCGCGACGCCTGACATGATGGGTCTCGTCGGCCGCCTCGGCAAGGTGCTGGGCCCGCGCGGCCTGATGCCGAACCCGCGCGTCGGCACGGTGACGATGGACGTCGCCGGCGCGGTCAAAGGCGCCAAGGGCGGCGCGGTCGAGTTTCGCGTCGAGAAGGCGGGCATCGTGCACGCCGGCGTCGGCAAGGCGAGCTTCACCGAGACGGCGCTGGTCGAGAACATCAAGGCGTTCGTCGACGCGGTGGTGAAGGCGCGCCCGGCGGGAGCGAAGGGCACCTACCTGAAGCGGGTGTCGATCAGCTCGACGCAGGGTCCGGGCGTGAAGATCGACGCCCAGACGGTCGCCTCGGGCGGCGTCGTGTGAGAGTCACGCGGGGGCTCGCCCCCGCACCACTTCCGGGCTCCGCCCGGATGACCCGGCCCATAGCTGCCGCATGCGGGAGTGATGGTCCGGACCTGTCCAAGATTGCAGGTGTCGGTGGTGGAGCATGCTCTGCCTCGACCTAAGCCCCGCGGGGCCTGCATGAGACGGGAGACGAGCCGATGCGAGGGCCCGCGGCTGCGGGCCTCGGAGCGGTTCGAGCCTTCTGGGTCGCACCCGTGTCGCTCGCCGAGCGCGCGGTGGACAGGATCAAGCGCGCTGCCAGGGCGGGAACGCCCCGGCGGCAGGGTGCAACCCGCAGCGCCGTTCTCGGACGGCGTTGCAAGACCAGGGAGTGAGCACGTGGACAGAGCCGCAAAGCGTGAGCTCGTGACGTCGCTCCACGACGTGTTGAAGAGCACGGGCGTGGTCGTCGTCGCCCACAACGTCGGGATGGTGGCTGCTCAATCCGCCGAGCTGAGGCGTCGCGTCAAGGACGCCGGCGGGCGGGTGAAGGTGGCCAAGAACAACCTGGCGAAGCTCGCGCTCAAGGGCACCGATGCCGAGGGCATCTCGGATCTGATGACCGGGCCGACCGTTCTGGCCTACTCGAAGGATCCGATCGCCGCGGCCAAGGCTGCCGTCGACTACGCCAAGGGGACGGACAAGTTCGTCATCCTCGGCGGTGCGATGGGCAAGACCTTGCTCGATGCCAAGGGCGTGAAGGCGCTCGCCGAGTTGCCATCGCTGGACGAGCTCCGGGCCAAGCTGATCGGTCTCCTCAACGCGCCGGCGACGAAGATCGCCCGCACGGTCAAGGAGCCGGGAGCCAAGCTCGCGCGCGTCATCCAGGCGAAGGCGAGCCAGGGCGAAGCCGCCTGACGTGGGCCACCGCAACAGATGCGGCGCTCTGATCGAGGGCCGCGACACTCAATCAGGTTCGAACCGAAAGGAAATGAAGCCATGACCGATCTCGCAAAGATCGTCGACGATCTCTCCAAGCTGACCGTTCTCGAGGCTGCCGAGCTGGCCAAGATGCTGGAGGAGAAGTGGGGCGTGTCGGCCGCTGCCGCCGTGGCGGTCGCCGCGGCCCCGGCCGCCGCTGCCGCGCCCGCCGAGGAGCAGACCGAGTTCACCGTCATCCTGAAGTCCGGCGGCGAGAAGAAGATCAACGTCATCAAGGAGGTCCGCGCCATCACCGGTCTCGGCCTCAAGGAGGCGAAGGATCTCGTCGAGGCTGGCGGCAAGGCCGTAAAGGAAGGCGTGACGAAGGAAGAGGCGGCGAAGTTGAGGAAGCAGCTCGAGGACCAGGGCGCGGTCGTCGAGGTGAAGTGAGGCAACCGGCAGCCGGCAGCAGGCAGCCGCATCGAGCGGGTGCCACTGCCGGCCGCCGTGCGCACCACCGACGACAGACGGTTCTCCGGAGGGTCCGAGCGGGGGGAAAGCCTGCTTTCGGGCACTCCGGTGAGCCGTTTCAGGCGAACGAGCGGCCTCGCGCCGCAACAACGACAGCAAGTGGAGCGCGGGCCGCGGCTCGCGATTGAAAAGGAGCGGACATGGCTGAGATCGTGCACGGCCGCAAGCGCATCCGTAAGAAGTTCGGCTCGGCCCGCGAGGTGGCGCGGATGCCGAACCTCATCGAGGTCCAGAAGAGCTCCTACGACGACTTCCTGATGGTCAGGGAGCCGGCCGGCGGGCGTCCCGACGACCACGGCCTGCAGGCGGTGTTCAAGTCGGTGTTCCCGATCTCCGACTTCTCGGGCCGGGCGACGCTCGAGTTCGTGCGCTACGAGTTCGAGCCGCCGAAGTACGACGTCGACGAGTGCATGCAGCGCGACATGACCTTCTCGGCGCCGCTCAAGGTCAAGCTGCGCCTCATCGTGTTCGATATCAACGAGGAGACCGGCTCGAAGTCGATCAAGGACGTCAAGGAGCAGGACGTCTACATGGGCGACATGCCGCTGATGACGTCGAACGGCACCTTCGTCATCAACGGCACCGAGCGCGTCATCGTCTCGCAGATGCATCGCTCGCCGGGCGTGTTCTTCGATCATGATCGCGGCCGCACGCACGCGAGCGGAAAGCTTCTGTTCGCCGCCCGCATCATTCCCTACCGCGGCTCGTGGCTCGACTTCGAGTTCGACGCCAAGGACATCGTCTACGTGCGCATTGATCGCCGGCGGAAGCTGCCGGTGACGACGCTGCTCTACGCGCTCGGCCTCGACGACGAGCAGATCCTGGAGACGTTCTACGACAAGATCGTCATCAAGGAGGGCAAGCTCGGCTGGCGGATGCCGTTCGTGCCGGAAAAGGCGCGCGGCATGACCCCGCTCGCCGAGATGCGCGATGCCAAGAGCGGGGACGTGATCGCCAAGGCGGGCGAGAAGATCACCGCCCGTCGCGCGCGCGAGCTTGCGGAGAGCGGCCTCAAGGATATCCTGGTCGCATCCGAGGATCTCGCAGGCAAGTACCTCGCCGAGGACATCGTCGATCTCAGCACGGGCCGCATCTATGCCGAGGCCGGCGCCGAACTCGACGCCAAGCTGCTCGCGGAGCTCAAGGACCAGAAGGTCAAGGAGTTCCCGATCCTCGACATCGACCACGTCAACATCGGCGCGTTCATCCGTAACACGCTCAATATCGACAAGAACGCCAACAGCCAGGAAGCGCTGATGGACATCTACCGGGTCATGCGGCCCGGCGAGCCGCCGACGATCGAGGCGGCGACCGCGCTGTTCCAGGGCCTGTTCTTCGATGCCGAGCGCTACGACCTCTCGGCCGTCGGGCGGGTGAAGATGAACATGCGCCTCGAGCTCGATGCGCCCGACACGATGCGCACGCTGCGCAAGGAGGACATCCTCGCCGTCATCAAGACGCTGGTCGGCCTCAGGGACGGCAAGGGCGAGATCGACGACATCGACCACCTCGGCAACCGGCGCGTGCGCTCGGTCGGCGAGCTGATGGAGAACCAGTACCGGGTCGGCCTGTTGCGCATGGAGCGGGCGATCAAGGAACGGATGAGCTCGGTCGACATCGACACGGTGATGCCGCAGGACCTGATCAATGCCAAGCCGGCGGCGGCGGCGGTGCGCGAGTTCTTCGGCTCCTCGCAGCTCAGCCAGTTCATGGACCAGACCAACCCCTTGAGCGAGATCACCCATAAGCGCCGCCTCTCGGCGCTGGGTCCGGGCGGCCTGACGCGCGAGCGCGCCGGCTTCGAGGTGCGTGACGTGCACCCGACGCATTACGGCCGCATCTGCCCGATCGAGACGCCGGAAGGCCCGAATATCGGCCTCATCAACAGCCTCGCCACCTTCGCCCGCGTCAACAAGTACGGCTTCATCGAGAGCCCCTACCGCAAGGTGAAGGACGGCAAGGTGACCGACGAGGTCGTCTACCTCTCCGCCATGGAGGAGATGCGCCACCACGTCGCCCAGGCCAACGCCGAGATCGACGACAAGGGCCGCCTCACGGGCGACCTCATCACCTGCCGCTTTGCCGGCGACGTGCTGCTCGTGTCGCGCGACAAGGTCGACTACATCGACGTGTCGCCGAAGCAGCTCGTGTCGGTCGCCGCGGCGCTGATCCCGTTCCTCGAGAACGACGACGCCAACCGCGCGCTGATGGGCTCCAACATGCAGCGCCAGGCGGTGCCGCTGATCCGCGCCGAGGCGCCGCTGGTCGGCACCGGCATGGAGGAGGTGGTCGCGCGCGATTCGGGCGCGGCGATCGCCGCGCGGCGCACCGGCATCGTCGACCAGGTGGATGCAACCCGCATCGTCGTGCGCGCGACCGAGGAGAGCGATCCGTCGAAGTCGGGCGTCGACATCTATCGGCTCCGCAAGTTCCAGCGCTCGAACCAGAACACCTGCATCAACCAGCGCCCGCTGGTGAACGTCGGCGACCGGGTCGAGGCCGGTGAGATCGTTGCCGACGGACCGTCGACCGACCTCGGCGACCTCGCGCTCGGCAAGAATGTGCTGGTCGCGTTCATGCCTTGGATGGGCTACAACTTCGAGGACTCGATCCTCTTGTCCGAGCGGGTCGTCTCCGACGACATCTTCACCTCGATCCACATCGAGGAGTTCGAGGTCATGGCCCGCGACACCAAGCTCGGGCCGGAGGAGATCACGCGCGACATTCCGAACGTGTCGGAGGAGGCGCTGAAGAACCTCGACGAGGCCGGCATCGTCTACATCGGCGCCGAGGTCAATCCGGGCGACATCCTGGTCGGCAAGATCACGCCGAAGGGCGAGAGCCCGATGACGCCGGAGGAGAAGCTGCTCCGCGCCATCTTCGGCGAGAAGGCCTCCGACGTGCGCGACACCTCTCTCAGGCTGCCGCCGGGGGTGACCGGCACGGTGGTCGAGGTGCGTGTGTTCAATCGCCACGGCGTCGAGAAGGACGAGCGCGCGATGGCGATCGAGCGCGAGGAGATCGAGCGCCTCGCAAAGGACCGCGACGACGAGATGCAGATTCTCGACCGCAACGTCTATGCGCGGCTCAAGGAGACGCTGCTCGGCAAGGAGGTGGCCAAGGGCCCGAAGGGTGCGCGCAAGGGCACCTCGATCGACCAGGCCGTCCTCGACGATATCCCGCGCAGCCAGTGGTGGGAGATCGGGCTTGCCGACGAGAAGGCGCAGGCCGAGGTCGAGGCGATCGGCAAGCAGTACGAGGAGGCCAAGAAGAGCCTCGAGCGCCGGTTCGTCGACAAGGTGGACAAGCTGCAGCGCGGCGACGAGCTTCCCCCCGGCGTGATGAAGATGGTCAAGGTATTCGTCGCGGTGAAGCGCAAGATCCAGCCCGGCGACAAGATGGCCGGCCGGCACGGCAACAAGGGTGTCGTGTCGATGATCGTGCCGCGCGAGGACATGCCGTTCCTCGAGGACGGCACCCACGTCGACGTGGTGCTGAACCCGCTCGGCGTGCCGAGCCGCATGAACGTCGGCCAGATCCTCGAGACGCATCTCGGCTGGGCCAGCCGCGGCCTCGGCCGGATCATCGACGAGGCGCTCGAGCGCTATCGCGCCTCGGGCGAGATCAAGGCGCTGAAGGAAGCGGTCGGCGGCGTCTACACCAACGGCGAGGTCAAGGGCCCGCTCAAGGACGAGGAGGTGACGTCGCTGGCACAGCAGCTGCGCACCGGCGTGCCGGTCTCCACCCCGGTGTTCGACGGCGCCAACGAGGGCGACATCGTCGAGATGCTGAAGGCGGCCGGGTTCGACACCTCGGGCCAGATGACGCTCTACGACGGGCGCACCGGCGAGCCGTTCGATCGCAAGGTTACGGTCGGCTACAAGTACCTGCTCAAGCTGCACCACCTGGTCGACGACAAGATCCACGCCCGCTCGATCGGCCCCTACAGCCTCGTCACCCAGCAGCCGCTCGGTGGCAAGGCGCAGTTCGGCGGCCAACGCTTCGGTGAGATGGAGGTGTGGGCGCTCGAGGCCTACGGCGCCGCCTACACGCTGCAGGAGATGCTGACGGTGAAGTCGGACGACGTCGCCGGCCGCACCAAGGTGTACGAGGCGATCGTGCGCGGCGACGACGCGTTCGAGGCCGGCGTTCCGGAGAGCTTCAACGTGCTCGTCAAGGAGATGCGCGCACTCGGGCTCAACGTCGAGCTGGTCAACTCCGAGGGCCCGCGCGAGGTCGTGCCGGAGACGGAGGAGGAGCGCAGGCAGCTGCCGCCGGCAGCCGCCGAGTAGTGCCGGGCGGGGCCGGGCCGCGCGGACCGGTCCCCTGCATCACACGAGCGACGGCGCCTGCGACGACGCGCCGGCGCCACGAGGCCAAGAGATGAACGCCACGGATCCGGGCCGCCCCCCGTCCGGGTCCAGAAGTGGAGAGAGCCGATGAACGAGATCACCAACCTGTTCAAGACCCAGACGCCGGCCCCGACGTTCGACCAGATCAAGATCTCGATCGCCTCGCCGGACGACATCCTGTCGTGGTCGTATGGCGAGATCAAGAAGCCGGAGACGATCAACTACCGCACCTTCAAGCCGGAGCGCGACGGCCTGTTCTGCGCCCGCATCTTCGGTCCGATCAAGGACTACGAGTGCCTGTGCGGCAAGTACAAGCGGATGAAGTACAAGGGCCTCATCTGCGAGAAGTGCGGCGTCGAGGTGACGCTGGCCAAGGTCCGGCGCGAGCGCATGGGCCACATCGAGCTCGCGGCCCCGGTCGCCCACATTTGGTTCCTGAAGTCGCTGCCCTCGCGTATCGGCCTGCTGCTCGACATGGCGCTCAAGGATCTCGAGCGCGTGCTCTATTTCGAGAACTACATCGTCATCGAGCCGGGCATCTCGCCGTTCAAGGAGAAGCAGCTGCTGTCCGAGGACCAGTATGCGCAGGCGATCGAGGAGCACGGCGCCGATAGCTTCACCGCCGGCATCGGCGCGGAGGCGATCCGCGAGCTCCTGTCGGCAATGGACCTGCCGCGAATCCGCGACGAGCTGAGGCAGGAGATCGCCGAGTCGACGTCGGACTTGAAACCGAAGAAGCTCGGCAAGCGGCTCAAGGTCATCGAGGCGTTCATCGCGAGCGGAAATCGGCCGGAGTGGATGATCCTCAAGGTCGTGCCGGTCATCCCGCCGGAGCTGCGCCCGCTGGTGCCGCTCGACGGCGGTCGCTTCGCGACCTCCGACCTCAACGACCTCTATCGGCGCGTCATCAACCGCAACAACCGGTTGAAGCGGCTGATGGAGCTGAGGGCGCCCGACATCATCATCCGCAACGAGAAGCGGATGCTGCAGGAGGCGGTCGACGCGCTGTTCGACAACGGCCGGCGTGGTCGTGTCATCACGGGTGCCAACAAGCGGCCGCTGAAGTCGCTCGCCGACATGCTGAAGGGCAAGCAGGGCCGCTTCCGCCAGAACCTGCTCGGCAAGCGCGTGGACTACTCGGGCCGCTCGGTGATCGTCGTCGGCCCGGAGCTCAAGCTGCACCAGTGCGGCCTGCCGAAGAAGATGGCGCTCGAGCTGTTCAAGCCGTTCATCTACGCGCGCCTGCAGACGCTCGGCCAGGCGGCGACGGTGAAGCAGGCCAAGAAGCTCGTCGAGAAGGAGAAGCCCGAGGTCTGGGACGTGCTCGACGAGGTCATTCGCGAGCACCCCGTGATGCTGAACCGCGCGCCGACGCTGCACCGCCTCGGCATCCAGGCGTTTGAGCCGACGCTGATCGAGGGCAAGGCGATCCAGCTGCATCCGCTGGTGTGCGCCGCGTTCAACGCCGACTTCGACGGCGACCAGATGGCGGTGCACGTGCCGCTGAGCCTGGAGGCCCAGCTCGAGGCGCGCGTGCTGATGATGTCGACCAACAACATCCTCCATCCCGCAAACGGCTCGCCGATCATCGTACCGTCACAGGATATCGTGCTCGGACTCTACTACCTGTCGATCCTGCGCGATCATGAGCCCGGCGAGGGCATGCTGATCGGCTCGGTCGGCGAGGTGCGCCATGCGATCGAGGCGGGAGCGGTGACGCTCCACTCCAAGATCAAGGGCCGCGTGCAGTCGATGGACGACGAGGGTAACCCGGTCGTGGAGGTGATCGACACGACGCCGGGCCGGATGATCCTCGGCGAGCTGCTGCCGAGGAAGCCGGGCGTCAAGTTCGCGCTCGTCAACCAGCTGCTCACCAAGAAGGCCATCTCGGCCATGATCGACGCCGTCTACCGCAATTGCGGTCAGAAGGAGACGGTCATGTTCTGCGACCGCATCATGAGCCTCGGCTTCCACCATGCGTTCAAGGCCGGCATCTCGTTCGGCAAGGACGACATGCTGATCCCGGAGACCAAGACCGGGATCGTCGCCAAGACGACCGACATGGTGCGCGAGTTCGAGCAGCAGTACAACGACGGCCTCATCACCCAGCTGGAGAAGTACAACAAGGTCGTCGATGCCTGGTCGAAGTGCACCGACGAGATCGCCAAGGAGATGATGGATCGCATCTCGGCGGTCGAGCACGATGCCAAGACCGGCCGCGACAAGCCGATCAACTCGATCTACATGATGAGCCACTCCGGCGCCCGCGGCAGCCCGGCGCAGATGAAGCAGCTCGCCGGCATGCGCGGCCTGATGACCAAGCCGTCGGGCGAGATCATCGAGACGCCGATCATCTCGAACTTCAAGGAGGGTCTGTCGGTTCTCGAGTACTTCAACTCGACGCACGGCGCCCGCAAGGGCCTCGCCGACACTGCGCTCAAGACCGCCAACTCGGGCTACCTGACGCGGCGTCTGGTCGACGTCGCCCAGGACAGCATCATCACCGAGCAGGACTGCGGCACGGACGCGGGCATCAAGGTGCAGGCGGTGGTCGACGCCGGGCAGGTGATCGTCTCCCTCGCGCAGCGTGTGCTCGGGCGCACGGCGCAGGAGGACATCGTCGATCCGAGCTCGCCGTCGACGATCATCGTCAATCGCGGCGAGCTGATCGAGGAGCGCCACGCCGAGGCGATCGCCAAGGCGGAGGTGCAGGAGGTCCGCATCCGCTCGGTGCTGACCTGCGAGACGGTCACCGGCGTGTGCGGCAAGTGCTACGGGCGCGATCTCGCACGCGGCACGCCGGTCAACATCGGCGAGGCGGTCGGCGTGATCGCCGCCCAGTCGATCGGCGAGCCGGGCACGCAGCTCACCATGCGCACGTTCCACATCGGCGGCACGGCGCAGGTGGTCGACCAGTCGTTCATCGAATCGAACTTCAACGGCACGGTGAAGATCAAGAACCGTGCGCTGGTGAAGGACAGCCAGGGCCGCAACGTCGCGATGGGCCGCACCATGTCGATTGTCATCGTCGACCAGGCCGGCAAGGAACTCGCCACCCACAAGGTGCCGTACGGCGCGCGCCTGCACATCGACGAGGGCGACTCCGTCAAGCGCGGCGCCAAGCTTGCGCAGTGGGATCCCTACACCCGGCCGATCCTGACCGAGGTCAAGGGCATCGTCGACTTCGAGGACCTGATCGAGGGCGCCTCGGTACGCGAGCAGACCGACGAGGTCAAGGGCACCACCAACCGCGTGATCGTCGATTGGCGGGCCACGCCTAGGGGCGGCGAGCTGAAGCCGGCGGTCGTCGTCAAGGACGCCAAGGGCAAGCCGATCAAGGTCGAGCGCGGCGGTCACGCCCGCTACCTGCTCCCGGTCGACGCGATCCTGTCGGTGGAGCCGGGGGCGGAGGTGAAGGCCGGCGACGTGCTGGCACGCATCCCGATGGCGTCCGCCAAGTCGGGCGACATCACCGGCGGTCTGCCGCGCGTCGCCGAGCTGTTCGAGGCGCGCCGGCCGAAGGACCACGCGATCATCGCCGAGGTGTCGGGCACGGTCGAGTTCGGCAAGGACTACAAGAACAAGCAGCGGATCATCATCAAGCCGGACGACGAGGGTGTGGAGCCGGTCGAGTACATGATCCCGCGCGGCAAGAGCCTTGCCGTGCAGCACGGCGACCATGTCGACCGCGGCGATTTCGTCTACGACGGTCACCCGGCACCGCACGACATCTTGGCGATCAAGGGCGTCGAGGAGCTGGCGAACTACCTGATCAACGAGATCCAGGACGTCTACCGGCTGCAGGGCGTGACGATCAACGACAAGCATATCGAGGTGATCGTCCGCCAGATGCTGCAGAAGGTGGAGATCGTCGATCCGGGCGAGACCGACCTGATCAAGGGCGAGCAGCTCGACCGCATCGAGCTCGACGAGATCAACGCGGCGATCGAGAAGCTCGGCAAGCGCCCGGCGAGCGGCAATCCCGTTCTGCTCGGCATCACCAAGGCGTCGCTGCAGACGCGCTCGTTCATCTCGGCGGCGTCGTTCCAGGAGACCACCCGCGTGCTGACGGACGCCGCCGTCAACGGCAAGGCCGATACGCTCGAGGGGCTCAAGGAGAACGTCATCGTCGGCCGGCTGATCCCGGCCGGCACCGGCGGCATGCTGAGGCGCTTGCGCAAGATCGCGCAGAAGCGCGACGAGATGATCGCCAAGGAGAAGGCGAAGGGCGAGGGAGAGCGGGCGCTGGCCGGACCGGGCGAGGAGCTGACCGGCGTCGCGCGCCGGCGCCGGAGGCCGTCCGAGGAAGCGGCCGAGTAGGCCGGGCGCACACCACGAGGAGATCGACGGCGGGCGGCTGCGACATGCAGCCGCCCGTCGCGCGTTCCCGGGGTAGCGGGCGGCGGGTCGCGGCCTTTTTTTTGCGGGTGCGAACGGGGCAGGTGTTGACCGGGAACAAAGCTGTGTATATAGACCACCCACTCTCACGGTAGGTGGTAGGCGCTGAGCGCGCGCCCGATTGGGTGGCGAGCGAGCCTAAACGCTCCCGTACGAAAGCAGAGGACATTCGAATCCAAGATCATCGGCCCGGGCTACGGGACGCATGATCCTCTGGTTTTTTTCGTGTCGGCGGGCTGCCGGATCGGCTGCCTCCGGCAGATGTGCTTGGCGCTCGCGGCGCGTTCCGCCGGCGCCGGGCGTGGCGTGGCACCGCATCTGTGCGCGGGGCCGGGGATGGACGAGGCGCATGCCGACGATACAACAGCTGATCCGCAAGCCGCGCACCGCGAAGACCTATCGCGAGAAGTCGCGCCATATGGAGGAGTGCCCGCAGAAGCGGGGCGTGTGCACGCGCGTCTATACGACCACGCCGAAGAAGCCGAACTCGGCGCTGCGCAAGGTGGCGAAGATCCGCCTCACCAACGGCTTCGAGGTGATCGGCTACATCCCGGGCGAGGGCCACAACCTGCAGGAGCACTCGGTGGTGCTGATCCGCGGTGGCCGCGTCAAGGACCTGCCCGGCGTGCGCTACCACATCATCCGCGGCGTGCTCGACACCCAGGGCGTCAACGACCGCAAGCAGCGTCGCTCCAAGTATGGAGCAAAGCGGCCCAAGTGATCGCCACGGGCGATCATCCCCGCGCAGGCGGGGATCCCGACGAAGCAAGAGCTGGTATTTGAGGGCAAGACACGATGTCCCGTCGCCACAAGGCCGATAAGCGCGAGGTCAACCCGGACCCGAAGTTTGCCGATCTCGTGATCACCAAGTTCATGAACGCGGTGATGAACGAGGGCAAGAAGTCGGTTGCCGAGCGCATCGTCTACGGCGCGCTGGAGCGCATGGAGGCGAAGGCCAAGTCGGATCCGGTGCAGCTGTTCCACCAGGCGCTCGACAACGTGATGCCGGCCGTCGAGGTCCGCTCGCGGCGCGTCGGCGGCGCCACCTACCAGGTGCCGGTCGAGGTCCGCTCCGAGCGCCGGCAGGCGCTCGCCATCCGCTGGATCATCACCGCGGCGCGAGCGAGGAACGAGAACACGATGGTCGAGAGGCTCTCCGGCGAGCTGCTCGACGCCGCCAACAATCGCGGCACAGCGGTCAAGAAGCGCGAGGACACGCACAAGATGGCGGAGGCGAACCGCGCCTTCTCGCACTACCGCTGGTAACGGAACAGCAAGGGCAAGCTCATGGCTCGCGAATACAAGATCGAGGACTACCGCAATTTCGGCATCATGGCCCACATCGATGCCGGAAAGACGACGACGACCGAGCGGATCCTCTATTACAGCGGCAAGTCCTACAAGATCGGCGAGGTGCACGACGGCGCCGCGACGATGGACTTCATGGAGCAGGAGGCCGAGCGCGGCATCACCATCACCTCGGCCGCGACGACCTGCTTCTGGCCCGGCCGCGACGGACGCAAGCGCCGGCTGAACATCATCGACACGCCCGGCCACGTCGACTTCACGATCGAGGTTGAGCGCAGCTTGCGCGTGCTCGACGGCGCGGTGTGCGTGCTCGATTCCAACCAGGGCGTGGAGCCGCAGACGGAGACCGTCTGGCGCCAAGGCGACAAGTACAACGTGCCGCGCATCATCTTCGCCAACAAGATGGATAAGACCGGCGCCGACTTCTACATGTGCGTCGACGACATCAAGGAGAAGCTCGGCGCGCGCCCGGTACCGATCCAGCTGCCGATCGGCGCCGAGAGCTCGTTCGCCGGCGTCGTCGACCTGATCAAGATGAAGGGCATCGTCTGGGAGGGCGATGACAAGGGCGCCTCCTACAAGGAGATCGACATTCCGGCCGATCTCGCCGACAAGGCGGCCGAGTTCCGCTCTGGCATGATCGAGGCCGCGGTCGAGATGGACGACGACGCCATGGCCGCCTATCTCGACGGCCAGGAGCCCGACGCCGATACGCTGCGCAGGCTGATCCGCAAGGGAACCATCACCGGCACGTTCTATCCGATGATGTGCGGCTCGGCGTTCAAGAACAAGGGCGTGCAGCCGCTGCTCGACGCCGTCGTCGACTTCCTTCCGTGCCCGACCGATCGCGAGGCCTACAAGGGCATCGATGTCAAGACCGGCGAGCCGAAGCTCGTCAAGCCGTCCGATGACGAGCCGCTGTCCATGCTCGCGTTCAAGATCATGAGCTTCGAGCACGTCGGCTCGATCACCTTCTGCCGCATCTACTCTGGCAAGCTCGAGCAGGGCATGGCGCTGATGAACTCCTCACGCGACAAGAAGGAGCGCGCGGGGCGCATGTATCTGATGCACGCCGACGAGCGCGAGGAGATCAAGGAGGCCTTCGCCGGCGACATCGTCGCACTGCAGGGCATGAAGGACACCCGCACCGGCGAGACGCTGTGCGATCCGAACAAGCCGGTGATCCTCGAGAAGATGGAATTCCCGGAGCCGGTCATCAATCTGAAGATCGAGCCGAAGACGAAGGCCGACCAGGAGAAGATGGCGATCGCGCTCAACACGATGGCGATCGAGGACCCCTCGTTCCGCGTCTCCGTCGACCAGGAGTCGGGCGAGACCATCCTCAAGGGCATGGGCGAGCTGCATCTCGACATCAAGGTCGACATCCTGCGCCGGACCTACGGCGTGGAGGCGAATGTCGGCCAGCCGCAGGTTGCCTATCGCGAGACGCTCGCGCGGCCGACCGACGTCGACTACACGCACAAGAAGCAGACCGGCGGCACCGGCCAGTTCGCGCGCGTCAAGCTCAAGCTCGAGCCGAACGAGACCGGCAAGGGCAACGAGTTCACCTCCGAGATCATCGGCGGCTCGGTGCCGAAGGAGTACATCCCGGGCGTCGAGAAGGGCATCAAGTCGGTGTGGGAGAACGGCGTCCTGATCGGCTTCCCGATGGTCGACATGAAGGCGACGCTCTACGACGGCGCCTACCACGAGGTCGACTCGTCCGCGATCGCGTTCGAGATCGCCTCGCGCGCGGCGATGAAGGAGGCCTGCGACAAGGCCGGCGTCAAGATCCTCGAGCCGGTGATGGACGTCGAGGTGGTGACGCCCGGTGATTTCGTCGGCGGCATCATCGGCGACATCAATGGCCGGCGCGGCCAGATCCGCGATCAGCAGATGCGCGGCAACGCAACCGTGATTCGCGCGTTCGTGCCGCTCGCCAATATGTTCGGCTACATCAACACGCTGCGCTCGATGTCCACGGGCCGCGCCCAGTACTCGATGCAGTTCGCGCATTACGCCGAGGTGCCGCGCAACGTCGCCGAGGAGGTCAAGGCGAAGTACGCCTGACGGGATTCGAGCTGCCGGCCAATGCCGCTCCTGTGGCGAGTGGCCGGAAGCGAGTGAAGGAATACGTCGCGTCCGGAGGCCGGCCTGGAGCCGGGGCAGGGCGCGGGAGCGAAGGAAAGACAAGGAGAGCCGACGATGGCGAAGGCGAAATTCGAGCGGACGAAGCCGCATTGCAACATCGGCACGATTGGTCACGTCGACCACGGGAAGACGTCGCTGACTGCGGCGATCACGAAGGTACTTGCGGAGCAGGGCAAGGCGCAGTTTCAGGCGTACGACCAGATTGACAAGGCTCCTGAGGAGCGCGAGCGGGGGATCACGATCTCGACGGCGCACGTGGAGTACGAGACGGACAAGCGGCACTATGCGCACGTGGATTGCCCGGGTCATGCGGACTACGTGAAGAACATGATCACGGGCGCGGCGCAGATGGACGGGGCGATCCTGGTTGTCTCGGCGGCGGACGGTCCGATGCCGCAGACGCGGGAGCACATTCTTCTGGCGCGTCAGGTGGGCGTTCCGGCGCTGGTGGTTTACATGAACAAGGTCGACCTTGTGGACGACCAGGAGCTGATCGACCTTGTGGAGATGGAGGTTCGCGAGCTTCTGTCGAGCTACCAGTTCCCGGGCGACGACATTCCGATCGTGAAGGGGTCTGCGAAGGCGGCGCTGGATGGTGAGAAGCCGGAGATCGGCAAGCAGTCGATATTGGCGCTGATGGAGGCGGTGGACGCTTACATCCCGCAGCCTGAGCGTCCGAAGGACCAGCCGTTTCTGATGCCGATCGAGGATGTGTTCTCGATCTCTGGCCGCGGCACGGTTGTGACGGGTCGGATCGAGCGCGGGGTGGTGAAGGTCGGCGAGGAGGTGGAGATCGTCGGCATCCGCGACACGCAGAAGTCGACGGTGACGGGCGTGGAGATGTTCCGCAAGCTGTTGGACCAGGGCGAGGCTGGCGACAACGTGGGCTGCCTTCTGCGCGGCATCGACAAGGAGGCGGTGGAGCGGGGGCAGGTTCTGTGCAAGCCGGGCTCTGTGAAGCCGCACAAGAAGTTCACGGCGGAGGCCTACATCCTGACCAAGGAGGAGGGCGGCCGCCACACGCCGTTCTTCACCAACTACCGTCCGCAGTTCTACTTCCGCACGACCGACGTGACGGGGGTTTGCACGTTGCCGGCGGGGACCGAGATGGTGATGCCGGGCGACAACGTGACGATGGAGGTGGAGCTGATCACGCCGATCGCGATGGAGGAGAAGCTTCGCTTCGCCATCCGCGAGGGCGGCCGCACCGTCGGCGCCGGCGTCGTCGCGAAGATCACTGAGTAGAGAGGCAACAAGGCAAGGCGCTCGTCGTTCGGGCGCTTTCTGCCTTCGGGGTGAGTTCGAGACATGAACGGCCAGAATATCCGCATCCGGCTCAAGGCGTTCGACCATCGCATTCTCGATGCGTCGACGCGGGAGATCGTGAATACGGCGAAGCGCACCGGCGCCGAGGTGAGGGGACCGATCCCGCTGCCGACGCGTATCGAGCGCTTCACCGTCAATCGCAGCCCGCACATCGACAAGAAGAGCCGCGAGCAGTTCGAGATGCGGACTCACAAGCGGCTCCTCGACATCGTCGATCCGACGCCGCAGACGGTCGATGCACTGATGAAGCTCGATCTCGCCGCCGGTGTCGACGTCGAGATCAAGTTGTGAGGATCGGCTGCCGGCATTCGGCAGTCGGTATTCGGAGACTCTAATCAGGCGGAAGGCAGGTCCAAGCAGTTGTGAATCAGGGTGCTCCCGATTGCCGACTGCCGCCTGCCGAATGCCGGAAACCCAAGGACAGGACCGATGAGGTCAGGTGTCATAGCGCAGAAGGTGGGCATGACCCGCATCTTCACGGAGGCCGGCGAGCATGTGCCGGTGACCGTGCTGAGGCTGGAGCATTGCCAGGTCCTGAGCCACCGCACCAACGACAGGAACGGCTACACCGCGCTCCAGCTCGGCGCCGGAACCCGCAAGCCGTCGCGGCTCACCAAGGCCGAGCGGCAGAATTTCGCCGTCGCCAAGGTCGAGCGGAAGCGGCGCCTCGCCGAGTTCCGGGTGTCGCCCGACAACCTGATCGAGGTGGGCGCGGAGATCACCGCCGACCACTTCGTGCCGGGCCAGTTCGTCGACGTGACCGGCACCAACCAGGGCAAGGGCTTCCAGGGTGCGATGAAGCGCTGGAACTTCGCCGGCCTCAGGGCGACGCACGGCGTCTCCGTCAGCCACCGCAGCCACGGCTCGACCGGCCAGCGCCAGGACCCCGGCAAGGTGTTCAAGGGCAAGAAGATGGCCGGCCATCTGGGCGACGAGCGGGTGACCACGCAGAATCTCGTCGTCGTCAAGACCGACGTGGCGCGCGGCCTCGTGATGGTGCGCGGCGCGGTGCCGGGCTCCAAGGGCGGCTGGGTGCTGGTGCGCGATGCGGTGAAGAAGGAGCTGCCGAAGGACGCCCCCAAGCCGGGTGCGTTCAAGGCGGCCGGAGCCGACAAGAAGGAGGGTGTGTGATGAAGGCCAGCGTCACCACGCTCGAGGCGGCCACGGCCGGAGAGGTCGATCTCGCCGACAGCATCTATGGGCTGGAGCCGCGCTCCGACATCCTGCACCGGATGGTGCGCTACCAGCTGCTGAAGCGGATGGCCGGCACGCATCACGCGCAGGATCGCTCCGAGGTCAACGTCACCGGCAAGAAGATGTACCGGCAGAAGGGCACCGGCGGCGCCCGCCACGGCGACAAGTCGGTGCCGCAGTGGCGCGGCGGCGGCAAGGCGTTCGGCCCGAAGCCGCGAAGCCACGCGATCGAGCTGCCGAAGAAAGTTCGGGCGCTCGCTTTGCGCCATGCGCTCTCGGCCAAGGCCAAGGCTGGCGACCTCGTCGTGATCGAGAAGGCGACCTCCGACGGCAAGACCGGCGGGCTCAAGGCCAAGCTCTCCAAGCTCGATCTCGCCAACGCGCTGATCATCGACGGGGCCAACCTCGAGCCCGAGTTCGCCCGCGCGGCGCGCAACATCCCGAACATCGACGTCCTGCCGGTGCAGGGCATCAACGTCTACGACATCCTGCGTCGCAAGAAGCTGGTGCTGACCAAGGCGGCGGTCGAGGCGCTGGAGGCGCGGTTCAAATGAAGCTCAAGGCATACGACGTGATCCTGTCGCCGGTCATCACCGAGAAGTCGACGCTGGTCTCGGAGGCCAACCAGGTGGTGTTCAACGTTGCTCGCAAGGCCACCAAGGCCGACGTGAAGATGGCGGTCGAGACGCTGTTCAACGTCAAGGTGAAGGCTGTCAACACGCTGGTCCGCAAGGGCAAGCTCAAGACCTTCCGCGGCCGCGCGGCGCTGCAGGGCGACTCGAAGAAGGCCTTCGTAACGCTCGAGGAAGGCCATTCCATCGACGTGACGACGGGGCTGTAGGAGGCGCACCATGGCATTGAAGACGTTCCGCCCAACCTCCGCCGGACTGCGCCATCTGGTGCTGGTCGACCGCTCCAACCTGTGGAAGGGCGCGCCCGTCAAGACGCTGGTCGAGGGTCTCACCAAGACCGGCGGCCGCAACAGCGACGGGCGGATCACGACGCGCCACATCGGCGGCGGCCACAAGCGGCGCTACCGGCTGGTCGACTTCCGTCGCCGCAAGCACGACGTGGCGGCGGTGGTCGAGCGGCTCGAGTACGATCCGAACCGCTCGGCGTTCATCGCGCTCGTCAAGTACGCCGACGGCGAGCTCGCCTACATCCTGGCGCCGCAGCGCCTCGCGCCCGGCGACACCGTCGTCTCCGGCCTCAAGGTGGACGTGAAGCCCGGCAACGCGATGCCGCTGGCGGCGATGCCGGTCGGCACGATCGTCCACAACGTCGAGCTGAAGCCGGGCCGCGGAGGCCAGCTGGCGCGCTCGGCGGGCGCGTTCGTGCAACTCGTCGGCCGTGACGCCGGCTGGGCGATCCTGAAGCTCAACTCCGGCGAGACGCGCCGCGTGCGCGCCGAGTGTATGGCGACCGTCGGCGCGGTGTCGAACCCGGATCACTCGAACGCGGTCACCGGCAAGGCGGGTCGCACGCGCTGGAAGGGCACCCGACCGACGGTGCGCGGCATCACCATGAATCCGATCGATCACCCGAACGGTGGACGCACCAACGGCGGCAAGCACTGGGCGACGCCTTGGGGCAAGCCGACCAAGGGCGCCAAGACCCGCAAGAACAAGGCCACGGACAAGTACATCATCCGTAGTCGCCACCTGAAGAAGTAGCGCAAACGCGCGCAAAGGAGAGGCAAGTGTCTCGCTCAATCTGGAAAGGCCCGTTCGTCGACGGCTACCTTCTCAAGAAGGCAGAGAAGACGCGCGCGTCCGGGCGCAACGACGTGATCAAGACCTGGAGCCGGCGGTCGACCATCCTGCCGCAGTTCGTCGGGCTGACGTTCGGCGTCCACAACGGGCAGAAGCACGTGCCCGTCGCAGTCACCGAGGACATGATCGGCCACAAGTTCGGCGAGTTCGCGCCGACCCGGAGCTTTCCGGGCCACGGCGGCGACAAGAAAGCGGTGAGGAAATAATGGGCAAGCCGAAGCGCGCGCGCACCCTGCCCGAGAACGAGGCGATGGCGGTGGCGCGGAACCTCAGGGTCTCGCCGCAGAAGCTCAATCTCGTCGCCGGCATGATCCGCGGCAAGAAGGTCGACAGGGCGCTCGCCGACCTCGAGTTCTCGAGGAAGCGGATCGCCGAGGACGTGAGGAAGTGCGTGATGAGCGCGGTCGCCAACGCCGAGAACAATCATGGTCTCGACGTCAACGACCTCGTCGTCGCCGAGGCCCACGTCGGCAAGAACATGGTGCTGCGCCGCCTGCACGCGCGCGGCCGTGGTCGTGCCGGCGCGATCCAGAAGCCGTTCTCGCAGATCACCGTGATCGTGCGCGAGGTCGAGGAGGAGAAGAAGCCGAAGCGAACGACCCGCAAGAGCGCCGCCAAGGAGGCCGAGTAATGGGACAGAAGGTCAATCCGGTCGGCATGCGGGTCGGCATCAACCGCACCTGGGACAGCCGCTGGTTCGCAGGACGCGGCGAGTACGGCAAGCTGCTGCACGAGGACATGGCGATCCGCCGCCAGATCATGCGCCAGCAGCGCCAGGCCGGCATCGCCAAGGTGGTGATCGAGCGCCCGCACAAGAAATGCCGGGTCAGCGTCCACACCGCACGGCCGGGAGTTCTGATCGGCAAGAAGGGCGCCGACATCGAGAAGATGCGCAGCGAGCTCGCCCGACTGACGGCGAGCGAGGTGCATCTCAACATCGTCGAGGTGCGCAAGCCCGAGATCGACGCAACGCTGATCGCCGAGGGCATCGCCCAGCAGCTCGAGCGCCGCGTCGCGTTCCGGCGCGCCATGAAGCGCTCGGTGCAGTCGGCGCTGCGCATGGGTGCGGTCGGCATCCGCATCAACGTCGCCGGCCGGCTCGGCGGCGCCGAGATCGCGCGCACCGAGTGGTACCGCGAGGGCCGCGTGCCGCTGCACACGCTGCGTGCCGACATCGACTTCGGCTACGGCGTCGCCCGCACCGCCTATGGCGTGATCGGCATCAAGGTGTGGGTGTTCAAGGGCGAGATCATCGAGCACGATCCGATGGCGTCCGAGAAGCGGGCACTCGACATGCAGGAGGGCGGTGGTCGGCCGCGCCGGGAGCGGGGCGAGCGCGGCGACCGGGGTGATCGCGGCGAACGGTCCGATCGCGGCAGCGAGGCCTGAGCCGGAGGATTTGAGAGATGCTGCAACCCAAACGCACCAAGTTCCGCAAGGCCTTCAAGGGCCGGCTCAAGGGCGCGTCCAAGGGCGGGACGACGCTGAACTTCGGCTCGCACGGGCTGAAGGCGGTCGAGCCCGAGCGGATCACAGCGCGCCAGATCGAGGCCGCGCGGCGTGCCATCACGCGCCACATGAAGCGCGCGGGCCGCGTGTGGATCCGGGTGTTCCCGGACCTGCCGGTGTCGAAGAAGCCGGCCGAGGTCCGCATGGGCTCCGGCAAGGGCAGCCCCGAGTACTGGGCGGCACGGGTCAAGCCGGGCCGGATCATGTTCGAGCTCGACGGCGTGACCGACCAGGTGGCGCGCGAGGCGCTCGAGCTCGGCGCGGCCAAGCTGCCGATCAAGACCAGGATCGTGACCCGCTTCGGCTGATGCGAGAGCGTCGAAGCCGGGACCGGGTAGCAAGGACGAGGAAATTCGAGATGAAGCCAGGCGCGATCAGGGACATGTCGCTCGACCAGCTCGACGACGAGCTCGCCAAGCTCAAGAAGGAGCAGTTCAACCTGCGCTTCCAGCGGGCGTCGGGCCAGCTCGAGAACACCGCGCGCGTGCGCCACGTGCGCCGTGACATCGCGCGCATCATGACGATTGCCCGCCAGAAGCGGGCCGGCGGCGCCAAAGCCGGCGCCTGAGGGAGAGACTAGAGATGCCCAAGCGCGTTCTGCATGGTGTCGTCGTATCCGACAAGAACGACAAGACGATCGTCGTCGAGGTCGAGCGGCGCTACACGCACCCGCTGCTGAAGAAGACGGTTCGCCGCTCGAAGAAGTACCACGCCCACGACGAGGCCAATGCCTGCAAGGTGGGGGACAAGGTGCGCATCGAGGAGAGCGCGCCGATCTCGAAGAAGAAGCGCTGGCGGGTGATGTCGGAGACGGCCTGACACGGCAGACGGTCCGACCGCATCGGCAGCGGCTTGGATCGCGGTGCCGGCAACGAGTTTCAAGTGGGCCGCCCGCGGGTGGCCCGAGCGAGAAGGATGAGACGCGATGATCCAGATGGAGACGAATCTCGACGTCGCCGACAACTCGGGCGCGCGCCGCGTGCAGTGCATCAAGGTGCTCGGCGGCTCGAAGCGCAAGTACGCGACCATCGGCGACACGATCGTCGTCGCGGTGCAGGAGGCGATCCCGAAGGGGCGCGTCAAGAAGGGACAGGTCATGAAGGCCGTCGTCGTGCGCACCGCCAAGGGCGTGCGCCGGCCCGACGGCTCGCTGATCCGCTTCGACCGCAACGCGGCAGTGCTGATCAACAACCAGGGCGAGCCGGTCGGGACCCGCATCTTCGGGCCGGTGACGCGCGAGCTCAGGGCCAAGAACCACATGAAGATCGTCTCGCTCGCGCCGGAGGTTCTGTAAATGGCCAGTCAGAAGATCAAGAAGGGTGACCGCGTCGTCATCCTCGCCGGCCGCGACAAGGGCAAGCGGGGCGAGGTGATCGAGGTTCGGCCGAAGGAGAGCCGGGCGCTCGTGCGCGGCATGAATATGGTCCGCCGCCACCAGCGGCAGACGGCCTCCGAGCAGGGCGGCATCGTCTCGAAGGAGGCGCCGATCCACGTCTCGAACCTCGCCCACGAGGACCCGAAGGACGGCAAGCCGACACGCGTCGGCTTCAAGTTCCTCGAGGACGGCAAGAAGGTGCGCTTCGCCAAGCGCTCGGGCGAGATCATTCCGGAGAAGAGCTAGTCATGGCGAAGGACGCAAAGCCCCAGAAGGGCGCCAAGCCGGCGGGCGGGCCGCCCAAGGCAGGCAAGGGCGACAAGAAGAAGGTCGAGGCCGCGGCGCCGCGCGAGGTGAAGCCGCGCCCGAAGGACTACAAGCCGCGCATGAAGTCGCTCTACGAGAGCGTGGTGCGCAAGGCTCTGACCGAGAAGTTCGGCTACCAGAACCCGATGCAGGTGCCGAGGATCACCAAGGTCGTGCTCAATATGGGCATCGGCGAGGCGGTCAACGACCGCAAGAAGGTCGACAATGCGGCGGCCGATCTCGCCATGATCGCCGGTCAGAAGCCGGTGACGACCAAGTCGCGCAAGTCGATCGCCACCTTCAAGGTGCGCGAGGGCATGACGCTCGGCGCCAAGGTGACACTGCGCGGCGACCGCATGTACGAGTTCCTGGACCGGTTCGTCACCATCGCGCTGCCGCGGGTGAAGGACTTCCGCGGACTCAATCCGAAGAGCTTCGACGGGCGCGGCAACTACGCTGTCGGCCTCAAGGAGCACATCATCTTCCCCGAGATCGACTACGACAAGGTCGACGAGATCTGGGGCATGGACGTCGTGGTTTGCACGACGGCCGACACCGACGACGAGGCACGCGAGCTTCTGCGCGGCTTCAATTTCCCGTTTCGCAGCTAGAGGACCTCGGGAAAACCCGAAAGGCCTTTGGAGGAACTGAATGGCAAAGACGAGTTCGATCGAGAAGAACAAGCGCCGGCGGAAGCTATCGCAGCAGCAGGCGGCCAAGCGCAAGCGGTTGAAGGAGATCGCCAACGATCTCGCCAGACCGGGCGAGGAGCGGTTCGCCGCGCGCATCAAGCTCGCCGAGATGCCGAGGAACGGCGCGCCGACACGCATCCGCAACCGGTGCGAGGTCACGGGCCGGGCGCGCGGCTACTACCGCAAGCTCCGGATGTGCCGCAACCAGCTTCGGGAGCTGGCCAGCCAAGGCCTGATCCCGGGCATGGTCAAGTCGAGCTGGTGAGGAGGCACAGTCCATGCCGATGAACGATCCGCTGGGTGACATGCTGACCCGCATCCGCAACGCGCAGATGCGGCGGCGGCCGAAGGTCTCCACCCCCGCCTCCAACCTGCGCGGTCGCGTGCTCGACGTGCTGGCCGACGAGGGATACATCCGCGGCTACGTCCGCGTGGAGTCCAAGGGCAGCCACCCGGAGTTCGAGATCGAGCTCAAATACTACAACGGCCAGCCGGCGATCCGCGACATCACCCGGGTCTCCAAGCCGGGCCGTCGCGTGTACTCGCCGGTCAAGGATCTGCCTACCGTCGCCAACGGCCTCGGCGTGGCGATCCTGTCGACGCCGAAGGGCGTTATGTCGGACGCCCGCGCGCGGGAGGAGAACGTCGGCGGCGAGATCCTCTGCAACATCTTCTGAACGAATGCCGGCGTCGGCCGGAAAGCAGGATACCGAGACCATGTCGCGCATTGGCAAGAAACCCGTTCCCGTGCCGTCGAACGTGACGGCGACGATCGCGGGGCAGACGGTCAAGATGAAGGGTCCGAAGGGTGAGCTCGCGTTCACCGCGCCCGAGGAGATCAAAGTCGAGAAAGGCGACGGCGGCATCGCCGTCAGCCCGCTCGACGACACCAAGAAGGCGCGCGCCATGTGGGGCATGTCGCGCACCATGGTCGCCAACCTGGTCAAGGGCGTCACCGACGGCTACACGCAGACTCTGGAGATCCAGGGCGTCGGCTTCCGTGCGGCGCTGAAGGGCAAGGACCAGCTGCAGCTGACCATCGGCTTCAGCCACGAGGTCGTGCATCCGATACCTGCCGGTATCGAGGTCAAGGTCGCCGGCGCCAAGCAGGAGATCATCACCGTCTCCGGCATCGACAAGCAGCTCGTCGGGCAGGTCGCCTCCGAGATCCGCGGCTACCGGCCGCCGGAGCCCTACCAGGGCAAGGGCATCCGCTATCAGGGCGAGTACATCTTCCGCAAGGAAGGCAAGAAGAAGAAGTAGGGACCCGTTCCATGACCAGGCTCAACAAACAGCACGACCGGCGCAAGGCACGGGTGCGGCGCACGCTGAAGCAGCGCGCGAGCGGGCGTCCGCGGCTCAGCGTGTTCCGCTCCTCCAAGCACATCTACGCGCAGGTGATCGACGACGCCGCGGGCCACACGCTCGCTGCCGCTTCGACCAAGGACAAGGATCTCAAGGGTGCGCTCAAGACCGGCGCCGACAAGGCGGCTGCGGCCGCGGTCGGCAAGCTGATCGCCGAGCGCGCCCAGAAGGCCGGCGTCGCCGAGGTCGTCTTCGACCGCGGCGCCTACATCTATCATGGGCGCGTCAAGGCGCTCGCCGAGGCGGCCCGCGAGGGCGGGCTCAAATTCTGAGGAAAGGACCAGGCCGTGGCACGTTCCCCCGGTAGAGGCCGAGACCGCGAGCGCGACCGCGAGGAGCGCGACAGCGAGTTCACGGACAAGCTCGTCCACATCAACCGCGTCGCCAAGGTGGTGAAGGGCGGCAAGCGCTTCGGCTTCGCGGCGCTGGTCGTCGTCGGCGACCTCAAGGGCCGCGTCGGCTTCGGCCATGGCAAGGCGCGCGAGGTGCCGGAGGCGATCCGCAAGGCGACCGAGGCGGCCAAGCGCAGTCTGGTGCGCGTGCCGCTGCGCGACGCCCGCACGCTGCACCATGACTGCGAGGGCCGGCATGGCTCGGGGCGCGTGGTGCTGCGATCGGCCCCGCCCGGCACCGGCATCATCGCCGGCGGCGCCATGCGTGCCGTATTCGAGATGCTCGGCATCCACGACATCGTCGCCAAGTCGCTCGGCAGTACCAACCCCTACAACGTGGTCCGGGCGACGTTCGACGCGCTCAAGGTGCAGGAGAACCCGCGCGGCGTCGCGGCGCGGCGCGGCAAGAAGGTTTCCGAGATCATCGCCCGTCGGCGCGACGGCTCGGCGCAGGCGGAGGCGGCGGCCGAGGCGTGAGCCGGTTGCGGCTTGGCGGCGGCACTCAGAATGGGATGACAGCGATGGCAGGAAAGAAGCAGGTCACGGTCGAGCAGATCGCCAGCGCGAACCGCCGGCCCGAGATCCAGACGTCGACGCTGAAGGGCCTCGGCCTCAACAGAATCGGCCGCCGGCGCACGCTCGAGGACACCCCTGCCGTGCGCGGCATGATCAACAAGGTCAGCCATCTCGTCCGCATCGTCGACGAGAAGGCCTGAGCAAACGAGGAGCGTTCCGCCCATGCGGCTCAACGACATCAAGGACAATGCGGGCGCGAGGAAGACGCGCGTGCGCATCGGCCGCGGCATCGGCTCGGGTATCGGCAAGACCGGTGGCCGCGGCGGCAAGGGCCAGACGGCGCGCACCGGCGTCGCCATCGGCGGCTTCGAGGGCGGCCAGATGCCGCTGCATCGCCGCCTGCCGAAGCGCGGCTTCAACAAGTGGCGGCCGAAGGACTACAACGAGGTCAACATCGGCGCGCTGCAGAAGGCGATCGACGACAAGCGGATCGACGCCGCGCAACCGATCGACGTCGCAAGCCTGGTCGCGGCCGGCGTACTGCGCCGCCCGAAGGACGGCCTGAGGCTGCTCGGCGCGGGAGAGCTCAAGGCGAAGGTGTCGCTCACCGTCGACCACGCGACCGCCTCGGCCAAGGCGGCGGTCGAGAAGGCAGGCGGCTCGATAAAGCTGATCGAAAAGAAGGTGCTCGTGGCCGACGAGGCCAAGCGCAAGAAGTCGGCCGCCAAGAAGGCGAAGGCCGGCGGGGCCAAGAAGGAGGCGGGCGGGGCCGGCGAGGAGTAGCGCGCATCCCTCGCCGGGCGCCGCGCTGCGAGCGCCTGCCGGTGCTTCGGCGACTTGCCGGAGGGGGGCGCGATCGCCATCTTGCGGCAAGGGCGCTGCCCGGCGCTCCGCCTCGCCATAGGCTCGAAGGCGGCACTACCGGGACTGGGTCGGGAGAGAGAACATGGTATCCGCTGCCGAGCAGCTTGCCGCGAACCTGAACTTCGGCGCCTTCTCCAAGGCCGAGGAGCTGAAGCGGCGCATCTGGTTCACGCTCGGCGCACTTCTCGTCTACCGGTTCGGCACGTTCATCCCGATCCCCGGCATCAACGGCGCCGCGTTCGCGGAGGCGTTCCGCTCGCAGTCGTCCGGCATTCTCGGCATGTTCAACATGTTTGCCGGCGGCGCGGTCGAGCGCATGGCGATCTTCGCCTTGAACATCATGCCCTACATCTCCGCCTCGATCATCATGCAGCTGATGAGCTCGCTCGACAAACGGCTCGAGGCGCTGAAGAAGGAGGGCGAGCAGGGCCGCAAGCAGATCAACCAGTACACCCGCTACCTTACCGTTCTGCTGGCCACGTTCCAGGCCTACGGCATCTCGATCGGTCTTGAGGGCTCGCAGAGTGGCGCCGGCGCGGTGGTCATCGAGCCCGGCTGGTTCTTCCGCATCACCACCGTCGTGACGCTGGTCGGCGGCACCATGTTCCTGATGTGGCTCGGCGAGCAGATCACGCAGCGCGGCGTCGGCAACGGCATCTCGCTGATCATCTTCGCCGGCATCGTCGCCGGCCTGCCGAGCGCCATCGTCGGCCTGTTCGAGATGGCCCGCACCGGCGCGCTGTCGACGTTCCTGTTGCTGGCGCTTCTGGCACTGATGCTGTTCGTGGTGGGGGCGATCGTGTTCATGGAGCGCGCGCAACGCCGGCTGCTGATCCAGTATCCGAAGCGCCAGGTCGGCAACAAGATGTTCCAGGGCGACGCCTC
Source organism: Pseudomonadota bacterium (assembly GCA_040752215.1). GTDB lineage: Bacteria > Pseudomonadota > Alphaproteobacteria > Rhizobiales > Hyphomicrobiaceae > JBFMEX01. The sequence continues at coordinate 39,009 of JBFMEX010000076.1, read as the reverse complement.
GCACCTGCCGCTGAAGCTCAACTCCTCGGGCGTGATCCCGCCGATCTTCGCCTCCTCGCTGCTGCTGCTGCCGATCACCGCGGCGCAGTTCACCGCCGGGCAGGGGCCCGAGTGGCTGAACACCATCGTCGCCGCGCTCGGCCAGGGCCAGCCGCTGCACATCCTGATCTACGTGGCGCTGATCGTGTTCTTCACGTTCTTCTACACGGCGGTCGTGTTCAATCCGAACGACACGGCCGATAACCTGAGGAAGTACGGCGGCTTCCTGCCCGGCATCCGTCCGGGCCAGAAGACCGCGGAATACATCGACTACGTGCTGACCCGCATCACCGTCGTCGGCGCGATGTACCTCGCCGCGGTCTGCGTGCTGCCCGAGATGCTGATCTCGTACGCTGCGGTGCCGTTCTACTTCGGCGGCACCTCGCTGCTGATCGCGGTCAGCGTCACGATGGACACTGTGGCGCAGATACAAAGCCATCTGGTTGCGCATCAATACGAGGGCCTGATCAAGAAGGCCCGCTTGCGCGGAGCCTCGACCAACTCGCCACGCAAGGGGGGAAGACGATGAACCTGATCCTGCTCGGACCGCCGGGAGCCGGCAAAGGCACCCAGGCCGAGGTGCTGGTTGCCAAGCGCGGCCTCGTGCAGCTCTCGACCGGGGAGATGCTGCGCGCAGCCGTCAAGGCCGGCACCGAGGTCGGCAAGAAGGCCAAGGCGATCATGGAGGCGGGTGGGCTCGTCTCCGATGACATCGTGATCGGCATCATCTCCGATCGCATCGACCAGCCGGACTGCGCCAAGGGCTTCATCCTCGACGGCTTCCCGCGCACGCTGAACCAGGCCGCCGCGCTCGACACGCTGCTCGCGGACAAGGGCAAGACGCTCGACACGGTGATCGAGATGAAGGTCAAGGACGACGTCCTCGTCGACCGCATCTCCGGTCGCTTCTCGTGCGCCAAGTGCGGCGCCGGCTACCACGACACCAACAAGCGGCCGAAGGTCGAGGGCAAGTGCGACGCCTGCGGATCGACCGACTTCTCGCGCCGCGCCGACGACAACGCCGAGACGGTGAAGAACCGGCTTATGGCCTACTACCGCGAGACGGCCCCCCTGATCGGCTACTACTTTGCCAAGGGCAAGCTGCAGAGCGTGGACGGCATGGCTCAGATCGACCAGGTGACCCAGGAGATCGGCACCGCGCTGGACCGGCTTGGGACCGCCTGACGCATGTCAAGAGGAAAAGTTGACGAGCCGGCGGCGCTCGGCTACAAGACCGCGATTTCATGACGCACCCACCCCATCCGGCCTTCGTGGCGGCAGCGAGCCGCCCGGCCGGTGGTGGTGCGTTTTGGCATTGTACGAACAAGGGTTGCGGGCTCGCACGAGGGTCTGCAGCCCAAGGCGGCGAGCGCGAGCCCGGCAAGCGGGCGCGCCATTCCAGGAGAGCCACGTGGCCCGTATCGCAGGCGTCAACATCCCGACCCAGAAGCGCGTGCTGATCGCGCTCCAGTACATTCACGGCATCGGCCCCAAGTACGCGAAGGACATCTGCACCAAGGTCGGCATTCCGGCCGAGCGCCGCGTCAACGAGCTGACCGACGCCGAGGTGCTGCAGATCCGCGAGACCATCGATCGCGACTTTGTGGTCGAGGGCGACCTCCGGCGCGAGGTGGCGATGAACATCAAGCGGCTGATGGACCTCGGTTGCTATCGCGGCCTGCGCCACCGCAAGGGCCTGCCGGTCCGCGGCCAGCGCACGCACACCAACGCGCGCACCCGCAAGGGGCCGGCCAAGCCGATCGCCGGCAAGAAGAAGGCTTGAGCCAGGCACACCGCCGCGCGCCCCTCATGCGTGGCGCGGAAGCGATTTTCGAATGCGAGAAGGCACCGCCCTCGACCGGCGGCAATCGGAGTTTCTGAGCAATGGCAAAAGAGCAGCAGCAGGGGCGCGGCAAAGTTCGCCGGCGCGAGAAGAAGAACATCACTTCCGGCGTCGCACACGTCAACGCGAGCTTCAACAACACGATGATCACCATCACCGACGCGCAGGGCAACACCATCGCCTGGTCGTCGTCGGGTACGATGGGCTTCAAGGGCTCGCGCAAGTCGACGCCCTATGCCGCGCAGGTGGCCGCCGAGGACGCCGGCAAGAAGGCCATGGAGCACGGCATGAAGATCCTCGACGTCGAGGTGTGCGGGCCGGGCTCGGGCCGCGAATCCGCGCTGCGCGCGCTGCAGGCGGTGGGTTTCCAGATCACCGCTATTCGCGACGTGACGCCGATCCCGCACAACGGCTGCCGGCCGCGGAAGCGCCGGCGCGTGTGAGGCGGCAGGCCGCCCAACAACAGTGCGGGCCAGGACCGAAGGCGGTTCTTTGTCCGCCGTGCCGATCCAATGCTGGACCCGGGTGGCGCAGGCTCGCCACCCCTTGAACCGAGACGAGGCACCCCGTGGTGAACGTTCTGCAGAAGAATTGGCAGGATCTGATCAAGCCGAACAAGCTCGAGGTCGCGTCGGGCCGCGACCGCAACCGCATCGCGACGCTGGTCGCCGAGCCGCTGGAACGCGGCTTCGGCATGACGCTCGGCAACGCGCTGCGCCGCGTGCTGCTGTCGTCGCTGCAGGGCGCGGCGATCAAGACCGTGCAGATCGACGGCGTGCTGCACGAGTTCTCCTCGATCCCCGGCGTGCGCGAGGACGTGACCAACATCGTCCTCAACATCAAGGAGATCGCGCTCAGGATTCACTCCGAGGGCGTGAAGCGGATGGTGTTGAAGAAGGAGGGCCCGGGAGCGGTCCGCGCCGGCGACATCGAGGCCAGCTCCGAGGTCGACATCCTCAATCCGGACCATGTGATCTGCCATCTCGACCAGGGCGCCTCGATCCGCATGGAGTTCACCGCCGACATGGGCAAGGGCTACGTGGCCGCCGAGCGCAACCGCCCGGACGATGCGCCGATCGGGCTCATTCCGGTCGACAGCCTGTACAGCCCGGTCACCAAAGTCTCCTATAAGGTCGAGAACACCCGCGAGGGGCAGATCCTCGACTACGACAAGCTGACCATGACGGTGGAGACCGACGGCTCGGTGAAGGCCGAGGACGCGGTGGCGCTGGCCGCGCGCATCCTGCAGGACCAGCTCGCCGTGTTCATCAACTTCGAGGAGCCGAAGAAGGCGGTCGAGGAGCGCACCCACCCCGAGCTCGCCTTCAACGCCGCGCTGCTCAAGAAGGTGGACGAACTCGAGCTTTCGGTGCGCTCGGCCAACTGCCTGAAGAACGACAACATCGTCTACATCGGCGACCTGATCCAGAAGACCGAGGCGGAGATGCTGCGCACCCCGAACTTCGGCCGCAAGTCGCTCAACGAGATCAAGGAGGTGCTGGCCTCGATGGGGCTGCATCTCGGCATGGAGGTGCCGAACTGGCCGCCGGACAACATCGAGGAGCTGGCGAAGCGGTTCGAGGATCAGTACTAAGATCGGCAGTCGGCAGTCGGCAGTCGGCAGTCGGCAGTCGGCAGTCGGCAGTCGGCAGTCGGCAGTCGGCGGCCGAATGGCGAACCCCGAATGCCGAATTTCGAAGCAAGGCGAGGCAGCAGAACCTCCCGAAACCAATTCAACCGATACAAGGATAGAGACCCATGCGACACAAGAAGACCGGCCGGCGCTTCTCGCGCGACAGCGGCCATCGCCAGGCGATGTTCTCCAACATGGCTGCCGCGCTCATCCGTCACGAGCAGATCGTCACCACGCTGCCCAAGGCGAAAGATCTGAAGCGTGTGATGGACAAGTACATCACGCTCGCCAAGCGCGGCGACTTGAACTCGCGCCGCCTCGCCGCCGCCCGGCTGCGCGACGAGGACATGGTCAAGAAGCTGTTCGACACACTCGGGCCGCGCTATGCGAGCCGCAACGGCGGCTACACGCGCGTGCTGAAGGCCGGCTTTCGCTACGGCGACAGCGCGCCGCGCGCGGTGATCGAGCTCGTCGACCGCGACGAGACGGTCAAGGGCCGCGAGGACCGCGAGCGCCACGAGGCGATGCAGCAGGAGCAGCAATCGGCCTGAGCCGGCCCGCCTTCGCACTGCGATCGAATTCGAGCGCCCCGGCCCCGCGCCGGGGCGTTCGCGTCGGGGGGCGTGCCCTGCCGCCTTTGCTCCGCCACGTCCGGCCTTGTACAATCCGGCGCGTGGCCTGGAGCGGCCGGAAATCGGATTCAGAGGCACGATGACGACGCGACGCAATCGACGGGCATGGGCGGGGCTCGCGCTGGGGGTAGTGGTGGGGCTCTCGGGCCTCTCGGCCCCGGCGGTGCTGGCGCAGCTGAAAGTGGTGCCGCCGTCGCGGGCGGCGGCGCAGTACTCCTTCGCGCCGATCGTCCGCCAGGCGGCGCCGGCGGTCGTGAACGTCTACGTGCGCTCGCGGGTCAAGGTGGCGCGCTCGCCGTTCGCCAACGATCCGTTCTTCCGCCGCTTCTTCGGCGACGCGCTCGGCGGCTCCGAGGAGCGCATGCAGAGCTCGCTCGGCTCGGGCGTGATCGTCAGCCCGGACGGCCTCGTTGTCACCAACACCCACGTCGTCAAGGCGCGCGGCGAGACCGAGATCCGCATCGCGCTCGCCGACAAGCGCGAACTCGACGCCAAGGTGATCGCGCAGGACGAGAAAACGGACATCGCGGTGCTGCGCATCGATAATGGCGGGGGGCCGTTTCCTTATCTCGCGTTCGAGGATTCCGACGCGATCGAGGTCGGCGATCTGGTGCTGGCGATCGGCAATCCGTTCGGGGTCGGTCAGACGGTGACCAGCGGCATCGTCTCGGCGCTGGCGCGCACGGAGATCGGCCGCTCGGATGCGCAGATCTTCATCCAGACCGATGCGGCCATCAATCCCGGTAACTCGGGCGGGGCGCTGGTCGACATGGCCGGCAAGCTGCTCGGCATCAATACCGCGATCTATTCGAGTTCCGGCGGCTCGCACGGCATCGGCTTTGCCATCCCCTCGAACCTGGTGCGGCTCGCCGTGGAAAGCGCGGTCGCGGGGCGCAAGCTGGAACGCCCCTGGCTCGGCGCCAAGATCGAGACCATCACCCGCGACATTGCCGACGGGCTGGGGCTCGAGCGGGTCGCCGGCGCGATGGTGATGCGGGTGGTGCCGAAGAGTCCGGCAGCCGAGGCGGGGCTCGAGGCCGGCGACGTGATCGTGCGCGTCGGCGAGCACGAGGTCGCCGACGCCCGTGCGCTCAACTACCGCTTGACCACACTCGGCATCGGCGCCCGGGCGCGGCTCGCGGTTCTGCGCAAGGGGCGGCCGCTGACGCTCGACGTCGCCCTGCGCCCTCCCCCGCAGCCAGGCCGCGACGACGCGCGCGACCTCACCGGCGACCATCCGCTTTCGGGCGCGCGCGTCGCGAACCTGCTGGCGAGCATCGCCGATGAGATCGGCATCGAGGAGAGCGAGGGCGTCGTCGTGCTCTCGGTCAGTCCGGGCGGCATCGCCGGCTCGCTCGGGTTCCAGACCGGCGACGTCGTGGTGCAGGTCGGCAAGGACAAGATCGCCAGCCTGAAGGATCTCGAGGCGGCGCTGGCCAAGCCGCAGCGCGTATGGCGGCTCGACGTGAAGCGCGGCGGGCGGCTGCTGCGCCTGCAGCTGCCGGGGTGAGCGTCGTGCCGACAGGCCGGATCACGCGGGCGATCGCTGCGGGCGTCGTCTACTTCGCTCTCGTCTATCTCGCGGGCTTCGTGCTCGGGCCGCTGCGCGAGCTCATAATGGTTCCGCAGGTCGGCCGGCCGCTCGCAGTGCTCGTCGAGGCGCCGCTGATGATCGCCGCCATGTGGCTCGCGTTGCGATGGGTCGTGCCGAGGCTCAATGTGTTGGACCGGACGGGGCCGCGGCTCGTCATGGGCCTCGCCGGTTTCGCCGTGCTCGTGGTCGCCGAAGCGGCCATGTCGGTGCTCCTGCGCGGCTGGACGCTTTCCCAGTGGCTCGGCCATTTCGACACGATCGAAGGGACGATCTCGCTCGGGCTGTTCCTTTTGTTTGCTGCGATGCCTATGCTCGTCTGCCATGCGCAAGCCCGCCCCTGACACCATTAGCTTGTTCCAGGCCGCCGGCCTGGAGAAGAGCGCGCCGCGGCCGCTCGCCGACCGCCTGCGCCCGATGCGTCTGGCGGACGTCGTGGGGCAGGATCACATCGTGGGGCCGGACGGCTCGCTGACGCGCATGCTCGCCTCCGGCCGGCTGCCGAGCCTGATCCTGTGGGGTCCTCCCGGCAGCGGCAAGACGACGATCGCGCGCCTGATCGCCGAGGAGACCAGCCTGGAGCTCGAGCAGCTGTCCGCGATCTTCTCCGGCGTGCAGGACCTGAGGAAGGCGTTCGACCGCGCCAAGGCGCGCCGCGAGCAGGGCAAGGGCACGCTGCTGTTCATCGACGAGATCCACCGCTTCAACCGCTCGCAGCAGGACAGCTTCCTGCCGCACATGGAGGACGGCACCATCACGCTCGTCGGCGCGACGACCGAGAACCCGTCGTTCGAGCTCAACGCCGCGCTTCTCTCGCGCGCCGCGGTGCTGGTGCTGAGCCGGCTCGACGAGGCGGCGGTCGAGGAGCTGCTCGTCCGGGCCGAGACGGCCGAAGGGCGCCGCCTGCCGCTCGACGCGGACGCGCGCGCGGCACTCGTCGCGATGGCCGACGGCGACGGGCGGGCCGCGATCAATCTCGCCGAGGAGGTGCTCGCGGCGGTGTCGGCGGGCGGGGCGGCGCTCGACCGGGCGCGGCTGGTGACGCTGGTGCAGCGCCGAGCGCCGATCTACGACAAGAGCCGCGAGGGGCACTACAACCTCGTATCGGCGCTGCACAAGTCGGTGCGCGGGTCCGATCCCGACGCGGCGCTCTACTACCTGTGTCGGATGCTCGACGGCGGCGAGGATCGTCTGTTCATCGCCCGCCGGCTTGTGCGCATGGCGGTCGAGGATATCGGGCTCGCCGATCCGCAGGCGCTCGTCGTCGCCAACGCCGCCAAGGACGCGTTCGATTTCCTCGGCAGCCCGGAGGGTGAGCTGGCGCTCGCGGAGGCGACGATCTACCTTGCCACCGCGCCCAAGTCGAACGGCGCCTACGTAGCCTACAAGGCGGCGATGCGGATGGCGAAGGACAAGGGCAGCCTCGCGCCGCCGAAAATCATCCTCAATGCGCCGACGCGGCTGATGGAGGAGGAAGGCTACGGCGAGGGCTACGAGTACGATCACGATACGGCGGAGGGTTTCTCCGGCCAGAATTACTTCCCCGACGAGTTGCGGAGCCGGCCGCGCTTCTACGATCCGCCCGAGCGCGGCTTCGAGCGTGAGATCAGGAAGCGCCTCGCCTACTGGGACGGGCTGCGCCGTAAGCGCGGCGGCTGAGGGTCGCCCCAAAATTCTGCCACAATCGGGGCCATGTGGAACGGCTCCAATTCCCACGCAACGATCGATCGGAGCAAGCCTTGGCTGTCGCATTTGTCCGCTTGCGGCGCACGATCCTCGCCCTGGTGATCGCCGCGCTGGTGCCGCTCGGCCACGCTGGCGGGCCGGCTGCGGCCGATACGCCGTCCGCCCAGGCCCCGGCGGCAACCGGCGCTGCTGCTGCGCCGGGGGGCCCCGCCGCCGCGGAGCCGGCAAAGCCGGTCGTCGCGCCACTGCCGCCCGAGGTCGCGACCTCGATCGAGCGCGTCGTCGCGACCATGGAGCAGGCGGAGAAGTCGCTCGCCCGCATCAAGGATCTCGGCGACGACATCGGCCGGGTGCGCGACGAGGTCGAGAGCGTCATCACGAACGCGACCAAGGTGGCGGATGGCCTAAGGCCGCGGCTTGCCGAGATCGAGAGCCAGATCGCCAAGCTCGGGTCTCCGCCGGCCAAGGACGCTCCACCCGAGGCGCCGACGGTGGCGGCAGAGCGGGCGCGTCTCAACGCGGAATCGATCGCCGTCAGCGGTGCGATCAAGACGCTCGAGCTGACTTGGGTGCGCGCCCGCCAGGCGATCGACAAGATCACCGACCTCAGACTGTCGATCTTCACCCGCAGCCTGATGGAGCGAATGTCGAGCCCGGTCTTTCCACCGATCTGGAACGACGTGATCCGCGACGCGCCACAGGTCGGGCGGCTCCTCAACTACCTCACGAGCGACTGGATGAGAACCGCATCCGGCAAGGGGTGGTCGGCGTTCGTACCTTTGCTTGCGGGGCTGCTGGTCTGGCTCGTCGGGCGCCGCCTCGTGGGGCGACTCGTAGCGGTGGCGCCGGCGGGCGGCGCGGCGCGGCCATCGTTCTTCGAGCGCGCGGCGCGGGCGGCATGGGTGGCGCCGATGCGCGCCGCACCGGGCGTCGCGGCGGCACTGATCATCTATTTCGGGCTCGACGTTCTCGAGCTGCTCTACTACCCGAGCGACAGGGTTGCCGCCGCGACATTGCGGGCCGCGCTGATCTTCATCGCCGTGTCGGCGCTGATCGCGGCGGTGCTGGCGCCAGAGAGCACCGAGCGCCGGCTTGTCGACCTGAGCGACCGCAGCGCGCGGCGGGTGACTCGCCTGCTGCAGGCGATCTCGGCGATCAGCGCGCTCGATCTGGCGCTGACCGCGATCAGCCGTGCGCTCTATGTGCCGCTGTCGCTGAGCGTGGTGCAGTCGCTGGCAACGAGCGTCACGCTGGCGGGGTTGCTCGCGCTGCTGTTGTCGACCCCGTTCGAGCCGATGCTGCCGCGACCCGGCCGGGTGGTCTCTCGGCATACGCCGCGCTGGGTCAAGGCGCCGCTGTGGCTGGTGGTGGCGCTGATCGTGGGCGCGAGCCTACTCGGCTACGTCGCGCTGGCGCGCTTCGTCGCCCAGCAGCTGGTCATGACCGGCATCGTGGCTCTGGTGGCGACACTGCTGTTTCTCGCCATCCGCGCCTTCACGCGCGAGCCGGAGGACGCACAGCATCCGATCGGGCGGATGCTCGAATCCCGCTTCGGCATCGATGCGCCACGCCGGCACCAGATCGGGGCGCTGACCGAGCTCGCTCTGACGTTCATCCTCGTGCTCGCCACGCTGCCGGTGCTGCTCTTGCAGTGGGGGTTCTCGAGCGCCGATATCCGCGACTGGGTCAAGGCGGCGTTGTTCGGGTTCGAGATCGGCCAGTTCAGGATCTCGCTCGCGCGCATCCTCATCGGCATCGTGCTGTTCACGGCGCTGCTGTTCACCACCCGCCTGTTCCAGCGCTGGTTGCGCGAGACGCTGCTGCTGCAGCCGCGGATGGATGCAGGCATCGCCAACTCGATCGACACCGCGGTCGGCTATTTCGGCATCGCCGTCTCGGCGCTGATCGCGTTGTCCTATGCCGGCCTCGACATCACCAACCTCGCCATCGTCGCCGGCGCGTTGTCGGTCGGCATCGGCTTCGGCTTGCAGTCGATCGTCAACAATTTCGTCTCCGGCCTGATCCTGCTGGTCGAGCGCCCGATCAAGGTCGGCGACTGGATCGTGGTCGGCAGCGAGCAGGGCAACGTGCAGAAGATCTCGGTGCGCTCGACCGAGATCCGCACCTTCGACGGAGCCAGCCTGATCGTGCCCAACTCCGAGCTGATCACCGGGCGGGTGCTGAACTGGACCCACCGCGGGGTAGCCGGGCGGCTGGTGGTCAAGGTTGGCGTAGGCTACGACGCCGACCCGCGACGGGTGTCGGAGATGCTGGTCGCCGTGGCCAAGGCGCAACCCGGCGTCGCCGCCCGCCCCGCGCCCAAGGCGCTGCTCGAGAATTTCGGCCCCAAGGCGCTGGAGATGTCGCTGCGCGTCTACCTCGAAGACATCACCCACGAGGGCGAGATCAAGTCGGACCTCAGGATCGCGATTCACGAGGCGCTGCGCGCCGCCAAGGTGACGATCCCGACCGGCTAGGCCGCTGTGGGCGCAGGCGTGTTCCCTGCGGAACAGGCGCGGCGACGGGCGAAGTCTAGCCTCCACTGGATTGCCGTGCCGGTAGCGACCAATGGTGGTTGCATCGGCGGCAATCGATAGTGGAGTGTCGACATGCTGCAATCATCAGTTCCGACAAACGAGCCGTCGTTGCGTTCCCTCACGGCGGACGAGATCCAGCTCACCAGCGGCGGCAATCCGCTCGCGGTCGGCGCTTTCGTGATCGTCGTGGCCGGGGTCACGCTCTATCTCGGCTACAAGACCTACAAGGCCGCCGAGGACCTGGCCAACCAGGCGAACAGCCAGAACGGCAACTCCGAAGGGCGTTGATGCCGGCGAGGCCGCGGCGGTCGGGCAGGGCCGCTGATCCGTCGGCCGGCGGCATCGGCGCGGAGGGCGCACTCTACGGCCGCCCGTAGAGTGCGCTGTAGATCAGGTTGATCGTCAACAGCGACGCCGGGCTGAGCAGCACCAGCGATGTCAGCGCCACAAGATAGGTGCGCCATGGGGCGACGCCTTGCGACGCCTCGAGCGCCCTGGCGAGGACGCGGACCGAGTGCACGATCGTGGCCAGGATCACGAGCAGAATGAGGGGGCCGCTCCAGCCGAGCGTACCGGTCGTGCGGCGCGGAAGGTCATAGGTCGTCAGCGTCCCGCCGCTGAGCAGACAGATGATGGTGCGATGGCCACACGGGCTCGACTTCACCTCCTGATAGCTGGCCAGGAAATCGGCGGTGAGGAGCGCGAGAGCGAGCCCGACCATGAGCAGCACCGCGGCACCACCCGTCTCGAGTGCGGTCGCGAGCGTGGGCTTGAAGTGGAGTCTCGGGGTCCCGAGCAGCAGGAGAAGCGCGTAGAGCGTGACACTGCCAAGCAGGGCAACGAGGATCGGGAACGAATGATGGACGATGTCCGAGAAGGCGGTGTCAAAGGTGAGTGAGAATACCGCCTCGGCGGCCAACGCGAGCCCGACGCAGGCGAGGAAGAACTTGAACGCCGCACCGACGGTCGTGCCCGGGCGCGATCGAAGCTCCTCGACATAGGTTGAAGGCCGGAACGTTATACGGCAAGCCTTGGCAAGGACCGCGAGCCTGTCGCGAGTCTGTCTCGACAGCCAATTTCTCAAGGCGTCCAGCATGTCTCCCCCCGTCTGCAAGCGCTCCATCTCGTCGGTGACGATGCACACGCACGACGCCAAGCCTGTCGCGACATGGCCAAGCTAGCTGGAAGTCTCCTCCCCCGCCAGATCGGGCGCCGCGCCGGCTTGGCCTGATTCCGCGCGCCGGCGGCGTGGATTTCCGAGCCGATGGTGCCGCCCCGCAGCGCGCCCACCGGCACCCTGGCACGCCGTCGCGCGAGTCTCCGCGGAGAGCGCACTGGCAGGTGGCCGATCGGGCCACTATAGTGCGGGCGGCGCCGGAGGCGGCCCGGCGACGCAGCGCACTCCAAGGAATGGCAAATGGTCGAGTTCAAGGATCTCTGGCGCGGGCATCCGATCAACCATTCGGTGCAGACCCCGTGCATTGCGCCGCACGATCTCAAGAGCCTCGAGGGCAAGGACGTCGCCAAGGGCTATCCGGTGTTCGCCAACCAGTGCGCGATCCGCATGGGTGTGGCGCTGAAGAACGCCGGCGTGACCGCAGGGCAGCTGCCGGGGCTCTCGCATTGCGTGGTCCACGTGCGCGACGAGATGCACTTCATCAATGCCAGCCAGCTCGCCAATGCGATCGCGCGCGCAAATCTGCCCGGCGTCGGCCCGATCGAGAAGATCACCGGCACCGAGGCGGCGCACTTCTACCCCAAGCTGTTCGGCCGCACCGGCATCATCTACATCCAGGACTACTGGCGGCGCTCGACCGACACCGGCAAGGCGACCGGCGACCACATCGACGTGTGGAACGGCTATCGTTCCTCGGCCAAGTGGCTGATGGAGTGGTTCTCCTGGCTCGGCTACTACTCCAACTATGCCAACGCCGGCGAGATCTGGTTCTGGGAAGTGAAGTGAGCTTGCGGCTCCCTCCGCCGGCGGCGGTGTCGGAGGCGAGGCTGGAGGAGGCCCGATGCGCTATCTCGTCGCCATGATCGTAGCCGTCGCGGCGGCACTGGTCGCGGCCATTTATCTCAGCTCACCGGTCGCCAGCTGGGTCGTCGACAGGATGACCTTCGAAAGCCCGGACGAGGTCGCCAACCTGCATTCGCTGGTGTTCATGGGCATGAACATCCTGGCGCTCGCGGTCGGCTGGGCGATCGGCTGGGGGCTCTCCGGCATGTTCGCGGCCAAGGAGAGCTGGAAGTGACCCGGAGGAAAGCAGCGTGATCTACCTCTGGGTCGCACTCGGCAGCGCGATCGGCGGCGTCGCGCGCTATTGGTGCGGGGGCATTGTTGCGATCGTGCTTGGTCCGACGTTCCCGTGGGGCACGCTGTTCGTCAATGTGCTCGGCTCGTTCCTGATCGGCCTGTTCGCAGCCATGACCGGCCCGGATGGCCGTCTGATCGTCGGCGCCGAGATGCGCCAATTCGTGATGATCGGCATTCTCGGCGGGTTCACGACATTCTCTTCGTTCAGCCTGCAAACCCTCAATCTGGTGCAGGATGGGGAATGGCTTTATGCGTCCGCCAATGTTCTTGGGTCCGTGGTGCTGTGCCTGTTCGCGGTGTGGGTCGGCTACGCGACGGGCCAAAGCATCAACGGTTAGGAGGCAGCCGTCATGCATGTACCCGAGGATGCCTGTCTGCTTCGCATCTTTGTCGGCGAGTCCGAGCGGTACGGTCACAAGCCGCTCTACGAGGCCATCGTGCTCAAAGCCCGTGAGCGGCATCTGGCCGGGGCGACGGTGCTGCGCGGGCCGATGGGTTTCGGTCACTCGAGCCGGTTGCATACGGCGAAGATCCTGCGCCTGTCGGAGGATCTGCCCTATGTCATCGAGATCGTCGACGCCGAGAGCAAGATCATGGCGTTCCTCGACACCCTGAACGGCATGATCGGCAGCGGCCTCGTGACGATCGAGAGGATCAAGGTGATCCGCTACGGCAAGGCGGGTGGTTGATGGGGGGGCTCTGTGTGTCGCCGTGCCACCTCGCTCGTCGGCGGTCGGTGGTGCATTCGGATCGACCGCGCTGGCTCGACGACCAGGTGCCCCCTGGGCTCTCGGCCCGCGGAGGCGAACGACCGGCATGAGCGATCCCGTCGAGACGATCGAGGTCGACCGGCGCGAGGCGGGACTGCGTCTCGACCGCTGGTTCAAGGTGCATTTCCCGGACGTGACCTACGGCTATCTGCAGAAGCTCCTGCGCTCGGGCCAGGTTCGCGTCGACAGTCGCCGGGTGCAGGCGAACGAGCGGCTGGAGGCCGGCCAGCGCATCCGGGTGCCGAAAGTCGTCCGCGAGCCGCCCAAGGCGGCGCCGTCGGTGAGGCCGCCGCCGGGGCTTTCGAAGGCCGATCGCGACTTCATCGAGGGGCTCATCCTCTACGAGGACGACGACGTGCTGGTGCTCAACAAGCCGTTCGGGGTCGCCGTGCAGGGCGGCACCGGCACAAAGCGGCACATCGACGGCATCCTGGCCGGCATGGTGGATCGCTTCGGCGACCGGCCGCGACTGGTGCACCGGCTGGACCGGGACACGACCGGTGTGCTGCTGGTCGCCAAGCACCGCGATGCCGCCGCCAGACTTGGTCGCACGTTCCAGACGCGGTCGGCCGCAAAAACCTACTGGGCGCTCGTCAAGGGCGTGCCGAAGCCGCCGCAGGGCCGGATCGAGGCGGCGCTGGTCAAGGCCGCCGGACCCGACGGCGATCGGGTGCGCAAGGCGCTGCCCGGCGAGCAGAAGGAGGCCATGCACGCGACGACGCACTACTCGGTCATCGACCGGGTGGCGCACAAGGTCGCCTGGGTGTCCTTGAAGCCCGTCACCGGCCGCCAGCACCAGCTGCGCGCGCACATGGCGCTGATCGGCCACCCGATCCTCGGTGACAACAAGTACGAGGGCGACAAGGGCCTGCCGCTCGAGGGGCTGGAGCCGAAGCTGCATCTGCACGCCCGCAGGCTGGTGCTGCCGCACCCGAGCGAGAAGCGCAAGATCGACGTCACGGCGCCGCTGCCGGAGCACATGCGGCGCACGTTCGCAATGTTGGGGCTGGACCCCGACCGCTACCAGGACTGACGGCGGCTTCGCCCGGGCGGGGCCGGTATGCTATATCCCGCGGCCATGAAGCTCGTCATTTTCGATTGCGACGGCACCATCGTCGACAGCCAGCAAGCGATCGTCGCGGCAATGGCGGCGGCGTTCGCGCGCCATGGTCTGCCCGAGCCCACCCGCGAGGCGGTCATCGGCGTCGTCGGCCTGTCGCTCGCCAATGCCGTCGCGCGCCTCGTTCCCGGCCACGACGCGGGCTCGATCGACCGGCTGGCCGAGAGCTACAAGTCGGCGTTCGCGGATCTCCGATCGCGCGAGGGACACCGTGAGCCGCTGTTCCCCGGTGCGCGCGAGGTGATCGCCGCACTCGCGGAGCGCGATGACGTCGTGCTCGGGGTGGCGACGGGGAAGTCGCGCCGCGGGGTCGACGTGCTGTTCGAGCGCGAGGGCCTGGCGCGCTACTTCCACACGATCCAGACGGCCGACGACCATCCTTCCAAACCTCATCCGTCGATGGTCGAGCGGGCGATGCGCGAGGCCGGCGCAGAGCGCGCCGGAACGGTGATGGTCGGCGACACGGTGTTCGACATCGAGATGGCGCGCCATGCCTGCGTCGGCGCGGTCGGAGTGACGTGGGGCTATCACCCGGCCGAGGAGCTGACGCGAGCCGGCGCGCACGCGCTCGTCGCCGGCAACGTGGAGCTGACGGCGGCGATCGACCGGCTGCTCGCGAACGGGGTCGGTGGGCGATGAGCGACAACGGCGACGGTCGCAAGCCGGCAATCGCCATACCCGGCAAGGAGACCTTTCAGACGCCGCGCCCGCGCCGTTTCTACGACGCTGCCGGACATGCGGCCGCGTCCGGGGGTGGATTCCGGGTTCTGCTCGACGGACGCGCGGTCAAGACGCCCGGCAAGTGCGAGCTGGTGGTGCCGACGGCGGCGCTCGCCGAGGCGATCGCGGCCGAGTGGGCGGCGCAGGGTGAGACAATCGAGCCCGCGTCGATGCCGCTGACGCGGCTCGTCAACACCGTGATCGATGCGGTCGCGCGCGAGGCCGATGCGGTTGCCGCCGACGTGGTCGCGTTCGCGGGCAGCGATCTTCTCTGCTACCGGGCCGAGCATCCGCGCGAGCTGGTGGCGATGCAGCGCGCAGCATGGGATCCGGTGCTGGACTGGGCCGAGACGGCGCTCGGCATCGCGCTCTCCGTCGTCAGCGGGGTGATGCCGATCGAGCAGCCGGAGGAGGCAATCGCGCGCGTGGGCGAGGCGGTCGGCCGGGTGAGCGACCCGTACCGGCTCGCCAGCCTGCACGTGATCACGACGCTGACCGGCTCGGCGCTGCTGGCGCTGGCGCATCTGGGGGGACGACTGTCGGCTGACGAGGTGTGGCGGGCTGCGCACGTGGACGAGGACTACCAGATCGCGCAGTGGGGCGACGACGCCGAGGCGGCGGAGCGCCGGCGCAAGCGCCGCGCGGAATTCGACGCCGCGGTCCAGCTGGCGCGGCTCGCGGGAGGGGCTAACGGCCGTTAACGAATTGTTAGCGCGGTCCGCGGTAAGAGGAATGGGGAGCTTCGTGAGATCCGGCCCATGCTGTTCAGCCCATCGATTCCAGAGATCGCGCAGCGCGACCGGTTCATCCGCCGCATCGTCGGACAGCGGATGGTGTTCTGCGTTGCCGGCGAGGACGGGCTCGCACGCGTCGACTCGCGCCACTTCAGGGGTCGGCAGGCGACCCTCGTGTGGAGCGCGCGGGCGGAGGCCGAGCGCTGGGCGAGCACGCTCGTCGCTCATCCCCGCCTCAAGGAGATCCCGCTCGGCGCCTTCCTGGCCGAGGTGTTGCCGACGCTCGCCGGTCTCAAACGTCTCGTTGCGCCCGACTGGAGCGCCGATCCGATCGAGGTCGAGCTGCAACCCATGGACCTCGCCGAGCGCGTCCGGCTCGAGGCGGTCGAGGCGTTCGTGCAGCGGGTCAAGGTGCGGCGCGCGGCGTGGATGCTCGAGGATTCGAGCGGGCCGGCGCTGCTCGTCTCGGCCACGCGCGCGGATCAGCTGTTCCTGCCATGCTGGTCGTCGCGTCGCGAGGCGGAAACCCGCATCGAGGGTCCGTGGAAGGACATGCTGGCGGTCGAGATTCCGCTCGACAACCTGCTGAGCATGACCTTGCCGTGGCTCGATCAGCGCGGCTGGCTGATCGCGCCGGACCATTGCGAGGGCGCCGGAGCCCTGGAGCTCGCCCCCGCCGAACTCAAGGCGCGGTTCGTCGGCATGCCGGCGCTCGCCTGACCGAGGCGGCACCCGCGCCACAGGTCCCGGCGGTGGCCGACCGGGTGCCGTCCCCTGTCATCCATCCTTCGCATTTCCTCCCGCGCTGCAGCATGTTATGGAGCCGGACTGAGCAATGAAGCCGGTCTAGGGGAGAGCCATGAAGGACGTCATCGAGGAGCTTGAGAAGCGGCGCGAGAACGCCCGCCTCGGCGGCGGCATCCAGCGCATCGAGGCGCAGCACTCCAAAGGCAAGCTGACGGCGCGCGAGCGCATCGAGCTCTTGATGGACGACGGCTCGTTCGAGGAGTTCGACATGTACGTCGAGCATCGCTGCGCCGACTTCGGCATGGAGAGGTCGAAGACGCCCGGCGACGGCGTGGTGACCGGCTGGGGCACCATCAACGGTCGCGTGGTCTACGTGTTCGCCAAGGACTTCACCGTATTCGGCGGCTCGCTCTCCGAGACCCATGCGCGCAAGATCACGAAAATCCAGGACATGGCGCTGCAGAACCGGGCGCCGATCATCGGCCTGTTCGACGCCGGCGGCGCGCGCATCCAGGAAGGCGTGGCAGCGCTCGGGGGCTACGGCGAGGTGTTTCTGCGGAACGTGCTCGCCTCCGGCGTCATTCCGCAGATCTCGGTCATCATGGGGCCGTGCGCGGGCGGTGACGTCTACTCGCCGGCGATGACCGACTTCATCTTCATGGTCAAGGACACGAGCTACATGTTCGTGACCGGGCCGGACGTGGTGAAAACGGTGACCAACGAGACCGTGACCGCGGAGGAACTCGGCGGCGCAAAGGTGCACACGACCAAGTCGTCGATTGCCGACCGGGCTTATGAGAATGATGTCGAGGCCCTGCTGCAGATGCGCCGGCTGATGGACTTCCTGCCGTCGAACAACCTCGACGGCGTGCCTGCTCTGCCGACCAAGGATTCGGCCGACCGGGTCGACGAGAGCCTCGACACGATCATTCCCGACAACCCGAACAAGCCCTACGACATCAAGGAGCTGATCACCAAGGTCGTCGACGAGGGCGACTTCTTTGAGATTCAGGAGGCGTTCGCCAAGAACATCGTCACCGGCTTCGCGCGCATGGAAGGACGCACGGTCGGCATCGTCGCCAACCAGCCGATGGTGCTCGCCGGCGTGCTCGACAGCGACGCCTCGCGCAAGGGCGCCCGGTTCGTGCGCTTCTGCGACTGCTTCGACATCCCGATCATCACCTTCGTCGATGTGCCGGGCTTCCTGCCCGGCACCGCGCAGGAGTACGGCGGGCTGATCAAGCACGGCGCCAAGTTGTTGTTCGCCTATTCCGAGGCGACGGTGCCGAAGGTGACGGTGATCACGCGCAAGGCCTACGGCGGCGCCTACGACGTGATGAGCTCGAAGCACATCCGCGGCGACGTCAACTACGCCTGGCCGTCGGCCGAGATCGCGGTGATGGGCGCCAAGGGCGCGGCCGAGATCATCTACCGCGCCGAGCTATCGGATCCGGCCAAGATCCAGGAACGTATCGACGAGTACCAGCGCCGGTTCGCCAACCCGTTCGTGGCTGCCGAGCGGGGCTACATCGACGAGGTGATCCTGCCGAGGAACACGCGCCGGCGCATCTGCCGCGCGCTCAACATGCTGCGCCACAAGACGGTCGAGAACCCCTGGAAGAAGCACGACAACATTCCGTTGTGAGGGGTGGCGATCCGGGGTTGGACCTCAGGCCGTTGATGGCCTGGGATATTCCGGTCTTGAACGAGCCGCTTGCCGACCCAGTTGCGAGCCGCCGGTTCGGGGGCTTGTCGCCGATCGAGACTTGGACGCGGTTTGTGACCAGCATCGACACCCAATAGGCGTGGCTCGCCTGGGACGGGCCAAGCTGGTTGGCCTGATCGTCGTCGAGCACTGCGAGGACGGCAGCATTTGTCCGGCGATCCCGGTGCACGCCGCCCACAGGGACCGTGGCTATGGGCGCGCAATGCTCGCGCGCGTGATCGAGCAGGCTGGGCCGAGGAGGGTCTGAGCCGTGGTTGAATTCGACAATCCGGCCGGCGCCGCATTGGCTCTGGCCTGCGGATCGAGCCGGGACGAGGGCGAAGCCACTCAGGGCCTCGCAAGGTTCGCGCGCGGCGCCAGCATGTGAGCGGACTGCGTCCTTGCCGGAGTTCGACCGATCACGATCGGGCGGGTCGTGCCACCGTCATGCCGCCGTGCTCCAATCCTCCCACCTGAGCCCCGGCACGCGGGCGAAATCACGCCCGTTCGCCGTCACCAGCGTCGCGCCATGGCGCAGGGCCTGGCCGGCGATCAGGACGTGGTAGGGACCGATCGGCGTGCCGGAGGCACGCAGACTGGCGCGGATTTCGCCGGCCACTTGGGCATCCGCCTGTACGAACGGAACGATCTCGATGGCGGCCGATAGGAGCCGCCCCAGCTGATCGGTGTTGTCCTGCCTTCGGCTGCTCTTGGCGATGCCGTACCATAGCTCGAACAAGACGATTGCCGATATCGCGACGTGCTCGCCCGCCGACAATCTCGCCGCCAGCATTGTTGCCACCCTCTCGGGCCGGTCGCTCAAAACGGCGATGGCCACGCTCGTGTCGAGGAAGATCATTTGTCGAAATCGACGTCGTCGGGTGGCATCGGCGGCTGCTCACGCCCTTCCGGCATGAATGGGATGTGGGCGTGCCTGCGCAACTCGGCGAGCCACGCGTCGACATCGGTCTCGATCGGCTCGAGCAGCACGCCGCGGCCGAGGCGGCGGACGCGCACCTCGGTGCCGGGCATGCGGAACTCCTTCGGCAGGCGGACGGCCTGGCTGCGGCCGTGCTTGAAGATCTTGGCCCGTCGCTCGGTCATGCGGACCTCCGATCGGTTGATATCTATCAATGATAGATATCATGGCGCGACAAGCTGCACAAACCGGCCGGCCCCAATTTCAGATGCAGAGCAACTTGCCTCTGAGCATCTGATGCGATAGCATCTGATGCATGCGAACGACACTCGACATCGACGACGACGTGCTGGCTGCGGTCAAGGAGCGCGCCCGGGCCGAGAAGCGGACGGCCGGCGAGGTTCTTTCGGACCTCGCGCGGAAAGCGCTGTCGGGCGCGACCGCGGGGCAGGGGGGTGCCGGTGAAGCCGGGTTCGTGCTCAAGGGTGACTGGTATGTCTTGCCTTCGCGCGGTGGCCCGCTGGTGACCAACGAGCTTGTCAAGTCGATCCAGGACCAGATCGACCGGGAGGATCTCGAGCATGCGATCGCTCTTGGACGTAAACGTGCTTCTGGCATTGATGGATGAGGGTCACGCTCATCACCAGCGCGTTACGGCGTGGTGGAACGCCAGTGCCGAGCCGAGCTGGGCGTCTTGTCCTCTCACTCAGAACGGTTTCATCCGGATCATCAGTCAAGCGAGCTATCCGGGCCGCCGCTCTCTCGGTGATGCGATCGCGCTGTTGAGGCTGCAGATCACCCACCCTCGCCACGCGTTCTGGCCGGACGACGTGTCGCTGCTCGATCCGATGCGCGTCGACGAGCACTACGTGGTCAGTCCGCGCAAACTTACCGACGTCTATCTGTTGGCCCTCGCCGTGCGCCACGGCGGTCGCTTCGTCACCCTGGACGCCGGCATTTCGACCGCTGCAGTGGTCGATGCGCGCGACGAGCATCTGCTTCGCTTATAGCCGCCGCGCGTTGCAGGGCGGCGGCTGTAGCGCCGCTTTGGAGGGGTTTCAAAATTCGAAATGGGCCACGACCGCCGCGTGATACGACCCTGGCGGGCGGTCCACCTTTGCGAAGCCGACCAGTTCGTCGCCGAGCGTCTCGTTGTGGACCTCGATCGACTTGAAGCGGCCGAGCAGGGCGCGGCTGGCGAGGATATGGTCGACCATCTGTGGCCGGCCGTGATGGAGGATGCTCCAGCGCCGGTCCGCGGGAAGCGCGCGGTCGAGGATCGTCATCGTGTGGCCGGCAAGAGCGCCGTTGCCGGTGTCCTCCTCGGCTCCGACGGCGATCCTGACCGGCGTCTCGTGGTCCTCGGCGTTGAAATCCCCGGCGACGGCGATCAGGCGGTCGGGCGTCTCGCCGAGCAGCCGGTCGAGCAGCAGGCGCAGCTCCAGCGCCTGGCCGGCGCGCTTTAGGCTGGCGATAAAAAAGCCTTCCGCCCAGCCGCCGACGCTCCGCCACACGAAGGGGCCAAGCTTCTGGCCCGGCACCAGCGCGGCGAGAGGCGAGCGCAGGTGCAGGTTCACGACCGTCAGTGCCGCGCCGCCGACATCGATCTCCGTCACCAGCAGCGGGCGGTCGAAGGTGAGGGGGACCGGTGCGTTGGCGTGTGGGGCATCCGTCACCAGTGTCGCGGCGAGCGGTGGAGCCAGCGCGTGGCGCACCTCATGCACCGAACGGATGGGATGGCGCGACAGAGTGACGAGGTTGTGCACGTCGGCGACGCCGTGGCCGCCCGGCGCCGTGGTGGCGGCACGATGGAAATCGGCATAAGGCGTGCCGTCGAGCAGCGCGTCGAGGGCGGCGAGCACGCGCTCCGGCTGGCCCGGCACGTGCTGGCCGTTGACCTCCTGCAGGCAGACCACGTCGGCCCTGAGCCGGGCGAGCGCGGGTCGCAGCACCGCCGCGCGCTCGGCCAGCGGTCGCGGCGCCTTGGGCGGCAGGTCCAGGCTCTCGAGGTTGAAGGTGGCCAGTCGCATGCGGTCTCTCGTGCGGCATCGTGGCCGCCAGTTTATCGCGACTGACGCGGCGGCGCTTGATCTGGCGCTAATCCGACTTCGTGACGCGCTCGCGGTGGAACAGGTAGACGCCGGAGACGACGATCACCAGCGCGCCGGCCAATGTCCACAGGTCCGGCACGTCGCCGAACACGAGGTAGCCGAGCGCGATCATGGACAGAAGCTGCGTATAGAGGAACGGCGTGATGCTGGAGGCCGGGGCCAGCCGATAGGCGTGGATGAACAGCCAATGTCCGCCGCCGCCGAGGATGCCGAGCGAGCCGAGCAGCAGCCAGGTCAGCCCATCGGTGGGCCACACCCAGCCCGCGAAGGCGAGCGGCGCGCCGAGGAAGGTGCCGACGAGCATCGAGTAGAACAGCGTCACGAGTGGCGGATCGTAGGCGGAGAGATAGCGCGTCGCCAGCATGAAGATCGCATAGGCGAGCATGGCGGCGATCGAGTAGAGCACCGCCGGATGCACGCCGGCGAGGCCGGGTCGCACGGCGATCAGGATGCCGCTGAAGCCGATCAGGATCGCAACGAGCCGCCGCCAGCCGACCCACTCGCCGAGCACAGGGCCGGCGAGCAGCGCGACGACCAGCGGGGCCAGGAACACGATGGTAATGGTCTGGTCCAGGCGCAGGTGCTCGAGGGCGAGGAAGTTGAACGCCGTCGTCGCCACCATCAGCGTCGAGCGGAACATCTGATGCTTGAGCTTCCTGGTGATGAAGAGCTGCTCCAGGCTGATCAGCCCGAGCATGGGGGCCAGCACGAGGATCAGCACGAACTGCACCAGGAAGCGCACCCAGACGATCTCGGCGATCGGCATTTGGGTGACGGTGGCGAGGTACTTGGCCGCCGCGTCGAGGGAGGAGAACAGCACCAGCGCCAGCAGCATCAGTGCAATCGACCTGGTGCGGTCGCGCGGGCGGTTCAGCGGCACGGGCGCGATCGGCTTCTGCATCGGGTGGCGATTGGTCCAGGCTGGCGTGGGTCCTAGATAGCCCGGCGACGCGGGCCTGGGCAGGCCGGATTTCGCAGCCGCCGCCTGCAGGGCATGCATGCCTCCGGGCCCCACCCTGCCGGCACCGCGCCACGGGCCCCGTGGCCGGCCTCGTTCGGCCGCCCGCGGCTTGACCGCTCCGCCCCCCACCCTTACAAGCGCGCTCACGTGGGCCCGTAGCTCAGCGGTAGAGCATCTGACTTTTAATCAGAGGGTCGATGGTTCGATCCCATCCGGGCTCACCAAGGAATTCAGAGGCTTGCTCTGTTCCCGTGAGCGCCCTCGGGGGGCAGGCGGGAGTCTTGCGGGAGGGCAAAGGATGGCCCCTCGAAGCACGACCAGCCGCTCCTCGCCGTTCTTGGATCAGAGCGCAGTCTGGATCAATGCCGCGAGGCGATCGCCCGCGTCCTCGATCGTACCGTCGTTGACGATCGCGGCATCGGCTGAGGCTGGATCGAAGGTCTCTACCGTTCGCGCCATACGGGACGCGATCTCGTGCTCTGCCTCCCGACCGCGGCCGGCGAGGCGCGCCGCCCGCAGCGGGATTGGGGCATCGACATGGACGACGACGATGCGCGCGTACCGACAACGCGCTGCGGGCAGCGCCGCGCGCGAGAGGTTGGCGACGACGACCCGGCCGGCGCGGATGTCGTCGTCGATCGCGCGCGGCAGGGCATAGAGGAGATCGTGCGCCGCCCAGGACAGCGCGTAGCCATCGCGCGCCGCCCCAGACTCGAATGCGTCGACAGTGGCCGGCACGTGCGCCTCGGAATGGTGCGGAGCGCGGCTGATCACCCGCGTCGGAAACACGACGCGCGCGTCACCGGCAAACATGCGACGACAATACTCGATGAGCGTGTCCTTGCCGGCGCCGCTCGGACCGACGACCGCGATCAGCGCGCCAGGACCGATGAGGGGATCGTCAGGCGACACGGCGGCCCTCGCGCCAAGCCGTGCGTACGACTGGGATATCGCCCGCCATGTGGACGCGCACGAGATCGGCCCTGAGGCCCGGCTCGAGCGCCCCGCGGTCGTCGAGCCCCGTGGCGCGCGCCGGATTGAGCGTAACCATCCGCACCGCCTCCGGCAGGCCCATGCTCTCGATGCGTCGTGCGAGATCGAAGGCGCCCATCAACAGGCTCGCGGGCACGTAGTCGGATGACAGGATATCGAGCACGCCCTCGCGGGCCAGCGTCAGGGCGGCAATGTTCCCGGAATGCGAGCCGCCGCGGACGACGTTGGGCGCCCCCATCATCACCTGGATGCCGGCCGCGTGCGAGGCCGCTGCCGCCTCGAGAGTGGTCGGGAACTCGGCGATGGCAATGCCGTCGGCGTGCGACTGGGCCACATGCTCCGGCGTGGTGTCGTCGTGGCTGGCGAGCACGATCCCCCGTTCGCGCGCGAGGGCCACGAGCCGCGCGCGATGGCGGTCGTGGTTCTCGGCAAACAGCCGGCGTCGCTCCGAGATCAGTCGATCCAGCTCGCTCTCGCTGCGCCCGCTCTTGCCGCCGTAGTAGATTTTCCAGGTCTCGATATCCCGGAACTGGCGCGCGCCGGGCGTGTGGTCCATCAGCGAGATGAGATCGATCGGGTGATTGGCGACGAGTGCCTCGGTGTCGTCGAGCACGTCGTGGGCGGCGATCTCACACCGCAAGTGCGTTAGGTGCTCGGCCCTGAGCAGCCCCTCGTTGCGGGCCCGATCGAGCCCCGATACCAGCTCCAGCACGACGCTGCCGAGCGACTTGCTGTCGGCGTCGGTGCCCACGCGAAGCGAATCGAACACGGTGGTGATGCCGGCGCCAGCCATTTGCAGATCGTAGGCGACGATAGCCGACAGCGTTTCCCAGCGAACCTTGGGCCGCGGGATGACGTGGCTCTCCAGGTGATCGGTATGCAGCTCGACGAGTCCGGGCAGCAGGTAGTCGCCGCCCATGTCGCGCCCGCTCTCGGGCGGCCGGCCCTCCCCCATCTCGGTGATCGTGCCTTGCGTGACGGCGATCCAGCCGGGCACCACGGCGTCCGGCAACACCATCTGTGCGTTCTCGAGCACGAAAGTTCCACTCATGTCGGCTCTCCCGCCCCGATGTCTAGGCCGCGAAGCGCGTGATGTCGACGACACGATCGGCGATCCGGTCACGCACGTCCTCGTCGTGAAAGATGCCGAGCAGCGCGACGCCATCGGCCTTGCGCTCATCGAGAAGCTCGACCACGGTCGCACGGTTGGCCGCGTCGAGCGAGGCCGTCGGCTCGTCGAGCAGCAGGATCGGGCGCTCCGCTGCCAGTCCCCGGGCGATGTTGATGCGCTGCTGCTCACCGCCGGAGAACGTGGCCGGCGGCAGCGGCCACAGCCGCTCCGGCACCCTCAGGCGTGCCAGCAGATCGCTCGCGCGCGCACGCGCCGCTCCATCGGCCGTGCCCGTCTCTCGTGCAGCGGCCATCACGATCTCCAGAGTGGCAACCCGTGGGATCACCCGCAGGAACTGGCTGACGTAGCCGAGCACCGTGCGTCTCAGCGCCGCGATCCGGCGTGGGGTGGCGTCAGCGACGTCGATCGTGTCGACGCCGTCACGGACAAGGATCGCACCGGCGTCGCAGCGATAGTTGCCATAGATCATCTTCAACACCGACGACTTCCCGGTGCCGGACGGACCGCCGAGGACGACGCATTCACCGGGTCGCACCTCGAGGTCGATGCCGGCGAGGACAGGCAGCCGGGCGCCGCCCTGTTGGTGCATGACGAACGTCTTCGAGACACCTTCGAGCTTGATCGCGGCGGTGGCGTAGGGCATCGGTCAGGCCTGCAGCACGGAGGATACAAGGAGCTGGGTGTAGGGCTCACGGGGATCGTCCAGAACCTGATCGGTCAGTCCGGTCTCTACGACCTGCCCGCCCCGCATCACCATGATTCGATGCGAGAGCAGGCGTGCGACCGCGAGATCGTGGGTCACGATGACGACGGCAAGCCCGAGCCGCTCGACGAGGCCGCGCAGGAGATCGAGCAGGCGGGCCTGCACCGAGACGTCGAGGCCGCCAGTCGGCTCGTCCATGAGCACGAGGCGAGGATGTGTCACGAGGTTCTTGGCGATCTGCAGGCGCTGGCGCATCCCGCCGGAGAAACTCGCCGGATCGTCGTCGATACGATCGGTGGCAATCTCGACTCGCGAGAGCCAGGCCGCCGCTTCGCTACGGATACGTCCATAATGGCGCCAGCCGGCTGCCATCAACCGCTCGCCGACATTGCCGCCGGCCGATACTCCCATCCGCAGGCCCTCTCGCGCGTCCTGGTGGACGAAGCCCCACTCGGTTCGCATCAGCAACCGGCGCTCGGCCTCGCCCAGCTGCGCCAGATCGCAGATCCTCCCGTCGCGCTGGCGATAGAGCACGCGGCCGGACGTTGCCGCCAATCTGGTCGATAGCGCGTTGAGCAAGGTGGATTTGCCCGATCCCGACTCGCCTACCAACGCCAGCACCTCGCCCTCGTGAAGGTCGAACGACACGTCGCGGCAGCCGATGCGGCTTCCGTAGGAGACGCCGAGCCGGTCTGCGCTCAGCAGCGGGATCTCTGTCTCACTCACGGCACGCCTCGACAAGCGCAACGCGGAAGCTGATGCCATGGCGCTCGAAGCCGAGCCGGTCGTAGAAGGCATGCGCCCGCTCGCGCTTGAGATTGGAGGACAGCACGAGCTTGTAGCAGCCACGCTCTGCTGCGAGCTGCATCGCGTGGCGCATCATCGCCGCGCCGACGCCGCAGCCCTGTGCGACCGGGGCGACCAGCACCTGCTCGACGATCGCCGACGGCGCGCCCATGTGGCCCAGGTTGTCCATGATCAGCAGCGCGAACGTACCGACGACGGCGCCGTCGCGCTCGGCAACATGGATGTGGTAGTCGGGATAGTGCTTCATGCGAAGGAAGATGTCGCGCGCCGGCGCGAGGGAAAGCACCTCGCCGTGGTCCATGTCGGGTTGGCCGATCAGCGCGAGCACGGCCGGCAGGTCGCTCTCTGTCGCCTCTCGGAAGTTGACCTCTGACTCGCTGATCATGCGGCGGCCTCTCCCGCTGCAGCCGTTGCCGTGCGACGGCCCTCGCAGTAGTCGGTATCCGAGCACACCAGCATGCGCCCGCCGGTGTCGTCGGTCAGCACCTCGTCGAGATAGACGCCGCTCGCGCCGCACAGTGCACACGGGGCGTCGAACGGGGTGCGCTCGAAGGGATGATCGTCGAAATCGAGGCTGACCACGTCGGTATGAGGTGGGATGGCATAGATTCGCTTCTCGCGGCCGGCACCGAACAGCTGCAGGGCCGGCGAGCGGTGCATCTTTGGATTGTCGAACTTCGGGATCGGCGACGGGTCCATGACGTAGCGCTCCGCCACCTCGACCGGATAGGCGTAGGTCGTGGCCACGTGCCCGTGGCGGGCGATGTCCTCGTAGAGCTTGACGTGCATTAGCCCGTACTCCTCGAGCGCATGCATGCGCCGCGTCTCCGTCTCGCGCGGCTCGAGGAAGCGGAGCGGTTCGGGGATCGGCACCTGGTAGACGATGATCTGGCCCTCGGAAAGCGGGGTCTCGGGGATGCGGTGGCGGGTCTGGATGACGGTCGCCTCGGCCGTGCGGGTGGTCGTGGCAACGCCGGCGGTATTGGCGAAGAACTTTCGGATTGAGACCGCGTTGGTCGTATCGTCGGCACCCTGGTCGATCACCTTGAGCACGTCGTCCGGGCCGAGCACCGCGGCCGTGACCTGCACGCCGCCGGTGCCCCACCCATAGGGCATCGGCATCTCCCGACTGGCAAAGGGAACCTGATAGCCGGGGATCGCGATCGCCTTCAGGATCGCGCGACGAATCATGCGCTTCGTCTGCTCGTCGAGGTAGGCGAAATTGTAGGCGGGGCGATCGCTCATTCGGCCGCAGCCTTTCTCTTGTCCTCGCGCTCCGCGTCGGAGCGGAATGCGCCGTGCTCCTCACGAAGTTGTCGCAGAAGCGCGAGCTCGGCCTGGAAATCGACGTAGTGCGGCAGCTTCAGATGCTCGACGAACCCGGTCGCCTGTACGTTGTCGCAATGCGCGAGCACGAGCTCCTCGTCCTGGGCCGGCGCCCCGACCTCCTCGCCGAGCTCGCGCGCCCTGAGTGCGCGATCGACGAGCGCCATCGACATCGCCTTGCGCTCCGACTGGCCGAACGCGAGCCCATATCCGCGTGTGAAGCTGGGCGGTGCTCCGGCGCTACCCTTGAACTGGTTGACCATCTCGCACTCTGTCACCACGACAAAGCCGAGCGGAACGGGAAAGCCCAGCTCCTCGGGTGTGAAGAAGACCTCGACGGCACCCATGCGGATCTCGCCGGCAAAGGGATGCGTGCGCCCGTAGCCGCGCTGTGTGGAGTAGCCGAGGGCGAGCAGGAAGCCCTCGTCGCCGCGCGCCAGCGCTTGCAGGCGCAGGTCGCGTTCGGCCGGAAATGTGAGCGGCTCGCGCGTCAGATCGCTTGGAGTCTCGTCGCGTTCGCCTTCGCCCGCAGGCTCGATCAGCCCCTTTTGCCCGAGCAGGGTCGAGACACGCGGCGCGGGCTCGATCTCCGGCGCTCCGAGGCAGACCTCGCCGTCGGCTCGATCCACCTGCGCCAGTGCGGGATCGAGAAGCCGGTGCGTATAGTCGAACGTCGGACCGAGTATCTGTCCGCCGGGCAGGTCCTTGAACGTCGCCGAGATGCGGCGCTCGACCAGCATGGCCCCGGTGTCGACGGGCACGCTGTAGCCGAAACGAGGCAGCGTTGTCCGAAAGGCGCGAACGAGGAAAATCGCCTCGATCAGATCGCCGCGCGCCTGCTTGATCGCGAGCGCGGCAAGGTCCGGATCGTAGAGCGAGCCTTCCGTCATCACACGATCGACGGCCAGCTTCAGCTGCTCGCGGATCTGCGCAACCGTCAGCTCCGGCACCGAGCGATCACCGCGCCGGCGCTCGGCGAGCAAGCGATGCGCGGCGTCAATCGCCGCTTCCCCGCCCTTGACCGCTACGTACATGGCGCCCCTCCGATGATGCGGCTGGAGCGGGGAAGCGCCGCTATCGTTCGACCAGCGACGAGCAGGAGATCGACACCGCAGGGAAAGGCGGCGCGATTGTCGGCCAGCTGGGCGCAGAGATCTGGCGGCAGCGGCGCTGCGGAGAGACGCTCCTGCCCGGCGACGCCGGGTCCCTCGACGAGGAGGCCATCCTCACCTAGGTGCTCGACTTGGACGATGAGCGTCGCCGAGCGATCCGGATAGTCGATGGTGCCCTGTCGGAAGGCGGAGAGTGGCGGCATCTTGACCGGGTCGGCGATCGCCGCGAATGCCGCCTCGGCAGGATCGGCGACGATGGTTGCGCCGGTGTGAAACTTGAGGAAAGAAGCGATGACTGGCCTGCTGGCCAGCACTTGATCGAGCCATATCGGGGTCTCGAAATCGGCAAGGGCCAGGAGGACGCCAGCAGCTCCCGATCCGAGCGGCGCCGGCGGGGAGATGTCGGTCTCGAGCGTGCTCCGGCTGCCCGGCTTCGCCATCACCCACATCACCGAGCGAAAGATCCGCTGGGCATCGACGGACGGCTCGGCAAGTCCGGCGGCGATCGTCGGCTCCGGCGCGATCATGGCGTGTCCTCGCCGCGCTTCATGGTGAAGAACTCGACCTTCGTGGCGTTCGTCTCGGCGGCGCGGCGCGCTCGCTCGCGTGCGACCCGTTGCCGGACGGGCTCGGTGAGTGCGGCGGCGAGCCTCGCGGCGTAGAGCGGACTCTGCCCGAGCGCGTCGACGATGGCAGCCAGCCGCGCCCGGCGCTTGCTGCGGCCGAGGAGGTAGGAGGCGCCGATCTCGCCGGTCGCGAGCCTCACGGCGGCGCGTGTAACGGTCGCCTCGCCCACATTGAACGGTGCGCCGTCGCCACCCATGCGCCCCTGCAGCATCACCAGGCCGATCTCGGGTGCCCGCACGTCGCTGGCATCCGGAACTGGTGCAAGCCGCGTCAATGCCGCCTCGAGCTCGGCCTCCGTCGCCAGCGCGCATACTCTCATGATGTCCTGCCGGTCGCCGTCTACGATCGGGCGATCCGGCCGTGCCCCGCGTTCGCTCATCGCGTCCCCTTATCCCACGAGGTTGAACGTTTTGTGACGCTCGATGCGCCAGGCGCGGCCGCGTCCACAACTCGTGGATCGTCACGCAACCGTCATCGAACTGCAGCGCATTTGCAAAACTCGGCTGCTAAGCGTCCCCTGGTTGTCGAGCCACGAGGAGCATGCGAGTGTCACCGCCCGCGATAGACGTCCGCCACGTGAGCAAGTCCTTCGGTCGCGGAGCGCCGGCGCTCGCCGACGTGTCGATGACGATCCGGCGCGGACAGATGGTGGCACTGATCGGCGCGTCGGGGTCCGGCAAGTCGACGCTGATCCGCACGATCGCCGGTCTCCTCTCCGCCGACCGTGCCGACCGGCCGCGCGCCGGCGAGCCGATCGAGAGCACCATTGAGATTTTTGGCCAGACCATGCAGCGCGGCGGCCGCATCTCTGGCAATGCCGGCCAGATCCGGTCGCGCGTCGGCGTCATTTTCCAGCAGTTCAATCTCGTCCCGCGGCTGACCGTGCTGACAAACGTGCTGATGGGCTCGCTCGGACGCATCGCGCGATGGCAGGGATCGATCGCAATGTTCCCGCGCCGGGAGAAGGCACGCGCGATGCTGGCACTCGAGCGGGTCGGCATCGCCGAACAGGCGCTGAAGCGCGGCTCCGCCCTGTCCGGCGGGCAGCAGCAGCGCGCGGCGATCGCGCGCGCGCTGGTCCAGGGTGCCGACGTCATTATCGCCGACGAACCGATCGCCTCGCTCGACCCGAGCTCGGCCCGTCGCGTCATGGACATCCTCGCCGATCTAAACCGG
Organism: Pseudomonadota bacterium; assembly: GCA_040752215.1. Lineage (GTDB taxonomy): Bacteria > Pseudomonadota > Alphaproteobacteria > Rhizobiales > Hyphomicrobiaceae > JBFMEX01. The sequence continues at coordinate 9,068 of JBFMEX010000076.1, read as the reverse complement.
AACGAGGGCATCACGGTGCTGGTCTCACTGCATCAAGTCGAGTACGCGCTCGGCTACTGTCCGCGCACGATCGCCATGCGCGCGGGCAGCATCGCGTTCGACGGTCCTTCCAGCCAGCTGACGCCGGCATTGCTGGGCGATCTCTATGGCGCCGAGTGCGAGCGGCTGTTCTTGCCCGGCTTCGAGGCCGGCCATCGTACGCCAGCCACGCGACAAGCCTCCGTCTCCGGAACGCCTGCAACGCCTGCCGCCATCGGCCGCGAGGCAGCCGTTGCGGGCGCGTGAGGGCACTTCGATCGGATAGCGCGCCGGCCCGGTCCTGATACGGCCGCCGCGCTGATCCCGCCACGGGGATCGAGCATCACGATCAGGACAACGAGGAGAGCATTCATGTTTCGCAAGCCGATCGCAGCCGCGGCACTCGCCGCCTCTATGATCGCGGGTGGCGCCGGTGCCAACGCGGCCGACGAGATCAACTTCGGTATCATCTCGACCGAGAAGACCTCCAACCTCAAGCAGACCTGGGAGCCCTTCATCGCCGAGATGGAGAAGGGCACCGGCCTCAAGATCAAGGCATTCTTCGCTTCCGACTACGCCGGCATCATCGAGGGGATGCGCTTCAACAAGGTGCAGATTGCCTGGTACGGCAACAAGTCGGCCATGGAGGCCGTCGATCGCGCCGACGCCGAGATCTTCGTGCAGTCTGTCGACAAGGACGGCAACCCCGGCTACTGGTCGCACCTGATCGTCCACAAGGACAGCCCGATCCAGAAGCTCGACGATGTGATGAAGTGCGACAAGTCGCTCGACTTCGGCAACGGCGACCCCAACTCGACGTCCGGCTTCCTCGTGCCGATGTCCTACGTCTTCGCCGTCAAGGGAGTCGACCCCAAGGACTGCTTCAAGACCGTGCGCGCCGCCAACCACGAGGCGAATGCGCTCGCCGTCGCCAACAAGCAGGTCCATGTCGCGACCAACAACAACGAGAACCTGCGTCGGCTCGAGAAGACGGCCCCCGACGCCGCGGCCCAGATCCGAATCGTCTGGACGTCGCCGCTGATCCCGTCCGATCCGCTGGCCTGGCGCAAGGATCTCGCCGCCGACACCAAGGCCAAGATCTACAAGTTCCTGATGGAGTATGGCCGCGTCGGCACCGAGGAGGTGATCAAGAAGCAGCGCGCCGTACTGGCCGAACTCGGCTGGGCGCCGTTCCGTCCCTCCTCCAACGACCAGCTGATCCCCATTCGCCAGCTCGAGGTCAACAAGAAGCTCTTGAAGATACAGGGGGATGACAAGATCTCGGCCGACGAGAGGAAGAAGCAGGTCAAGGAGCTGCAGGCCGCGCTCGCGAAGCTCGAGGAGCAGGCCAAGGCCGTCGACAAGAGCGCGACCAGCCAGCGCTTCGCCGCGTTCGCCGAGGCCGACAAGGCCGGCAAGGCCACCGAGGTGGCCAAGATGATCGGCGAGCTCGCCGCTTCCGTCTCGGCAAAGAACTGATCGCACGCCCCCGACCTCGCGCGAGGGTACCGGGCGTCGCCGCCCGGTACCCTCGCCGTCACTGCAGCTCTGGAGAAGCTCATGGCCATCGGCATGAACGCCTCGCTCGAGCGCGACCTCGACTGCGTGGTCATTCCACGCCGCTCGCTGAAGGAGCGGGGATTGCGCTGGCTCGGCTGGCTCGTCGTCATCGGCCTTCTGGCCTGGAGCTTCGCGCCGATCGAAATGCACAAGATTACCGCCGTGTTCACCGACTGGCGCAACATGGCCACCTTCGCCAGCGGGTTCCTCTCGCCGAATTTCCACGAGTGGCGAGCCTATGCCGCCGATATGGTCGAGACCGTGCAGATTGCGATCTGGGGCACGGCGCTGGCGGTCGTGCTCGGAATGCCGTTTGCGATCCTCTCCGCCGACAACGTCGTGCCGCAGTGGATCCTGCAGCCGGTGCGCCGACTGATGGATGCGGCGCGCGCGATCAACGAGATCGTGTTCGCGCTGCTATTCGTCGTTACCGTCGGACTTGGGCCGCTCGCCGGCGTGCTCGCGCTGTTCGTCCACAACCTCGGTATCGTCGCCAAGCTGTTCTCCGAGGCAGTCGAGGCGATCGATCCACGACCAGTCGAGGGTATCCGTGCGACCGGCGCCAGCCGGCTGCAGGAGGTCGTCTACGGCATCGTGCCTCAGGTGCTGCCGCTGTGGAGCTCGTACACCCTCTACCGCTTCGAGACCAACGTGCGCTCTGCGACTGTGCTCGGCATCGTCGGCGCCGGCGGGATCGGCCACTCGCTCTACGAGAACATCCGCGGCTTCGACTACTCCGCGACCGCGGCGATCATTCTCATCATCATTGCCACTGTGACGCTGATCGACCTTCTCAGCGCGCAGGTACGCAAGCTTCTGGTCTGAAGGGTCGAATGTGGGCAAGCTCGGGCCACATCCGCTCGTCGATCCGACCGCCGACGTTACCGGCAGCCGGCTCGGCCGTTACACGGAGGTCGGACCAAGGACCTCGTTCACCGAGAGCGAACTCGGCGACTATAGCTACGTCGTCAACGATGCCGAGGTGATCCATACCACAATCGGCAAGTTCTGCTCGATCGCGGCGATGACCCGTATCAATCCCGGCAACCACCCGATGTGGCGTGCGAGCCAGAGCCATTTCCTCTATCGCGCGAGCCGGTACTTCGAGGGCGAGGCCGACGAGGCGGACTTCTTCGCCTGGCGGCGCTCCGAGCCGGTGACGATCGGCCACGACGTGTGGATCGGGCATGGCGCCATCGTGCTACCGGGTCGCATCATCGGCACCGGCGCCGTGGTCGCCGCGGGAGCCGTCGTGACCAGGGACGTAGCGCCATACACAATTGTCGCCGGTGTTCCCGCCCGGCCCATTCGCGAGCGCTTCCCGTCGGCGATCGCCGAGCGATTGCAGGCGCTGGCCTGGTGGGACTGGGAGCACGAGCGGCTGAGGCGAGCATTGCCGGATTTCCGAGCCCTCGCGATCGAAGCCTTCCTCGAGAAGCACGGGGCCTGATCCGCGACGCATGCCGCCTCAGGCCAGGACCTCGAGCACCATGTAGGCGCGAATCTCCTCGCCGTACTCGTTGTGCGCCCGCGCCGTGACGCGGTAGGCGCCGGCCCTGAGATCGGCTGGAAGCGACGTGGCCCAGAGATGCGAGCAAGGCGATGCCGTGACCCATGGTTTGCACGTCTCGGGGTGGCGGGCGAAGAAGTCGACCACGAACGGGTCGGTACCGGCAATGCGCTCGAGCCCCATCCGCCGCCCGCCGATTTCGATCTCGACCTCGGTCCGTGGCCCGCCGTCGAAGACGTCGATGACGAGCCGAGTCGCTGCGAGCCGCGCCAGCGACACGTGACAGCCGATTGCCGGTGGATCGCGCTCTGCGCCCACATCGGCGTCACAGGCGAGCAGCATGCGCATGCCCTCGCCGCCGGCCGAGGGGGCTTCCGTCGGCACGAAGCGCGTCTGGTAGCGGTTGCCATCGATCGACAGGATATGGAAGCCCTTCGGGCTGCCGTCACGGCTGACGGAGACCGGGATGCCGCGATGATCCGGTGGGCCGCTCCACCAGCTGCCGCAGGCGGCCGTCAGCACGTGATGGTGGTGCGGCTCGGCGCGAACGAACCCGTGCTCGGCACCGAGATAGTGGTGCTCTGTGGTGTGCGAATGGCCGGAGAAGCTGACCGATCGCGGATGGCGCGCAAGCAGCGTGAGCAACGCATGGCGATCGACGGTCGTATCGGCCTCACTGTCGGGCTCCTCGAAGCTGACCAGCGGAATGTGCATCGACACGACGACGAGATGATCCTCCGGCACGTGGCGCAGCACGTTCTCGACGAAGGCGAGCTGGCGCGGGCCGATGCGCCCACGGTAGCCCCGCTCGCCGGCCGCGAAGTTGCCGCGGCCGAAATACTCGACGTTGTTGAGCAGGATGAACGTCGCCCGCCCGTGTTGGAAGGCATAGTGGGTGGGGCCGAAGACTCGCTTCCACGTCTCGAACGCATGACCGCCGTCCAGTGCCTCGAGGTTCATGTCGTGGTTGCCCGCGCAGTGGTGCCACGAGATTCCGGTTGCCCCGAGCATGCCGACATAGCGCTCGTAGAGGTCGAGATCGTCGCCCATCACGTCGCCATGGTGGATCGCGAACGCGGCACCCGTCGCCGGCACGCTGGCGAGCAATGCGTCGCGCACGAACGCGAGCTCGGCGGCATTGTGCGGCTGGGTATCGGCAACCATCAGCACATCGAAGCGCTCGTTCTCGTCGCATCGAAGCAGCGGAAAATCGATGCGCGCGGGCAGTGGTCCGGTCGGCGCCACGCCGGCGAAGCGGGCGTCGGCCGAGCCCGGGCTGCCGAGGGCCTGATGCAGATACGAGAAGCGCGGCAGGGCATTGTTGCCGCGCGGCGGCATCCATCCGGTCGGCTTGATCAGGAAGACACTGTCGCCCTCCGCGATCGGCAGGCGCCAGCTGCCGTCATGTGCAGTCGGCACGATGTCGTGGCCGTTCGAGACCAGGACTCCGGAAATGCCCGCTCCCGTCGCCTGGTCGAATACCGTCCCGCGCGCGACCAGCGTGTCGGGCGCCGCGAGGGATGAGCGCTCGGGCCGAGCGACGGCGTGCCCCGCTGCCGCAACCGCAGCGACCGCGCCGACGATCACGCCACGCCGGGTCGGACCAACGCGTAGCGCTCGGTTGTCTGCCATGCGGACCTCCGCACCTCCGTCGGGCCGAATCGCCCCAGTCACAGAGCTCCTGCTACGCGGGATTCGTGACACGGCGAGAACAGTTCTCTTGCGGATCGATGACGGCGCGGGACGGCTTGGGCGCCGCGCCGATGTCGTCACGACGTCATGAGAATCCGCATCACTGGCCGCTCTCGTTCGAGAAGTCCGGAGATGCAAATGGGCGAAATCGGCTGGATGGGCTCTGTGGCGGCTGCGTTCGCTGGACTGACGATAGCAGCGCACGTCGTCTCGACCCTGCTCGCGCTGCGGCGATGCCGCGCGGCGACCACTCCAAGCGTGCATGCCGATTCACTGCCACCGGTCTCGATCATCCGGCCAGCGCACGGTGTCGACCCGTTCGACGAGGTGACGCTCCGCTCGACCTTCCGCCTCGATCATCCCCGCTTCGAGGTGCTGTTCTGTGTCCAGCGCGCCGACGACCCCGCTGTGCCGCTCATCCGCCGCCTGATCGGCGAGCATCCTGATGTTCCGGCGCGCCTGCTCGTCGGTGACGATCGCAGCACGGCCAATCCGAAGCTCAACAATGTCATCAAGGGCTGGCAGGCGGCGCGTCACGACTGGATCGCTATCGCCGACAGCAACGTGCTGATGCCGGGCGACTACCTCGCGCGACTGCTCGGTGCGTGGCGAAGCGACACCGGGCTCGTCTGCTCGCCGCCGGCCGGCAGCCACGCATCCGGCTTCTGGGCGGAATTGGAATGCGCCTTCCTCAACACGTATCAGGCACGCTGGCAATATGCCGCCGATAGCAGCGGGCTGGGCTTCGCGCAGGGCAAGTCGATGCTCTGGCGTCGCGAGTTGCTCGATCGGGCCGGCGGCATCAGGGCTCTGGCACGGGAAATCGCCGAGGATGCGGCGGCGACGAAAATCGTGCGCGATCGCGGGCTGCGGGTCCGGCTCGTCGACGGACCGTTCGCACAGCCGATCGGACGTCGCCGTGCGCGGCAGGTCTGGGATCGCCAGCTACGATGGGCGCGCCTCAGACGCGCGACGTTCCCGCTCTACTTCGCGCCGGAGCTGATGACAGGTGCCGTACCGTCGTTGCTCGCGGTGGGTGTCGTAGCGGATGCGGCGGGACTTGATCCCGTCGCGGCTGTATCGACGATCGCGATCGCCTGGTATGGCCTCGAAGCGTGGCTGGCGCGCTCGGCCGGCTGGCAGCTCACACCGCTCTCGCCGGTCGCGTGGCTGGTGCGCGATGCATCGCTGCCACTGCTCTGGCTGCAGGCTTGGCTCGGCAATGAGTTCGTTTGGCGCGGCAACGTGATGAGCGTCGCTCTTCCGGATGAGCCGGAGCGGGTGCATTGACCGCGGAAAGGCCGGACCGCGCCGCGCTCAATACACCTTCGGCACGTACATCTCGTTCGGCAACGGATGGCGCGTGTACTCGGGATTGTGCACGCGCACGGGCAAGACCACCGGCGGTCGCTCGATCTCCTCGTAGGGCAGCTGCGACAAGAGGTGTTGGATACAGTTGAGCCGGGCCCTCTTCTTGTCGTCGGCCTCGACCACCCACCACGGCGCCTCGGGAATATGCGTGCGCGCCAGCATCTCCTCCTTGGCCTCGGTATAGGCCTCCCAGCGGCGGCGCGACTCGAGGTCCATCGGCGACAGCTTCCACTGCTTGATCGGGTCGTGGATGCGCATCAGGAAGCGCAGATTCTGCTCATCGTCGGTGATCGAGAACCAGTATTTGACGAGCTTGATGCCGGACTTGACCAGCATCCGCTCGAACTCCGGCGCCATCTGGAAGAAGTCCTCGACTTCCGCGTCCGAACAGAAGCCCATCACGCGCTCGACGCCGGCGCGATTGTACCAGGAGCGATCGAATAGAACGATTTCGCCATCCGCCGGCAGGTGCGCCGCATAGCGCTGGAAATACCACTGCGAGCGCTCGCGCTCGCTCGGCGCCGGCAGCGCCGCGACGCGGCACACGCGCGGATTGAGACGCTGGGTGATGCGCTTGATGGCGCCGCCCTTGCCGGCCGCGTCGCGGCCCTCGAACACGACCACCACCTTGCGCTTGTGATGCACGACCCAGTCCTGCAGCTTGACCAGCTCGCGCTGCAGCCGGAACAGTTCCCTGAAGTAGAGCTGCCGGTCGATGGTCTCGACGGCGGGACGCTCGGCGAGCCCGTCCAGCAGGCGCGCGAGCCGGTCGTCGTCGAGCTCCATCTCCAGCTCTTCGTCGAAGCTGTCGGCGAGCTCGGCCTCGATACGACTCCGCGATGGCTTCCGCCCGCTATTGCCCATTATCGTGCACCACGTCGTTCAGGTGTGTTCGCCAACCATACGGGTGGCATCAGGCGCGCGCCTTTCCGTTCGAGATCAGGAGCAGAAAGGGCAATGGCGGGTCGTTCCGCTCGGGAATCAACGAGCCGATCGCGGTGACGATGCCGCGATCCTTGTTCTTCATCACGCCGTTGATCTCCCAATCGGCGCTGTGGCGCAAAACGTCCCGCTCCACGTGCTCGAAGAACACGCCGACGATCTCGTCGGCCGTGCGTTGCAGCAAGTCGTCGGGACCGACGAACTCGTAGTTGCCCTCGCCACTCGTCTCGGCATCCATCATTCGCGCGTGATAGGTCCGCATCCAGCAGCTCCCCTCGCCAAAGAGCGCTGTTTTGCGATGAGAATGCTACAATTGCATGACAAGGGACCGGCTCGACGGCAAGGACGCGTCGAATGCGGCGCGCGGGACGCCGGTCACATTACCGCAAGTCTAACCGGCCTGCTCCAGTCCGATCGACCTCAGCGCCTGGAGCCCGAGCGGACGGAGCGCTGGCTGCTGCAGCATGAGGTTGAGGCTGTGCACGGTGCGCGAGAGGCGTGCCTCCCGGCGCAACCGGTGAAAGAGGTCGACCTTCGTGCTCTCGTCCGCACCGGCCAGCATGCGTGCGATTGCGACGGCGCCCGCATCCACGCGGTCCTCGTTGACGTACATGACCGACACCCATTCGACTGTTGCGACCGGCCGCAATCTATCTGGCAATTCGTCGTCGTCGCAATCGAGCCAATCGTCTCAGCCACGCGATGGCGCTCAACGGGGGTCTGCGCCGCTGGCGAGATGCAGTCCCACGATCCCCGTGACGACGAGCAGCAGGCTGAGCGCCTTCAGCGCCGTCGCCGACTCCTTGAACACGAGGATGCCGACCAACGCAGCGAGCGCGGTTCCAGCCCCGGCCCAGACGGCGTAGGCGACGGACAGCTCCAGCTCCCTGAGCGCGAGCGTCACTCCGACGATCGCGCCCGTGTAGCAGACGATCACGCCGACCGACGGCCACAGCCGCGTGAAGCCCTCGGAGAGCTTCATCATGGTCGTTCCAGCCAATTCGAGCACGATTGTCAGGGCGAGTAGCAGCCAGCTCATTTCTGTCCCACTGGAATCACGTCGAGCACAGATGGCTGCGTTGCACACCAATGCTATCGGCTCATGACGACGGTTCGCTCATGCCGTGACACCCTCGCGTCGGGCAGGCTTGTTGCGCGCGCCGCCGGGGGGGGGCCCACCTCGGCGTCGGCCGCTGCGCGCCACGACGGCATTGCCGCGGTGGACGAGGAGGGGCAACTCCTCGTGCCGCCCGGGAGGGGGCAGCTTTCCATGTCGCGTCACAGTGGCGTCTTGCGCTTTCTCAGCCGCGGTCACATCGGCAAGAAATATGCGCGCATCATTTCGCTGCTTGCGCGGCTGACGGCTCAACGCGACCCAAGCCGGATGTCAACCAACTCGTGGCACTGAGGCTGCGGTCAGATGTCGGTGGTTCGATCCCATCCCGGCTCACCAGGGATTTCAGCAAGTTGAAGAAGGGGCCTCTGCCGTCCTGCTGTGCGAGTTGGCAACCAACCGGCAACCAGGCCAGCACCGAAATCGACGTCGGCAAGCGCGGAGATCGATGAGGAGTTGAGGTGCCGACGACTGGGCTGAGGTTGTTGTGGCCAGCTCCGCCATATGACGAGCCCGTCGGACGGGAGGATGAGTGAGCGCATCGGAGCCAGAAGCTGCGCGACGAGCGGCAGCTTCTGGCCCTGCAACACTCCAGAGACAGGGGTCGCCTGGAGTTGCTGCCTCGAAGAGGGGCGTGGACTGCCCGTCACGCACGGCGCGCGTGCTCAGAGGCGACAAGAGAGGCAGCCCACTTCGATCATTAGAGCACGTCAAGCCGCAGGCGCGATTGACTGCGGTTAAGCGCAATCGATTGTGCCGAATGTCGCCCTGGTTGGCCGGCGTTCGCGGGACAATGGCACCTCGGGAGGCATAGTGAGGCATCCGTCTCCCATCCCCAGGGCCGGGCTGCCCGGTTCGTCA
>JBFMEX010000075.1:0-11133 GCA_040752215.1 Pseudomonadota bacterium | reverse complement strand
AGTCGCTCGCGCGCAGGCGTGGCCGGCCGTTCCGCGCGCGTCTCGGCGCCAACGAGAGCGGCTTCGGCCCCTCGCCCCGGGCGATCGAGGTGATGCGTGCGGCCGCCGCCGAGTGCTGGATGTACGCCGACCCGGAGAACCACGACCTCCGCGAGGCGATCGCTCGCTTCCACGGTGTCGGCATGGAGAACGTGGTCGTCGGCGAGGGTATCGACGGGCTGCTCGGACTCTCCGTCGAGCTCGCCGTCGCGCCGGGTGAGATCGTCGTCACGTCGAATGGCGCCTATCCGACTTTCAACTTCCACGTCTCCGCTCACGGTGGCCGTCTGCGGAAAGTGCCCTATCGCGGGGACCGCGAGGACATCGAGGCGTTGCTCGACACGGCCCGGCGCGAGGGTGCCAAGATCCTCTACCTCGCCAACCCGGACAACCCGATGGGCTCGTGGTGGAGCGGCGCCGAGATCGAGCGGCTCGTCGCCGCGCTGCCCGATGGCCTCCTGCTGCTGCTCGACGAGGCCTATTCCGACACCGCGCCCGCTACGGCGATTCCGGCCATCGACGTCGCCCACCCGCAGGTGCTGCGCTACCGCACGTTCTCCAAGGCTTATGGCCTCGCCGGCGCCCGCATCGGCTACTGTCTCGGACCCAAGGAGCTGATCCAGCCGTTCGAGAAACTCCGCAACCACTACGGCATCAACCGCACCGGCCAGCTCGGCGCGCTCGCCGCGATCGCCGACCAGGCCTACCTCGCCGACGCCGTTGCCCGCATCGACCGCGCGCGCCGCCGCATCGCCGAGATCGCCGCCGCCAATGGGCTCGAGCCGCTGCCCTCGGCAACCAATTTCGTCGCCATCGATTGCCGCGCCGACGGCGATTTCGCCCGCCGCCTCTTGGCGGAGATCCTGGAGCGGGACGTGTTCGTGCGCATGCCGGGCGTCGCCCCGCTCGACCGCTGCATCCGCGTCAGCACCGGCCCCGACGCCGCCCTGGACCTGTTCGCCGAGGCTCTGCCTGCAGCCCTCGCGGCGGCGCGGCGATAACCGTTCCCACTCGGCAACACGGCCGCGCCTGGCTGGTATATGCTGCACGGGAGAGTCGCAGCGGAGCGGACCCATGACCGTGCCATCGAGCCCCCCCTCCTCCGAGCGGCCGAGCGCGATCCCCTGGCCACCGATTCTGCTGGTCGCCGCAATCGCCGCCGGCTGGGCGCTCGGCCGCCAGTATCCGCTCGGCTGGCCCGGCCTCGATGATGCCCCGGCCCGCATCGTCGGCGTCGGTCTCGGCCTGCTCGGCGTCGCCTTGATCCTGTGGGCCGCGATCACGCTGTGGCGCCACCGCACGACGGTGCTGCCGCACAAGGGGGTCTCCGACCTCGTCACCGGCGGCCCGTTCCGCTTCCGGCGCAACCCGATCTACATCGGCGACGCGCTGATCCTGCTCGGCCTCGCCGAGATGACGAAGAACCTCTGGATGGCAATCCTGGTGCCGGTGTTCATGGGCCTCGTCACCTGGCTCGCGATCCTGCCCGAGGAGCGTCACCTCGAGGCGCGCTTCGGCGACCGCTGGCGCGCCTACCGCGACAGCACGCGCCGCTGGATCTGAGAGGACGCGGGGGCGATGAGCACCGACTGGGTCGAGAAGGAGCGCGAGTTCCTGTCGGGCCTCAAGGCGGACACCGGGCGCGACCTCGGCGAATGGCTGGCGCTGATCCGCGCCCAGCAGCTGCCCCATCGCAACGACATCATCGACTGGCTGCGCCAGCAAGGCTTCACGTTCTCGCGCGCCTCGTGGATCGAGCGCATCCACAACAACGGCGGCCGGCCAATCTACCTCGATCCCGCCGACCTCCTCGATCGGCCGCCGACGCCCCGCGCCCCCGCGCCCCCATCCTCGGCGCGCGCCCCGGCGACCGTCGAGCTTGCGCCCACTCCTCCTGCGCCGCAGACGCAAGCGACACCCTCGCCAGCGCCGCCGCAGGCCCCACCCCCCGTCCCTGCCGCTGCGATCGCCCCGTCTCCGCCGCCGCGGCGAGAGCCGGCGCCGACGGCATCGGTGCCGACCGAGCTCGACGCGGTGCTGGCCGCCGCCAAGGCCTATCGGCCGCTCGCCCACTACGTGTTGCGCGAGATCCAGGTCGTATTGCCGGGCGTCGTCATGCGCCCCCATCAGGGCTGCGTGGTCCTCGCCAACCCGCGCCACTTCGCCGTGCTGGTGATCTCCGCGAAGGACCTCCGGCTCGGCCTCGACCTCGGCGAGGCACCGGTGGCGGACCCGCTCGAGCGGGCCCGCTTTCCCGCGGCCATCACCCGCGCCGCCGGCGAGCCGACGCACATGGTCGTGCTGACCGACGCCCGCCAGGTCGACGACACCTTGCTCGCGCTCGTGCAGGCCGCAAGCCGTCGGGTCAACGGTTGATCCTGGCCGCATCGGCGCCGGACCGCCGTCAGCCTCGGAAACCAAGCGAAAATCATCTGCCCGCCAGACCGATACCCGGTTGAGGCCGAGACGGTCCGGCACCATCTAATTGCCAGATTCCGGCGGTCTCTCTCGCGACGTCGGTTGGAGGACACTCAGATGGCGGCCACCACGCGCGCGGGCCGGCTGGCGCTTCTCGCAGCAGCCGGCATGATGCTGGCATTCGCCACGCTCCCGGTAGCCGCGCAATCCTCCCGCCGCGACGGCATCGCCGATATCCTGACCAAGGGCGGCGGCGAGCAGGCCGCCCCGGCCGAGGCCGACGTGCGCGAGGGCGATCCTGCCTACGAGCAGGCCAAGCGCCTGATGCAGGCCATCGACGCCGTGCTGCAGGACACCGCCCGTAACCGCTCCGAGGTGAGGAAGCTCCCCGGAAAGGACGATTTCCTGGTCCCGCCGCTGTGGACCGAGACGCGCGAGGATCGCGAGACCAAGATCCGCAACCTACTCGATTCCGCACTCGGCATCGTCACCGAGGTGCCGGTGGTCGAGGTGCAAAGGAAGGTCGAGGGCATGCGCTCCGGCATCCGCAGGCTGGAGGACGACATCGTCAAGCTCAAGGAACGCCAGCTCACCGCTCCCAAGGAGGGCATGCTGCCGGGCCTGTGGACCGACACCGTCGCCACCCTCGCCCAGCAGATCGACACCGCGAAAAAGCAGATCGAGCTGTCCCGCGAGGAGATCAAGGCCGCCAAGGCGGAGATCCACGAGGCGCTCGTCAAGTCCGGCATCGAGCTCGGACCCGAGCAGATCGATCTGCTGCTCGACGGCGTGCTGTCCGGCGATCTGGTCCGCCTCGTCGCGGTGTTCAATGCCGCCAAGCTGATCGACGGCCAGCTCGCCAGGATGATGAGCGCGAGCGGCGACAACATCAACGCCGCGCGCAAGTACTTCGCCATGCACGCGGCGCTGTTCGCCATGCTCGTGCACGCCCAGGACACCACCATCGCCAAGATCGATACCCAGTACGTGCCGAGACTCGATGCCATCCTGCGGGACGTCGCCGCCGCACGCACCAAGACCGCCGATCTGATGAAGGCCGAGAACCGGCCGGATCAGCGCCGCGCGCTCGAGGCCAATCGCGAGAGCCAGCGGCTCGCCGAGGAGGCGGCCAGGGGCTACCGCCGCTATCTCCAGCAGCAGCGCGAGCAGATCGCCAAGGCGCGCACCAAGGCGACCCACGACTTGAGGATCGCCGACAATACCTTCGAGACGGTCGAGGCGAGTTTTCAGCTGCGCAACCTGATGCGCGACAGCGCTGCCTCGTTCGAGGCGATCCAGAAGCTCGAGGCGCCGACCTTCGACCAGATCTTCAAGAACGAGGAGCTGAGGCGCGAGTTCGAGAGCCTGACCCGCAAGCTCGATGCACCGACCAGCTGAGACGGAGCGCCTTTCGCCAGCCTTTGAACGTGATTGACTTCCGCCCATGAACGAGCTGCCGGCGAGCGACATGATCGTGCCGGCGCCGGTGATCGTGGTCGAGGTGGTCTCGCCGAGCTCCGGCGGCCGCGACAGCGGCATCAAGCTCGCCGGCTACTTCCGCGTGCCGAGCGTCGCCCACTACCTGATCGTCGATCCGGAACACGAGACCGTCATCCATCACAGGCGCGACGACGAGCGCGGGATCGCAACCTGCATCCTCGGCCGCAACGACACCATCGACCTGACGCCTCCGGGCATCCGCCTTCCTGTCGCGCGCTGCTTTGCACGGGACTGAGGGCCGCACGCGGCCCGGCGGGACGCCTTACACCATCCACAACGCCGCCAGACCGAGGAAGGCGAAAAAGCCGACCACGTCCGTGACCATCGTCACGAACACGCCCGATGCCGGCGCCGGATCGAGATCGAGCCAGTCCATCATCAGCGGTATCAGGATGCCGGCCAGCCCCGCCGCCAGCAGGTTGATCACCATCGCCGCCGCAATCACCCCACCGAGCATCCCGGAGCCGAACCACACGAACACCACGCTCGCCATGATCAGCGACATGACAAGGCCGTTGACGAGGCCGACGAGGGCCTCGCGGGTGACGATGCGCGGCGCGTTGACCGCGCCGATCTTCTCCGTCGCCAACGCGCGCACGGTGACCGTCATGGTCTGGGTGCCGGCATTGCCGCCCATCGAGGCGACGATCGGCATCAGCACCGCGAGCGCCACCATCTGCTCGATGGTCGCATCGAACTGCTGGATGACGAGCGAGGCGATCAGGGCCGTGCCGAGGTTGACGATCAGCCACGGCACCCGGCTCCTGGCCGTCTTGAACACGCTGTCGGTCAACGACTCGTCGCCGACACCGGCGAGCGCCTTCATGTCCTCCTCGGCCTCGTCCTGGATCACCTCGACCACGTCGTCGACGGTGACGACGCCGACCAGGCGCTGGTTCTCGTCGACGACCGGCGCCGACATCAGGTCGTAGCGCTCGAACTGGCGCGCCACCTGCTCCTGGTCGGCAGTGGCAAGCACCTGATGGCGATCGGTGTCCATGATCTCGCTGACCGGCACGGCCCGCTTGGTGCGCAGCAGGCGCGCGAGATCGACGCTGCCGAGCACGCGGAACGTCGGATCGACGACGAAGATCTCGGAGAACGTCTCCGGCAGGTCCTCGGTCTCGCGCATGTAGTCGATCACCTGCCCGACCGACCAGAACGGGGCCACCGCCACGAATTCGGCCTGCATGATGCGGCCGGCGGTCTCCTCCGGATACTCGAGGTTGCGCTCGATCGCGGCGCGGTCGCTGGTCGCCAGCTGGTCGAGGATCTCCTCGCGATCCTCGGCCTCGAGATTCTCGATCAGGTAGGCGGCGTCGTCGGTGTCGAGCTCGGTGACGGCCTTGGCCAAGAGCTCGTTCGGCAAGGCCTCCGAGAGCTGGTCGCGAACCGTCTCGTCGAGCTCCGACAGAACCTCGAAATCGAATGCCGCCCCGAGCAGCTGGATCAGGCCGACGCGCTGCTCCGGGCCCAGGTGCTCGATGACGTCGGCGAGATCGCGGGCGCGCAGCTCCGCCACCAGCCGGCCGACCTCGCTCGCCGAGCCCGATTGGACCGCCTCGGCGACCGCGCGCACCAGATCGGCGCTCGGCACGCCGACCGGCTCGGGCGCCGTTGTTTCCTCAGCCGTGTCGGCCATGCTCCGACCCTGTCCCGACGCCCGCCGTCGGCTCGCCCGTGGCGCCCAAAAACCAACACCAAGACTGTGATTTAGTCGCCCTTAGCACAGCCGCCGCGCCGTTGCACGGTGATGCTACGATGCCACACTCGGACCACCGCGAATTGCCGATCGGCTTGCGTTGCCGCTAGGATACGATACGTGAACGAATCTCGCCTATGCGCTTGTCGGAGTCGGCGCGGGCGGCACATGATCCGACGCGCCGGCGACGAGATCACAACGACGGAACCCTCTGACGATGCGCGCCCCCGCTTCCAAGCTCGCAGGCCTCGCTGCCGCTGTCGCGATTGTGGCAACCGCCTCGACTGCCGCCCTGGCCGCGCCCGACGGTGCCGATGCCTGCGCCGCCGACAAGAGCAAGCTCGGCGTCTCGCGCATCGTCGAGATCGATACCAAGGACGGTCCGGCGTTCGGACACCTCCAGTACAAGGACCTCTCGTTCCTCGAGCCGGGCGAGATCGTCCTGACCTTCGACGACGGCCCGCTGCGTCGCTACACCCGCGCCGTGCTCGACGCGCTCGCCGCCCACTGCACCAAGGCCACGTTCTTCATGGTCGGGCGGATGGCCGTCGCCGACCCGGAGATGGTGCGCGAGGTTGCCCGCCTCGGCCACACCGTCGGATCGCACACCTGGTCGCACCGCAATCTCGCGACCCTCGCCGCCAATCGCGCCAAGGGTGAGATCGAGCTCGGCGCGAGCGCGGTCTCGAAGGCGCTCGGCAAGCCGATCGCGCCGTTCTTCCGCTTCCCCTACCTCTCCGACCCGAAGTCGATGATCTCCTACCTGCAGTCGCGCGATACCGGCATCTTCTCGATCGAGGTCGATTCCTACGACTATCGCGCGAAGTCCGCCGAGCCGGTGCAGAGGAAGGTGCTGGCCCAGCTGAAGGATCGCGGTAAGGGCATCATCCTGTTCCACGACATCCAGCAGTCGACGGCGAAGGCCCTCGCCGACCTGCTCGACGAGCTGAAGAGCCGTGGCTACAAGGTTGTTCACCTGGTGCCGAAGAAACCGATGGCGACGCTCACCGAGTACGATGCGATCGCCGACAAGGAGCTCGAGCGCAAGAGGCTCGCCCAAGCCGGTAAGCCGCTCGCCGACCGCGCCGTGGTGTGGCCCATCGCTGTCGACGAAAAGGCACCCGGCGACAAGCCGATCCCGGCCGCAGAGCCGCTGCCATGGACCCAGAAGGCCGCCGCGCCGGCATCTCGCGCCGTGGTCCAACCGACGGCAGCGGCGGTCGTTACGCCCGCCCAGCCTGTCGCCGCCGCTCCGGCCGAGCAGCCGGCCCCGCGGCCCAAACCGACCTTCCGCCACCGGTCCAACGAGGATCTGACCTGGCAGGAGCAGATGCTGGATTACTACCGCTGAGCAGCCACGCCACAGTGCACGTGCTCCGGCGACCACAAATGGCCGGCGGGTCTTGCCTGTCCAGCGCCAATGCCCGACAGTCGGTGCCGTACCGAGGAGACACGACCGGGAGCGCCATGCGCACGCCGCCCTCAATCCTGCTCGCACTCTGGCTGGTCCTGCCGATGGCGGCACCGGCTTCGGCCCAGTCGTGCCCCCCGGCCAGCGCCGCGCCCGCCCGCGTGATCGAGATCGACACCAGCGCCGGCCCACTGTTCGGCGACATCACGAAGCAGCAGAAGGAGCCGGGCTTCCTGGCCGAGAAGGAGGTCGTGCTGACCTTCGACGACGGCCCGATGCCATGGGTCACGCGCTCGATCCTCGACACGCTCGACAAGCACTGCGCCAAGGCGACGTTCTTCTCGGTCGGACGCATGGCCGCCGCCTACCCCGACACGGTGCGCGAGATCACCAATCGCGGCCACACGCTCGGCGGCCACACCTGGTCGCATCCGCTCAATCTGAGGCGGCTGAAGCTCGAAAAGGCGCTCGACGAGATCGAGCGCGGCTTCGCCGCCGTCGCGCTCGCAAATCGCGACGGCGTGGCGCCGTTCTTCCGCTTCCCGGGTCTCAGCGATTCGGCACCCATGCTCGCCGCCCTGCAGAAGCGCGGCATTGCCACCTTCACCGTCGACGTCGTCTCCGACGACAGCTACATCGCCGACGCGAGGCGTCTCGCCGAGGTGACGCTCGCGCGCATCGAGGCGCGCAAGGGCGGCATCGTCCTGTTCCACGACATCAAGCCGGCGACCGCCAAGGCGCTGCCCACAATCCTCGCCGAGCTCACCCGGCGCGGCTACAGCTTCGTCCACCTTCGGGCCAAGCGCCGGCTCGAGGTCGTGCCCGAGCTGGCGACCGCGCTAGCGCCGCTGGTGCAGAGGAATGCGACTGCCGCCGAAGGCAAAGCGCGTCTCGTTCCATTCTACGGGACGATCGGCCCGGAGCGCGTCGCGTTCATCGAGGCCGGGGAGGCACCCGCCACGACCGAGCTGAGCCCCCCGCCGCGTGCACGTGTCGCCGTCGAGGCAACGGACGGCAAGCCTCACAAGGCGCGGGACAAGGCGAGCGTAGCGGGCTGGCGACCGGCTGCCGATCGGCCACCCGGCTGGTCGGCGGAGATCACGCCGGCACGTTGAAGGGGTGCCACCTGTCGCAGCGCAATTCCCTGTCGGGATCGCCGCCAATGCGCGCCTTCGACCCGGGAAGATCTAGCGTAGGCGAGGGCCTTCCTCGAACCGAATGCGCCGCGCGCAGGGTTGGCGAAGCGGCTGCGCGCAAACAATTATGGTGCGGTCGAGAGGACTCGAACCTCCACGGGTTGCCCCGCTACCACCTCAAGGTAGTGCGTCTACCAATTCCGCCACGACCGCACGTCGCTGGGGCGCCCGAGGCGCCCGCTCCTATAGCCGAGCCGACGGCATCTAACAAGCCGACCGGCAAGGCTGATCCCCGTAACAGAGGCCCCCGCCGAAGGCAAGCCCGAACGGCCCCGACCCGCGCCTCGGCGGCAGCCGCGGCAGACACCGCCCCGGCATCGTTCGCGAGAGGGGGTGGACGGGCACCGGGCCGGTCCGGCACAAGGGGGCCACGAGGACATGCCATGACCGCCGACACTCCCGAGATCCGCGCGTCGATCGCCTGGGCAACGAGCACTGCCCTCGTCGACTACGCGAGTGCTGTGGCGGCGATGGAGGCCCGCGTCGCGGCCATCGCGGACGGGCGCGCAGCTGAGCTCGTCTGGCTGCTCGAGCATCCCCCGATCTATACCGCCGGCACCAGCGCGCGGCGGGAGGACCTGCTGACACCGAGCCGCTTTCCCGTCCATGCGACCGGTCGCGGCGGGCAATTGACCTACCACGGCCCTGGGCAGCGGGTGGTCTACGTGATGCTCGATCTCGCGCGCCACGGCGCCGACGTCCGCCGCTTCGTCCACCGCCTCGAGGGCTGGCTGATCGAGGCACTTGGCACCCTCGGTGTCGCCGGCGAGGTGCGCGAGAATCGCGTCGGCGTATGGGTCCGCCGGCCGGAGCTCGGGACGGAGCGCGAGGACAAGATCGCCGCGATCGGCATTCGCGTGCGCCGCCGGATCAGCTTTCACGGCATTGCTCTCAACGTCGCCCCGGACCTCGAGCACTTCTCCGGCATCGTGCCGTGCGGGATCACCGGCCATGGGGTGACGAGCCTCGTCGACCTCGGCGCTCCGGCCGACATGGCGGTGGTGGACGCGGCGCTGCGCCGGGCGTTCGAGCACCAATTCGCCGTCGCGACCGAGTCCGCGCGCCCCCCTGTCGGCTGAGCCGGGCCCCGGATGCGGGTTCTTCCGCCGCGGCGCCGCCCCCGAAATGAAAGACACCCGGCCGCCTCTCGGTGGCCGGGTGTCTCGAAAAGCAGTTGCCCCGCTGGCGTCGGCTACTTCTGCTTCGGAGCCTCCGAGGGCGGACTGGCGGCGCCCTCTGGCGCCTCGTCCTGTTCATCCGGCTCGTCGTAGTACAGGTAGCCTTCCTCGATCGATACGACCTCCTGACCTTCGAGCTCGTACTCGTCGTTCTCGCTGTCGTTCAGTCGAATGACGCAGCCCTTCTCACAGATCCCTTCGATCATCTCCGACGGCTTGAGGACGAAGTCCTGCGACGCGTCACCTTCGATGACCGTCACCTTGTACTCCTTGCCGTCGCGGTTAGCGACCGAAACCGCCTCCGCGGCCGAGGCCCATAGAAGAGCTACGATCGTGCTGGCCACAAACCTACCCGTGGACATGTGGACCGGCTCCTTCGCAGTGGGGCGTCGCGAGGCTTACTTCTTCTTCGCGGCCGCCTTCTTCTTCTTCGCGGCCGGCTTCTTTGCGGCGGCCTTCTTGGCCGGCTTCTTCACGGCCTTCTTCTTCGCTTTCGCCTTCATGGCTTGGTCCTTCCGTTCTGCACCCGAACCCGCTTCGGGCCTTCGCACGTCCGACTCTTGCCGGACGATGGCCAATGTGGTGAGAATCAAAGTTCGTCACAAACGAAATTTTCACAGTGACCGTTATCGAAATCATCGATAGATAGATCTCGACGCTGCGTCCGCCTCGAGATGCGATGATGGACATCAACCTTGCTCGCACCTTCCTCATGGTCGCCGAGACCGGCAGCTTCATCGAGGCTGCACGCAAGCTCAACATCACCCAGTCGACTGTCTCCGCGCGAATCAAAGGGCTCGAGGGTCTGCTCGGCCGGCCGCTGTTCGAGCGCTCGAAGTCGGGCGCCGACTTGACCGCCGCCGGCGAGCAGTTCCAGAAGCACGCGCTCGCGCTCGTGCGCGTGTGGCAGCACGCGCAGCTCGAGGTCGGCTTGAGCGATCTCCACCGCGACCACCTCGCCGTCGGCGCACCGCTAAGTCTTTGGGACGGCTTCCTTCTGAAGTGGGTGTCGTGGCTGCGATCCAACGTGCCGGACATCGCCGTCTCGGCCAGCTCCGGCCTCGCTCCGGTGCTCACCCAGCGCCTCATCGAAGGCACGCTCGACCTCGCGGTGATGTACCGCCCGACGCAGCCGCCGGGGCTCACCATCGAGCATCTCTTCGACGAGGAGTTCGTACTGGTGACGAGCGCCAAGGGCACCGCGCGGCGCAGCGCCAACGACTACGTGTTCATCGACTGGGGTGGTGAGTTCCAGCAGGACCACGCGGCCGCATTCCCCGAGTTCACCAACCCCGGACTACACCTCGACATCGGCTCGATGGGCATCGACTACCTGCTCGCCAACGAGGCGACGGGCTACTTCCCGAATCGCATCGTGCGCCGTTTTGTCGCCCGCGGACGCCTGCGCCAGCCCCGCGCGCGCAAGTTCGTCTACCCCGTCTACATGGTCTATCCCGAGGCCCGCGACGAGGAGGCCTACGAGCCGATCCTCAACGGCCTTCGGCGCGAGGCCGAGCGCCTCGGCGCCTGACGGCGCGGCGGCCGGCGGCTCGCCGCGATGCGATCCTCATCCGGGCATTGCACTACTCGCTCGCCTGCACCTCGAACGTGGCGAAGGCGCCCTCGACCTCGCCGACGACAACCACAGCCGTGACGCGCGCACCGGCCGGACCCGCGCGGCACTCCTCG
>JBFMEX010000074.1:0-8875 GCA_040752215.1 Pseudomonadota bacterium | reverse complement strand
CCGCGGGACATCGGCTCCGCGTCGTCACGCCGACTGTCGCAGAGACGAGCCGGCAAATGGGACCGGCTGGCCGGCCAAGCTCCGGCACCCGGCGGGATCCACTTCATGCGAGGAGACACGCGATGCAGCAGATGATGCTCGACATGATGGTGCAGATGATGCCGTACATGAAGCCGATCTTCTATACCGGGGCCGCCCTGCTCGCACTCGGCGTGATCGCATCGCTCGTCACCCTCGCCAGCGGCGCCGCGGCCGGCATGGCCCGCGTCACTGGGCGCCTGCTGGTTGCGCTTGGCATTTTCTTCCTCGCCTGCCAGGTCGCCGGCATGGTGCTCGGCGCGCAGCCGGCGATCAACTTCGGCGACTCGACCAAATTCGAGTTCATCCTCTATCCGTTCTGGCAGATCGGTCTCGCCATGCTGGTGCCCGGCATACTGATCCTTCTGATTGGCGGGCGCCGCGCGACCGCGGCCTAGGACCGACTTTTCGAGTTGCCTCCGACGCGAGCCGACAGCTCGACGCGCCGGCACCGCGTCGCTCTGTGAGGACGGAACCCGCCTGATGCACATCACACGGGTCGGCTGCCCGCCTGCCCAACGATTGGACTACGTGCCAATTGACAAAAATCTGTGCGTTGCCCAATATTCGCACATCAGCAACAAGCGATGCGCAGAGTCGAGTCAATCGACCACAGGAGCGCTGAAGGGTGCGAGATTTGCGCTGGGTCGTCCGGCGTATTTCGAGGGGAGGTGGAGTGTGTCTTCAACGCAATTCGTTGCGTCGCTTTCATCCGTGGTCGCGGTTCTGGTGGTTTCGGCGGCACCGGCTCTCGCTGATCCGAGCGGCAAGTACACCCGCAAGAACGGCGACGTGGTCCAGGTCTCCGTCAGCGGCGGCAAGCTTTACTGCAAGATCGTCAGCGGCTCGCAGGTCGGCTTCGAGATGTGCCACGGCATGTCCAAGTCGGGCGGCGGCTGGGCCGGCAACGCGATGAAGCACCCGGACATGCCCGGCTTCATGACCTTCAACGGCACCGTCACCGGCGGCGGCAGCTCGATCAGCATCAAGGGCTGCGCCATCGGCCAGTCGATGTGCGATTCCGAGACCTGGGCGAAAGCGAAGTGAATTCGGTGCGCGGCGCGGCCCGTGCGCGCCGCACGAGTTGGGCGACTCTGACGCGCGCATCGGACGGGGGGGAATGTCCGGTGTCTGGGGTCGCCCACAGGAGCCCTCCTTGCGTCCCCGCTGCGAGGAGGGCTCTTTGAATTTCTGCTACGGATTCAGTGTCCGATCGTCCGGACATCCACGAAATGCCCCGCGAGCGCAGCTGCCGCTGCCATGATCGGTGAGACGAGGTGCGTGCGGCCCTTGTAGCCCTGCCGCCCCTCGAAATTGCGGTTCGAGGTCGAGGCGCAGCGCTGACCGGGCTCGAGCTGGTCCGGGTTCATGCCGAGGCACATCGAGCAGCCGGGCTCGCGCCACTCGAAGCCGGCGTCGAGGAAGATCTTGTCGAGCCCTTCCGCTTCGGCCTGCTCCTTCACCAGGCCGGAGCCCGGCACGATCATCGCGTAGGCGAGCCGCGACGACACCTTCTTGCCGGCAACGACCCTCGCCACCGCGCGCAGATCCTCGATCCGTCCATTGGTGCACGAGCCGATCCACACCACGTCGAGCGGTATGTCGGTCATCTTGGTGCCGGGTGTAAGCCCCATGTACTCGAGCGCGCGCACCATCGAGGCGCGCTTGTTCTCGTTCTCGATCCGAGCGGGATCGGGCACCACACCGGTGATTGCGACGACATCCTCCGGGCTCGTGCCCCAGGTCACGATCGGCGGCAGCTTGGCCGCATCCAGCCTGATCTCGCGGTCGAAATGCGCGCCGGCGTCGGATGCGAGCGTCTCCCAGTAGCGCATCGCCATGTCCCAGGCGGCGCCCTTCGGCGCCTTGGGCCGGCCCTTGATGAAGGCGTAGGTCTTCTCGTCGGGTGCGATCATGCCGGCCCGCGCGCCGCCTTCGATCGACATGTTGCAGACCGTCATGCGGCCTTCCATCGAGAGCGACCGGATCGCCTCCCCGGCGTACTCGATGACGTGGCCGGTTCCGCCGGCGGTGCCGATCTCGCCGATGATGGCGAGGATGATGTCCTTGGCGCCGACGCCGTCGGGGCACGTACCGTCGACGGTGATGCGCATGTTCTTGGCCTTCTTCTGCACCAGCGTTTGCGTGGCGAGCACGTGCTCGACCTCGCTGGTGCCGATGCCGTGCGCCAGCGCGCCGAACGCGCCGTGCGTCGAGGTGTGGCTGTCGCCGCACACGATCGTCGTGCCGGGCAGCGTGAAGCCCTGCTCGGGGCCGACGACGTGGACGATGCCCTGGCGCTTGTCGAGCTCGTTGTAGTACTCGATGCCGAACTCGCGCGCGTTGCCCGCCAGCGTCTCGACCTGGATCCGGCTATCGGCGTCGTCGATGCCGTGCGAGCGGTCTGTGGTCGGCACGTTGTGGTCGACGACCGCCAGTGTGCGCTCGGGAGCACGCACCTTGCGCTTGGCCATGCGCAGCCCCTCGAACGCCTGCGGGCTCGTCACCTCGTGCACCAGATGGCGGTCGATGTAGAGGATGCAGGTGCCGTCCTCGGCGCGCTCGACGATGTGGTCGTCGAAGATCTTGTCGTAGAGGGTCTTGGCCATAGTCGTCCGGTTCCAGGTTTTTTTCCGAGTCCTGCCACCCCGCGGAGCGGGTCGCACACTCGGTTGGCCGACTAGATAGCCCCCCGCGGCGCCGATCGCAAATCGGTGCGCCGGTGGCGCGGGCAAAGAAAGAGCCGGACACGAGGTCCGGCTCCAGGCAATTGGTGTCCATCGGCTGCCGGCCGAGCCGGTGGTGGCAACGTGACCTACCCGGCCGTCCCCGCGGATGCCCTCTTGTACGTGGGGAAATGCGACTGGACCAGTAGCAACGTGCGAAAAATCCGCTGGACCCGAGTTGCCAAGAAATGCAGCAGGGCGAACCGTGCGCCCGAGCCGGCCGCCTCAGAACTTCCATTGCCGCGCCTGCGCCACCAGGAAATCGCGCAGCACCTGCACCTTTTTCGAGGTCTTGAGCTCCTCGGGGTAGACGAAGAAGATCGGCAGCGTCGGCAGCTCGTGCTCGCGCAGCACCGCGATCAGCCCGGCCTCGCCCTCGAGCTGGTAGTCCGGCAGCATGCCGATGCCGATCCCGGCGCGGATCGCGTATTTCATGGCCACGATTGAGTTGACCTTGAACACCGGAAGGCGCGGCTCCCTGCTTTCCCGCCCGGCGGTCTCCATCCAATTGATGGCAGCGAGATGCTGCGCCGGCGGCCCGCTGTACGAGACGAGGCGGTGCCGATCGAGCTCGTCGACCGACTGCGGCGCACCGTGCTTGCGCAGGTACTGGCTCGAGGCGAACGCGTGCAGCTGCAGCGTGAACAGCGGCCGGCGGATCAGGTCCGGCTGCTCCGGCTCGCGCGTGCGGATCGCCACGTCGGCGGCGCGCATGGCGATGTCGATCTCCTCGTCGGCGAGGATCAGATCGACGCGGATCTCCGGGTAGAGCTCCATGAACTCCCGGAGCCGCTGGGTAACCCACACCGTGCCGAGACCGACCGGCGCCGTGATCCGTAGCTCGCCCGACGGCTTGGTGGTGGTGTCGGCGAGCAGTGTCTCCGCCGTCTGCAGCTTGCTCATCACCTCGGCGACGGTGCGATAGAGCATCTCGCCCTGCTCGGTCAGCACAAGACCGCGCGCGTGGCGGTGGAACAGCGCGACCTTGAGGTCCTTCTCCAGCGCCGACACCTGGCGCGAGACCGCCGATTGGCTGAGATGCAGCGTTTCGCCCGCATGGGTGAAGCTGCCGGCCTCGGCGGCGGCGTGGAAGATCCTGAGCTTGTCCCAGTCCATGTGGTGACTGGAGGCCCGGCCTGCTGAGCGGGTTGTGCTCCCCTCACGCGTGCCGCGCCGCCACTCCCTTGCTCGTGCTCATGCTGCTGCCCGCATCTGGCAGCTTCTCGTTGCGAGATTATTGTGCTTCGTGCTCTGCCGATATTGTTCAGACGGACCGGACCTGAGTTCACTCCGCCGCCACGGCCTGGTGCTGGCGGTGGGCGAGATAGCGCTCCGCCTCCAGCGCCGCCATGCAACCCATGCCGGCGGCCGTCACCGCCTGCCGGTACACCTCGTCCTTGACGTCGCCGGCGGCGAACACGCCCGGGATCGATGTCGCAGTCGAATCGGGTGCCGTGACGAGATATCCGTTGGGCCTCATCTCGAGCTGGTCCTTGAACAACTCGGTTGCCGGCGCGTGGCCGATGGCGATGAATACGCCGTCGATCGGGCGGTGGGTGACGAAGTCGGTCGTCACGTCCTTGATGATCGCGCCGGTGACCGATTTCGGCTCCTTGGTGCCGACGACCTCCAGCAGCGCGCTGTTCCAGATCACCTCGATCTTGGGGTTCTTGAACAAGCGCTCTTGCAAGATTTTCTCGGCACGGAACGAGTCGCGGCGATGGACGACGATCACCTTGCTCGCGAAGTTGGTGAGGAAGATCGCCTCCTCAACCGCGGAGTTGCCGCCGCCGACGACCATCACCTCCTTGCCGCGATAGAAGAAGCCGTCGCAGGTCGCGCAGGCGGAGACGCCGAAGCCCTTGAAGCGCTCCTCCGACGGCAGGCCGAGCCACTTCGCCTGGGCGCCGGTGCAGATGATGAGCGCGTCGCAGGTGTAGACGTCGCCCGAATCGCACTCGAGCCGGAACGGGCGTCGCTTCAGATCCACCTTCGAGACGTGGTCCATCACCATCTCGGTGCCGACATGCTCGGCCTGCGCCTTCATCTGCTCCATCAGCCACGGCCCCTGGATCGTCTCCGCGAAGCCCGGATAGTTCTCGACGTCGGTGGTGATGGTCAGCTGTCCGCCCGGCTGGATGCCCTGGATCAGCACCGGCTGCAGCATGGCGCGGGCCGCGTAGATCGCGGCGGTGTAGCCGGCCGGCCCGGAGCCGAGGATCAGAACCTTGACGTGCCTCGTCGCGCTCATGGTCGTGCTTCCCTGTCGTGCTTCACTACTGCCGGACCTTGGAACTTCGGATCGAAACCCCCCTCATATAGCGTTCCGACGGCGGCTGTGCGAGCCCCGCAAGCAAGAGTACGACGGACAACGCGAATCGCATCGGCGCCGCGGTCGTCAGGAAACGGATCGCCGGGTCGAATCTCGGCCGGAAGTTCGGGGTGCGGCGTTTCGCCCGAACTATGGGCGCTTGGACTGGCGCCCTTTGCCCAGCGTCGGGATCCTCGACGTATCGACCGCCCGCTCGGCGTGCCACAGGTCGTGTGCGGCCTGCATGTTGATCCAGACCGCCGGACCGTTGCCGATCAGCTTGCCGATCCTGACCGCCATCTGCGGGGTCACCGGCTGCTTTTCGGACAAGATGTCGTACAGCGTCTGGCGCGAGACGCCGAGGTGGTCGGCGATCTCGGTCTTCGGCAGATCGAGCGCCGGTAGCGCGATCTCCCGCAGCACCTCGCCGGGATGCGTCGGGCAGCGGTTGGGGTCTCTCTTGGTCAACTCATCTATCTCGCTCGACCTGCCGACGCCGAAGGCGCCGGCTCAGTGAATCTCATCAAGGTGCACGTCATGCGCTGCGCCCTCTCGCCACGAGAACGATATGCGCCACGCCTTCGACGCCATCACGCCGTACCTCGGCGTCGAGCCCTCGGCGAAACTGTGAAACGTAAGACCTGGGATCGCCAGATCCTCTGGTGAACTGGCCGCGTCGAGGAGTCCCAGGATCTGCTCGATCCGCTTCACCCAGTCCGTCGGGATGCGATCGACGTCGCTACGCTCCCAGAACGCCTGTAGTGCCGTGCTGCGAAACGACCTGATCATCCCGCCCTCCGTGTCCAGGAATCGACTCGTGCGAACAAGGAGGAGGAGCCCGAGGGCGCCAATACCATCGCTCATCGCCTGACAAATGTCAAGCATCACCTTACGTCGCCTCAAATCAACCGCAGCGCCTTGAAGCTGGCGTGGCCGTCGCGGCCGACGATGATGTGGTCGTGCACGACGACGCCGAGCGGCCGCGCCGCCTCGACGATCTGCTTGGTCATCTCGATGTCGGCCCGAGACGGCGTCGGGTCGCCGGAGGGATGGTTGTGCACCAGCACCAGCGCGCTGGCGGCGAGCTCGAGCGCGCGCTTCACCACCTCGCGCACGTAGACCGGCGTGTGGTCCACCGTGCCGGTCCCCTGCACCTCGTCGGCGATCAGTCGGTTCTTCTTGTCGAGGAACAGGATGCGGAACATCTCGCGGCTCTCGTAGCCCTGCGCCGCGCGCACGTAGTCGAGCACCTGTGTCCAGGAGGCGAGCACCGCACGCTCCATGATCTCGGATCGCATCAGACGCAGCGCCGCCGCCCGGACGAGCTTCAGCTCGCCGACGACGGCGTCGCCGACCTCGCTCACCTCTTTCAGGCGCGACTCGGGCGCATTGACGACCTCCGCGAACGACCCGAACCGGGCGATCAGCCGCTTCGCGAGCTCCTTCGTGTCGCGCCGTGGAATGGCGCGGAACAGCACCAGCTCGAGCAGCTCGTAATCTGGCATGGCATCGGCGCCGCCCTTGGCGAAGCGCTCTCTCAACCGCGCGCGATGGCCGGAATGCAGCGGCGCCGGCGCCTCCAGGAACGAACCCTGCGCCGGCGTCTCGCCCGGCCCGCGATCGCCGCCTTCCTCCTCGTCGATTCGCCGCGGGCGCCTCGTCATGGCGGAAGCTCGACCTCACATGGTCGCGGCGACGTAGGGCGGACGCGCGAGTCCGGCCGGCGACAGCGTGAAGATCTCGCAGCCGGTCTCGGTGACGCCGACCGTGTGCTCGAACTGGGCGGACAGCTCGCGGTCGCGGGTCACCGCGGTCCAGCCGTCCTGCAGCACCTTCACCTGCGGCCGGCCCAGGTTGATCATCGGCTCGATGGTGAACAGCATGCCCGGCACCATTGTCACGCCCTCGCCCTCCTCGCCGTAGTGCAGGATGTTGGGCCGGTCGTGAAACACCTGGCCCAGGCCATGGCCGCAGAAGTCGCGCACCACGCTGCACCGCTCGCCCTCGGCGAAGCTCTGGATCGCGGCGCCGATGTCACCCGTCGAGCCTCCGGGGCGCACCGCCGCGATGCCGCGCATCAAGGCCTCGTAGGTGACTTCGATCAGCCGCTCCGCGCGGCGCGAGATCTGGCCGACGGCATACATCCGGCTCGTATCGCCGTGCCAGCCGTCGACGATCAGCGTGACGTCGATGTTGACGATATCGCCCTCCTTGAGCGGCTTCGGCCCCGGGATGCCGTGGCAGACCACGTGGTTGACCGAGGTGCAGATCGCCTTTGGAAAGCCGCGATAGTTGAGTGGCGCCGGAATCGCGCCGTTCCGAAGCGCGAAATCGAGCACCAGCTCGTCCAGCGCCTCCGTCGTCACCCCCGGCACCACGTGCGGCACCAGCATGTCGAGCGCCGCCGCCGCCAGCCGCCCGGCTCGCCGCATGCCTTCGAACGCCGCCGCGTCGTGCAGGCGGATGCCGCCGTCGTTGCGATCGTGACGATTCAGCTCGCCGTTGGACATGTTTGTCTCTCGCCCGCGCCGCTTCAGGACTTGCCAAGTTCCGGTAATGCCTGGAATCTAGTGCAAAAACCACGAGGCACAACGCCCGTGCAACAATAGAAAGTCAAGGGAGGAGCGAATGCGCGGCTCGAATCTCGGCCGGCTCGGCGTCGGTCTGGCCGCTGGACTGTGGTTCACAACCGCTGCCGGAGCGGCACCCGTGGCCGGCTGGCCGGAATGGGACATTGCCGCGCTGTGTGGCCACGACAGCGCCAGCGGGCAGTGTGCGCTGCTCGAGCGCGAGGCCCGGCGCACGCTGTCCGGCGGCTGGGATGCCGTTCCGCCCGAGTTCCGCTCGGCCTGCCTGGCCGAGGTGAAATCGCCCTACGACAAGAGCTATCGCCTGCTGTCCTCCTGTCTCGAGCAGCAGGTGCTGAAAGGCCTCGACCGCGATCTGATCGACACCGCGACGACGGCGCCGAGAATGGTCCCGGCCAAGGCGGCGGCGGTTGCCGCACCGCCCCCGGCGGCGACTGCACCTCCTCCGCCGGCCGCCGCTCCCGCGCCCAAGCCTGCCACCGCCGCTCAGGCGCCCGCTCCCGCCGCGCCGGTCGCCGTCGCACAGGCGATCCCGTGGCCCTATCTCGATCCCGCAGCGCCCGCGGTCGCCGAGGAGGCAAAGGCTCGTGCCGCCATCGCCGCCGAACTGGCCGCGCTGACGGCCGCCCGCCAGAAGGCCGAGGCCGCCACGGTAGCGCCCGCACCCGCTGCCGTTGCTCCGGTCGCCGTCGCGCAGGCGATCACCTGGCCCTACGTCGAGCCGTCTGCGCCTTCGGTCGCCGAAGAGGCGCAGCGCCGGGCCGCCATCGCCGCCGAGCTGGCCGCCCAGACAGCCGCCCGCCAGAAGGCCGAGGCCGAGGCTGCGAAAGCCGCCGCCACGCCGGCGAGCCTGACCCAGCCGCATCCATTCCCCTGGCCCTATCTCGATTCCGCTGCGCCGTCGGTGTCGGAGGAGGCGCAGCGCCGGGCCGCCATCGCCGCCGAGCTGGCCGCGCTGACGGTCGCGCGCACAAAGGCCGAGGCCGAGTCGGCCAAAGCCGCAGAGGCGCCGTCACCACCTGTCGAACCGCCGGCCGCGACACCGCCACCGGCGGAGCCGCCCGCGGCAGCGAAGGCGATTGCCTGGCCCTACGTCGATCCGGCCGATGCCTCCGTCGCCGAGGAGGTCAAGCGCCGCGCGGCGATCGCCGCGGAGCTGAAAGCCGATGCGG
>JBFMEX010000073.1:0-16900 GCA_040752215.1 Pseudomonadota bacterium | reverse complement strand
GAACACGTCGAGCGCGGCGCCGGCGACATGGCCCTTCTTGATCGCCTCCGCCAGCGCGGCCTCGTCGATCAGCCCGCCGCGCGCGCAATTGACGATACGCACGCCCGGCTTGGTCTTGGCCAACGCCTCCTTGGAGAGGATATTGCGCGTCTTGTCGGTCAGCGGCGTGTGCAGCGTGATGAAATCGGCGCGCTTCAGGAGCTCGTCCAGCTCGACCTTCTCGACGCCGAGCGCCATCGCCCGCTCGGGTGACAGGAACGGATCGTAGGCGACGACCTTCATCTTGAGACCGATCGCACGATCGGCGGCGATCGCGCCGATATTGCCGCAACCGATGACGCCCAAGGTCTTGTTGTAGAGCTCGACGCCGAGAAAGCGCGACTTCTCCCACTTGCCGGCATGCGTCGAGGCATTGGCCTCGGGGATCTGGCGGGCGAGCGCGAGCATCAGTGTGATCGCGTGCTCTGCCGTGGTGATCGAGTTGCCGAACGGCGTGTTCATCACGATCACGCCCTTCGCCGTCGCCGACTTGATGTCGACGTTGTCGACGCCGATGCCGGCGCGGCCGATGACCTTCAAGCGCGTCGCCGCCTTGATCACCTTCTCGGTCACCTTGGTCGCCGAGCGGATGGCGAGGCCGTCATAGGCGGGAATGATCCGCTCCAGCTCCTCCTTGGAGAGGCCGACTCTGACGTCGACGTCGACGCCGCGGCTCTCGAAAATGGCGATGGCCGCCGGAGAGAGATCGTCGGAGATGAGGACTTTCGGCTTCATTGTTGTAACCTCGGAATTCTGTTCTGGCTCCACGTCGAGGCCGGGCCTGACCGGGCATCCAGGCTGGCCGTCTCGGGGTGCGGAGCCTGGGTCCTGGATGGCCGCCCCGGGGGCGGCCACGACGTGATGAGAGGCGGTTCACAAATGGCGCGCGCGGCGAAGTGCTGCGCGTGCCCTCACGCGGCCTTGGCGAGCGCGGCCTTCGTCTCCGCGAACGCCCACTCGATCCAGGGAACGAGTGCCTCGACGTCGCTCTTCTCGACGGTCGAGCCGGTCCAGATTCTCAGACCCGGCGGCGCGTCGCGATAGGAGCCGGCATCGAGCGCGACACCCTCCTTCTCGAGCAGCGCCACGACCGACTTGGCAAATGCAGCCTGCGCGTCGGCCGGAAGCGCGGTCACCGCGGGATCGACGAGCTTGAGACAGACGCCGGTGTTGGACCAGGTGGCGCGATCCTCGGCCAGGTTGGCGATCCACGGCGTCCGCTCGATCCAGTCGAACAGCACCTTGGCGTTGGCGTCGGCACGGGCGACGAGGCCGTCGAGCCCGCCGATGCTCTCCGCCCAGCCGAGTGCATCGAGATAGTCTTCGACGCACAGCATCGACGGCGTGTTGATGGTCTCGCCCTCGAAGATCGCCGCGTCGAATTTGCCCTTCTTGGTCATGCGGAAGAGCTTGGGCAGCGGCCACGCCGGCTTGTAGGTCTCGAGCCGTTCGACCGCCCGCGGGGAGAGGATCAGCATGCCGTGCGCAGCCTCCCCGCCCAGCACCTTTTGCCAGGAGTAGGTGAGCACGTCGATCTTGGACCAGTCGATGCGCTGCGCGAACACGGCCGAGGTCGCGTCGACCAGCGTCAGGCCTTTTCGATCATCCGGGATCCAGTCGTAATTCGGCACACGCACGCCGGATGTGGTGCCGTTGGCGGTGAATAGCACGTCGCGATCGAAATCGATCGCCGTGAGATCCGGGAGCTTGCCGAACTCGGTGACGGTCACGCGCGCATCGGCGAGCTTCAGCTCGTTGACGACGTCGGTGATCCAGATCTTGCCGAAGCTCTCCCAGGCAAAGGCATCGAGGCCGCGTGCGCCGAGGAGCGACCACATCGCCATCTCGAAGGCGCCCGTATCCGAGCCCGGCACGATGCCGACGTGGTAGCCGGCCGGCAGTCCGAGGATCGCCTTGGTCTTGTCGATGGCGAGCTTCAACCGCGCCTTGCCGACCTTGGAACGGTGCGAGCGTCCGGTGAGTGCGTTGCCGAGAGCTTCAGGGGTCCAGCCGGGCCGCTTGGTGCAGGGGCCGGAGGAGAAGCGCGGATTGGCCGGGCGCTTGGCCGGCTTCATGGTCGTCATTGGCTACCCTTCCAGATAGATGCCCCTCGTTGGGGAGGGGTGTCCCGCCGCGGGGTGTAAGGGGGGCTGCGGGCGCTGTCAATCTGCACCAAGGTCACAGAGCGTGGCAGGACGCGGGGCGCGATCCCCCCAATCGCACTGCTGTCGCGATGGGGAAAGGGAGCAGGCGCGCACCAAACAAAGAGGCGGGCCCGGGGCCCGCCTCCTGCCGTCCGCAAACTGTGCGTTGGATCAATCGATCATGTAGCGGATGCCGGCGCGCAGCTGGTGCTCGGAGAGATCGCCGATCGAGACCGTGTGGGGGGTGCGATTGATTGCGAGCTCGATGTCGGTGCCGTCGATCCACAGATAGCGATAGTTGAAATCAAGGTAGGTCGAGCGGCCCATGTCGTAGCTGACGCCGGCGGTCAGTGCGTAGGCGAGGGTGATGTCGTGCACCTTGTCGGATGCCCAAGCGCTTGCGCAAGTGCCGCAGCCAGAATATGTCGAGCTATGGACGCGGCGGAGCTGGTTCCAGGAGAAGCCGATGCCGGCGCCGATATAGGGCGTGAAGCCCGAGTGGGTGCCCATGTCCCAGTAGGCGTTGAACAGCGTGACGACGCCGTCCCAGGTGGTCTTGTCATCGACCAATACGTTGCCCCACGGCTGAGCGGGAGTGAAGCTGCCGTTGATCTTGACCTCACCCTCGGGATGGTAATCGACAGTCACGTCGGTGCGGATACGCGAGCTCCAGACGTAGCCGACGCCGATGCCGTAGGTCGCGTCGGTGCCGAAGTCGCTGTCGTACCAGGCCGGCTGATAGCTGGCCGTACCCGACGGCCCCAATCCACCGAGGCTGGTCGAGATGTCGGGGTCGTTGCCGAAGCTGACGCCGATGTCGCCGCGCAGATACCAGCTGGCGTGGTAGATCGGCACCGGGATCGGCGCCGGGACCGGCGTGCCGCCGCCGAAGTCCTTCATGCCGCCGATCCAGTCGGCGGCGGTCGCTTGCGACACGGAGGCTGCGAGCAGCAGTCCAACCGCAAATCCGATCGCCTTGAGCTTCATGACTAGCGTCCCCCGTATCGCATGCGGGGAGCCCCGCACGTCTCAGCCAGCGTCCTGCCGATCCGCGATTCGGGGAGGTGGCGAACCCGTTCCTGCTCGGCTTCTGGGGCGGCAAGATCCGCCGGACGCGCGTACAGGAGACCAGGAGACAATGAGGAGCTCGGGACGCCACGCCGCGAGGGCGTGGGCCGGCTTGCCATGCCGCGCATCGTCCTCGAGGGCACCCTCGACGGCAGCGCACGGACGGCGGTGAACCATCGAGGCTCACGATGAGGCAAAACGCTTAAGGGACGCTTAAGGCGCGCGCCGAACCGAGACATGCGGACGACGTCGGCTGGCCGGCCCCCTCATCCGGCCTTCGGCCACCTTCTCCCCGAGGAGAAGGACGGCGGTGGGGTAGCAGTATGACCTCGATCGACCTCGGCCCGACTCGCGGGCGACCCGAAGCTCAGGCGGCGGCTGCCGCCCGGACCGCGGCGACGATGTCGCCGACGACGGTGTTGACCAACGTCTCGTCGTCGCCCTCGGCCATCACCCGGATCACCGGCTCGGTGCCGGAGGGGCGGATGACGAGCCGGCCCTGCTCGCCGAGTCTGGCCTTGGCGCCCTCGATCGCCTTGGCGACGCGGCTGTCGTCGAGCGGGTGGCCGTTGGCGTAGCGCACGTTCTGGAGCACCTGCGGCAACGGGTCGAAGCGCTTGCAGACCTCGCTCACCGGGCGGCCGGAGGAGACGACGCAGGCCAACACCTGCAACGCGGAGACGAGGCCGTCGCCGGTGGTGATGAAGTCGGAGAGCACGATGTGGCCGGACTGCTCGCCGCCGACGTTGAACCCGTGCTTTCGCATGTGCTCGACAACGTAACGGTCGCCGACGGGAGTGCGCGCCAGGCTGAGGCCGAGCGACCGCAGATAGCGCTCGAGACCGAGGTTGCTCATGACGGTCGCGACGATTCCGCCGGCTGCCAGCTTGCCGCGCCGGTGCCAGCTCTCGGCGATCACCGCCATCAGCTGGTCGCCATCGACGAGCTGGCCCTTCTCGTCAACGATCACGACGCGGTCGGCGTCGCCGTCGAGAGCGATTCCGATGTCGGCCCGCATCTCGCGCACCTTGTCGGCCAGCGCTTCCGGAGCGGTCGAGCCGCACTTGTGGTTGATGTTGCGGCCGTTGGGCTCGACGCCGATCTTGATCACCTCGGCGCCGAGCTCCCACAGCGCCTCGGGTGCGACCTTGTAGCCGGCACCGTTGGCGCAATCGATGACGATCCTGAGCCCGTCGAGGCGCAGGTTCCTCGGCAGCGTGCGCTTGGCGAACTCGATGTAGCGCTCCTGCGCGCTCTCGACTCGGGTGGCGCGGCCGATCCGATCCGGCGCGGCGAGCAGATTCTCGGTCGGGCCATCGACCAGGCGCTCGATCTCCGCCTCCATCTCGTCGGAGAGCTTGTAGCCGTCGGGATCGAACAGCTTGATGCCGTTGTCGTCGTAACGGTTGTGGGAGGCCGAGATCATCACGCCGAGGTCGGCGCGGAGCGAGCGCGTCAGCATGGCAACCGCCGGCGTCGGCATCGGCCCCAAGAGGAACACGTCCATGCCGACGGCGGTGAAGCCGGACATCAGCGCCGCCTCGAGCATGTAGCCGGACAGTCGCGTGTCCTTGCCGATCACCACCCGATGGCGGTGTGCCCCCGACTGGAACACCTTGCCCGCCGCCATGCCGACCTTCAGCGCCACCTCCGAGGTCATCGGGTGGCGGTTGGCGAGGCCACGAATGCCATCGGTGCCGAAATAGCGTCGCGACATGGATCTTCCCTCGGGTGCGAAATGTTCTCGATCGGCGCGCCGGCGTCACGATCCCGGACGACCAGCCCAAAGGCAAGGCGCGTGCCGAGCCAACGCTCTGACCATACCAGAATCGCTTCGGCGGGGTCGACGGGTGGCGGACACAACCGGTGGACGAGGTTTACGACTCGCCGCCAAGTCGCGCGTGCTTCAGGAGAGCCCGGCCTCCGTGCCGCGCTGGATGGCCTGCCAGACGGCAATCGCCTGCCGCGTGGCCGCGACGTCGTGGACGCGGACGATCTGCACGCCTTGGGCGATGGCGGAGAGAGCCGCCGCGATCGAGCCCGGAACGCGCTCTTTCGGCACCTCAACGTTGCAGATCTGGCCGATCAGCTTCTTGCGGCTGGCGCCGAGCAGAACCGGCACCCCAAGACCGTGGTAGAGCCCCATCGCCGCCAGCACCGCGACGTTGTGGTGGAGGTGCTTGCCAAAGCCGATGCCGGGGTCGGCGACCAGCTTGGAGCGGGGGATGCCGGCCGCCTCGCAGGCGTGGATACGCCGCTCGAGGAAGTCGAACACGTCGAGCACCACGTCGCTGTATTGCGGGTCGTCGTTCATCGTCTTCGGGTCGCCCTGAGCATGCATCAGCATGACCGGCAGGCCCGAGTCGGCCGCGACGCGCAGTGCCTCGGGCTCGAAGGTCAGAGCAGAAACATCGTTCAGGATGTCGGCACCGGCCTCCGCTGCGCGGCGCATCACCTCGGCCTTGCGGGTGTCGACAGAGATCACTGCATCGGTCCTTCCGCGTAGCCCCTCGATCACCGGCAGCACGCGGCGGATCTCCTCTGCGACCGGTACCAGGTCGGCGCCAGGGCGGGTCGATTCGCCGCCGATGTCGAGGATGTCGGCCCCCTCCTCGGCGAGGCGCAGCGCGTGGTCTATCGCTGCCCGCGCGCTCTCGAGGCTGCCGCCGTCCGAGAAGCTGTCGGGTGTGACGTTGACGATGCCCATGATGCGCGGCCGGTCGAGGCTCAAGCCGGCGAGGCGCTGACGCGGGGTCTGCAACGCCTCGAACAGGTCGGAGGCGGCAAGCGTGTGGCGACCCCACTCGCGCTCGAAGAACTCGCCGAGCGCCAGTATGCGCCGCTCGACGCCGCCGCCGGACACGCGCTCGATCACCTCGAGCGCGGTGAAGGCGAGACCGCTGCCGGCGAGCGGCAGGCCGCGCCACTCCTCGCGTGCCGGCTCCTCGGCGGGCGCCGGCAGGAAACCCAATGGGCGGAGGTAGATGGAGCGTTGCATCTCACAACCTTGCACAAACGAACACGACCGCGAGCAGTGGCTCGCGGTCGTTTCCCTAGCACAGTCGCCAGCGGCGCAACGCCTGCCGCCTCACCCCTGGGGCTGGGGCGCCATGCCGCCGGTGTCGGGCTCCTGGCGCGGGCGCGTCGGACGGCCGGCGATTGGCACCGCCGAGCCGATCGGCCCCGACGTGCCCTCGTCCTCGGTGTCGCGCACGATGCGATCGCCGCGCATCAGCCTGCCCACCTCGTCGCCGGAGATGGTCTCGTACTCCATCAGCGCCTGGGTGATCGCCTCGAGCTCGTTCCTGTGGCCGGAAAGCACCTCCCACGCCTTGTCATAGCCGCCGTTGACGATGCGTCGGATCTCCTCGTCGATCAGCCGCGCGGTCTCCTCGCTCATGTTCTGCTGCTGGGTGATCGAGTGGCCGAGGAACACCTCCTGCTGGTTCTCGTTGTAGAGCAGCGGGCCGAGCTTCTCGCTCATGCCCCACTCGGTCACCATGCGCCGGGCGATGTTGGTCGCCTGGCTGATGTCGCTCGACGCGCCGGTATTGAGGTGCTCCTTGCCGTAGACGAGTTGCTCGGCGACGCGACCGCCGAACGCCATCGCGATCTTGGCCTCGCACCACTGCTTGGAGTAGCTGAGCTTGTCGCGCTCCGGCAGGCTCATGGTGACGCCGAGCGCGCGCCCACGCGGAATGATCGTCACCTTGTGCAAGGGATCGTTACCCGGCACGACGACGTTGACGATGGCATGACCGGCCTCGTGATAGGCGGTGGCGAGCTTCTCCTCCTCGGTCATGGCCATGGACTTCCTTTCGGCGCCCATCATGACCTTGTCCTTCGAGTCCTCGAACTCGGACTGCGTGACGAGCCGCTTGTTGCGGCGCGCGGCGAGCAGCGCCGCCTCGTTGACGAGGTTGGCGAGATCGGCGCCGGAAAATCCCGGCGTGCCGCGCGCGATAACCTTGGGATCGACGTCGGGAGCGAGCGGAATCTTACGCATGTGCACGCGCAGGATCTTCTCGCGACCGGCGACATCCGGGTTCGGCACCACGATCTGGCGGTCGAAGCGCCCCGGGCGCAGCAGTGCCGGGTCGAGCACGTCCGGCCGGTTGGTGGCGGCGATGATGATGATGCCCTCGTTGGCCTCGAAGCCGTCCATCTCGACCAGCAGCTGATTGAGCGTCTGCTCGCGCTCGTCGTTGCCGCCGCCGAGGCCGGCGCCGCGATGGCGCCCAACGGCGTCGATCTCGTCGATGAAGATGATGCAGGGCGCGTTCTTCTTGGCCTGCTCGAACATGTCGCGCACGCGGGAGGCGCCGACGCCGACGAACATCTCGACGAAGTCGGAGCCGGAGATGGTGAAGAACGGCACGTTGGCCTCACCGGCAACGGCGCGTGCGATCAGCGTCTTGCCCGTGCCGGGCGGGCCAACGAGCAGGGCGCCGCGCGGGATGCGGCCGCCGAGGCGCTGGAATTTCTGCGGGTCGCGCAGGAACTCGACGATCTCCTGGAGGTCGCTCTTCGCCTCGTCGACGCCGGCGACGTCCTCGAAGGTGACGCGGCCATGGCGCTCGGTCAGCAGCTTGGCGCGGCTCTTGCCGAAGCCCATGGCGCGGCCCGAGCCAGACTGCATCTGGCGCATGAAGAACACCCAGACCGCAATCAGCAGCAGCATCGGGAACCAGTTGAGCAGGACGCTCATGATCGAGGGCACCTCCTCGTCGGAGGGGCGCGCCTTGAACTTCACGTCCTTGGTCTTCAAGCGCTCGACCAGCCCCGGATCATCAGGCGCGAAGGCCATGAAAGTCGCACCGTCGGGGCGCATGGTGCCGTAGATCCGGTTGCCCGCAATCGTCGCCTCGGAGACGTTGCCGGCGTCGACGGCGGACAGGAACTCGGAGTAGGTGATCTCCGTGCCGCGGCGGCTCGGCGCCGAGTTGTTGTTGAAGAGATTGAACAGCGCGACCAGCAGAACCAGGATGGCTGCCCAGATGGCGAGCTTCTGAAGGTGTGAGTTCATCTCGATTCCTTGTGAAACCCCGCGACTCCGGCCCCCGCGCGCCGACCCCGGAAAAGGGGCGGCGCAGCGGGCCTCGTCGACATCACGATAACATAGGGGCCGCTCCGGCGGTTAACAAGCGAAAGGCCCCCGGCGAGCTTAGCCGATAGCCCGTTTCTCAACCGTTGGCGCCACGTCCGCATGTGGTCGGCTGGCGTAAAATCCGGGATCCCAAGCCCCAGTTTGACCCCGCAAGTCGCATGCCATCGAAATATGTCCGGCGCGGCATTTACCCTCCGAACTGGCGATCGCGGGCTCGCTTGTCAGTCGGCGGCTTCGATCGCTGTGGCGGTCGGTCGATCCAGGAACTTCGAGATGCATGGCCCTTCGAGCGCCGGTGCGTGCCTCGCGGCGGTGTCCGGATCGGCGCGGCGCCAGTGTTCGGCGAGGCTCGGCGCGGCCACCAGCCGGTCGCCATCGAAGAAGCCCGGCGCCCCCATCAATGCAGCGGAAGGGGCGGACGGGGGACAGTGTCCCTCGGCCCTGAGCGCGCGGAGGCCCGACTCGCCCAGCGCCCGCACCTCGAGCGGCGAGGACGCACCTGCGCCGACACTGACCAAAAACCGATTGTCCCAGAGTGCGCTCGCGCCCGGCGGCAGCATCAACGGCTCCGGCGGGCGGCGGCCGGTCTCGCGGAGCACCGAGACACAA
This sequence comes from Pseudomonadota bacterium, assembly GCA_040752215.1. Lineage (GTDB taxonomy): Bacteria > Pseudomonadota > Alphaproteobacteria > Rhizobiales > Hyphomicrobiaceae > JBFMEX01. Next base: position 7,933 of record JBFMEX010000073.1, on the reverse strand, counting down.
TCGCCCGTCTGCTCGATCTTGGTGTGTCCGATCGTCACGGCGTAGCTCGGAGCAGGCGTCCTGTGCCAGCCGATCGAAATCTGGTGCGCCACCTCCTCCAACGACGACAAGGACAACGGGCGCTCCAGGCCGCCGACCATGCGGACGACGGCCGCCAGCAGCCGGAGCTGGACGGCCTCCGCGAGCCCACCCTCGCCGTCGCGCCAGACGCGGGGCGATACCGTCACGAATCCGAGCGGGTCGATCCGTACCAGATCCGGGTCGTTCAGCGCGGCGAGCGTCCATTGCGCGACGGCTGCCCGAACGCTGCGCAGGCGACGCGCCGATCGTGCGAGCGCCTCGCTGGTCAATCCAAGCTCTTGCAGCACCGGCCTCGCCCGGCGGATGCGCACGCGCTCGAAGGCCGGGCTCTCGTTGCTCGGATCCTCGACCCACGATAGCCCCCGCGCGCGCATCGTCGCGACAAGGCGGGCCTTCGGCACCTGGAGCAGCGGGCGCGCGACGGTGACCGGTGGGAGCATGGGTCGGTAGCCTTCAGGTGCGGACGGCAGCCGGCGCGGATCGATGTCGACGTCGAGCCGCTCGATCTCGGCGATCCCCGACAGGCCCTCGACGCCGCTGCCGCGCGCCAGGCGCATCAACACGGTCTCGGCCTGATCATCGAGCGTATGCGCGGTGACGAGGAGCTTGTGCGCCGCCGGCTCCGAGCAAATCGCCTCCGCCAGCAGCCGGTAGCGCGCGGCACGGGCCGCCTCCTGGATGCCGGTCGCAGGCTTGGCCCCGTGCCAGACCAGCGTCATGTGCGCGAGACCGAGGCGCCGCGCCTCCTCGGCGACGAAGCGCGCTTCGGCCGCGGACTCCGGCCGCAATCCGTGGTCGACGGTCGCGACCAGAACGCGTCCGCGACCGGCGCGGCGCACGGCCTCGGCGGTGAGGTGCATCAACGCCATGCTGTCGACGCCGCCGGAGACGGCGAGCACGAGTAGCGGCGGCGAATCGGCGGTGCCGAGCAGCGGCGCGAGCAGCTTGTCGACCTCGTGGTCGCCGAGCGGTCGCTCGCTCGTCTCGCTCACGGGCAACCGACGCGGCGGCGCTCCGATTGGGCGCGGGTCTTCAATTGTGCCGGCGCGGTCGGGAAGCGCATGTTGAACTCGGAGAACGACGAGCAGGCGGCGTCCTTCTGGCCGAGCCGGTCGAGCGAGAGCGCGAGTTTCAGAAGGCTGTCAGGCGCCTTGGCGCTGTCGCCGTAGGTCTGGTACCCCTTCAAGAACGCGCCAGCAGCGGTCTTGTAGTCACCGCGCACGAAATGGGTCTCGCCGAGCCAATACTGTGCGTTGCCAGCGAGCCGGTCGCTCGGAAACTTCTGCAGGAACTCGTCGAAGGCGGATTCCGCCGCACCATAGTCCTGCTGCAGCAGATAGCCGTAGGCCGTCTCGTAGAGTTGTTTGGGATCGCTCGATGTGCCGACGCCGGCGGGTGCGAGCGGTGCCGCGGCAACGCGCGAGCTCGGATCCGCGCCCGGATGCGCGCCCTTGATGATCGAGCCGATCAGGTCCCCTCCCGACGGCGTCACCGTGGTCGCACCGAAGCCGCCGATCGGCTGGCTCGATGTCGGTTCGATGGTGGCCAGTCGCGAGCCGCCCTCATCGGCGGGCGGGCGGACGTCGCCGCGGCGACCGCGCACCTCGGCGGCAAGCTGCTCCAACTGGGCGGTCAAGGCACGGATCTGCGTCTCGATGCCATCGAGGCGGGCGGCATCGCTTGCCCCGCCGGCGCCCGCCGTGCGCGCAGGCGCGCCGCCACCCGAGCGCGCCAAGGTCTCGATCGTACCGATGGTCACCTGCATATCGACCAGCTGCTCCTCGAGCTGGTCGACGCGCTGGCGCAGGCTCGCATCGCCACCGGCCTGGGCGGGTGGTGCGGGCGCGGTCTTGGGTGCCGTCGCGCGCGGCGGCGCGGCCGGGCCCGCCTGGGCGATGCGCACCGAATCGGCGGCTCGCGCCGCACTGCTCCAGCCGAGGCTGCCGGCCGTCAGCACCGTTGCGAGAATGGCGACGCTCGTGCGTGTCATGAGCAGCTCGCTTCCTTGTTCCGAGCCCAAGGCATCAGACGTTCGGGCGCTGTTGTCAACGCTGCTCGACGTTGGCGGCGACCGGGATGCGAACGCCCGGCGGGGCGATGTCGCTCGATCGACCTGGCAGGCGATCGGCGCTGTCCGATTCGACCAGCACCAGCGTCACCGCGCGGCGGTTCTGTGCGGCGCACAGCGGGCTGTCGCAGGCGGCGATGCGCTCCGAGCGCCCCTTGGCCACGATCGCTATGCGATCGCCGGAAACTCCCGCCTCCACCAGGCGTTGGCGCACCATCTCGGCGCGCTCCTTCGAGATCGCCAGATTGTGCCCGTCGCTGCCCGATTCGTCGGCGTGACCCTCGATGATCACGTGCACATAGGGGTTGCGTGCCAGCCAGCGCGCCTGAGCGAACAGCACCGTCCGCGAGCGGGACGAAATCTCGGCGCTACCCTCGCTGAAGAACACGCGATCGCCGGCCTCGGCGCGCAGCACGTTCTCGAGGCGCGCGCTGCGCGTCAGCGTCGGCTGCCAGGCCGGTGCGGCGGCAGGCGGCTCCGCCGGTGGGTCGGACCCGAGCGCGCCGGTCGCGATGTCGGCACCGCGGGTAGAGGCACCCGCAGGCGCGTTCGCTCGCGGGGTCGGCTCGACGCGCTTCTTGCCATCGACGCTCGGATTGGCGGCGGCCACCGCATCGTCGCGTGTGCGGCCGCGATAGATCTCGCCGAGCACGCGGCGTGCGCGCGCCGCCTCGGCGCTACGCGGGAAGCGCGCGACCAACACCTCGAGTCGGCGCTGCCCGCCCCAGACCTGGCCGCGCTCGATGCGAGCGATGGCGTCGGAGAACAGCTGCTCGGCCGAGACATCCTGCCAGCGCTCGTCGGCCGATGTTGCGCCCGCCTGTGATCCGCCGGTCTGGAAAGTACCGATCAGCACCTCGCGCTGCTCGGCAAGCGCCGACGGCACCAGTGTCGCGGCGCCGGCGACCGCCATCAGCAAACCGGAAACCAACCTGGACACCCGCGGCCCGCCCGGGCCCGCCCACGCTCTGTCGACTGCTCGCGCGCTCGCGCGCATGGCCCACCTCCGCCCCCCGGATGAACCCCCCGCCTCACGATCCTTCTTTGGCGCTCCAATGCGGCCAAACTGTGCCGTTCCGGGCAGCCGTCGGGAGCCGTGTCGCGCCGGTCACGCAGCGACCCGCGGCGGCGCTTGGGGCCCAAACGCCAACGCCGGCCCGGGGGTCCGGATCGGCGACGAAGCTTGCCCGCCGACGCTCGGCTCTCGGCCATAGCTGCCCGGTTCACATGGCGCGGCGGCTTGTTACCTCCCATGGGGAGAGGTCGGCGCGCCCTCGACGATAGAAAAGTGCTGAAATGCTCGATCCCGCGTCGGAAGCGGGACTTGCCGCTGGCACCGTGCTCGCGGCCAGCCCCACACCCCGACCCTCTCCCCAAGGAGTGGGGAATTCGCGTCCGACTCCGACCCGGGTGCCGAGACCGCAAGTCGCTTCCGCGACTTTCGCCGATGCCTGAAGGGCCGAACCGGACAGCCGTGGGTTTCAGCCGGAGACGCGGGTGTTGAGCACCGTCTGCGCACGCCGATTCTGCGACCAGCACGAGATATCGTCGCAGACGGCCACGGGCCGCTCCTTGCCGTAGGAGATGGTGCGGATGCGGGCCGCCGCGATGCCGTTCTGAGCGAGGAAATTGCGCACCGTCTGCGCGCGCCGTGCGCCGAGCGCGATGTTGTACTCGCGGGTGCCGCGCTCGTCGGCGTGGCCCTCGATGGTGATCGAGAACTGGGCGTATTGCTTCAGCCACTGGGCCTGCTTGCGCAGCGTGTTGGTGGCCTCCGGCGTCAGGTCGGAGCTGTCGGTCGAGAAGTAGACGATGTCGCCGACGTTGACCGCGAAGTCGCGCTGCGTGCCGGGCGTCACCGGGCCGCCGTTGAGCTGCGCGTTGGGATCGATCTCCTTCTGGGCGCACGCCTGCAGCGCCCCAGCCGCCAGCGCGAGCGCCAGCAGGCGCGAAAGAACGGTCAATCTGGTCGAGGCCACCATGGGCTCCCCCTTGCGCCGCGGAACGGCCGCACGGTTTTCGGCGCGATACCGCGAGATCCTTCGGTCAATCGTCACGACCGCGCCGGCAATCGCATCGCCTGCCGAAGCGTCCGCTCCTCAAAGCTGGACAAACACGATCGCGCACGCCGAAACAAGGTCGTCAACGCCACACATCCCCCTCTCCCACAGCAAAGTGGCCGAAACAGGACTGTGTCTGTCCACCCCACGCTCGGCGGCAGACGCAGCGCGCCTTGCCGACCGATCGATCCCGGCCCCCTGGTCCCTGCGCAAGCGCCGCTCGAGCGCACAAAAAAGCCGGCCTGCGGAGCATCGCTCCGAAAGCCGGCCTTTTGTTCATTCCCCCCAGACATGCCCGGGCAAGCCCGGGCATCCCTCGGTAGCTCAGCGAGCCGCCTGGACGGTCGCCGGAACATCCGCGCCGAGCTTCATCGGCGTGTGAGGAACCTCGCGGCGGCAAGCACCAAGGGCGATGGCCGCAGCGACGGTGGCGATGAGAATAGCGCCCTTCATAGTCAGTTCTCCTGTTGCTGAAACAGGCTTTTGCCGTACCTTAGCGAGCCAGCTCAGCAGCAGGAACGTCAGCGCCGAGCTTCATCGGCGTATGCGGAACCTCGCGACGGCAAGCGCCGAGAGCGATGGCAGCCACAACCGCCGAAATAACGATCAGCCCCTTCACACCCTGCATGGTCTTCTCTCCTGATGCTTGATCGGCAATAGCCACTATTTGGGTACCGGCGTTACGATTTGCGATCAAGGATGGAGGGGGTTATGCCCCTGTTTTCCACCCCTGTAGGTGCGAAAATGCAACGCCGTGGTTTGCCCTCCTCAACCACCCGGGATACGCGACGCGCAGGTGTCGAAAAGGTTGATTTTACGCCACTAATCGCCGTCACCGAGGCGACGGTCGACGGGCCATTCAAACCCATCTCCGGTTAAGTCCGGGTAAAGGGCTGGCTCAATTCAGGAGCGGAGACCAGGCGGGATCGGAGGCGAACGACGGCGTCTCGACGACTCGCTCATTGTAGCCGGTGAGATCGACCGAGAGAATCCTCGGTCCGCCGCGCGCGCCCGGCGATTCGCGGAAGAACATCAGGACGCGACCGTTGGGGGCCCACGTCGGGCCCTCGTTGTGGTAGCCCTCGGTCAGGATCCGCTCGCCGGTGCCGTCCGGGCGCATGACGCCGATCAGGAAGCGCCCGCCGAGTTGCTTGGTGAAGGCGATATAGTCGCCGCGCGGCGACCAGACCGGGGTTGCATAGCGACCATCACCCAGGCTGATGCGATGCGCGCCGGAGCCGTCGGCGCCCATGACGTAGAGCTGCTGCGACCCGTCGCGATCGGATTCGAACACGATCTGGCGCCCGTCCGGCGCGTAGCAGGGTCCGGTGTCGATGCCCGCCGAATGGGTCAGCTGGCGCAGCTGGCGCGAGCGCAGGTCCATCTCGAACAGATTGGAATCGCCGGCGGTCTGAAGGCTCATGATGATTCGCTGCCCATCGGGGGAGAAGCGCGGGGCGAAGGTCATGCCGGGAAAGTCGCCCACCGACTGACGCTGGCCGGTCTCGAGGTTCATCAGGAACACCCGCGGCTGCTCGCGGGCGTAGGAGGTGAAGGCGATCTCCTGGCTGGTCGGGCTGAAGCGCGGCGTCAGCACCAGCTCGCTGCCTTGCGAGAGCAGGCGCACATTGGCGCCGTCCTGATCCATGATGGCGAGCCGTTTGACACGCTTCTCCTTCGGCCCGGTCTCGTCGATGAACACGATGCGGGTGTCGAAATAGCCCTTCTCGCCGGTCAGCTTCTCGTACACCTGGTCGGCGACCAGATGGCCGACCCGGCGCCAATTGACCCCGGCGGTCGAGAACCGCTGTCCGGCGAGCTGCTTGCCGGTCGCCACGTCCCACAGGCGGAACTCGGCGGTGATGCGGCCGTCGCCACCCTTGGAGACGCGACCGACGACCAGCGCATCGGCACGGATCGCGCGCCAGTCGGGGAAGCGCGGCAGCGCATTGAGGTCACGGACCTGCTCCAGGAACGAGCCGCGGTCGAGCGGCTGGAACAGCCCCGAGCGCTCGAGGTCGCCCGAGACGACGTTGGCGATATCGGACGCGAGCGCCGGATCGTCGCCGAGGAACACGGGCAATGCGATCGGAATGGGGGCGATGTTGCCCTGGGTCTGCGCGCCGCTGAGACCGCCGCCGACGGCCGCCGCCGGTGCGCCGACGGGAGCGGCTGTGGCCGGCGCCTGGCGAGACTGCAGCTGGCCGGCGAAGCCACCACCCGGCGTGGGCCCCCGATAGGCGTCGTCGCGCTTCTGCGCCTGCGCTCCGTCCGGTGCCAGCGATAGTAGCAACGAGGCGAGCACGAGCGCGATCGCGCGCGCCCGCCGCCACACTCCCACGCGCCCGGTGCAGTGGCTCGGAATCGGTCTCAGCTTCATGCGCGTAGTCATCCCCGCCAAATTTGGCCCGCTCGTGTCCGATTTGCCTCGATTCCGGCGACACACGCGTGGCGCAGGCACCGAGTGCCGTCTAGCGCAAACCGAGGATGCGCGGCCAGTCGAAATACCAGGTGATCGTGCTCCAGCCGGCGTACATGTCCGGCGGCAGCCGGAGTGGCGAGCAGTTCTTGACCGCCCTTACGGCCGCATCTGCGGCAATCCGCCCGAGCGGCGTTTCCGGCGCCGACATCACCTGCGGCTCGCCGTTGAGCGAGCCGTCGGGCTTCAGTCGCCAGCGTACCGTCACCGGCGGCGTGTCGGTGCCGCCGCCGCCGCCCGGCATTGTCGAGCACGGCCCGAGCTGCGAGTTGATCTGGCTCTTCAGCATATCCTGCTCACGCGCCGTCAGCACGGTGTCCTTGCCCTCGCGCTCGCCGGCCGCCTTGCCGGTGTTGTCGGTCGGGTTGATCGGCGGCAATGGCGTCGACTGCGGCGCGCCGCGCTTGTCGGGGCTCTTGTCGATCAGTGCAGCAATGCGGTCGGCGTCGAACTTCCTCTTCGCCTCCTCCTTCCTGCGCCGTTCCTCGGCCAGCTTCTTCTCCTTCTCGAGCCGCTTCTTTTCCTCGGCCTTCTTGCGCTCCTCCTCCTTCTTTTTCTGCTCCTGCTTCTTCAACTCGTCCTGCTTGCGCTGCTCCTCGGCCTTCTTCTCGTCCTCGATCCGCTTCAACTCCTCGGGCGAGGGACCGGGCGCGGGATCGGGCGGCAGCGCGGCCAGCTTCTCGGCAATCGGGTCCGGCTCGGACTTGGCCGGCTCGGGCGGCTTGGCCTCGGCTTTCGGCGGCTCGGGCTCGGCTGGCGGCGGAGGGGCCGCGGGGGCGGGCGGCGGCGGCGCGGCCATCGGCTTCGGCTTCGGCGCCTCCTCCTTCGAGATGTCGGGCTTGGGCTCGTCCTTGGGCTTCGCCTCGAGCTGCTTGGCGTCGGGATCGCCCTGCTTCAGCCGCGTCACGTCCGAGATGGTGACCAGCGACGCCTCGATGGTCTGGATCTCGGGCAGCGTGAGCTCGGGCGTCCGCTGGAAGGACACGACCGCCCACGCCAGCAGCGAGAGGTGCATCAACAAAGACAGTGCGAGCCCGTAGCCCACGCGCGTCTCTCACCTCTTTGTGCGCGTGGCGACTCTCGTTCCGAGAGCCGGCCGCCACGCGCGGTCAGTTTGTGCGCGTGGCGACTCTCATTTCGAGAGCCGGTCGCCACGCGCCGTCAGCTTGTGCGCGTGGCGACTCTCGTTCCGAGAGCCGGCCGCAACGCGCGGTCAGTTTGTGCGCGTGGCGACTCTCATTTCGA
>JBFMEX010000072.1:0-17861 GCA_040752215.1 Pseudomonadota bacterium | reverse complement strand
CAGGTCGCGCGCCGCGGCGAGGCGTGCGGGATCGGGCGGCGCCTTCTGCGCCATCGCGGCGGAGCCGGCGAGCGAGAGTGCGACCGCCACGACAGCAGCGCGCAGCGAAACTGAAAGAATCCTCATAGGTTGGCCCTCCTGCGTAGCGGCACGGGTTGCCGAGACCGGTCGAGGCGCCGCTACGCGCCCTCCTCCACGGCCTCCGCCTCGAATATGGTGATGCCTTCCGGCGCGGCGACGATGGCGACGTCGGCGATGCCGAGGAACAATCCATTCTCGACCACGCCCGGCACCATCTTGAGCGCAGCATCCAGGGCCTCTGCGTCCTCGATGCATCCGAAGGCGCAATCGAGGATGAGATTGCCGCTGTCGGTGGCGAACGGCTGGCCGCCGGGCCCGACGCGAAGCGTGATCTCACCCTCGCAGCCGACGAGGCGCGCCTGCGCCTCGACCATGTTGCGGGTCGCCGCGAGGCCAAACCGGATCACCTCGAGCGGCAGCGGATAGCGGCCGAGCACGGGGACGAGCTTGGACCCGTCGGCAATGACGATCATCCGGTCCGACGAGGTGGCGACGATTTTCTCACGCAGCAGCGCGCCGCCGCCGCCCTTGATCAGGCGCAAATTCTCGTCGAGCTCGTCGGCGCCGTCCACCGTCACGTCGAGAAACGGCGTCTCGTCGAGCGTGGTGAGCGGGATGGCGAGCGCCGCCGCCTGCTGCCGCGTCGCCTCCGAGGTCGGTACGCAGACGACGTCGAGCCCCTGCCTGACCCGCGCGCCGAGAAGGTCGACGAACTTGGCCGCCGTCGAGCCGGTGCCGAGGCCGACCTTCATGCCGCTCTCGATGTAGTTGAGCGCCTCCTCGGCGGCCAATGCCTTCAGCTCGTCGCTCGTCATGCCTCTCCCCGTGGCGGGTCGCTCAACCCGCCCATCAGCATATACTTGATCTCGAGAAACTCCTCGATCCCGTGGTGCGACCCTTCGCGCCCTATCCCGCTCTCCTTGACCCCGCCGAACGGGGCCAGCTCGGTCGAGATCAGGCCTTCATTGATGCCGACGATGCCGAACTCGAGTGCTTCGGCGACCCGCCACACGCGGCCGATGTCGCGGGCGTAGAAATATGCGGCGAGGCCGAACGGCGTCGCGTTGGCCGCGCCGATGGCCTCGGCCTCGCTCTCGAAGCGGAACAGCGGCGCCACCGGGCCAAAGGTCTCCTCGCGCGCGACCAGCATGTCGCCGGTGACCTCGGTCAGGATGGTCGGCTCGTAGAACGTGCCGCCGAGCGCGTGGCGCCGGCCGCCGGTCAGCACACGCGCGCCCTTCGCCACCGCGTCGGCGACATGGCTCTCGACCTTGGCGAGCCCGTCGGCGTTGATCAGTGGCCCGATGGTGACGCCGGCCTGCGTTCCCGGCCCCACCCGCAGCTTGGCAACCGCGGCGGCCAGCTTGGCGGCAAACGCGTCGTAGACACCGGCCTGCACGAAAATGCGGTTGGCGCACACGCAGGTCTGGCCGGCGTTTCGATACTTCGAGGCCATCGCGCCCTCGATGGCGCGGTCGAGATCGGCGTCGTCGAAGACGATGAACGGCGCATTGCCGCCGAGCTCGAGGCCGACCCGCTTCACCGTCGCCGCCGCTTGCGCCATCAGGATCTTACCGACCTCGGTCGAGCCGGTGAAGGTGACCATGCGCACCAGCGGGTTGGCGGTCAGCTCTGCGCCGATGGGCCGCGGGTCGCGCGCCGTCAGTACGTTGAGCACGCCCGGCGGGACTCCCGCCTCCTCGGCGAGCGCGGCGAGCGCGAGCGCAGAGAGCGGCGTGTCCTCGGCCGGCTTCACCACCACGGTGCAACCGGCGGCCAGCGCCGGCGTCACCTTGCGGGTGATCATGGCGGATGGGAAGTTCCACGGCGTGATCGCGGCCACGACGCCGATCGGCTGCTTGATGGCGAGGATGCGCGCGTCGCGCTTGTGGGTGGGAATCGTCTCGCCGTAGACGCGCTTCGCCTCCTCGGCAAAGAACTCGACGAAGCCGGCGCCATAGAGGATCTCGCCCTTGGCCTCGGCGAGCGGCTTGCCCTGCTCCTGCGTCAGCAGCAGGGCGAGCGCGTCGGCATTAGCTACGATAAGGTCGAACCAGCGGCGCAGGATCTGCGCGCGCTCCTTAGCGGTCAGCGCCTGCCACGGCCTCAGCGCGGTGTATGCCGCTGCGACAGCGCGCCGCGCATCCTCGGGTCCGAGGTCCGGCACGCGGGCGATCTCCGCACCGGTCGCCTTGTCGATCACCGCCATCGCCGGCGTGCCGATCCAGGCGCCGCCGACAAACGCCTGGGTCTTCAGAAGCGAGCGAGCGGACGCGGCCATGATCGGGCTCTGGGTTGGCGGCAACGGGAGCACGCCCTCTCTTAGCAGCCGCGGGCGCGCAATCAACCCGCCGCCGGGCGCCGCTGCGCATTGCCCCTTCCGCCGGCGGGCGCTTGCCCATATCGTGCCGGACCGCTCCGGAGCCCCCATGCGCGACGTTACCCTCGTTTTCGATCTCGACGGCACGCTCGTCGACACGGCGCCCGACCTCGTCGGTGCGGCCAACCATGTTCTCGCGGGGCTGGCGCTGGCGCCGCTGTCGGCGGCCGAGCTGAGGCCCTGGATCAGCTTCGGCGCGCGGCGCATGATCGTCGAGGCGCTGGCGCTTCGTGGCGAGAGGCGCGAGGAGACGACGATCGACACGATGCTGGCGCGCTTCCTCGACCACTACGTCGACAACATCGCCGCGGAGAGCCGGCCGTTTCCCGGCGCCGTCGGCGCTCTCGACCGCTGTCTCGCACGCGGTGCGACGCTCGCAGTGTGCACCAACAAGCGCCATGCGCTGGCCGTGAAGCTGCTCGATGCGTTGGCGCTGACAACCCGATTCGGGGCCATCGCCGGCCGCGACACGTTTCCCGTCTCGAAGCCGCATCCAGACCATCTCTCGGGCGCGGTGAAGCTGGCCGGCGGAAACCTCGCGCGCAGCGTGCTCGTCGGCGACAGCGCCGTCGACGTCGCCACCGCGCGCGCCGCCGGCGTGCCTTTCGTCGGCGTCAGCTTCGGCTACACCGACACGCCGATGCACGCGCTCGGCCCGGATGCGATCATCGATCACTTCGACCAGCTCGACGACGCCCTCTCACGCCTGCTCGCCGCAGCGTGAGGCGGGAGCGACACACGAATTGCAATCCCGCGATGCCGGCCGGCACCGACGCGGTCGCGGAACAGCCATAATCCGCAGTCAAACGGTCGCTCATTCCGCGCCAGCCGCGCGTCGGCGCCGTGTGCCGGCGACCGGACCGGGACGCAGCAACAGAGGACCAATGCGCATGATCACTCGTCTCATTGCAGGCGCGGCGCTCGCCGCGCTGCTGGCCGGCCCGGCGCTGGCCCAGGCCCCCGCCGCCAGCCCCGAAGCATGCCTCGACCAGGCTTTCGAGCTGGCCCAGGCGGCCGAGAAGAAGAACCTCGACGAGGCCAAGCTCGACAAGCTCGAGGAGATGCTGACCAAGATGGAGGCGCACTGCGACAGCAAGGAGCTCGCCGCGGCCGCCGCAGTGGCCAAGGAGATCCGCGGAGTCATCGGCAACTGACCGACCTGGACCCCAGCTCGACGCGGCGGGGCGGCACCGGCGTGCCGCCCCGTTTCAATTCGTCCGCGGCAGATCGGCGGCGGATCAGGCGCAGCCGTTGAAGCCGTCGGCCGCCATTTTGGCCTCGTACCTGGCGACCATGTCGGCGCCGGAGACCAGCTTGGCCTTGGCGCCCGCCCAGTCGGCCGGCTTCAGCGCCACCATCCAGCCCTTGTCGTAAGGATCCTCGTTGGCGAGCCTCGGGTTGGCGACGAGCGCATCGTTCACGCCCACCACCTCGCCGGCTGCGGCCGACTTGGCCGGACCGACCCATTTGCCGCTCTCGATCGTCGCGCACGACTTGCCGGCATCGATCGCCTTGCCGGCCTTCTTCGGCGTGAAGGCCACCAGCTGGCCGGCCATGGCGGTCGCCACCGTGGTCATGCCGAGGCGCACGGTTCCATCGCCCATGTCGCGGAACCAGATGTGATTGTCGACGTCATAGAGGAGATCGTCCGGCAGATTGCAGCCCTTTACGGTGGCCATGGCAGCTCCCTCGAATCATGTATCGCGGCGCGAGGCGGGTGCGCGCTCAATAGGTGAGAACGCGGCAGTCCTCCTCCATGATCTCCTCGACGAGATAGGCCCCGCCGACGACCCCGCTGCACTCGGGGATGAGATCGCTCTCCTTCATATCGAACAGGTCGAGATTGGGCGAGCAGCAATAGAACTTGACCCCGGCCTCGTGCGCGTCCTTGATGAAATCGTAGACGCTCTTGGGGCTGCCCTCCTTGACGTGCAGGCCCTCGGCGACCCCCTTCTTCATCAGCCGTCCGGAGGTGGCGGTGCAGATCACCTGCACCTCGTACTCCATCGCCGCGGCGACGCTGGCCTGGAAGATCGGCGCGCCGAGTTCCTCGCCGTTGCGCGGATCGGTATTGGCCATCACGATGATGAGCTTCTTCGGCATGCCGCTGGTCTCCGGAATTCGAGCTGACGCTCGGGTGCAATGGCCCATTCGATCATCGAATGCGGCCGGAGGCGAAACTATCGAGCGCTCCGCCCGGCGCTTTGACCTCGCTCATGCCGCGCGGCGCCGGCGCCATCAATCCTCGCGGTAGACCCGCTCGCGCCGCTCGTGGCGCTCCTGGGCCTCCAGCGAGAGGGTGGCGATGGGGCGCGCGTCGAGCCGCTTTAGCCCGATCGGCTCGCCGGTGTCCTCGCAATAGCCGTAGGTGCCGTCCTCGATCCGCGCCAGCGCCGCATCGATCTTGGCGATCAGCTTGCGCTGGCGGTCGCGGGCACGGAGCTCCAGCGCCCGGTCGGTCTCCGAGGTGGCCCGGTCGGCGATGTCGGCATGCTGGGTCGAATCCTCGTGCAGCCCGGCCAGCGTCTCGCGGGTCTGGCGGACGATGTCCTCTTTCCAGTTCAGCAGCTTGTTGCGGAAATACACCCGATGCCGCTCGCTCATGAACGGCTCGTCGTCCGAAGGCCGATAGTCTGGCGGCAGCACGATCTCGGACGACTTGGCCCGCTGCGCCGGCAGATCCTTGCGTTTGCTCTTGTCCTTGGTCATCACAGCAGCCTTCCTCGCCTTGGTGGCAGCGGGGCGGGAGAGAGCCGCCACGGTCTTCGCCGCGACCTTGCTCTTGGCGGGGGCCCGTTGTGGACGTTTTGCCTTTGCGACCGGCTTCCTGGCCGGCTTCTTCGGGGTGCGTTTGCTCATGGCGTGCCTCCTCGAGGCTATTCAATGTGAGCTTTCGTCCCCGCCCCGCGACTCGCCGCTCGGATTGTCGTTTTGCGAGCCTCGTATTTATGGAACGCCCCCCTGCTGTCAAGGACATCCGGGGCACAGTGCAAATGCTGCCCCGAGCGGCCTCGGGATGCAGCCATCGGACCGGAGGGCGAGCAACTCCACCCGGCCGACAGTGCGGTCGCAGCCGATTGCGCAAGATCGTTTCCACAACTTAACCGTGTATTCAGAATTATTGGTCAATCTGTGGTCGAGCCCGCCGCTGGCATGGCTCGAGTGCTGTCTCGCAAGGTCCAAGGCAAGTCCCCGCTCCTCGCCACCCGCCGCCTTTCAGCGTCGCGGCGAGTACCACGGTCGGAACGTGTCTCCGCGCGGCCAGCGCTCGACCTCTCTCCCAACGAAGGCAAGCGCATGCACGCGAGCCTGCCAGCGGCCGGCGCCTGCCGTTGCATGGCCGTGCCGAATCGAACGGTGTCGGATCGAAGCAATGACGAAAATCTGAGGTGGCCTCTCCTGTCCCCAGGGCCGTCCCAACTCTCCGCGCCGTGCTTCCCGCCCGGCGTCCGCGGCAGGCCGTTCCCCAGGCCACCTCAATGAGGCGCCCTAAGAAGGCGCCGCGCGCCACCCCTCGGCCCCGCGGGGGGTGGCGCGTCCAATTTCGCCGCCTCGCTTGATCACACCGCCGATCCCCGCCACAACAGGTCTTGCTCCGCAGCAGGGATCGCAAGATGAAATTCGCCGGCACCACGAGCTACGTCGCAACCGAGGATCTCAAGGTCGCCGTCAACGCCGCGGTCACCTTGCAACGCCCGCTGCTGGTCAAGGGCGAGCCCGGCACCGGCAAGTCGGTGCTGGCGGGCGAGGTGGCCGGAGCGCTCGGCGTGCCGCTGATCGAGTGGCACGTCAAGTCGACCACCAAGGCGCAGCAGGGCCTCTACGAGTACGACGCGGTCTCGCGCCTGCGCGACAGCCAGCTCGGCGACCCCCGCGTCCAGGACATCGCCAACTACATCAAGCGCGGCAAGCTGTGGGACGCATTCACGATGGACGTGCGCCCGGTGCTACTGATCGACGAGATCGACAAGGCCGACATCGAGTTCCCCAACGACCTGTTGCAGGAGCTCGATCGCATGGAGTTCTTCGTCTACGAGACCGGAGAGATCGTCCGCGCCCGCAACCGGCCGATCGTCATCATCACCTCCAACAACGAGAAGGAGCTGCCGGACGCCTTCCTGCGCCGCTGCTTCTTCCACTACATCAGGTTCCCCGATCCGGAGACGATGCGCCAGATCGTCGAAGTCCACTTCCCCGGCTTGAAGGGCCGCCTCGTCCAGGAGGCGCTGCGCGTGTTCTACGACCTGCGCGATGTGCCGGGCGTCAAGAAGAAGCCGTCGACCTCGGAGCTCCTCGACTGGATCAAGCTGCTCTTGAACGAGGACGTCTCGGCGGAGACGCTGCGCGAGAACGATCCGAGGAAACTCGTTCCCCCGCTCGCGGGCGCGCTGGTCAAGAACGAGCAGGATACCCACCTGCTCGAGCGGCTCGCCTTCATGACCCGGCGCAAGAGCGAGTAGCCCCTCCCGGGGGACGATGAACGGCGGCTGAACGGCGCCTTACGGGTTCGTTCAGCACCTCGAGCTTATGATTCGGATGTTGGGTTCCTCTTGACTTCGAGGAGTTCGTCCGATGATCGAGTTCTTCCGCTCCGGTGCGATCGTGCTGATGGCGGTGGCGGTCATGTCCGCCGGCGTGTTCGTACTGATCCACGGCTGACGACACTGACCAGCCTTGCGAAATCGCCGCCATTCGCCCTACTAAAGGGGGACTGAAAGGGTCCCCCCGTGCCATTGCCAGACATCGTCAGCGGCGCCGGCGCGGCGCTGAAGACCACGCGCGGCGCGATCGGCGATCTCTTCACTCCGACCGTGCGCCTTGGCGTGACCGGCCTTGCCCGCTCCGGCAAGACCGTTTTCATCACCGCCCTCGTCAACGCCCTCGTCGCCGGTGGCCGGCTGCCATTTTTCGCCGCCCAGGCCGAGGGCCGCGTCCTCAAGGCCTACCTGGCGCCCCAGCCCGACGACGCCATCCCCCGCTTCGACTACGAGGGACACCTGGCCATGCTGCGTGCGGACCCGCCGCAGTGGCCCGACAGCACGCGGCGGATCGCCGAGCTCAGGGTGACGATCGAGTACGAGCCGACCAGCACGCTCCGCCGGGCCGTCGGCCCGGCCCGCCTGCACCTCGACATCGTCGACTATCCGGGCGAATGGCTCGGCGATCTCGCCCTGCTCGATGTGAGCTTCACCGAATGGGGCCAGGCCGCCGCCGCCCGCGCAGCCGCCCGGCCCGCCACTGCGGGCCCATTCCTCGCCTTCCTGGCCGCCGCCACCGGCGACACGCGCGACCCGGAGCAGATCGCCATCGAGGGGGCGCGGCTGTTCACCGAGTACTTGCGCGCCGCCCGCTCCAGCGAGCCGGGCGGCGGCTTCGAGGGGCCGGGCCGGTTCCTGATGCCGGGCGACCTCGAAGGCTCGCCGCTCTTGACCTTCTTTCCGCTGCCGGCCGATGCAGGCGTCGTGGCACCCCTCGCCCAGCTGCTCGAGCGGCGCTTCGAAAGCTACAAGAGCCACGTCGTCAGGCCGTTCTTCCGCGAGCATTTCGCCCGTCTCGACCGGCAGATTGTGCTTGTCGATGCGCTCGGCGCGGTCGATGCCGGCGCGCTCGCGACGGCCCAGCTCGAGGCGACGCTGGCAGGCGTGCTCGGCGTGTTCCGTCCCGGCGCACGGAGCTGGCTCGGCCGCCTGCTCGCCCGCCGCATCGATCGGCTGGTGCTCGCCGCCACCAAGGCCGATCACCTCCATCACACCAGCCACGACCGCCTGGAGGCGATCCTTCGCCGCCTGACCGAGCGCGCATCGAGCCGCGCCGCCGCCGCCGGCGCCACGGTCCAGGTGATGGCGCTCGCGGCGCTGCGAGCGACGCGCGAGGCCGAGGCCAAGGCCGGCGCCGAGCGACTCGCCTGCATCGTCGGCGTGCCGCTGCCCGGCCAGAGCCTCGGCGAGGTCCGCTTCGATGGCATCAAGGAGGCCGCCGTCTTTCCCGGCGACCTGCCGGCCGATCCCAGCGCCGTGATCGACGGCAGCTGGACGCCGCGCGGTGAGGTCAGCGTGATCCGCTTTCGCCCGCCGCGCCTCGCCGGCCTGCCCGGCGTCCCGGCTGCGCTGCCCCACATCCGCCTCGACCGGGCGCTCGACTTCCTGATCGGAGACCGCTTGGCATGAGCGACACCAATCCGAGGCGGCCGCGAGTGTTCGACGCCGACGATCCGGCACTCGACTTCCCCGTCCCGCCCACGAGCGCGGCTCCGGCGGCAACAGCGGCCGGCACGACCGCCGGGCCCGGCGCCGACGTCGATGCGGCCGACGCCCCACCGCCGCCGCGCGCGAGATCGCGCCCCGGCTGGGGCTCCGTCCTGCTGTCCGCCCTGCTCGGGCTCGCCCTGCTCGGCATCGGCGCCTGGTTCGCGCGGCTGGCCTCGGCGGCGCTGCTGCGCGACGACTGGGTCGGATGGGTCGCCAACGGGCTACTCGTCGTCGCCGGCGTTGCCGCGCTGGGAATCGCGATCAGGGAGCTCGCCGGCCTTGCACGGCTGTCGCGCCTCACCCGCCTGCGCAAGACCGCCGAGGCGGCGCTGCGGGCCGGTGACAAGCGCCGCGAGCGCGAGGCGGTGCGAGCGCTGAAATCGCTGCTCGCCGCGCGACCGGAACTGGCCCGCCCGGTGCAGATCTTCTCCGAGCACGAGGCCGACGTGCGCGAGGCGGGCGAGTTGCTGCGGCTCGCCGACCGCGAGCTGCTCGTGCCCCTCGACGCCGCGGCGCGCCGGCTGATCCTCGGCTCGGGCAAGCGCGTCGCCATCGTCACCGCCATGCTGCCCACCCCCCTGCTGGCGATGGTGTTCGTGCTCTACGAGAACCTGCGCCTGCTGAAGCGGCTCGCCGGGCTCTATGGCGGTCGTCCAGGCGGGGTCGGCGCCTGGCGGCTCGCGCGCATGGTCGTCGCCCACATCGTCGCCACCGGCGGCGTGGCGCTGACGGACGACCTGCTCGGCCAGTTCCTCGGTCAGGATCTGCTCCGGCGCCTGTCGCGGCGCCTCGGCGAGGGCGCCTTCAATGCCGCTTTGACCGCACGCATCGGGGCCGCCGCGGTCGAGGTGACCCGGCCACTGCCGTACATCGAAGCGCGGCCGGTCAGGGCCCGCGATCTCGTCGCCGAGCTGTTCCGAAAGAGCGAGCCCGCCGCCGTAGGCCCGCGCGCGGGTCGCACGCCGGCGTAGCCCGCGATGTTGCCTCGACACCCCACGCCAGCGGCGATGCACTGCCGGCGGCGCGACGGCCCTTGTGCACCCACGTCGGCCGACTACGATCCGCCGCCGTAGCGGGGTTGCAGATCCACTCGCGATCGGGCGCGGCAGACCGGAGCGCGCAACTTCGCCTGATCTCGTATGATGGGAATCCGCAGATGCTGGCCGAGGACGTGCTGATCGACGCGATCATCGAGACGCGGCAGCAGATCGATTTCCTGTGGCAGTTCTTCATGACCGTGCAGATCGCGGTCTTCGCCCTCATCGTGCTCTACGACGAGGCGGTCGAGAAGCTGAGCCTGGCGGCGCGCGCGCTCGCCATCTTTGCCATCGCGCTGTTCGACTACATCAACGGCAATGCGCTGCGCCAGACCTACCGGCTGCTCGATTCGATGATGGACCAGTATCGCGTCCTCTACGGGCAGGTCGACCGTTTCCAGCCCCAGTTCTACGAGCAGTTCGTCATGGCCAGCTTCGCCGACCGGCCGGGGATCGTGCTGGTGACGCACGGCCTCGCCCTTTCGGTCGTCGCCATCGCCCTGGTGGTGAACCGGCTGATGCACCGTGGCCGGCGCTGAAAGTCGCCCGCGGCCCCTCGGGCCACGCGACCGCCGCCAGATTCTCCTTGCATGTCAGAACGCTAGGTCGAATCAGAAAACGTGACAAACTGGCAACACGCCAGCGAGAATCGCCGATCTTGTACTACGTGGGTCATTTTCCGAGCTCACCCATCGCGCCTAGTATCTGCCTCGTAGCGGCGGCCCGGTGGGCACCCGGTCTCCGCTGAGCTTTGTCGAGGGCGCCACGCGAGCGGCGGCCGCGTTCAAGTCGAGTTGACGGGAGTTAATCAATGAACAAGAACAGACTAAGCGCCCTCGTGGCGGCCGGCCTGCTCTCGGGCGGTCTGATGGCGACGAGTGCGAGCGCGGCGGACCTGGGGGGCAACTGCTGCGCCGATCTCGAGGAGCGCATCGCCGAGCTCGAGGCCACCACTGCCCGCAAGGGCAATCGCAAGGTCTCTCTCACCATTTCCGGCTGGGTCGCCGAGCAGGTGACCTATTGGGACGACGGCCACGAGAGCAACGTCTACGTGACCGGCATTGGCAAGACCCTCGCGAGCCACTTCAAGTTCACCGGCGAGGCCAAGATCACGCCCGGCTGGTCGGCCGGCTACGTGCTCCATGTCGAGGCCAATGCGGCCGATTCGTCCGACATCAACCGCAACAACGACGACGCCGGCAACGCGATCGCGCTGCTGCAGTCGTACTGGTTCGTCAAGAGCGAGCAGCTCGGCAAGCTCTCGGTCGGCCAGCTGTCGCACGCCTCCGACAACACCGCGATCCTGGTCGACGGGTCGGGCTCGCTGGTTCCTGCCAACTGGGTCCACTTCGACGGCCTGTCGTTCACACCGAACAACGGCGGTCTCGCCGGCGCCTGGGCGAACCTCGCCTACTGCAAGGCGATCAGCGCCGGCTTCGCGGGTGACTGCAACGGCTATCCCAACAACGCCGTTCGCTACGACACGCCGACCTTCGCCGGGTTCTCGCTGTCGGCGAGCTGGGGCGAGGACGACTTCTGGGACGTGGCGGCCCGCTACGCGGGTGAGTTCGGCGGCTTCAAGCTCGCCGCTGCCGTCGCCTACCACGAGACGTCCGAAGAGAAAGTCTTGCTCGGCCAGCTGGGGCTCGGCGTCGATGCCAGCCTCGTGCGTCGCGACTCGGCCTACATCCAAGCCGGCCTCTACATTCAGCACGTGCCGACCGGCTTGTTCGTCTACGGCGCTTATGGCGCCGAGTTCGACGACTCGACCTACCAGAACCCTGTGGTCCAGGCCAACCTGACCGACGGCGAGAAGTGGTACGTCAAGGCCGGCATCCGCCAGCGCTGGAGCCCGCTCGGCCACACGGTTCTCTACGGCGAGTACTCGCAGAACAACGACCTGTTCACGCCCGGTATGGCCGCCGCCGGCGTGACCGGCAGCGAGCTGAACCAGTGGGGCGTCGGCGTGGTGCAGGAGGTCGATGCCGCCGCCATGTCGTTCTGGCTGGCCTATCGCAACCTCGAGGGTGACTACTCGGGCGTCGGCGTCGTCAACCCGAACATGGACGACCTGCACATCGTCAAGGCCGGCGCGCTCATCAGCTTCTGAGCCGAAGAGCCGGTTTGACTCATCTGCGCGGAGCCGCCCTTCGGGGCGGCTCCTCTGCGTTTCGGCATCATCGAGTCCACGAATTCCAACGAATTTCCCACTGTTCCGGGTCCGCCATTACGCAATAGGCAATGGGAAGCCCCGGCTGTGGCAGATCCGCTCATTTCTCAATAATATCAGAGCGTTGATCGCTATTTGACGAGCAAATGCCGACACCGCGTCCGTTGCCCTGCGGCCACACATCACACGTGCCCGCGTCCGTTCGCATCTGCGTAATTGTTCCGCAACCGAGAATCACTGAATCTCCGCCGCAAGCGGCTCTAGGAGGGATTTGGCGCCGCGTAAGAAGGCGCTTCCAGTCTCGCGTTTAGTCCGGTTTACGCCGTCTTGATCCAACGCAGATTGGGAGAACCAAAAATGAAGAGAAGGAGCCTGTACGCTTTGGCGGCGGCCGGTCTGCTCGCGGGCGGACTGACGGCCACCAGCGCGAACGCTGCGGATCTCGGGGGCAACTGCTGTGCAGACCTCGAGGAGCGCATCGCCGAGCTGGAAGCCACCACCGCCCGCAAGGGCAACCGCAAGGTGTCCCTGACGATCTCCGGCTGGGTCGCTGAGCAGGTCCTGTTCTGGGACGACGGTGTCGAGCGCAATGCCTACGTCACCGGCATCGGTGCCACGCTGTCGAGCCACTTCAAGCTGACCGGCCAGGCGACCATCACGCCCGGCTGGACCGCCGGCTACGTCATGCACGTGGAGACGACGACGGCCGATCCGTTCTTCGTCAACCAGAACGCGGACGACGCCAGCCCGTTCGGCTCCGTCAGCCTGCTGCAGTCGTACTGGTTCGTGAACTCCGAGCGGCTCGGCAAGGTGTCCGTCGGACAGCTGTCGCACGCCTCGGACAACACCGCGATCCTGGTCGACGGCTCCGGCTCGCTGGTTCCGGCCAACTGGCTGATCATCGAGGGCACGTCGTTCCTGCTGCGCTCCAATGGGGCTCTGACCGGTTTTGCCTGGGCCGACGTCCATTTCTGCGGACACGTCTCGGCCGGCATCGCGGCGGACTGCAACGGCCTGCCGCTCAACTCGGTGCGCTACGACACCCCGACCTTCGCCGGGTTCTCGGCCTCGGCCACCTGGGGCGAGGACGACTTCTGGGACGTCGCGGCGCGCTACTCGGGTGAGCACGCCGGCATCAAGATCGCCATCGCCGCCGCCTACTCGCACCAGGGTGACGAGGGCATCTTCGCCCAGCGCAACATCGGCATCGGCGCGCTGCATCGCGACTCCGACTACTTCCAGATCGGCGCCTTCGCGATGCACGTGCCGACAGGCTTGTTCTTCTACGGTGCCTATGGCCACGAGAACAACAACAACACCACCCTCAACACCTCGCTCGGGTTCCTCGAGCAGGGCGACACCGACCACTTCTACCTGAAGGGCGGTCTGCGTCGCAAGTTCACCCCGCTCGGTCACACGGTGCTCTACGGCGAGTACGGCAACTACGACGACATGCTGTCGCCGGCCCTGCTCGCTGCCAACGCTGCCACTTTCAGCGCGAGCTCCGAGGCGAGGATCTGGGGTCTCGGCGTGGTTCAGGAGGTCGATGCGGCCGCCATGTCGCTGTGGCTGACCTATCGCAACAGCGATGGCGAGTTCACCATCGATGGTGCGAAGACCGATCTGGACGACTTCCACGTCATCAAGGCCGGCGCGCTGATCAACTTCTGATCGGACCGCTGAGCTGATCACTCCCTCGGAAGGCCGCTCGGAAACGGGCGGCCTTTTCTTTTTTCGGACCGCCGATCCCCCTCGCGGCGCTGCAATGGAGCAACGCGCATCCGAGACAATGGGTCTTATCCACTGAATTCACAGGCGCGGGCCCGCCACAGACTCACAGGTGAGAGCCGCGTCAAGTCGTCGGTGCGTTGACCCGGGGGATCGATCCGTGGCTCACCATCTCCCAGTGCTGCGTCAGTGCGTCGGGTAGGACGTGTCGTAGTTCAGTGGGGTAGCTTATGATTTGGTTTCAAATCTCGACCGCGGCAGCGGTCGTGTTTGTGGCGTCGGCCCTCGGGGCGGGCCCATCCATCGCCGCCGATCTCGGCGGCAATTGTTGCGCCGATCTCGAGGAGCGCATCGCCGAGCTCGAGGCTACCACCGTCCGCAAAGGCAATCGCAAGGTCTCGCTGACCATCTCTGGCTGGGTCGCCGAGCAGGTCACGTTCTGGGACGACGGGGTCGAGAGCAACACCTACGTCCACGGCGTCGGCTCGACGCTGGCCAGCCACTTCAAATTCAACGGCGAGGCGCGCTTCGCGCCGGGCTGGACCGCGGGCTACGTGCTGCACGTCGAGGCCAACAGCGCCGAGACCACCGCGCTCGACCAGGACAACGACGACGGAAACCCACGCGTCGGCCTGCTGCAGTCGTACTGGTTCATCCGCTCCGATCAGCTCGGCAAGCTCTCGGTCGGCCAGCTCTCGCAGGCTTCCGACAACACCGCGATACTGGTCGACGGCTCGGGCTCGCTGGTGCCGGCGAACTGGGTGCTGTTCGACGGCGCCGGCTTCATCCTGCGCAACGCCGGACAGCGCCTGACCGACTTCACCGGAACGCGCGAGTTGACGTGGGGCGGCAGCCTCGCGCTCTGCCAGCACATCGACGCCGGCATCGGCGCCGACTGCAACGGCGTGCCGCTCAACGCCGTTCGCTATGACACCCCCACTTTCGCCGGCTTCTCGGCCTCGGCCTCGTGGGGCGAGGACGACTTCTGGGATGTCGCGGCCCGCTACGCTGGTGAATTCGGCGGCTTCAAGCTCGCCGTCGCCGCCGCCTACTCCGAGCAGACCGAGGGGGCGAACGCCTTTGGCGGCAAGGACAGCGGCTACGTCCAGGTCGGCGCCTACCTGCAACACCTGCCGACCGGCCTGTTCGTGTATGGCGCTTACGGCGAGGAGTTCAACTACAATAGCGCCAACCGGATCGTCTCGACCGACGGCCTCTCGTCCGGCCCGGTGCCGGAAGGCAACCACTGGTACGTGAAGGCGGGCCTGCGCCAGCGCTGGACCCCGCTCGGCCATACTGTCCTCTACGGCGAGTACGGCCAGCACAACGACATGTACGACGGCGATCTCAACGACCTCGCCAACGGCTTCGCAGTCGGCACCAACCTGACCTCGGACTCCGAGCTCGAGCGTTGGGGCCTCGGCGTGGTGCAGGAGATCGACTCCGCCGCCATGTCGATCTGGCTCAAGTACCGCAACCACTCGGGCGAGATTTCGGGCAACAGCGTTACCGGCACGAAGATCTCGGTCGACGAGGCGCACTTCGTCGGCTTCGGCGCGCTCATCAACTTCTGAGCGCCAAGACCATCGCGTCCGGAGCGGCTGCCCCTCGTGGGCGGCCGCTCTTTTTTTGCCTCCGCGCGCCCGCTATGCTTGCCCAGCGCTCGGCCGACGGAGGCGCGTTTCTCGGGACAGGCCGCCATCCATGTTCGTCACCTTCTTCAATGAGCTCAAGGCTGCGAAAGTCCCGGTCACGCTGCGCGAGTACCTGACGCTGATGGAGGCGCTGGAGGCCGATCTCGCCGGACGCCTGGTCGAGGACTTCTACTATCTCGCGCGCGCCAGCCTGGTGAAGGACGAGCGCCATCTCGACCGCTTCGACCAGGTGTTCGGCCACGTTTTCCGCGGCATCGAGCTGATGAGCGAGACGACCGAGGCCCGCATTCCCGCCGAGTGGCTGAAGGCGGTCTCCGAATTGCACCTGACCGAGGAGGAGAAGCGCCAGATCGAGGCGCTCGGCGGGTTCGAGAAGATCATGGAGGAGCTGCAGCGGCGCCTCGCCGAGCAGAAAGGCCGCCACGAGGGTGGCAACAGGTGGATCGGCACCGGCGGCACGTCACCCTTCGGCGCCTACGGCTACAACCCAGCCGGCGTGCGCATCGGTCAGCACGAGAGCCGCCACCGGCGCGCGATCAAGGTGTGGGACAAGCGCGAGTTCAAGGACCTCGACGACAGCGTCGAGATCGGCACCCGCAACATCAAGGTCGCGCTCCGGCGCCTGCGCAAGTTCGCGCGCACCGGTGCCGCCGAGGAGCTGGACCTCGACGACACCATCCGCGGCACCGCGCACAAGGGCTATCTCGACATCCGCATGCGACCCGAGCGGCATAACGCAGTCAAGGTGCTGATGCTGCTCGACGTCGGCGGCTCGATGGACTGGCACGTCAGGATTGCCGAGGAGCTGTTCTCGGCGGCGCGGAGCGAGTTCAAGCACCTCGAGCACTACTACTTCCACAACTGCCTCTACGAGTTCGTGTGGAAGGACAACGTCCGCCGCTGGACCGACCGGATCGCGACCCACGATCTCATCCGCACATACCCAGCCGACTACAAGGTGATTTTCGTCGGCGACGCCTCCATGAGCCCCTACGAGATCACCCACGTCGGCGGCGGCGTCGAGCACATGAACGCCGAGGCCGGTGCGACGTGGCTCAGGCGCATCGGCGACGTCTATGCCCATTGCGTGTGGCTGAACCCGGTCCCCGAGGAGCAATGGTCCTGGACGCCCTCGATTAAGCTCGTCCGCCAGATCATGGGCCGGCGCATGTACCCGCTGACGCTGGCCGGTCTCGATGGCGCGATGCGCGAGCTGATGCGGTAGGGCCGTTGCGGGCCACGGCTATCCACATCCCGACGATGGCGATCGACGAGAAACCCGTTCCTCCGGCGTCGGGCAGGCGGCGATAATCGCTCCCGAATCGGGCTGCCCGGCAGCTTGTGACGCGCCGGGCCATTGACGCGGCGCGGCGTTGCCGGCCATTCTTGCATGCGGGGGACGAGCGATGACGACGGGGGAAGCTGCCATGAGGTCGATCGTGCCGCTGCTGGCGGTCGCGATGCTGCTGCTCGGGGGCTGCTCGGGCTCGACCGGCCTGACGACGGGCTCGCTGTTCGGCGGCTCGTCGGCCCCGGCCAAGGCGGCCCCGCCGCAGGTCAAGAACGACCCGACCTCGCGCGCGTTCCAAGTCGGAACCGTCTCGGCGCGCGCCGTCAAGTGCGGCTATAACTTCGATCCCGCGCGCTTGAAGTCCAACTTCCTCGCAGCCGAGGCTGCGCAGGGCACGCCGGTCGGCGAACTCGGCAGCGTCGAGCGCACCTACGACGTCGCCTTCAACGGCGTCACCAAGGCGGTCGCCGGCCAGCCGCAGTATTGCAGCGAGCGCAAGACAGCCGAGATCAAGCAGGACCTGACGCGCCATCTCGCCGGAGACTATGCACCGAGCCCGCCGCGTGCCGCGCCCCAGGAGGACGAAGGCCTGTTCGGCTTCGGCGGCAGCGACAGCCGCCGTCACGCCGACGATCCCGTCATCGCCGCTCACCCGATGGACAACCGCTGAGAGATTCTTGCATCGCGCGTGGCGACTCCCGTTCCGGGAGCCGGCCGCCACGCGCGGCCAGTCCTCACTTCACGCCGAGCTTTTTCTGCAGGCTCGACGAGGAGGTGGTGTACTGGAACAGCAGCTTCTTGTTCGGGTAGATCAGCTTGTGGGCCTCCTGCGCCATCAGGGCTACCTCGTGGAATCCGGACAGGATCAGCTTCAGCTTGCCCGGATACCAGTTGATGTCGCCGACCGCGAAGATGCCCTTCTCGCTGGTCTCGAACTTCTCGGTGTCCACGGGGATGAGGTTCTCGTGCAGACTGAGGCCCCAGTCGGCGATCGGGCCGAGCTTCATGGTGAGGCCGAAGAACGGCAGCATGGCGGTGACCGGAATCCGCTCCTCCCCGTCCTTGGTCTTCACCGTGACCGCGTCGAGCCAGCCGTCGGCGCCGTGCAGCGCCGTCATCTGACCGATCATCAAGCGCATCTTGCCCTCGGCAACGAGGCTGCGCATCCTCTCCACCGAGTGCGGCGCGCCGCGGAACTCGTCGCGGCGATGCAGCAGCGTCAAGCTGCGCGCGACCGGCTGCAAGCTCAGCGTCCAGTCGAGCGCGCTGTC
>JBFMEX010000071.1:0-36321 GCA_040752215.1 Pseudomonadota bacterium | reverse complement strand
GCGCGGTGCCGGTCGCGACCGACACCGTCTCCGACGGGTCGCTCACCGACACCGCGACGCTGACGCTCGGCCCCGTCACGCCGGTCAACGACGCGCCGGTGGCCAGCGACGACATAGCGGTCACCACCGAGGGCCGCCCGGTCGTGATCGACGTGCTCGCCAACGACAGCGACGGCAATGGCGATCCACTCACCATCATCACGGCCTCGAGCCCGAACGGCCCGGTCACGGTCAGGCCCGACGGCACGCTGCGGTTCACGCCTGCCGCAGGCTTTACCGGCATCGCCACGATCTCCTACACGGTATCGGACGGTCGTGGCGGCATGGACACGGCGCTCGTGGCGGTGACGGTCCGTCCGGCACCGGTCGAGCCGCCCGTCGCGCCTCCGGTCGGGCCGGACTTCGTGCCGCTCGACGACGAGCGGGCGCCGCCCGAGGTCGTCGCTACCGAGACCCCGCGGACCTCTCTCGCTGTCGACGGTATGGTGCTGGACGCCGTCCGTGGCGTTGATCCGCAGCGCGCGGTCGCTAACCAGCTGAGCGAGCGCGGCATGGTCCTGACGGCGGTCAACGATGTCGAGACACTGCGCGGTATCGCTGGTGCCGACATGGTCGGCCGCAATGAGATCGCGATCCCGCTCGAGGCGTGGCGGATGTGGGAGCTCGAGCGACTGATCGAGCGCTACGACGGCTCACATGCCGGCGCGTGGTCGGATGCTCACGGTCTCACCGGCTACTCGCTCCGCCTCGGACTTGCCGGTGCGCCGGACGGCAGCGAGGACGGATCGCGGATTGTGCTCGAGTCGCTGGTGCGCGACCGCGTGTTGATTGTCGAGATCTCCAGCTCGCTCGCCGACCATGAGCGACAGGTCGTCGAGTACCGGATACTGCAGGCCAACGGCGAGCCGCTTCCGGCGTGGCTCGAGCGGGTCGGCGCCAGCGTGCTGATCGGCCAAAGGCCGGCCGATCTCAATGCGCTTGCACTCCGCATCACGGTGCTCTACTCGGACGGCTCGTTCGAGACCAAGGAGGTCGAGGTCGACGCGATCTCGGGCGAGATCGAGGCGCTGGCGGCCAAGCGCGGCGCGAGCCTGCCGGTGCCGTTCACCGAGCAGTTCGCCGTCCAGGTGCCGCTCAACGACGACGATGTCGCCGAGCTGGCGAGGGCGCTCGCGGGCTAGTGTGATGATCGAGAAGTCCGCTGCATACCTCGCGGTCGGGTTGTGACGCGGACTTTTCGACCTGAATCACACGAGATCATTGATATTGCTCGTGTCGTTCAGATCACGAAATTCGTTCGATGCTTGGCTTGCAGAATGTGACCAGTTTCGCGATCACGACACCGGTCGTCGAAAGGGAGCGCCGGCAGGCTACATCAGCTTGCGCAGCTCGTCCTTGATGGCCGGGCCGAGGTCGTCGCGCGCAAGTGCGTAGGCGATGTTGGCCATCAGGAAGCCGACCTTGGAGCCGCAGTCGTAGATCTTGCCCTTGAAGCGCACCGCATGGAAACGCTGGCGGGCATCGGCCATCAGCGTGATCATGGCGTCGGTCAGCTGGATCTCGCCGCCGGTACCCTGCTCCTGCGAGGCGAGGATATCGAAGACCTCCGGCTGGAGGATGTAGCGGCCGGTGATGTGCAGGTTCGAAGGCGCCTTGCCGCGCGGCGGCTTCTCAATCATCGCGGTGATCTCGGAGACGGCCGCCGCCGGCTCCTTGACGCCGACGATGCCGTAGAGATGCGTCTGGTCCTTCGGCACCGGCGAGACGGCGATGAGGTTGCCGCCGCGCTCGTCGTAGGCTGCCATCATCGTCGCCAGGCACGGCGTCTCGTCGTGGTGCAGCATGTCCGGCAGCAGCAGGGCGAACGGCTCGCAGCCGACAAGGTCGCGCGCACACCACAGCGCGTGGCCGAGGCCGAGCGGCGATTGCTGACGGGTGAAGCTCGTTTGCCCGGGGCCGGGCAGGTCACGGGTCAGCAGCTCGAGCTCGTGCTTCTTGCCGCGCTCGGCGAGCGTGCGCTCGAGCTCGAACTGGCTGTCGAAGTGGTCCTCGATGACGCCCTTGTTGCGGCCGGTGACGAAGATGAAGTGCTCGATGCCGGCGGCGCGGGCCTCGTCGACCACATGCTGGATCACCGGCCGGTCGACGACGGTCAGCATCTCCTTCGGCATCGCTTTGGTGGCCGGGAGGAAGCGGGTGCCGAGGCCGGCGACCGGGAACACGGCCTTGCGGATGCGCCTTTTGGTGTGCGGCATTTAGGATCTCCGGAATTTTTCTCGGCTCGATAGCGCCGTTCGGGTGCGCCCGCCACAAGATCTTGGTACGGGTGCGGCAATAGCCGGCCCGGCGGCCGGCCGGTCAAGGCCGTTTGCTCGGGAAGGGTGATCCTGCATGCCGGTATTGGTGACGGGAGGGGCGGGCTACATCGGCAGCCACATGGTCTTGGCG
The DNA here is from genome assembly GCA_040752215.1 of Pseudomonadota bacterium. Lineage (GTDB taxonomy): Bacteria > Pseudomonadota > Alphaproteobacteria > Rhizobiales > Hyphomicrobiaceae > JBFMEX01. The sequence goes on along the minus strand of JBFMEX010000071.1, from coordinate 33,873 downwards.
CTCCGTGACGCCGGCGAGCAAGTGGTGGTGCTCGATAACCTTTCGACAGGGTTCCGCCACGCGGTGCCGGCGGATGTGCCGCTGGTGGTCGGCGACGTCGGCGACGAGGCCCTGGTGGCCACGCTTCTCACGCGGCACGGCATCGACGCCATCATCCATTTCGCCGGCTCGATCGTGGTGCCTCAGTCGGTCGCCGACCCGCTCGGCTACTATCTCAACAATACGGTCAAATCGCGCGCGCTGATGGCCGCCGCGGTGGCGGGCAGGGTCCGCCACTTCATCTTCTCCTCGACGGCGGCGGTTTATGGCAATCCGCTTTCGATCCCCGTCGCCGAGGATGCCCAGCCGGCGCCGATGTCGCCTTATGGCTCGTCGAAGCTGATGACCGAAACGATGCTGGCCGACACCGCGGCGGCGCATGACCTCCATTACGTGGCGCTCAGGTACTTCAACGTCGCCGGCGCGGACCCGCAGGGGCGGACTGGCCAATCGACGCCGCGGGCCACGCACCTCATCAAGGTGGCGTGCGAGGCAGCGCTCGGCAAGCGCTCGCGGATCGAGGTGTTCGGCACCGACTATCCGACCGCCGACGGCACCTGCATCCGCGACTACATCCACGTCACCGATCTGGTCGCGGCGCACTCGCTGGCCCTGGCGCACCTCAGGGCCGGGCGCGCATCGGGTGTCTACAACTGCGGGTACTCCAAAGGGTACTCGGTGCTCGAGGTGATCGAGGCGGTGAAAAGGGCCGCCGGTCGCGATTTCGAGGTCCGGCTCGGGCCGCGGCGGGCGGGCGATCCGGCGGCGATCATTGCCGCCTCGGACAGGATCCGCGCCGCGCTCGGCTGGCAGCCGCGTCTCGACGATCTCGATCAAATCGTGGCCCACGCGCTGGCCTGGGAGGCACGCGTCGGCCGGATCGATCGAGCCTCGTAGGACGCCGCCCTCGATTCGCCCGAAAGCCCGGGGAGGACGGGCTCGACCAAGGGAAGCGTGGCAGGACGAGGCGAGAATGGTCGGGCTGGGTGGCGGCGGCGATGGATGCGGACCGGAGTGTCCGATGCGTGGCGCCGGCGTGTGGGCCCGGCTCGCCTGGGCGGCGGCGCTGATCGGCATCGTGGCGCTGCTCGTCGCGACGACCGCTCGCGGAGCGGATTCGTTCGAAGCCTGGCTCGAAGGGCTGTGGCCGGAGGCGCAGGCGATGGGGGTGTCGCGCCAGACGTTCGACGCCGCCTTCCGTGGCTTGAGGCCGGACACCTCGCTGCCCGATCTCGTGCTGCCGGGACGCGAGAAGGCGCCCCCGAGCGGGCAGGCGGAGTTCTCGCGCCCGCCGGGCGACTATCTCGACAAGGCGCAGCTGGCCCGGCTCGCCGCCGAGGGGCGGGAGCTGCTCGTCAAGCACCGCGCGGCGCTGGCACGGATCGAGGCGGAGACCGGCGTCGATCCCGCCTCGGTGCTGGCGATCTGGGGCCGCGAGACGGCGTTCGGCAAGCATCGCCTGCCGCACGACGCGATCACTGCTCTGGCGACGCAGGCCTACCTCGGCCGGCGCAAGGAGCTGTTCCGCACCGAGCTCCTTTATGCGCTGAGAATGCTGGAGGCGGGCGTACCGCGTGCGCGCATGCGTGCCTCGTGGGCTGGTGCGATGGGGTTGACGCAGTTCATGCCGTCCGAGTTCTTCACCCACGCCGGCGACGCGGACGGAGACGGCAAGACCGATCTCTTCGCTTCGGTTCCGGATGCGCTCGGCTCGGCGGCGCGGCAACTCGCCGCCAAGGGCTGGGTGAGGGGAGAGCCGTGGGGGTTCGAGGCACGCATTCCGGGCAGCGCGGATTGCGCGCTCGAAGGACCACCCGGCGCGCAGAGCCTTGCCCAGTGGGCGAAGCTCGGCTTCACCCGCGCCGACGGTCGGCCGTGGCCGGAGCGGCTGCTGGCGCGCCCGGCCTATCTGATGGCGCCGGCCGGGGCCCACGGGCCGGCCTTCCTGGTGCTCGAGAACTACCAGGTGATCCGCCGCTACAACACGTCCGACCTCTATGCCACGTTCGTCGGCAATCTCGCCGACCGGATCCGCGGTGGCGGCGATTTCGTGATGCCGTGGAAGCCGGTGGGGCCGCAACGCGCGGAGCTGGTGCGCCGGATCCAGGAGGGGCTCAAGGCCAAGGGCTACGACATCGAGAAGTCCGACGGCTTCATCGGCTCCAACACCCGCCGCCAGCTCGGCCTGTATCAGCGGGCGAGCCGGCTCACGGTCGACTGCTGGCCGTCGGAGGCGGTGATGGCCCACATCGCTGGCGCAGCGCGGCGCTGACGTGGCACATTTGATCCCGCCAGCGCCCGATTCTCGACTATGCTCGGGCCCGCTCTGCGGGAATCGTCGAGCTGCGTTTCCGGGCTGGGCGAGTGCCGCGCCTGCGGCAATTCGAGCGAGAGGCGGAATGCGCTGGAGATCTGGCCTCGTCGTGGCTCTGCTGTCGGTCCTGGCGGCGCTCGTCGGTGCGCCGACGAGCGTGCGCGCGCAGGACGAGGGCCTCGGCGCCAGCTACGTGACGCCGTTTCCGACCGGCGATGTGTATCAGGTCGCGGTGATAGGCGACTGGCTCGCCGAGGGCGTGCTGGACGGCCTGGTCGAGCTGATGGGCGGCGACGCGCGCCTGCAGATCCAGCGCAGGCGCTGGCCGCTGATGACGCTCTTGCGCAGCGAGCACGTCGAGGACATCCGCGAGATCGAGCAGCGGCTGAAGAAGGAGACGGTCAACGTCGCTGTCGTCATGCTCGGCGTCCAGGACCGCACCTCGATCCGCACCCAGAGCGGCAAGCGGGCGCCCGTCGGCTCGGACGAGTGGAAGGGGACCTACGTCGCCCGCGTCGACAAGCTGATGAAGGTGCTGAAACAGGCGAGCGTCGCGGTGTACTGGGTCGGCCTGCCGGTGATGCGGCGCGCAGATGCCAACGAGGACGCGCAGGTGCAGAACGAGGTGTTCCGTGAGCGGGCCTATCTCAACGGCATCAAGTTCATCGATTCGTTCGCCGGCTTCGCCGACGAGCAGGGCGGCTACAGCGCGCACGGGCCCGACGTGACCGGTAAGCAGCGCCTGCTGCGCGACGACGACGGCATTCATTTCACCGAAGCGGGCAACCGCAAGCTCGCCTACTTCGTCGAGCGTGAGCTCTCGCGCGACCTGACACAGGCCAGGAACGAGCGCTCTGTTCCGCTCGCCGGCAGCGAGAGCGAGCAGGCGCGGATCAATCCGGCCAAGGCGGCGGCTACGCAAGGAGTGCGGGGCCCTCAGGCGGCGGATGCCGGAAAGGCGGGGCAGTGGGGCGCCGCAGTGGTGCCTGCCGTGCCGCCAGCGGCGGCCGGCAGCGAGCAGAAGGCGGAGAACAGCAGGATTGCGCTGAAAACCATCGGCGCCGGGGGGCGCGAGGAGGTGCTCAACATCGAGATCGTCAGGCCGGCGATCCCGGCCTCGATCATTGCCCACGTGGCGCGTCGGGAGAGCCCCGACAAGCCGTCGGCAATGGGCGATCAGATCGCCGACCAGATCTCCAGCGGCCTCACGGTGCTGAGCTCAATCACGCCGGCCAGTGACGGCGGCGGGCTCGCCAAGGCCAAGATGTCGCCGGCGCAGACGCCCTATTTCCGCGTGCTGGTGAAGGGTGAGCGTCCGGCGCCGCGCAAGGGCCGAGCCGACGATCACAGCTGGCCGCGGTTCGAGGAGCCGGCACCGGCAGCTGCGGGCGCCGCCGAGCCGCCGCCGGCCAGCGCGGTGACGCCGCCGCCACGGCCGCAGTCCGGCAGGTCGACGCGCCCGCGCGGGTAGCGACAACCGGCGCTCACCTCGCGCACAACGACACGCGGTCCGGTGGAGGGTGCCGAAGCGATCGCACGCGTCGTGACGAGCGGCGGCGCCGTCGCGACGGTCTCAAACGAACAGCGTGATGTCGGCTTTCTGCGCCATCGGCAGGAAGCTCGCCGCACCGACCCAGCCGGCGACCTCGGGCAGGAAATCGTCCTTGCCGAAGCCGAACACATCGACCGTCATCTGGCAGGCGTAAAGCTTGACGCCAGCCTCCAGCGACAGCTCGCGCAGCTCTGGAATGGAGGCGACGCCTTTGTTGCGGAACGTCTGTTTCATCAGCGAGGTCGCCATACGCTCGAACCCCGGAACGTTGGACTTCAAGACGTTCGGGATCGGCCAGTCGATATTGCGGAACCACTCCGGGCCCATCGGCATCTTCATCGGCATCGCCGGGTTGCCGACCGGTGTCACCTCGAGATCGAGCTCCTTCTTCAGCAGCAGCAGTCCGTAGAATGTGAAGAAGACCGAGACGTCGTAGCCGAGCGCGGCACCAGTCGAGGCGAGGATGAACGGCGGATAGGCCCAGTCGAGCGTGCCCTTGGTGGCGATGATCGCCATCGAGGGGATATGTGCCGCCTCGCGTTCGCGCATTTTGGCCTCGAAGCGCTCGTCGAACCAGCGGTCGAGTCGGGCACGCTCGCCTTCGGAGAGGCTTGCGGACTCCTCGGCGGGCTTGAGATTGGTGACGATGGCCATGGCCGCTCTCCTCAGGCTTTACGGATCAGGAACTCGAACGCGCCGGCCGCCTGGCCGGAGGCAACGAGGGCGTGGCCGGTCTGATTGCAGAACGAGGCGAAGTCGGCGACGGCGCCCGGATCGGTGGCGACGATCTTGAGCACCTCGCCCGAGGCCAGACCGGCGAGCACCTTGCGCGCCTTGAGGATTGGCAGCGGGCAGTTGAGCCCGCGGGCATCCAGTACCTCGTCAGCTGTCGGAGTGGGGATCGCGTGCGCACCAGTTGCCATGAGTCCTCCTCGCGCCAAGGGGCGCGGCTGTCGAATGTCGCCGGCACTGATCACCGGTCGGAGCGCGCCGGCACGCGAGTGCGGCTGTGGAGCCGGCTTGCCCGGGCCAACGACAAACCATTTGGTTTGTTCGCGTATGCTATTACAGACCAACCGGTCTGTCCATATATATTCGAATGCGCTCATGTGCCTGTGAATGCGTTTCCGCGCCGAGAGGACATGGTCCGAAGCGCGCAAATCGGGCTAACATAGGCATCGGCGTCGGGTTCCGGATGGTCCGACAACTCATTGAGAAATCGAGAGGAAGAGAGCTTGTCTGCGGCCGGGGTGAGCGAACGGCAGAGCGACCGCGACGGGGCCGCCACCCGCACTCGCCTGCTCGACGTGGCATTCGCCGAGATTTACGAGCACGGCTACCAGGGGCTCCGGGTCGACACCCTGCTCGCCAAGGCCGGGCTCACCAAGGGCGCCTTCTACCACCACTTCGAAAGCAAGACGGCGCTCGGCCTGGCGGTGATCGACGAGCTTCTGGCCGGTCTCGCCGATCTCGTCTGGCGTCAGCACCTCGCGCAGTACGACGATCCTATCGAGGGTATCGAGGCGAGCGCGTCATTCGCGCTCGGACTGCTCGGACCGCGCGCCACGACGCTCGGCTGTCCGATCAACAACCTCGCCCAGGAGATGAGCGGGCTCGATCCGGCGTTCCAGCAGCGCCTCGCCGCGGTTTTTCAGGGCATCATCGACAATATCGCCACGGCGCTCGAGCGCGGCAAGGCCAGCGGCGTCGTGCGCGGCGATGTCGATTCGAGGGCGGCGGCGATCTTCATCCTCGCCGCGGTCGAGGGTGCCATCGGGATCGCCAAGGGAACCCGGAGCGAGGCGGCGCTGCAGTCGGCGCTGGTCGAGGCGCGCCGCTACCTTGCGACACTTCGAGCCGCGTCGGCCGACGGATGACGCGCGGCCGCCTCAATCCTCGCTGCCCTTGACCCTGCCGTTGCCGGAGCCTTTGGCAGAGCCGGCGGGACGGCGGCGGCTACGCTCGGCCTTGGCCGCTCCGGCCATGCGGGCGACGACGTCGTCGAGACGGCGCCGCGCGGCGGCGAACGCATCGCGCAACGCGACGTAGACGTCCTCGTGGTCGTGGCTTGCCTCGCGCTCGTTGCCGACCACGATCGGCGCGTGACCCGGCAGCGAGATCTCGATCTTGACGTGATAGACCTTGCCCTGGTGGCCCTTGCGGTGCGGCGCCTCGACCACGACGCGACAACGCGTGATGCGCGCGTGGTGCTCTCCGAGCTTGGCGTGCTTCTCCCGGATGCGGGCCTCGATCGCCTCGCTTTTCTCGACGCCGTGGAAGGTGATCTCGAGATTTGTCGTCATGTGCGGACACCTCCCACAAGCTGGTCTTTCGGGGGCAAGCTAGGCGGCCCCACGGCGCCGTCGCCTTGACACCTGTCAAGCGGGCCGGGCCGCCTCATCGTGGCAGCGTGGTCGCGCCCATCAGGAACGCGTCGATCGCCGCGGCCGCCTGGCGCCCCTCGCGGATCGCCCACACGACGAGGCTCTGGCCGCGCCGCACGTCACCGGCGGCGAACAGCTTGCCGTCCTTGGCGAGACGATAGGTGCGCTCGTCGGCATCGAGACCCTTGAAGCGCCCGCGGGCGACCACCGGCAGAGTCAGCTCCTGGATGATGTCGTCCTGCACGGGGCCGGAGAACCCCATCGCCAGCAGCACGAGGTCGGCCGGCAAGACTCCCTCGGTGCCGGGGATCGGCTGCATCTTGTCGTCGACGCGGGTGTAGTGGAGCTGCTCGATGCGGCCGTTGCTGCCGGCGAATGCGGTCGTCGAGATCGAGAACTCGGTCTTCGCGCCTTCGAGCTGGCTCGAGGAGACGCGCAGCTTCAGCGGCCAGTGTGGCCACGAAAGCGCCTTCAACTCCTTCTCCGGCGGCTTCGGCATGATCTCGAGCTGGGTGACGCTCTTGGCCCCCTGGCGGAACGATGTGCCGATGCAGTCGGACCCGGTGTCGCCGCCGCCGATGACGATCACGTGCTTGTCCTTGGCGGAGATCTCGCGCGTGTCCTTCGGCTGCCCCTCGCCGGCGACACGGCGGTTCTGCTGCGGCAGGAACTCCATCGCGAAGTGGATTCCGTCGAGGTCGCGGCCGGAGGCCTTGGTGAAGAAGTCGAACGGCTCCTCCGAGCCCATGGCGAACAACACGGCGTCGTTGGCGGCCTCGATCTCGGCGGCCGACACGTCGAGGCCGACGTGTACGTTGCAGCGGAAGGTGACGCCCTCGGCTTCCATCTGCCGGACGCGGCGCGCGACGATCCCCTTTTCCAATTTGAAGTCGGGGATGCCGTAGACGAGCAGGCCGCCGGGGCGCGCGTTCTTCTCGTAGACGGTGACGGCGTGGCCGGCGCGGGCGAGCTGCTGGGCGGCGGCGAGGCCGGCCGGTCCCGAGCCGATGATGGCGACCCGCTTGCCGGTCTTGGTCTCGGCCGGCTGCGGGCTGATCCAGCCTTCGGCCCACGCGCGGTCGGCGATGGCGCACTCGATGGTCTTGATGGTGACCGGCGCGTCGTCGATGTTGAGCGTGCACGAGGCCTCGCACGGCGCCGGGCAGACGCGTCCCGTCACCTCGGGGAAGTTGTTGGTCGAGTGCAGGTTCTGAGCGGCGCGCTCGAAATTGCTGCGGTAGACGAGGTCGTTCCAGTCCGGGATCTGGTTGTTGACCGGGCAGCCGTTGTGACAATAGGGGATGCCGCAGTCCATGCAGCGGCTCGCTTGCGCCTTGAGCTCTCCCTCGGAGAGCGGCACGACGAACTCGCGCCAGTGTTTGACGCGCTCCTCGACCGGCCGGTACTTGCGGTCGGTGCGCTCGAGTTCCAGAAATCCCGTCGGCTTGCCCATGGTCGCTGTCCGTTTTCGCTAGATCGCAGTCTCTTCGAGGAGATCAAAGCTTCCGACCAAGGGTCGGGTCTTGTGTACGTAGCTCTGATCGCTGGCGAGAAAAGAGGCTCCGCGGATCAATGCCAGTGCGCGAAAGGCCGCGTCGAAACTCGAGATGTAGCCCTGCCCTTGTGTGTCGATCGATGCGATCGCCTCCGTTCGTCTCAACAGCTCCTCGTGAGGCTCCTCGACCACGACCACGCCGCTGCGCACCCAGTCCATGAGGGTTCCGATCGCCCGGTCATAGGAGCGGCCCTTAACGGACTTGCTGATCAGCACATTGTTGATCTCATAAAGCAGAAGACTTGGCGCGAGCAAAGTGGCCTCGCCCCTCACGCCCGTCGCGATTACCCGAACCGCCCGATCCCGATCGGGCTCGACCAGAAACGCCTTAGCCACGATCGAGGTATCCGATACGAACCGCATCAGCCGCCGTTCCCGGTGCGCGCGTCCAACCGCGCGCGCTCGGCGCGAATGAACGACGTGACGTCGCCGCCGACATCGACGGGCTCTAGATTGTCGAGCGTGCCGAGCAACCGCGCCATCTCCTGGGGCGCACGAATCCACGGCATCGCCTCGATAGCGACGCGCACCGGGGCATCGGGTCCAAGGCCGAGCTCGTGCTGCCACGCCTGCGGTAGCTGGCCAGCGGGAAGTGTCTTGATCAGCATCGTCATTGCAGACACCTGTCTACCTCACGTCGCGACATCGCTGCAGATCCGCTTTCCGATGAACCATGCAGCGCCGCAAAAAATCCAGTCCCGTCCTCTCACGCCTTGGCCCGCGCGACGCCGATCTCGATCACGCCGAGGCCGGTCGCGTCCGCGGCCTGCGCCTTGGCTATGTCGGCGAGCGCGCGACGATACTCGACCGGCATCACCTTCTTGAATTTCGGCAGCCAGCCGGCCCAGTCGGAGAGGATCGCCTTAGCGCGGGCCGAGTTGGTGTAGTGGGCGTGGCGCGCGACGAGCTGGTAGAGCCGCTCGGCGTCCTGGCCGGTCATGTCGCGCATGACGTCGACGAGGCCATGACTCTCGAGGTCGCCGGACTGGCCGATCAGGCGCTGCATGATCGACTCCTCGGCCTCGATCGGCTCGAGGTCGACCATCGCCAGATTGCACTTGGTCTCGAAGTCGCCCTTCTCGTCCAAGACGTAGGCGATGCCGCCCGACATGCCGGCGGCGAAGTTGCGCCCCGTCGGCCCGAGCACGACCACCACACCGCCGGTCATGTACTCGCAGCCGTGGTCGCCGGTGCCCTCGACGACGGCAATGGCGCCGGAGTTTCTGACCGCGAACCGCTCGCCGGCAACGCCGCGGAAGTAGCACTCGCCGGTGATCGCACCATAGAGCACCGTGTTGCCGACGATGATGCTCTCCTCGGGCTGGATGCCGGAGACGACGTTGGGTCTGACGATCAGCTTGCCGCCCGAGAGCCCCTTGCCGACGTAGTCGTTGCCCTCGCCGATGAGATCGAGGGTGAGGCCGTGCGCAGCCCAGGCACCGAAGCTCTGTCCGGCAGTGCCGGTCAAGGTCAGCCAGATGGTGTCCTCGGGCAGGCCGGCGTGGCCGAAGGCGGCCGCGATGCGGCCCGACAGCATCGCGCCGGCGCTGCGGTCGGTGTTCCTGATCTCAAGCTCCGCCTTGACCGCCTTGCGGGTCTCGAGCGCGGGCCCCGCGAGCTCGATCAGCTTGTTGTCGAGCACCTTGTCGAGGCCGTGGTCCTGGCGCTCGATGTTGCGGATGGCGACGGTCGCCGGCACGCGCGGCTTGTGGAACAGCTTGGAGAAGTCGAGCCCCTTGGCCTTCCAGTGCCGGATCGCGCGCTCCTTGTCGAGCATGTCGGTCTGGCCGATCATCTCGCCGACGGTGCGATAGCCCATCGCCGCCATCAGCTCGCGCACCTCCTCGGCGACGAAGAAGAAGTAGTTGATGACGTGCTCGGGCTTGCCCTTGAACTTGGCGCGCAGCCGCGGGTCCTGCGTGGCGACGCCGACCGGGCAGGTGTTGAGGTGGCATTTGCGCATCATGATGCAGCCGGCGGCGATCAGCGGCGCGGTGGCGAAGCCGAACTCGTCGGCGCCGAGGAGCGCCCCCACCACGACGTCGCGCCCGGTTCTCAGCCCGCCGTCGACCTGTACCGCAATGCGCCCGCGCAGACGGTTGGCGACCAGCGTCTGGTGGGTCTCGGCCAGCCCGATCTCCCACGGGCTGCCGGCGTGCTTGATCGAGGTCAGCGGCGAGGCGCCGGTGCCGCCCTCGAAGCCGGAAATGGTGACGTGGTCGGCGCGCGCCTTGGCGACACCGGCGGCGACTGTGCCGACGCCGACCTCGCTGACGAGCTTCACCGACACGTCGCCCTGCGGATTGACGTTCTTCAAGTCGAAGATCAGTTGCGCCAGATCCTCGATCGAGTAGATGTCGTGATGCGGCGGCGGCGAGATGAGGCCGACGCCCGGCGTCGAATGTCGCACCTTGGCGATGATGGCATCGACCTTGTGGCCGGGCAGCTGGCCGCCCTCACCGGGCTTGGCCCCTTGCGCCATCTTGATCTGCATCATATCCGAGTTGACGAGATACTCGGTGGTGACGCCGAACCGGCCCGAGGCCACCTGTTTGATGGCCGAGCGCATGCTGTCGCCGTTCGGCAGCGGCTTGAAGCGATCGGCCTCCTCGCCACCCTCGCCGGTGTTGGACTTGCCGCCGATGCGGTTCATGGCGATGGCGAGCGTGGTGTGCGCCTCGCGGCTGATCGAGCCGAAGCTCATCGCGCCTGTGGCGAAGCGCTTGACGATCGCCGCCGCCGGCTCGACCTCGTCGAGCGGCACGGGCTTGCGGCCCACCTCCTCGGCCGAGCGGATGCGGAATAGTCCGCGCATGGTCATCAGCTGCTCGGACTGGTCGTTCACGGCGCGGGCGAAGGCGCGGTACTTTTCCGGCACCCACCCCCTCGTCGCATCCTTGGTCTCGGTGCCGCGCACGGCGTGCTGCAGGTCGGCGACGACGCCCGGCCGCCACACGTGCGCCTCGCCGCGCACGCGGTAGGCGTATTCGCCGCCGACGTCGAGCGCATTCTCCAGCACCGGCGCATTGGAGAACGCGAGCGCGTGACGCTGGAACGTCTCCTCGGCGATCTCGCGCAGGCCGACGCCCTCGATCTGGGTATGCGTGCCGGTGAAGTACTTGTTGACGAACGAGGAGCGCAGGCCGACCGCGTCGAAGATCTGTGCGCCGCAGTACGACTGGTAGGTCGAGATGCCCATCTTGGCCATCACCTTCAGGATGGCCTTGCCGATCGCCTTGATGTAGCGCTTCTTCACCTCCACCGAGGTCAGCCCCTGGTCGAGGCTCGGCAGCATCGCCTCCAGCGTCTCGAACGCCAGATAGGGATTGATCGCCTCGGCGCCATAGCCCGCGAGCGTGCAGAACTGGTGTACCTCGTGCGCCTCGCCGGTCTCGACGACGAGGCCGACGGAGGTTCTCAAGCCCTGCTTGATCAGGTGGTGGTGCACGGCGGAGGTCGCGAGCAGCGAGGGGATCGGGATGCGATCGGGGCCGGTCGCGCGGTCCGACAGGATGACGATATTGTAGTCGCCCGAGCGCACCGCCTCCTCGGCCTCGGCGCAGACGACATCGATCGCGGTCAGCATGCCCCGGGAGCCGCTGGCGACGTCGAACGTGATATCGAGCGTGATCGAGGAGAAGTTGTTGTCCTCGACCTCGCCGATCTGGCGGATGCGCTCGAGATCCTCGTTGGTCAGGATCGGCTGATACACCTCGAGCCGCTTCTCGCGCGAGGTGCCCTCGAGGTCGAGGATGTTGGGCCGCGGGCCGATGAACGAGACGAGGCTCATGACGAGCTCCTCGCGGATCGAATCGATCGGCGGGTTCGTCACCTGGGCGAAGTTCTGCTTGAAGTAGGTGTGCAACAGCTTCGGCTTCGACGAAAGCGCCGAGATCGGCGTGTCGTTGCCCATCGAGCCGACCGCCTCCTGGCCGGTCGCAGCCATTGGCGTCATCAGGAACTTCAGGCTCTCCTCGGTGTAGCCGAATGCCTGCTGAAGATCGAGCAGCGACACGTTGGAGGTCCGCGACGGTGCCTTGCGCTTCGGCAGCGGCAGGTCGGAGACCATGATCTGCGTGCTCTTGAGCCACGTCTCGTACGGGTTCTTGCCGGCGATCTCCGCCTTCAGCTCCTCGTCGGAGACGATGCGCCCCTTGTCGAGGTCGATCAGCAGCATCTTGCCGGGCTGCAGTCTCCACTTGCGGACGATGCTCTCCTCCGGCACGTGCAGCACGCCCGACTCCGACGACATGATGACGATGTCGTCCTTGGTGACGAGGTAGCGGGCAGGCCGCAATCCATTGCGGTCGAGGGTAGCGCCGATCTGACGACCGTCGGTGAACGCCATCGCGGCGGGGCCGTCCCACGGCTCCATCAGCGCGGCGTGGTACTCGTAGAAGGCGCGGCGCCTGGCATCCATCGTGGGATTGCCGGCCCAGGCCTCGGGGATCAGCATCATCGCCGCGTGGGCGAGGCTGTAGCCGCCCATGACCAGGAACTCGAGCGCGTTGTCGAAGCAGGCGGTGTCCGACTGGCCCTCGTAGGAGATCGGCCACAGCTTGGAGATGTCGTCGCCGAACAGCGGCGTCGACACGGAGGCCTGCCGCGCCGCCATCCAGTTGACGTTGCCGCGCAGCGTGTTGATCTCGCCGTTGTGGGCGACCATCCGGTAGGGATGGGCGAGCTTCCACGACGGGAAGGTGTTGGTCGAGAACCGCTGGTGCACGAGCGCCAGCGCCGAGGTGAGGCGGGGATCGGAGAGATCCTTGTAGTAGGCCTTCACCTGGTAGGACATGAACATGCCCTTGTAGACCAGGGTGCGGGTCGACAGCGAGACGCAGTAGTGGCCGATGTCGCTGCCCTTGGAAGCGGCCTGCACCGAGTTCGACACCATTTTCCGCACGAGGTAGAGCTGGCGCTCGAACGCCTCCTGGTCGCCCTTGAAGCCGCCGCGGCCGATGAACACCTGGCGGTGCACCGGCTCGGTCGCGATCACCATCTTCGAGAGACACGCGTTGTCGACCGGCACCGAGCGCCAGCCGAGCAGCGCCAGCCCCTGCTCGCGGATGATGCGCTTCCACACGCTCTCGCAATAGCGGCGAAGGCGCTCGTCCTGGGGCATGAACACGTGGCCGACCGCGTACTGTCCGGGCGCCGGCAGTGCGAAGCCGAGCTTGCCCGCCTCATCGGCGAGGAAGTCGTGCGGGATCTGGATCAGGATGCCGGCGCCGTCACCGGCGATCGGGTCGGCGCCGACCGCGCCGCGGTGCTCCAGATTGGACAGAATCTCGAGCGCGTCGGAGACGATCCTGTGCGAGCGGTGTCCCTTCATGTCGGCGATGAAGCCGACGCCGCAGGCATCGTGCTCGCGCGCCGGATCGAACAGGCCTTCCGCCTCGGGTCTCGTCAGGGGAAGGCTCTCGAGGGGGCTGCCGGCGTCGTGGCGCTCAGTGTGGCTCATCTTGGACCTCGGGTGCCGCTCGGGCGGAAAATTGGATGCTCGGTATCGGTTCGGGCTGGTCAGCCTTGCCGCAGCGGCTCGGCTGCTCTCCCGGAAGCGCGTGGCTGATGATGAATGCGCGGGAGAGCTAGCGGCGTTTTCGCATGGGCGCGGTGGTCGTGGCCAGCGCCGGCGCATCGCTGCGCAAGGCGGCATTCCGGCAGTCTTCGTCCGGCCCGCTCGTCGCCATCGCCAATCGGCCTACACCGTTCACCGTCCCGCTCCCACTGCCCGACGCGGCCAATCGCAGCCCGGCCCGACAGCAATCCTCCCCGCGGCGCCCGCCGCTGGCGCGCGCATAAAGGACAGGATTGCTGACCTTTTTATCGGAATGTGGCAGATTTCTCGGCCCCGCACAAGCCACATGGGGAAGGATTCTGGGCGGCGGGCAGGTCCGCTCGATTTTCGTTCGCCGGCGCCCTACTCGCACTCCCGGGACGAGAACCGCGTCGGCACCTCCGGCGAGCACGAGGATACCGTTCGACGTCCGCTGCAACGAGGCATCGGCTCCGACCTGAGCCGGACCGCCGTGGGTCGAGCCCGGCCATGACGCGGCGCGAGGAGACAATGGAAACTTGGTCTAGAGGAGCGGCTCCAAGCGGACCGTCTCGCCTTCGACGCGGAGGCCCTTGATGGCGGCGGTGCCGTCGGTACCAAGCGCGATGAGCGCGTCGATCTTGCGCTCGCGCACCTTCGCCTCGAGCGTCCTGCCCTCGCCCTCGGGCACGAAATAGCTCTCGATGCCGTAGCGCACGACGAGGCTGGTCTTCCGAACGGTGTCGGGGCCCTTGCTCCAGGCGCGCTCGATGCGGCCCTTCAGCACCGTGCGACCGGCTCCGGGGTCGCCCGGATGGCTCCGGTCGGCGGCAACCGCCTTCCAACCCTTGTCGGTCTCGGCGATGGTGACGAACACCTTGTCGCCCTTGCGTAGCGCCGGTGTCGCGTCCGGCACGTCCATGCGGCGGATGTCGTAGTCGAGGATCACGTAGTCGCCGCGGAACAGGCTGCGCGGATCGACGGGGACGACCGGCAGTGTAATCTCTCGGCCCGAGGCGAGCAGGCTGACGCGTTCATAGACCATGTACGCGAGCACCCCGCTCTGCGTCAGCGCGACTGCGGCCAGCGCCAGCCAGCGCGCGTGTCTCGATTCGATCATGGCGAGGTCTCCAGAGCGAGCGCGGCGCGGACATGCAGGCGCCAGGCGAGGACGGCGAGAGCGATGACGACGAGGCCGGCCGAGAGGAAGAACAGCGACGAGCCGATGAGCGTGCCGACGGTCTTGAAATAGAGGCCGAGGATCTCGGCCGCGAAACCCGCGTAGCCAAGCCACACCAAGCCCTTCGCATGTGCAGCCAGCGCCACCGCGACCAGCGTGAGCGAGAGTGCCAGCGCCAGCACGCCCCAGACGATCAGCGACGAGGTATCCACGCGCTCGATGAATTGCAGGGCGAAGAGCGCGCAGAGCGCGGTCGCGAAGCCGTATCCGGCGAGCTGCGGCCCGGCCGGAGCGAGCCTCCGGTCGAGCCGCGAGCCGAGGAGGCCGAGTGCCATGGCTGCGAGACCGATCGGCAGCACGACGCTTTCCCAGCTGCCCTTCGACAGCAGGAAGCCGAGCGAGACGACCCACGCCGAGAGCCCGGCTCCGACCAAATACGCGCCCGGCCGCCATCCCTGGCGCCAGAAGGCGAGCGCGAGCACGGCGGCTGCCGGCAGGGCCGGCCAGTGCACCTGCCCGGTCGAGACCATCTCCCATCCGCTCCACAACGCCGTCAGCAGCGCGGCAGCGGCGAGCGATGCGTTCGAGGCGAGCAGGACGCCGACGAACAGAGCGCCCGCGGCCCAGGTCAGCACCGCGTCGGGCGGGTTGCCGTCGATGTGGTACATCTGCGCGACCAGCATGATGCCGGCGCCGAATACGGCGACGCCCGCGAGCAGTGCCGCCTCGGCGAATGGCTTCAATTGGCGTGCCGACAGCACGCCGGCGGCGCCATAGCTCACCCACAGGCCGGCCACGATCAGTCCGAGCCGGGCCGGCCGCGGGATGTCCTGCCAGTTGGCGGCAACGAAGCTCATGGCGCCGAAGCCGAGCAGCACCGCGCCGAGGATCGCGAGCACCCCCGCCAGCCCGACCGGCATGCGCGATGCAGCAATCTCGGCCCGGATCGCCGTCTCGCCGTCCGCCGTCACCCACCCTGCTCGGCGCCAACGGGCCACGTCGTCGGCGAGGCGGCTACGAGAGATCCACATGGCGCACCCAGTGAGCATCGTTCTCCAGCATAATTGATCGTCGTTCATTTCGGCAGAAGTATGGCCGCCCCGGCCGCCTGCCGGCCGCGCAGACCTGCCACGGTGGAAGCGTGTTCAAGGGACGCCCGTACCACCGAGCCGCTGGCCGCGCGGGCGGCCGGCTCGTCGAGCGGGAGTTGCCGCGCGCCAAAAAAATGAGCTGCCGGCCCGCGGGGCGGCTCTGGCAACAGGTCGAACGATCGGACGCCAGTGCTACTGGCGCGCCACCGCTGCCGGCGCGGAGGAGCCAGGCTGCCATCTGCGCACCGGCAGGCCGGCCTTGAGCCAGCCCTTGCCGATCCGGTTGCCCATCATGCCCTCGGTCACGTTGAGCACGGTTGTGTAGCCCTGCTGCTGCAAAGGCGCCTGCAGGTAGGTTGTGCGCGAGCCGGTCGCGCAGATCAGCGCCACCGGCTTTGACTTGTCGCCGCCGGTCGCCGCCTCGAGCTGCTTAAGGAACTCGGGCCCCTTCTGGTGCATGGTGATGGCATGGCCGCTCTCCGGCACGCCGGTCTGCTTCCATTCCTCCGGATGGCGGATGTCGACCAGAACCAGCTCACCCTTGGTGGCCTTGGCGTGTGCCTCTGCCGCGGTGAGAACACCGCTGGCCTTTCCCGGATTGATGAGCGTCGCGTCCTGCGCCACGGCCGGCGGCGGCATGGCCAGCAGCCCGCCTGCGAGGAGAGTAGCGAGTGCGAAGCGGAGCATATCGGTTCGAGCCTCCAGGCAGTCGATGGAAAGTCGCCCGACGCGGTCGGGTGCACTGCTATATAGGTGCTGGCGGCCCGAATGGAACGCGACAGGGCGGCATCCTGGCCGCGTCAGGTCCGGTGCGTGAAGTATCCGATCGCCGCCCACGCGAGGCCGAAGCCGAATTGCAGCGCGACGAGGCCGGCCTCCCCGCCAAGACCCTTGGCGGGCAAGAGCTTCAGGAATGTGGCGAGGAACACCAGCACGAAGCCGGCGAGCGCGGCGGCGAACGCGGCGACGACGATCTTCTGCCACTGGTCGGCCTTGCGTCCCATCACGAACGCGACCGCGATCGTCGCCGGATTGAGCGCCGCGATCAACACCAGGCTCAGCGGATCGAACGGCTGCAGGCCGATCATTTGCCGGCGCCTTCCTGCTCTCCGGCCTGCTGCAGCTTTTCCTCCTCGTACTGGACGAACCAGCCGATCATGTTGCGCCACTGCGCGCCGACCATCTCGACCATCTCCGGCGGCAGCCCTTGCTCCTTGGCGCGGGAGCGGACGTGGTCGATCACCTGCTGGATGCGCCACTGCACGACCGCCCCCTCGGGCGTGTTGCGTTTCAACTGCCAGGCGCGGTCGACATATCCGAACCGCTCGGCGATCAGGTCGACGAGCAGATTGTCGATGCGGTCGATTTCGGCCCTGACCTGGCTCATCTCGGTGCACTCCGCCGGTCGTCTCGGAGCCATCATTGGTCCTCCCACCACCGCTCTGCGGCCGTGAAGCGCCCGGCCGCGTCCTCGATCGCCTGCGCGGCGCGAAACAGCGTGCCCTCGTCGAACGGCTTGCCGATCATCTGCAGCCCAAGCGGCGTGCCCTCGCTCGACAGGCCTGCCGGCACCGAGATGCCGGGCAGGCCGGCCATGTTGACGGTGACGGTGAAGATGTCTTCGAGGTACATCGCGATTGGATCGCCGCTCTTCTCACCGAACGCGAACGCGGGCGAGGGCGTCGTCGGCGTCAGCACCACATCGACCTTGCTCCATGCCTCGTCGAAGTCGCGCTTGATGAGCGTTCTCACCTGCTGCGCCTTCAGATAGTAGGCGTCGTAGTAGCCGGCCGAGAGCACGTAGGTGCCGATCAGGATGCGCCGTCGCACCTCCTTGCCGAAGCCTTTGGCGCGCGTCTCCTCGTAGGTGTCGATCACGTCCTTGCCCGGCACGCGCAGGCCGTAGCGCACGCCGTCATAGCGTGCGAGGTTCGAGGAGGCCTCCGCCGGGGCGACGATGTAGTAGGCCGGCAGCGCATACTTGGTATGCGGCAGCGAGATGTCGTGGATGGTCGCGCCGGCCGCTTTCAGCCAGTCGATGCCCCGCTGCCAGAGCGCCTCGATCTCCCGCGACATGCCCTCGACGCGATACTCCTTCGGCACCCCGACGCGGAGCCCCTCGACGCCCTTCGCGATCATCGCCGCGTAGTCCGGCACCGGCATGTCGACAGAGGTCGAATCCTTCGGGTCGTGGCTGGCCATCGCGCCGAGCATCGCCGCCGCGTCGGCGACCGTCTTGGCGATCGGCCCCGCCTGGTCGAGGGACGAGGCGAACGCGACTATGCCCCAGCGGGAGCAGCGCCCGTAGGTCGGCTTGATGCCGACGGTGCCGGTCAGCGCCGCCGGCTGGCGGATCGAGCCGCCGGTATCGGTCGCGGTGGCGGCGAGACAGAGCCCCGCAGCGACCGCCGCCGACGATCCGCCCGAGGAGCCGCCCGGCACCAGCTTGGTGTTGGAGCCCACGCGCCGCCATGGGCTGACCACCGGGCCGAAGCAACTGGTCTCGTTCGACGAGCCCATCGCGAACTCATCGTTGTTGAGCTTGCCGAGCATCACCGCGCCGGCATTCCACAGGTTGCGGGTGACGGTCGATTCGTACGTCGGTTTGAAGTCGTCGAGAATCGCCGAGCAGGCGGTGGTGCGCACGCCCTCGGTGCAGAAGAGATCCTTGATGCCGAGCGGCAGTCCTTCGAGCGGCCGGCCCTCGCCCTTGGCGAGCCGCGCGTCGGCGGCCTTGGCGTCGGCCAGCGCCCGCTCCGGCGTCACCAGCACATAGGCGTTGAGCGCACCGTTGCCGCGCTCGATCGCCGCGAGATGGGCTTGCGTCAGCTCGACCGCCGAGAACGATCGCCTGCGCAGACCGTCACGGGCCTCGGTCAGTGTCAATGCAGTCAGCTCGCGCACTCTTGAGGCTCCTGGTCCGTCTTCGACTATCCAAGGCTGTCATGGTCGGGCTCGTCCCGACCATCCATCGTGCCGCCGATGCATCCGGATGCGCGTCGCGAGGCGCCACCCCCAAAGTCGGCGTCGAGGTCATGAGGCCGCGGATCTGCGTCCTGGAGAGGTCTCACAGCATGCCTCCTCGAGGCTCGGCGATCATACCGGCCGGTTGGCTGGACGCTGCGTGCAAGGTTCCCTCTGCTCACTTGTGCATGCCGGCCGCAGTCTTGGCCGCGTCCGCCCGCTCGCGGTTGGCGAGATAGGAACGGCGCGAGTAGACGAGGCTCATCAGGCCGAACAGGATGGACAGCGGCGCGTTGAGTTGCTCGGCGAAGTCGCGCGCGCGGGAGACCAGCGTCGGCGAGGGCAGCGCCTGCGGCGAGAGGCCGGGGCTCGCCGCACGGCGCTCCTCGCGCGGCACCGCGAGCAGCAGTACGCCGGTCAGGATCAGCAGGATCGCCAGCAGGGTGAACACCTTGGTCATGGTCGCCTCCTTTCGGCCCGGGGGGCCGCTACCGCTCCTATTCCACCACCTTCGGGACGACGAAGAAATGATCCTCGGTGAACGGGGCGTTGGCGACGATCGCAGCGGCGATCTCGCCGTCGGCGACCTCGTCAGGGCGCTGTTTGAGGCTCTGCGCGACCACCCGCGTCATCGGCTCGACGTTGCGGGTGTCGACCTCTTTCAGCTGCTCGACCCAGTCGAGGATCTGCGACAGCTCGGATTCGAGCCCCTTGGCCTCGGCATCGGTGATCTTGATCCGCGCCAGGCGCGCGATGCGCCGGACGGTCGCTGCGTCGACGTGCATGCGAGCCCCGCTTGATGGAATTCCGTCATGATCCGCCGCACTCTTAGCCCGCCCGCAGGGTGAGGGCAATCCGCCTCGGCCGCGGCCGGTGGCCCGAGCTGGACGCCCGACGCCCCAGGCCTGATCGCCAACCCGCGCGGGGCCTGCTATCACTCCCCGCCGGATCAGCAGCGAGCGAGACGTGGCCGAGCCTTCCGTCACCATCGTCGGCGCCGGTGTGCTCGGCCTGTGGCAAGGCTACGAGCTGGTCCGTCGCGGCTTCGCCGTCACCGTGCGCGAGGCGGCGCCGGCCGGGCATGCGGGCGCCTCCAGCCGCTATGCCGGCGCGATGCTCGCCCCCTACTGCGAGGCCGAGGCCGCCGGGCCCGTCGTCGAAGAGCTGGGCCTTGCGGCCATCGAGCGCTGGCGGGCGGCGTTCCCCGGCGTCGCCCGCAACGGCACGCTGGTCGTGGCCGCCGCGCGCGACCAGGGCGAGCTGAAGCGCTTCGCCGCCATGACCCGCGGTCACCAGCCGGTCGACGAGGCCGCACTCGCTGCCCTCGAGCCGGACCTCGCCGGGCGCTTCGCCCGCGCGCTCCACTACCCCGCCGAGGCCCACTTGGCGCCGCGCCCCGCGCTCGCTTTCCTCGCCCGCGAGATCGAGCGCCTCGGCGGCGTGATCCGATACGCAGCGCCGGTGCCCGAGCCGCTGCAACTTGCCGCCGCCCCCGGCGAGGCGGTGATCGACTGCCGCGGCCTTGCCGCACGCGACGCATTGCGGAGCCTGCGCGGCGTGCGCGGCGAGATGGCCATCGTGCATGCACCCGACGTGAGCCTCGGCCGCCCCGTGCGCCTGCTGCACCCGCGCTTCCCGCTGTACGTGGTGCCGTGGGGCGAGGCTCGCTACATGATCGGCGCCACGGTGATCGAGAGCGAGGACATGGGCGCCGTCACGGTCCGCTCCGCGCTCGATCTCCTCGGCACCGCATTCGCGCTGCACCCGGGATTTGCCGAGGCGCAAGTGATCGAGCTCGGCGCCGGGGTTCGCCCGGCCTTCCCGGACAACGTGCCGCGCGTCGTCGCCGAGGGCCGCGTCATTCGCGTCAATGGCGCCTACCGCCACGGCTTCCTGCTGGCGCCGGTGCTGGCGGAAGCCGTCGCCGACCACCTCGAGCACGGCCGCACCGATCATCCGCTCTTCGCCGCCGGCTGAAACACAACGGCTCCCCATGCGCATCGAGTACCATCGCACGCTGATCGCCGACAAGGTTCGCAACGAGGCGCTTTACGCAGCACTCCGCTCGGTCGTTCGGCCGGGCGTGACCACGGTCGCCGACATCGGCGCCGGCACCGGCCTGCTCGGGCTCATGGCCGCCAAGCTGGGAGCGAAGGACGTCTTTCTCTACGAGGCGGCAGAGGTGGCGGGCGTCGCCGCGGCAGTGCTCAAACGCAACCGCGCGCGGAATTGCCACCTGATGCCCTGCCACTCGACCGAGATGGACGATCCCCCGCGCGTCGACGTCGTCGTCTCCGAGACGCTCGGCAACTACGCGCTCGAGGAGAACATCGTCGCCACGCTGGCGGATGCGCGCAAGCGCCACCTGAATCCGGGCGGGGTGGTGATCCCCTCGCGCATCCGTCAATTCGTCGCCCCGGTGACGAGCGAGCGCATTGCGCGCGAGCTCGCCGTGTGGGACGAGGTCGGCCACGGCATCGATCTCGCCCCGGCGCGGACGATGAGCCTCAACAACATCTACGTGCGCACGCTCGATACCACCGAGCTGCTTCCCGGCAGCCATGCCGGCCGGCTGTGGGACGAGATCGACTTGACGCGCGAGACACGCTCGACCCGCCGGGGCGAGGGCCGCTGGCGCATCGCGCGCGCCGCCACCATCCACGGCTTCGCACTGTGGTGGCAGGCCGAGCTGGTGCCCGGTATCACGCTCTCGACCGCGCCCGACGCGCCGCGCACGCACTGGGAGCAGCTCTACTGCCCACTCCTGGAGCCTCTCCGCGCGGCGGCCGGCGAGGAGGTGTCGGTGCAGATCCGCTCGCGCTCCTCCGAAGCCGCCGGCACCCACATCGCCTGGACCGCAGCACTGAAGGACGCCAAAGGCCGCGAGCGCGTCCGGCAGGCGCTGGATTTGGACAAGGGGTGGTTGCCGTAGGGGGGCGGTGCGGTCGTCGTCGCATGACAATTGAGGTCGTGCCCGCAGCTGGCGCGAGGTCGGCTATGGGCCAAGTCAGGAAAGCGCCTCGACGAGGGCTGCGGATGAATCTGAGTGAGCGATGGCGGAGGAGAGCGTCCGTTAACGGCGTGGCGGCCCTCGGTCAGGATTTGGTCCCGAGCAGTGTTCGACTGGCTGGGGCACCAATGCTCCGAACATTCCCGATGCCAGCCGCACCAAGACGGTGGTGGCATCGTCACAACACTTACGGACCACGGGTCACAATGCCTCCGGCCGCCGCGCTGCGGCCGCGAGCACCGAGGAGCCTCGTAACGGCACGCCGCAGCTCGTCCAGACGCTGCACGTAGAAGTCCCGCGAGAGCGGGCCGCGCCGGAGGCACGGATTGATGGCGACCGGATCGGTCGGATCGATGCCGCTCAGGATCGGGTCCTCGAGGTCCGTTGCGCTGAAGGATTGCGCCACGCCGGTCAGGCGCTCTGCGCAGATACGGTCGCGCAAGGCGGCGCCGCGGACTTGAACCGCCCAGCCTACATCCCACAGCCGCACCGTCGCATCGTCCGAAGCCGTAAGCACCTGCCCCCCGTCGGGAGTGAAAACGACAGCACGTACCGGCCCCCGATGGGCGATCCAGGCCGCCGTCTGGGTGGCATTCGGCACGAACCATAGCCGAACGATGTCGTCCCAGGAGCCGGTGACGATGTGCCGGCCATCGGGGCTGAAGGTGGCGCTCAGCACCCAGCTGGTGTGGCCGGTCAGACTGTGGATCTGACGCCCGCTCCGCGAATCCCAGACGCGCGCCGTGTCATCCGAGGAGGCCGTCACGACCTGCGTGCCGTCGGAATTGAAGGATGCGCTCCAAACGGTCCCGTAATGGCCGGCGATGCGAACCAACTCCGCCCCGCTGTTCGCGTCCCAGATGCGGGCCGTGTTGTCGTCCGAGGCCGTCACAATCCGCGTGCCGTCGGGGCTGAACTCGGCATCCGTGACGCCCCGCGTGTGCCCGTCGAGCTGCAGGATCACGCGCCCGCTGGCCAGGTCCCACACCCGCGCGGAACGGTCGTTCGAGGCGGTCACCAGACGGCGTCCGTCTGGACTAAAATTGGCGGTATATACGCCCGACGTATGGCCTTCCAGCTTGGCGACCTGCTGGCCGTCCGCGGCGCGCCAGACCCGTGCCGACAGATCGTCGGCGGCGGTTGCCACGAGCGTTCCGTCTGGACTGAACGACACCCCGCGCACCTGGTCCGAATGCCCCTCGAGCACGACGAGCGGCTTCCCGCTTTTCACGTCCCAGATCGCGGCCAGCTTATCCCACGAGCCCGTCACCACGCGTGATCCGTCAGGTGCCATCGCGGCCCCCCAGATCAGGTGTCGATGCCCAAGCAGGCGTCGGCCCGCCATTCCGTTGTTCAGGCTCCAGATCCGTGCGGTGCCGTCGCGCGAGGCCGTCAGCACGAGGCGACCGTCACGGCTGATCCTGGCGCTCTTGACCGGTCCGTCATGGCCCTTCAACGCGGCCCACATGTGCGCCCTGCCAACGGTACTCCAGACGTGCGCGGTGCCGTCATCCGCGGCTGTCACCAGCATGTCGCTGTCCAAGCTGAAAACGGCGCCATTGACGGCCCGGTCTCCCGACTTGAGCGTCGCGAGCTCCTTGCCGCTTTCGGCATTCCAAAGCTTGGTCGTGAAATCCCACGATGCCGTTACGGCCCGCTTTCCATCGGGGCTGAACCCGGCACTGAGCAGCCAGGTCGTGTGCCCCTTGAGCGCCGCGAGCTCCTTTCCGGTCTCGGCATTCCAGATCCGCGCCGTGGCATCGTTGGATGCCGTGATCACCCGGCCGCCATCGGGGCTGAAGGACGCGCTGATCACGCCTTCCGCATGGCCCCGCAAGACCGTGATCTCCTTGCCGTCGCCCGCATTCCAGATGCGCGCCGTGTTGTCATTTGAAGCGGTCACTACCCGCGTCCCGTCGGGGCTGAAGGCCGCCTTGAAAAGCGGAAGGGTATGCCCGGCGAGGCGGAAGACCTCACCCCAGCTTGCACCGCCCCAGATGCGCGCGTTCTTATCTGTGGAAGCGGTCAGGATCCGGCGGCCATCCGGGCTGAATACAGCGCTGCGCACGGCGCCGTCGTGCCACAACACGGCGAGCTCCCGTCCGGTCGCGCCGGGCGCGACGTCAAAGACCCGAGCGCTGCCATCGTTCGAAGCGCTGACCAACCGGCTTCCGTCGGTGTTGAAGGCGACGGACACGACCTCCGCTGTGTGACTTGTCAGCGTATCCAGCAGCTTGCCGCTCTGTGTTTCCCACAGGCGGATGGTCTTGTCGTCCGACGCGGTCGCCACCCGGCCGCCGTCGGGACTGAACTCGGCGACGCTGAGCGCACCGACGTGCCCGGCCAGGATCACTTGCAGCTGGCTGAGCTGAGCGGCGCCCGCCAGTTTCTCCTCGAGCTCGGGCGAGGAGGGCGACAGGAACGGGAGGCTGCCCGGCGCCGGGTACGCCTGCAAGGCGAGCCTCATGGCCCGATCGTTCTGCCCCTCGTGAAGCGCTTGCGATGCAAGGCTCGTGAAGACGCGCAACTCCCGGCGGGCCGTATCGTGTTGCTGCCACAGCACGTTGCTGAGCATGGCGAGGATGAGCCCTGCGATCCCGGCCAGCGCCCAGCTCGCACGCCTCTGAAAGCGGCGGGTGCGCGCCACCTGCTCGCGCTCCTTGACGTCGCGCTGACGTTCGCCCTCGCGGCTGGCTGCAATATATTCTCGATGTAGCTCGGTGAGCTCGGGCGCCTCCCGCGGGCGGCGTAGCAGCCACGCCTCGGCCTCGGTCAGCTCGCGCTCCCTGAGCAGCAACGCGTCCGCCTGATCACCCTCATTCCAGCGTCTCGCACGTTCGGCGAGCCTCGTGTGGTCCTTGACCCAGCCGCTGTCCGATTTCAGCGCCGCGGCAAGCTTGCCGACTTGCTCGTCGAAGTCCTGCGGCGCCGTGAAGAACAGCAGATTGATCCTGGCGATCGCGTCGGGGACCTTCTCGACATTCTCGATGACCAGCGGCGCGAGGCGCTTGTTCAAGGCCAAGACTTGTTCCACCTCCCAGGCGCACCATTGGGAGGCGACCGAGGCAGTGCTCACAATATAGACGACCGCGTCCCCTTCCCGAATGAAGCCGATCAGCTCCCGTTGCCATTCCTCGAGCAGAGGGAGGTCCCGCCGGTCGATCTTGACCTCCAGCCCGTGCGCTTCGAGTGCCGGAACCAGCTTGTCGGCAAAGTCCATGTCGCGGCGCGAATACGAGACGAAGACTTTGAGCTTCGCTTCTGCGGCAGTTGGGAGTGCGCCATCCACGAGACTCTCCGCATCGACTCCGCAGCCTCACGGCCCGTGTCGCTCAGGCCAATATGCCAGCCGCTGCGGCCAACGTCGGGGCCAAGAGCTGCAGTGTGCTCAGGGTGCCGCCGAGCCGAGGGAGAAAGCCCGAATCTGCAACAGTGGCACGAGAGCAGTCTTCTGCTGGCAGCCACATCCTAGAACATCTCCCGGCGCCGTGCATCGCGGTGAGCGAACGAGCGGCAGCGAGCCTCAATCTTGGTTTGACCGACTTAGCGTTGGTCGATGACTACAGGGCCTTCGGACCAGTATTGCGGCACGGCGCGACGCAGAGGATTCCGGACGGTACCGCAGCGTCAGCATAGACTTCGGCACAGAGGCCAGTAGCAACCCTCTGCGCGAAAGTCGCTCCCCTACTCCGCCGCCTTCTTCGCCACCGTCTCCGCCCGCCACCTGAGCCTCGGCTCGCGCGCGGCGCGGGTCTCGTCGAGGCGGCGGCGGGGGGCGAGGCGCGGGGCGTCGCGGAACCGCGCGGCGTCGCCGGCTTTCGCCGCCTCGGCGAGGTGACGCAGCGTCGCGACCAGGATGTCGAGCGTCTCCTTGCTCTCGCTCTCGGTCGGCTCGACCAGCATCGCGCCGTGGACGACGAGCGGGAAGTACATCGTCATCGGGTGGTAGCCTTCGTCGATCATCGCCTTGGCGAAGTCGAGCGTGGTGACGCCGGTGTCCTTCAGGAACCGGTCGTCGAACAGCACCTCGTGCATGCACGCCTGGTTGCCGAAGGGGAGCGAGAAGGTGTCGGCGAGCATCACGCGCAAGTAGTTGGCGTTGAGCACGGCATCCTCGCTCGCCTGGCGCATGCCGTCGGCACCGTGCGAGAGCATGTAGGCGAGCGCGCGCACGAACATGCCCATCTGGCCGTGGAAGGCGGTGAGCCGCCCGAACGGCCTCGCCCCCAAAGCCTCGGCCTCGCCCGTCGTCTCGACGAGCCGCGTCCGGCCATTCTCGCGCACGAGGAAGGGCAATGGCGCGAACGGGGCAAGTGCCTGCGACAGCACAACCGGCCCGGCGCCCGGCCCGCCGCCGCCGTGCGGGGTCGAGAACGTCTTGTGCAGGTTGATGTGCATCGCATCGACGCCGAGGTCGCCGGGGCGCACCTTGCCGACGATGGCGTTGAAGTTGGCGCCGTCGCAGTAGAAGTAGGCTCCGGCCTCGTGCACGGCGGCGGCGATCTCGACGATCTCCGGCTCGAACAGGCCGCAGGTGTTGGGGTTGGTCAGCATCAACGCGGCGACGTCGGGCCCGAGCGCGGCCTCGACCGCCGCCGCCGCTACGGTGCCATCGGCGCGCGCCGGGATCGCCTTGACCGCATAGCCCATGAACGCCGCCGTCGCCGGGTTGGTGCCGTGCGCCGATTCCGGCACCAGCACGATCCGGCGCGCGCTCTGGCCGTTGGCGTCGTGCGCGGCCTTGATCGCCAGCATGCCGGCGAGCTCCCCGTGCGCTCCTGCCTTGGGGCTCATCGCCACCGCCGGCATGCCGGTCAGCTCCATCAGGTAGCCCGCGAGCGTCTCGATCAGCCGGATCGCGCCCTCGACCGTCGACTGCGGTTGCAGCGGGTGCACGTCGGCGAGGCCAGGGAGCCGCGCCATCCTCTCGTTCAGGCGCGGGTTGTGCTTCATCGTGCATGAGCCCAAGGGATAGGGTCCCATGTCGATCGCGTAGTTCTGCCGCGACAGGCGCACGTAATGGCGCATCGTCTCCGGCTCGGAGAGGCCCGGCAGCCCGATCTCGCCTTGGCGCTCGAGCCCGCCGAGGCGCGATCTTGTCGCTTTCGGCTCGGGCAGATCGACGCCCGAGCGGTCGGCCGAACCGCGCTCGAACAGCAGCCGCTCCTCGTGCTGCAAGCCCTTGTGACCGGTGAACGTGCCGGCGGCGGCGGAGACGGCCTCGCTCGCCGGACGGGTCGGGCGTCCTTCGCGGTTCATCGCCATCACACCACCTCCTCGAGCGCACGCGCGAGCGCTGCACGGTCCTTGTCGGTCGTCACCTCGGTCGCCGCGACGACGATGAGGTCGGCGAGCTCCTTGCGGTCCGGCTCCAGCCGCGACACCGGCACGCCACCGAGCACGCCCTTCGCCGCCAGTCGCTCGATCGTCTCGGCCGCATCGCCCGGCACGCGGATCGTGATCTCGTTGAAGAACGCCTCGTTGAGCACGGCGACACCCGGCACCGCGGCCAGCCGCTCGGCGAGATCGACGGCATTGGCGTGATTGATCCGCGCCAGCCGCGCGAGGCCCTTCTGCCCGAGCAGGGTCAGGTGGATCGAGAACGCGAGCGCGGCGAGCCCCGAGTTCGTGCAGATGTTGCTCGTCGCCTTCTCGCGGCGGATGTGCTGCTCGCGCGTCGACAGCGTCAGCACGAACCCGCGCCGGCCCTCGGCGTCGACCGTCTCGCCGGCGAGGCGGCCCGGCATCTGCCTGACGAACCTGTCGCGGGTCGCGAACAGGCCGACGTAAGGGCCGCCGAAGTTGAGCCCGTTACCGAGCGACTGGCCCTCCGCGGCGACGATGTCGGCGCCCATTGCGCCGGGCGGCTTCAAGAGGCCGAGCGCGACGATTTCGGTCACCGCGACGATCAGCAGCGCGCCCTTGGCGTGGGCGGCGGCGGCAACCTCGGAGAGGTCGCGGATCGAGCCATAGAAGCTCGGGTACTGCACGACGACGCACGAGGTGGCGTCGTCGATCAGCGGCGCGATGTCCTCGGTGTCGGCCGGGTCGGGCGCGAGCGCGACGGTCTCCGAGCCACCGTGCTGGGCGAGCGTCTCGATCACCGCGCGATACTGGGGATGCAACCCGCCGGAGAGTACGGCCTTCTTGCGCCGCGTCAGCCGGTGCGCCATCAACACCGCCTCCGCCGTCGCCGTCGAACCGTCGTACATCGACGCGTTGGCGACATCCATGTCGGCCAGCAGCGCCACCTGGGTCTGGAACTCGTAGAGCACCTGCAGCGTGCCCTGGCTGATCTCAGGCTGGTAGGGCGTATAGGAGGTCAGGAACTCCGAGCGCTGGATCAGATGATCGACGGTCGCCGGCACGTGGTGGCGATAGGCGCCGGCGCCGACGAAGAACGGCACCGATCCGGCCGGCGTCGAGGCATTGCTGAGCGTTGCCAGCTCGTGCTCGACCTCGAGCTCGCCCATCGCCTTCGGCAGGTCGAGCAGGCGGGTGAGCAGCTTGTCCTTCGGCACCGCGGCGAACAGCTCGTCGACCGAGCCGACGCCGACGCGCGCGAGCATCGCGTTGCGATCGGCGTCGTCGAGCGGGAGATAGCGCATCAGGCCGTCTCCTCGACGAATTTCTCGTAGGCCGCGCGGTCCATCAATCCATCGAGCTCGGCCCTGCTCGACAGGCGGACCTTGAACAACCACGCCGCCCCCTCCGCGTCCTCGTTGACCAGGGCCGGGCTCTCGACCGGCGACGCATTGGTCTCGATCACCTCGCCGGTGACGGGCGAGAACACGTCGCTCGCCGCCTTGACGCTCTCGACCACTGCCGCCGGCTCGCCCGCTTTGACCTGCCGGCCGACCTCCGGCACCTCGACGAATACGATGTCGCCGAGCTGACCCTGGGCATGATTGGTGATGCCGATGGTGGCGATGTCGCCGTCGAGCCGGACGTACTCGTGGTCCTTCGAGAAGCGCTCCAGTGCCATGGTGTTCCTTTCCTCTGGCTAGCCTTCGCGACGGGATGTTCGCGAGTGCGGGAGTCGATAGTGCCGGCGCGACGAGCGCCCTCACCAAACATCATGCCTTTCTGAAATAGCGATGCGGTACGAACGGCAAGCGGACGATGGTCGCAGCGAGCGGCTTGCCGCGCACGACGAGTTGGACATGGGTTCCGGGTGCTTCGTGCCCGGCGGCGACATAGCCCATCGCGATCGGGCCGTTGACGCTCGGCCCGAACCCGCCCGAGGTGACAGTCCCGATCAGCGCGCCGTCGGCAGAAAGGATCTCGGCGCCCTCGCGGGCCGGCGCGCGCCCCTCGGGGCGGATGCCGACGCGCCGGCGCGCCGGTCCCTCGGCCAGCTCTCTTTGGATGCGCGCCGCGCCGGGGAAGCCGCCCTCGATCCGGCGCCGCCTCTGGATCGACCACGAGAGGGCGGCCTCGATCGGCGATGTCGTGGTGTCGATGTCGTGGCCGTACAGGCAGAGCCCCGCCTCGAGCCGGAGCGAATCGCGCGCGCCGAGGCCGATCGGCTGCACGCGGTCGTCCTCGAGCAGACGTTGCCACAGCCCGGCAACGTCTCCACTCTGCACCGAGATCTCGAAGCCGTCCTCGCCGGTGTAGCCCGAGCGCGAGACGTGGGCATGCTGGGCGGGAAGCAGCCGGCCGGTCATGAAGTCCATGCCGGCGACGCCGGGGAGAATCTTGTCCAGCACGTCGGCCGCCGCCGGCCCTTGCAGTGCGAGCAGCGCGTTGTCGGGTCGCGGCTCGAGCCGTACGCCCGGAGCGAGATTGCGCGCCATGTGATCGAAATCGGCCGCTTTGCAGGCCGCGTTGACGACCACGATCAGGCCGCCGGCATGCTCGGGCTCGGCGGGTCGCGTCACCATCAGGTCGTCGAGAATGCCGCCATCCGCGGCCAGCAATTGCGTGTAGCGCTGCTGGCCAGGTGCCAGAGAGGCGATGTCGGCGGGTACGAGCTCTTCCAGCGCCGCCGCCGCCGTCTTGTGGCGGCCGTCCTCTGCGACCAGGATCGCCTGGCCCATGTGCGAGACGTCGAACAGCCCAGCCTTCTCGCGCGTCCACTGGTGCTCCTTGAGCACGCCGAGCGGGTACTGTACCGGCATCTCGTAGCCAGCGAACGGCACCATTTTGGCGCCGAGCGCGAGGTGCGCATCGTAGAGCGGCGTGCGCGCGAGCATGCCCGTGGCGGCGGTGGACGTTTCAGCGCTCATCGGCCGCTCCCGCGTTGGCTCCAATAGCGAGCGCCTCCGGCGAGCTGCCGGATGACGCCGCTGCTTCGAGCCCCCTCTGTCGCGGGACCTGAGAGATTTGCCACGTTCCCCCGCCCATCGGCTGGGCGGATGCGCGACTTTACCCCTTCGGTGAGCCGGCTGCCGGAACGTGTCCGTCGTCGCCGACCGCTTTCCAGAGCGCCATTCGTCTGCGGTCCTTCTGCCTGAGAGTTTCCGGGGCGGTTGCTCCTTCGGCGCCGGCAGGCTCGCAGTGAGGCGGGCACGCCGATCTCTTCCGCAGACGTCATCTGGCCCCACCTAGATGGGGCGGATCGGCAGGCACGTCAATACGCTTGCGGGAAATCAGCCGGCGCCGGGCAGATTGCGGTCGAAGGCGACGAATACCTCGAACTCGCCGGGACGCGAGCCCTCTGGGATCGGGAACGTCACCGTGCGTACGGCCGAGAAGTAGCCGATCGGGTTGTCGAGCGCGACATCGACGCTGACCTTGATCGCATCGTTGGCGATCTTGGCCCGCTTCGCGTCGGTGACGAACACGCTGACCGGCAGCGTCACGTTGCCGGACTTGCCGCGCGGACCGAGCAGCACGCGGCCCGAGAAGCCGTATTTCACCGTCACCCGGCCCGGCTCGATCTGGCACTCGCGCGCGGTCTTGGTGATCTCGCCGCGATGCATGATGGCGAGGCCGTCGCCGACTCGGCCCGGCTCGTAGATCGTCACGTTGTTGTCGCGCGCCCACACCTGCACGCGTGGGCAACCGTAGGAGATGCCGCCCGTGGTGAGGTCGCCGTTCGAGGATCCGTCGGCCTTGGCCGCCGACAGCATCTGCTCCTCGGTGACGGCGCTCACCTCCGCCGGCTTGCTCGACGAGCCGCCGAACATGCCGCCGCCGAGCCCCGAGGTCAGCGAGGACATGCCGCAGCCGGCGACGAGGCCGGAAAGGCCCGCAGCGAGCATCAGCCCGGTCAGGCGAGCCCGTGCCGGAGCGGCGCGTGACGGCGCGAGTTGCGTCATATTTCCCCAGTTCGCATGATCGGCCGCCCGTTCGGCAACCGACTCGACTTCCCCCCGGCCCTTCGAACGGCTACCAGTTCCAGGCCGACTCGACACTAGCATCCGAGTCTTCGTCCGGCCAAGCGCGCGATAGACGCCGGCTGTTGAGAGACCCGAGCAACGAGACCGTTCCATCCCATGCCTACCACTCAGAGCGCTGACGACAATCCGAGCCGGCCCGGCCTCCGCGTCCTGCTGGCCGCGCCGCGCGGCTTCTGCGCCGGCGTGGACCGGGCGATCCAGATCGTCGAGTTGGCCTTGGCCAAGTTCGGCCCCCCGGTCTACGTGCGGCACGAGATCGTCCACAACCGTTACGTCGTCGAGACGCTGCGGGCCAAAGGCGCCGTTTTTGTGGAGGAGCTGGACGAGGTTCCGGAAACCGACCAGCCCGTGGTTTTTTCGGCACACGGGGTGGCCAAGGCAGTGCCCGAGGCCGCCCGGGCGCGCAATCTGTTCGTGCTCGATGCCACCTGTCCGCTGGTGTTCAAGGTCCACATCGAGGCCGCCCGCCACCACGAGGAGGGCCGCGAGATCGTGCTGATCGGCCACGCCGGCCACCCGGAGGTGGTCGGCACCATGGGACAGCTGCCCGAGGGGGCGGTGCATCTCGTGGAGACAGTGGCCGCGGCACGCGCCTTCACCCCGCGCGATCCCCACCGGCTCGCCTACGTCACACAGACTACGCTTTCGATCGACGACACCGCCGAGATCGTCGCCGTGCTGCGCGATCGGTTTCCGGGGATCGTCGGTCCGCACAAGGAGGACATCTGCTATGCGACCACCAACCGCCAGAGCGCGGTCAAGGCGATCGCAAGCCGCGTCGAGTGCCTGATCGTGGTCGGCGCGCCTAACAGCTCCAACTCGCTGCGTCTGGTCGAGGTCGCCGAGCGTGCCGGCTGCCCGAGAGCGCTGCTGGTGCAGCGCGCCGGCGACATTCCCTGGGACGAGCTCGGCACGCCGAGGGCCGTCGGCATCACCGCCGGCGCGTCTGCGCCCGAGGTGCTGGTCAACGAGGTGGTCGACGCGTTCCGTGCCCGCTACGATGTCGAGATCGAGACCGTCGCCACCGCCGCCGAGTCGATCGCCTTCAACGTGCCGCGTGAGCTGAGGGCCAACCCGTAAGAGCGTCCCCATTTCCACCCGCTCCTGCAACTTCGCTGCCGAGGCACCGCGATCATGGCCGTCTACACCGAGGTCAGCGACGAAGATCTCGCGCGCTTCATCGCCAGCTACGACGTCGGCGAGCTGCTTTCCTACAAGGGCATCGCCGAGGGCGTCGAAAACACCAACTATCTCGTGCACACCTCGGCCGGTGCATTCATCCTGACGCTCTACGAGAAGCGGGTCGCACGCCAGGATCTGCCGTTCTTCCTCGGGCTGATGGAGCATCTCGCACGTCGCGGCATCTCGTGCCCGACACCGGTGCGCGACCGTTCCGGCACGTATCTGCGCGAGCTCGCCGGTCGCGCTGCCGCGCTCGTCACCTTCCTCGAGGGCTTCTGCGTCCGCCGGCCGAGGGCCGAGCACTGCCGCGACGTCGGCCGCGGTCTCGCCCTGCTGCATGCCGCCGGCCGCGACTATC
This sequence comes from Pseudomonadota bacterium, assembly GCA_040752215.1. GTDB lineage: Bacteria > Pseudomonadota > Alphaproteobacteria > Rhizobiales > Hyphomicrobiaceae > JBFMEX01. Next base: position 1,361 of record JBFMEX010000071.1, on the reverse strand, counting down.
CGGTGTTGCGGCCGAACGCGCTCGGGCCGGCCGGCTGGCGGCCGCTGTTCGAGCGCTTTCGCGCCGAAGCCGACGGCATCGTGCCCGGCCTCGAGAGGCTGATCGCGGAGGAGCTCGACCACCTCGAGCCCGGCTGGCCGCGCCGCTTGCCGGTCGGCGTCATCCACGCCGATCTATTCCCCGACAACGTGTTCTTTCTCCACGACCGCCTGTCGGGGCTGATCGATTTCTACTTCGCCTGCAACGACAATCTGGCCTACGACATCGCCATCTGTCTCAATGCCTGGTGCTTCGAGGCCGACGCGACGTTCAACGTCACCAAGGGGCAGGCGCTCTTCATGGGATACGAGGAGGTGCGCCCGCTCTGCGAGGCGGAATGCGCGGCGATGCCGATGCTCGCCCGCGGCGCCGCGCTGCGTTTCCTGCTGACGCGCTCCTACGACTGGCTGAACACGCCCGCCAACGCGATCGTCAGGCCGCATGACCCTCTCGCCTACGTGCGCCGGCTGCGCTTCCATCAGCGCATCGGCTCGATCCGCGAGTACGGGAGGGCCGTGCCATGAATGCCGCCGCTCACACGCGACCGCACGTCATCGTCTACAGCGACGGCGCCTGCAGAGGCAATCCGGGTCCCGGCGGCTGGGGTGCGGTGATGATGTCGGGCAGCCATCGCAAGGAGATCAACGGCGGCGAGGCGGATACGACCAACAACCGCATGGAGCTGATGGCGGCGATCATGGCGCTCGAGGTGCTGAAGCGGCCGAGCAGCGTCGAGCTGCACACCGACAGCGCCTACCTCAAGAACGGCATCACGGCGTGGATCTACGGCTGGAAGCGCAACGGCTGGCGCACCTCCGACAAGAAGCCGGTCAAGAATGCCGACCTGTGGCAGCGGCTCGATGCCGCCCGCCAGCGCCACGAGATCGAGTGGCACTGGGTGAAAGGCCACGCCGGCCACCCGGAAAACGAGCGCGCCGACGAGCTCGCGCGCGCTGGCCTGGAGAGCTTCCGGAAAAGTGGGAGCCGGTCTTCCGAGAGGAAGCACGAGCAGGAGACTGGCTAGCGGTGCAGGACCGGTACCGGAAGGGTGGGCCGCGATCGCGTTTTGCACCGGTTGCTTGCCCTGGAGGCTTGGGCTTCGAAGGCAGCGCAGGATATGATCTGGAGTCGGCACGCGCCGGCTACGGAGGGTATCTGCGCAGCAGGTTCGCGCCGTGTGGCGGACGCGGCGCCGCTCGTCGTGGCCGAAGGGGGGGCTCGCCTTGGTCTACCGGCCTGACATCGACGGGCTACGCGCGGTGGCGATCGGCGCGGTCGTTCTCTTTCATTCCCGTCTCGGGCTCGGGCAGGGCGGCTTCGTC
>JBFMEX010000070.1:0-84135 GCA_040752215.1 Pseudomonadota bacterium | reverse complement strand
CTTTGAGGAAGGGTGATGTCTCAGCAACACCATCTAACCTCAACCGGCAGCGGCACGGCCACGGCACAGCGACCCTTGATGGTCGCCTCCGTAGCCTCAACTGTCAGGTGAATACGATCTCAGCACAGTCAAGCAACGCGCTCATCAGTGTCTCCACAAGCAAAAGCCCCGCTTCGGCGGGGCTTGGTTGTCTGGGCCTGAAGCGCACCGCCCAGTGCCGACGAACTACTCAGTTTACCCCTCCCACTGACACCACCCGAGTTGGGCCAGTCATCACCCTCGCTCACACTGATGTCAGACCTCTACAACTATCTGATTCGTGCTCTGACCAAAAGCGCCCAAGATGTCCTCATTGATCCCATGAAACACCACTCCGGCCCAAGAATTTTAGGTGCAAACGGGGTGCAAGAAATCGGCTAACGAATTGAAAACACTCACACTTCACACAATTTCCCAAGCTGTATGTCGTGGGTTCGATTCCCATCGCCCGCTCCAGCCCCACCGAGCCAGGCCAGCGCGCCGAACGGTCGTCTCGGTCCGGCCGGCACGCGCCGGGTCGATCGCCGCCGCGAGTCGAGCGCCGCCCCGTCCGCAACGCGGATCTGAAATTGCGCCGCAAGCCGCATTTCCCCCATCGAGCAATTGCGCCCGGGAAGGCGCTCCTCAAATCATCGGCGCGTTGATATCGCGCTGATTATATCTCGAACAAATTCTCGCCGCTCTATCGGCGCACGTTGCAGGCCGAGCGGCTTGGCCTTGGATATCGTTCCAGATCCGGGCCTCGAGGGCGGCATTGCTCTGAGACGCATTTCAGGAGCGAAAGGCTGCAGCGATGACAAGAGCTCACCTGCACGACAGCAATTCCGGCGACGCACGAGACGGTCGCGAGCTTTGGGAGTCGAGACCGGGGAGCCGGGCGACGGCCCGGATGCGAGCGGTGCTGCCCGTCTTGCTCGGCGCACTGCTCCTCGAGACGGCTCCAGCCGCGCACGCCGGCACTTACGAGTTCGACCAGCGCCGCACGGAGGTCCGATTCATCTACAAGATGGCTCTAGCCACCCAGCATGGTCGCTTCACCAAGGTCAGCGGCACGCTCGACTACGACGAGGCGGCGCCGGAGAAGAGTAAGGTCACGGCAGCGATCGCCGCGGCGAGCCTTTCGACCGGCGAGGCCATCGTCGACAGCGAGCTCAAGGGTGCGTCATTCTTCAACGTCGAGGCCTCGCCGGTCATCGCCTTCAAGAGCCTCGCGGTAAAGCCGCGCTCGGCCACAGACGCAGACCTCGCCGGTGAGATCACGATCAACGGCATCACCAAGCGCGTGACACTGGCCGTGAGCCTCGCGCCGCACGACGACCCGGCGCTGAAGCACGATGCCGGCGCGCACAAATTCCTCGCCAAGACGCGCATCCAGCGCAGCGCCTTCAAGATGACCAAGTACCAGGCGCTGGTCGACGACGAGATCGATCTCGAGATCGACGCGATCGTCCGGCCGAAGAGGGGCAAAGCGGCCGAGACCCGGCAGGGTGGCATGCAGAGCGCAGCCATCGCGCCGAATTGATCGGCCTGCAGGTCGCCAACGATGCCTCCGGCGGACGATGCATGTCGTCCGCTGCGATACCCGCGATCGAATATTTCGACCTGCGCCGCTGCTGGCCGCGGGCGGCGGCCGATTCTCAGAACGAGAGTCGCCGCGCGCAAAGAGGCGAAATACCGGCGCGCTGATTGGCGCTGGTAACAGGTCGAAACTTTCGCGCGCCGGTACGAGCCTTTCCGGCACTTCGCGTCTCCCGGCACCTCGCTTCAGAACTTCCGGCGGAACTCGGCGCGGATGCCGAAGTTGTCCTCCTCGTCCTCGAGAATGTGATAGGTCGCGTCGGCGCGGAACAGCCAGGCGCGACTGAGAGCGATCTGGTAGCGGACACCGAAGCCGTATTGCGGCGCCTTGGCGCCGATGCCGTCGTCCTCGAACGGCTGCACCATCGCCACCTCGAAGACGAGCTGCTGATCGAGGTCGAAGAGATACTGCAGGCCGATCGCTCCGCCCCAGGCATTGGACGCGGTATCGTCGAGCTTCGGATACCCGGTCAGCGCGTCGGTCTCGAAATTGATGCCGACGTTCTTCAAGATGCCGGCATTGTTGCCGTCCACCAGCGGCTTGGGCTCGCCGAAGCCGATGAAGAAATTGGCATAGGGAACGAGCGTGCTCGGCAGCCCGGAGATCAGGCTGTTCTCCGAGATGAAAGCGATGCCGTCACCGCCCCCGCGCCCGTCGTCGCCGAAGTTCGCGAATACGCGGGTGGAGTTGGAAAGGGTGTTGGCATAGCGCCGGGTGTAGGCGGCGGTGAGGTAGTGTTGCAGCACACCATCCTGCTCGCCGGTGCCCTGCACCAGGCCATACCCGGCCTCGATATACCCGCTGAACGCGTCGATGAAGGTCGTCAGACCGACGAGGTTGGCGTTGTGGTTGTCGACCTTGCCGTCGGCGCCGATCAGGCTCGCGTTGTCGACGTTGTCGAACGCGGCGAACATGGTCACGTCGAAGTTGGCAAGGCCGAGCTTGCTCGAGTTCTTCGCGGTCAGGCTCGCCGCCCCGCCGAGAATCGCGTCGTTGGCCCAGATTCCGTTCTGCAGAAACAGCGGAAACAGTCCGACGGTGAACGGCAGGTCGAAGCTCGATTCCGTTCCAGACAGCCCCGAGTAGATGGAACCGACGTCGCCCTCGAAGAACAGCGTCTGGGGGTTCAGGTCGGTCTCGAAGGTGAGCCTGCCGTCGCCGGCGCCGCCGCCGAACTCGAAGCGCGTGAACTCGTTGTTCTTCTGCGTGGGCGTGAAGAAGGCGTGGATGCGCTCGGTGGCGGTGATCTTCAAGTCGACGTCGATGTTGAGCCGGGTGGCGATCTGGGCGATATCCTTGCCCTTGTTGCTGTTGAAGGCGACCGCGGTGCGCCAATCGCCGTAGATGGCGAGGCCCGGCATCAGCGGATTGAGCTCGCCGAACAAGGTGCTGCTCTCGTCGTACATGCCCGAGGTGTACTGCTCGCGGCCGATCTCGAGCAGCGGACGCGGCGGCTCGACCGCGATCTTGCCGCCGTAGATCTCGGCCTGCTCCTCGGCATTGTACTCCCGTTCGTAGCTCGGGCCGGGCCGGAAGGCGCTGTCGACCGACTTGCCCTTCTTGTGCGAGCTGGTGCCGCTGGAGGGGGCCGCGCTCGTTTTCTCGTCCGTGCCGGCGGTGCTCTCGACCTGCCCTTGTGAAGTCTCCAAGGGCGCGACGGAGTAGGTCTTCGCGATCCACGTCTCGTTGCGGGGCGCGGACGCGCCCTCGCCCGCGGCGGTCTCGGACGTCGAGCCCGACATGGCGAGGTGGGCGCCCGACAACAGCGCGACGGCGGCAGTCGACCTGGCAATGCGCCGGACGTTGGCTGTTGCCTTGCGGACCATGTGGAAGCTCCCAGCTCGAGCTCGAGACCGCGAGCTCGCTCGTTCGGCAATAGGCCTCGGGCTCGCTCGGAGAGCTGTTCCGAGAGGCGCGTCTTGGGATCAGCCCTTTACCTCGAGCTCCACCGCGAAGGCATGGAAGCTCATGATCCGCTCGTTCATGCTCTGCTCCATCGGCTTGGTGGCGCCGACGAAGCGCATGAAGTAGATCGGCTCGGCACGGCTTCGCATGCGGAACGCGAGCCTGTATTTCCCCGGCTTCGCGAGCAGATGGCCCGGCACGCGGTATCTCGCCACCTGCTCCCCGAGCGGCGGCAGAGAGTGGTTCTCCATCCGCACCAGCGGCGGATGGTTGAGAACCGTCGTCGGCACCCCGGGCGGTCTCAGATGCGGCAGCGGATCCACGTCGAAATTGACCGGAAGGTACATCTCACGGTCGGTGCCCTTGACGTTGGTCGTCAGGAACTTGGTCTGGAAATGAACCAGTTGCTGGTCGGTGGCGATGCGGCCGGCAGCGACGTCGAGGCTGTGCAGATCGGCCATGTCGCCGTTGCGGTCGAGGTAACCCGATTCCCAGACATTCTTGCCGTCGGGATCGACCAGGGCGACGTTCACCCAGAGCTGCGGCTGTGCGCCGAGCGATCCCGATGGCAGGTTGTGCCCCGAGTTCGTGTTCTTGATCCGGTACGAGAACGCGAGATCGGCGCCGACCCGCGGCGTGCCCTCGATCGTGGGACCATCGACATGGCTGCTGTTCTCCATCACCTTCTTTCGAATCCTGTCGCGCTCGTCGAGCTTGGCGATGTTGGCGTCGATGATCTGGCGCGCCTCCTCGCGATCGAGCGCATCGACCCATCGCTTGGGGAAGCGGGGCTTGATCTTGCCGGCGGCGACTTTGTTCTCGAACTTGGTGGTGCCCCATCCCGCGCGCCAATCGAACTGCAACCAGTCCTCGATGCCGATCTCGAGCGCCTTCGGATTGTGCGGGAAGATGCCCGGGTGCGCGATCGAGTAGCCGGGGCCGATGAAGCGATGGTTGGCATGCTTGCGGCCTGGATTCACCTCCTTGCCGCCGACGATCGCGGAGGGCGCGGTCGAGTAGCCCTCGGGCTTGCCCGGCACCTTGCCCATGTGGCAGTCCTGGCAGCTGACACCGGCCTTGCGCGCCGGACTGTCGCGATACTGATCCCAGACGATCTCCAGCTTGATGCCGAGATTGACGGCGACCTGGTGGCAGCTGACGCAGAACTCCGACTTGGTGAGCTGGCTGTTGGTGATCATGCCCGCGTGGATGTCGTTGCCGCGGCCCTTGGCTGACGTCTTGACGGAATAGGTGTCCTTGTTGGCCAGCACCTCCTTGATCACGCTCTTCTCGCCGCTGCCGTAGACCGGCTCGTGGATGGTGCCCGGCTCGACGCGGCGCTCGCCGTTGACCTTGCCATACTGCTCCTTCACGCGGTGGCAAGTGATGCAGGTCACGCCCTCGCGCGAGATCTGGCTGCGCTGCCAGAGTGGCGCATCGCGCGCCTCGCCGAGCTGCGTGCCGACCTGCTGGTGGCAGCGCACGCAGAATGTGCCGACGGTGCCTTGCGTCAGCTCCTGGAACTTCTGCTCGAACTTGTGGAACATCGGCGAGATCGACGCATAGGCGTGCTGCGAGGAGGCCCACTCGTCGTAGATCTGCTTGTGGCACTCGCCGCATTGCGCAGCGGTCGGGTAGAGCGCCTCGTCTGCGTTCGTGCCGGCGTCTCTATCGGGCTTCGCGTCGGCGACCCCGACCTTCATGGCCGCGCGGCCGGCCTTGAACCTCTTCTGCTCGTCCGCCTTGACGAGCGCCTCGAGCGCGGCTTTGACGTCTGCTGGCGATTGCTGCGCCCGCCCCGGCTCCGACGGAATGGCTGTGTGGAACAGTGCGACGGTCGCGACGGCGCTTGGCAGGACCCAGGCGCTCGATAGGCGTAGCATCACTCAACCCCCAGCCCCTCCCTTCTGCTTTCCTCCGTTCCCCCTCGAGCGAGATCCCCATCCCACCCGGCCACACGAACGCCAGCCCGACCGCCACTCTGGCGTTGCGAGCACTCGGCATTTCGACATTCGAAAATGGGCCGTGATGTGGCCGCGGCAATAATCAAAATCACGAGCCAAATCGCAATGCCGAGCGTTGTGCACCGTCGATGGTCCGTTTCCGGCGTCTCAAGCGCGACACGTGCAATCCGGATCGACATTTGCCCGATATCGATCCTTCCGACTCGCGCACTCGCGCGCCGATCGGCGGAGCCATCAAATGGTCAACATCCCGCCAGATAGGTGAATTGCAGGACCGATGGTCCGAGGGGGAATTCGAGTGGCGGCGGATGGTGCAAGCTCGGCAGCGTGGCTGCCGAACGACGAGGACGACTGCGTCACAGCCACGGCGTGCGAATTGCACGAGACTCAGGAAGGACCGACGACGACAGGGGCCCGCTCCTGCCTTCGTGGCGGACCTGCGATCCCTTGGAGTCCATCGAATGGCCCGACACCAGATCACGATCGACGGCCGACGCATCCTGGCGCGACGCGATGAGACGCTGCTGGACGCGGCGCTGAGCAACGGCATCGACCTGCCCTACGATTGCCGTGCCGGCCACTGCGGCACCTGCTGCGTGCGTCTCGTCTCCGGTGTCGTGCTGGGCGGCGAGGGCAGCGAGCCAGGGATCGTTCATGCCTGCCAATGCCGGATCGGCGGCGACGCCGTGATCGAGAGCCGGGCGCGATCGAGAGCGCGCACCGTCGAAGGTGTGCTGAGCTCGCTTCGCCACTTGTCGGCAGAGGTCGTGGAGGTCGGTGTCAGGACCGATCGTGCCCTCCCGCATCATGCCGGGCAGTATGCGCAGGTGCGCTTCAGCGGCTATCCGAGCCGACCGTTCAGCTTCACCCATGCCTTGAGCGGTGACGAGGACAACCGCACGACCTGGTTCCATGTCCGGCGGATGAAGGGCGGGCGAGTCTCCTCGGCGCTCGGCAGGCGCATCAGGCCGGGCCATCGGGTGACTCTGACGGGTCCATACGGCTCGGCGCATTTCCGGCCCAACCAGACGAGCCGCCTCGTGCTCGTCGCCACCAACACGGGATTTGCGCCGATCTGGTCCGTCGCCGTCGCGGCACTGCGCGAGAATCCGCAGCGCAGAATGATGGTCATCGCCGGCGGCCGCAGCACCGAGTCCCTCTATATGCTCCCGGCACTCGGACAGCTGGCCCGCTTCCCCAACGTCCTCGCCGTGGCCGTGTGCAGTGACCCGCAGATCGCGAGCGGTGCGGTGAAGCCGGGCCGGCCGACCGACTATCTGCCGCGTCTCATACCGGCCGACGTGCTCTACGCCTGCGGCGCGCCCCAGATGGTCGATGCGATCCGATCGATCGCGGGACGGGTCGGCGCGGTCTGTCATGCCGATCCATTCGTGCCCGCCGCCGGGGAGCGCGCCGGCGAGAGCGCAACGGCCCGGGCCATGGGGTGGCTCGGCACGCAGATTGGCCAGATCACCGTCAATCCGCTACGCGCGCGGCGCCAGCAGCCCGTGCATGCGTATCGGATGCCAGAACCAAGGGTGAGAGACCATCATCGCTCGTAGCACGAACAGTCCTCCCTCGATCGGCCGCGGCCCCCGCGCAAAGCGTCGTCCCCACGCGCTCGGGATCGGCATCCTGGTCGCTCTCGTCGCGCTCGCCGGCGGCGGCGCCGACGCGTCCGATCCCGACAAGGTGGTCGGCCCGAACGTCTGCGCGGAATGCCACAAGCAGGAGGCCGAGGCCTGGAAGGGCTCGCATCATTTCAAGACCTTCCGTGACATGCCGCGCGATACGGCGGCGAATGGCATTGTGCAGAGGATGGGAGTCCGACGCGTCAAATCGGAGAGCCTTTGTCTCGCCTGCCACTTCACCGTCCAGAGCAAGAGCGGCAAGCCGGAGCCGATTGCGGGCATCTCCTGCGAATCCTGCCACAGCGGCGGCAAGGACTGGATCAAGATCCATGCCGGCTACAGCGGCAAGACCGCGCAAACCGAGAGCAAGTCGGAGGCAGAGGCGCGCTGGAAACTTGCCGACTCGAAGGGAATGATCAGGCCGCGCGCGCTCTATCAGCTGGCGCGGAACTGCCTCGGCTGCCACGTCGTGCCGCACGAGGAGCTCGTCAACAAGGGCGGGCATCGCGCCGGCAGCGCCTTCGAGCTGTTGTCCTGGTCGCAAGGCGAGGTGCGGCACAACACCTGGCATTCGAAGGGCAAGGAGAACGTGCCGGCCAGCGCGGCGCGCAAGCGGATGCTCTATCTCATCGGCCTCGGCGTCGAGCTCGAGATGGCCTTGCGGGCAGTCGGCAAGGCGACCGTGCGAAAGGTCTATGCCTTCGAGATGGCGAAGCGTGCCGATTTAGCGCGCAAGCAGCTCGCCGCGGCGGCCAAGGCGGTGCCGAGCGTGCCCGAGATCGCGAAGCTGGTGGAATACGCCCATTCGGCCGGCCTGACGCTCGGCAACGAGGCGCGGCTGACGGCCGCCGCCGACCAGATCGCCGAGCTGCTACGAAACATGACCGAGAAGCTCGACGGCAGCACCCTGGCCGGTCTCGACGGACTCATTCCCGGGCCGGACAAGCTCAAGGGCGCGGCGAGAAAGGCCGGCGCGGTCAATTGATCGAGCCTGTGTCGGCAGAGACTAGCGCGAGGCCGATGATGGAGGAGCGATGAGCGCGGGCTACCGTCAGATCGGCGCGACCGCGCGCGTCATCGGCCTCGCCGGCCAAGCGCGCGGCGGTGCCCGATCTCTGGCGCGCAATACGCTCGTGGTGGTGCTGATCGCGGCGCTCTCCGGCGCGCTGCTGTGGCTCGTGTGGATCTATGGCAACGGCCTGCGCGACCCGCGCTATCTCGATGGCTGGGTGTTGGCCGCCGGCATGGGCCTGCAGATCACCTTCCACGTCGCCACCACGACGGCGCGCCTGTCGCCGACAGCGGCCGTTCGCTGGCGCAAGCTCCACATCTTTCTGGGCTTCCTGCTGATCGCCGCCTTCGCCTCGCATATCGATCTGTCGCTGCCCGACACCGGCTTCGAGTGGGCGCTCGGCGCCGGCTTCGTGCTGGTGGCGCTCAGCGGCTGCTTCGGCGTGTATCTCACCTGGTCGGCGAAGGCCAAAGGTGGGATCGACGAGCGCGTCGACGCCGACCGCATCGCGACCCGCCGCGCCGAGCTGGCGCGCGATGTGCAGGCTGCCGTCGCAAGGACCGATCCGGCGGCAGCCAGGATCGCCCTGCCGGCGCCGCCTTACGACGCGTGGATCGCGGACCTCTACGCCAGCCACCTGCAGGACTTCCTCACGGGGCCGCGCAATCTCGCCGCCCATCTCGTCGGCTCGCGCCGCCCGCTCGAGCGGCTCACCGACGAGATCGAAAACCTGTCGCGCCACGTCGACCAGTGGAGCCGGGAGAAGCTCGCCGCCATCAAGTCCCTGGTGATCGAGAAGGACCGGCTCGACGCCTCGTTCGTCCACCACGCGCTCGCCAAGGCCTGGCTCCTCGTGCACGTGCCGGTCACGTATGCGCTGACGGTTCTGACGGTCCTGCACGTCCTCGTCGTTTACGCCTTCTCATCGGGGAACTGGTGATGCGCTGGCCGGCACGAGCGGGATCGGCGCGGTCGCCGCGGGCCTGGGCGCCTGCGCTCCCTGGAAGCCGCCGCGACCGCCTGGCCGTGCTGCTCGCGCTCGTGACCGTCGTCTCGGTGGCCGCGACGCTCGTCATCTCCGACGTGGCGCAGCTGCGCCGCTTCCTGATGCCGGGTCCACTCGTCAGCGCCCACAGCGCGATCGAGGATTGCGGCGGCTGCCACACCAAGAGCGGCAGCGGAAGGTTGAGCTGGCTACACGGCCTCGTCGCCGGCGATCCGGGTGCCGACAGCAAGGCCTGTCTCGTCTGCCACAAGATGCCGGACACGGCCTTCAATCCGCACGGCGCCCCGGCCGACGCGCTGAAGAGAAGCACCGAGCGGCTGAGAAAATTCGTGGCGGCCGAGCCTGCTCCGGCAGCGCTCCGCGCCCAGAGCCGCGCCTTCCCGACGCATGACATGGTCGCCGGCGGGCTCCACTGCGCGACGTGCCACCAGGAGCACCAGGGCGTCGATATCGATCTCGGCACGATCTCCAACGCGCAATGCCAGTCCTGCCATGTTGTGCAGTTCGACAGCTTCGACGGTCAGCACCCGAAATTCGACAGCTATCCGTTCCGGCGCCGCACGCGGATCGTCTACGACCACGCCGGACATTTCGACAAGCACTTCCCCGAGGTGGCGAAGAAGGATCCTTCGCGACGCATCCCGGCCACCTGCGCGATTTGTCACGACAGCCGCCAGGACAAGAGGATCATGGCCGTGGCGCCGTTCGAGCAGACCTGCGCCACCTGCCACCGCGACCAGATCACCGGCAAGGAGCGGGTCAGCGGGCCGAAGGGCATCGCCTTCCTGAGCCTGCCCGGCCTCGACCTGCAGACGCTGAGCAAGTGGAAGGCGTCGATCGGCGAATGGCCGCAGGCGTCGGAAGCGGAGCTGACCCCGTTCATGAAACTGCTGATCGGCGGCAACGAGCGGGGCCGCACGCTGATCCGGGCGGTCGACGGCTTGAGCCTGCAGGATCTCGGTGACGCGAGCGACGCCCAGATCAATGCGGTGAGCGAGCTGGTCTGGGAGATCAAGCGACTGATCTACGCGCTGATCAAGGAGCGGACGTCCGACGTGCTGGGCGGCCTCGATCTCGCCGGCAAGGGAAAGCTCGAGGCCGCGCTCGTCGCCGATCTGACCCAACGTATCCCGCGCGATGTGCTCGTCGCGGCACAGCAGCGCTGGCTGCCCAATCTCGCCGCGGAAATGGCCGCCGGCGCCGGCGCGAGCGATCCGCAACAGAGCGGCTGGAGCACGGTGACATCGGGGCCGGCATCGCCTGCCGAGGCAACCGCGACAGAGGCGGCTGCAGCGGAGCCGGTCGCACCCGAGGAGTCGCCCGGATCAGAGTTGGAGCAGGACGACACGCCGCGCCGCCCGGCCGCAGCGGGCGCGACCAAGGGCAATAGTGACGGCCAAGGCTGCCTCGTGCGCGTGCTCGGCCAGTGCCTGGTGCAGAAGGCGCCGAAGCAGGACGCAGGAGCTGCCATCGCGCCGGCCGCATCGCAACCGGCCAGCACCGCGAGTACGGCGTCCGGCGACGGCCAGCGACTCCCCGCCAACCGCAAGCTGCCGGCAGCGATGCGGGCCGGCCTCCAAGAGCTCCGCACGACGGCTCAGGCTGGCGCCTTGCCCTCAAATACCGGCGCTGCCGCCGGCAGACCCGAGGCGGGCGTCCCTACCGGCAAGCCGCCGCAGGCAAAGTCGACGGCGGGCGGCGCGACACAGGCCGTGCAGTCGGACGACCTGCTGTTTCCGACCGAGCGCGAGCGCGAGGAGATCCGCGCGCACGGCAAGCTTTCGGGCAGGCCGCCGCGATCCGACAAGGCGCCGGCTGGCGCGGCAGCGGCGCCAGACACCGCGCCGGCAATTCAGCCAGCGAAGGCGAGCGCCGGCGCAGGCATCGCGAGCGAGGTGGACCCGGAAAGCTGGGCCGAGGCCGGCGGCTGGTACCAGCAGGACCACGCGATCTACTACCGGCCAGCCGGCCACAAGGACAAGTTCATCACCTCCTGGCTCGTGCTGACCGGCCCGCGCGCGCCCACGGGCGATACCGGCCCGGCGGCGGCGGTGTTCGATGCCCTGACCGGCAAAGACGCGCAAGGCTCATGCACGAAGTGCCACAGCGTCGACGCGGTGCCTGGCGGCGGGCGCACGGTCAACTTCTCCCCGGCGTCCGTCGCGGGCAAGCAAGGCCGCTTCACGCGCTTCGTCCACGAGCCGCATTTCGTCGCCGTCGGCAAGGAGGGCTGCCTCGCCTGCCACGAGCTCGAGAGAAGCGAGCGCTATCTGAAAAGCTACGCGCAAGGTGATCCGCGCGACTTTGCCGCCGAGTTCGGCACGGTGCCAAAGGATCGCTGCCAGAGCTGCCACACCAGGAGCAAGGCGCGTCAGGACTGCCTGCTCTGCCACACGTATCACGTCGACGACGTGATCACGCCGATCCCGGGCACGAAGGTGCAGGCGAGGTAGAATCGACCGTCACCAGCAGGTCGATTCGACATGGGCGGCGTCAGCTCCCATTCCCGAGCGGGAAGGCGTTCTGCCATACGGCGCCGTCGGAATCCTGCAGGCGGACCTTCATTTCCTCGGCGCCGTTGACCTCGTAGTCGAAGTCGATCGAGGGATCCTGCGAAACGGTCATCGAGCCTTCCATGTCGAGCACACGCTCATCGCCCTGGCGCACCTCGAGGCGCTCGACGATCCTGAGCGGCGTGTAGAGCAGCGTCAGCTGGTCCAGCACCAATCCGGTATGATTGGGGTGGCGCACGTCGAGGCGCGCCTTTGGGTGCAGCTGGCTCGCGGCGACCTTCGAGCGCTCGTGGGTCAGCGTCATCTGCCCCATGGTCTCGGCGATCTCCTTGGGGTCGCCCTGCGGCGGCGCCGAGCACGAGGCCTGGCCGCCGGCGAAGCGCACGTGGCTCTCGACCATGTAGAGCGCGCCGTCGCTGGCCTCGACCACCGCGCGGACGTCGGTTTCAGAGTTCAGGCGGAACCTGGCGGCGATCGACACCTGCCGGCGATTGGGGCCGAGATGGAAGCGGGCGGCGACCGGCGAGGGGTTCTCGTCGACGATGACGGTCAGCGACTTGATGGTGCGGCCGTCGGGGAGCTCAGCCTCGATCGCGATCGGCACCTTGCGCTGGTCGTCGGGACGGGTCGGCGCCTTCAGAGTGACGATGCCGACGCCGCTCTCGATCGGCGTGGCGCCGAACACCTCGGGCTTGAGGTCGTCCCAGGTCTTGCCGGCGAGCGCCGGCGCGACGGCCGACACGCTCGCCGCGGCGGCGATCCAGGTTACAGCAACGGCTCCGGGGATCCGGACGATCATGGCGGGGCGGCTCCCGACGACGTCGCGCGAGCAGCTGCGACTGGCCGGCACTCTCGGTGCGCCGCGCGTCCAAGTCAATCGGGCATTCGTGGTCGGAGCCTGCGGGTCTGACGCCGGTTTCGTCCACGGGAAAGCGCCATTAGTGCGTCACCACCGGGCGGAAGCCGGCGGCGGCGGCCTCGGTCTCTGAGCAGAACCAGCGCTCGCCCTTGCCGGCGTCGACCTTCACCTTCGTGTACCAGGGGCTCCAGGGCATGTGGTAGATGCGCCCCGTCTTGGAAACGTTGCCCTTGATCGCGCAACCCTCGGGCGCCGCCTGCTCGGCCACCTGCCACTTCTTTTCGCGATAGACCCAGGCTGGCTCAGTCTCGGCCGACCAGATGCCGCGCTTGGCGGCGCGGGCCTCCTTCTCCACCTCGACGTAGCGCGCGGAGTACTTGACGAACGCCCAGGCGTGGCCATCGCGGACCAGCGCGGCGTTGATCTCGACCGCGCCCGCATGGCAGATGCCGAGCAGGCGGCCGTACTTGTCGCGGCCGACGCCGTCGCAGCGGACGTCGACGCCTTTGACGAGGCGATCCAAGGCGTTGGTCGCCTTGGTGCCGCAGCTCCAGCGGCCGAGCCAGCCGCCGGCACAGGTCTGTGCGGCCTCGGGCGCGTCGATGCCCTCCAGGCGGACGCGAGTGCCGGAAATGTCCAGTGTGTCGCCGTCGATGACGCGCGCCGGGCCGGAGACGCTCTCGACCGGGACCGACGGCGCGGCGAGAGTGGGGAGGGCGAGCCCAACGGCCAGCGCGAGCGCCACCGGCCGCAGGGCAATACGTATGGTTGCAGATTCACGCATAGGTTGAATCTGCATGATTCGCGTGGCGGCGCGTAGGCCGAACGATGACGTCGCGCCACAATCGACCTAGGCTCTGTCACGCCTGCGGAAATGTAAGCTTCGATATCACTCGCGCGGGCTGGTTGCAGGCTCGGGCATCGCCAGATCCGGCGGCACGAGAGCCGGAGGCCGGTCGAGCGCGCGCTGTGCGAGCAGCGGCACGAAGCCGTGCTTCGTCGTCACTGCAATCGCCTCCCGCTGCTGCTCCGGGTCGTCCAGGTACTCGACGACCAGCACCGGCACGCCCTCCGATTTGGCCTTCCTCAGATGGTCGAGGGAATAATTGAAATTGGCCTTGTCGTTGCGCTTGCCGTCGCCGTCGATGCCGAACACCAGGTCCTCCTTGGCGACGGCGTCGATCGCGGTGCGATAGGCCTTGAGTCGCAGCAGCTCCTCGGCATTCTGCGGCACGACGAGGAAGCCTGGCCGGCGTGACTTGGCGTAGCTGGAGATGGCGGCGACGAATTTGACCATCGCCTTCTCGGCGTCCGGCTTCTCCTTCGCCCACTCGGCATGCACATCGATGCGGTCGAGGTAGACGCCGTCGAACCCGGCCTCGAGGATGCGGTCGAGATAAGGCTTCCACGACGGCATCACGCGCTCGGAGAGCGCACCGAGCAATGTCCGGTCGGGATCGAGCATGATGCGCACCCAGCCCGCATCCCAGAAGCGCACAGGGTAGTTGCCCTTCCACTCCGGGTTCTCGGGACCGAGCCAGCCGGGCCTCCACCAGCGCCAGTAGTTCCTCCAGTAGTAGCGATAGCGCTCGGCCTCGCCGATCGACAGGTAGGCGAGCACGATGCGCTTGCCGGCGGATCGCGTGCGCAGGCGCTCGACCTCGTCAGGCGTGAGTGCGGCTGCATCGCTGCCGTCCTGCGAGTAGTCGACGACGAGGAGGTCGATCGCATCGGGAATCCGGTCGAAGTCGAGCCGCTGCAGCTGATAGCCCCAGCTCTTTGCGGCGGCGATCGCGGGTCCCTCGCGCGTGCCGAGCGAGCCCGGCGGCCAGGAGATCACATTGGCGACCGCGAGCACGATCGCGGCGGCGATCAGTGGGCGCAGCAATCCGCGCCGCACGGGCCGGCTCGGCTGGATCTGCTTCATGGCCTGCTCCTCAATGACCACCTCGACCCCGGGCAGCGGTGCGCGCCCAGTCTCATTCCCACGCCGCTACGCCGATCACCGCGGCCGACAGCAGCGAGGCCAGGAAGCCGATCGCGACCGCCTTCGGCGCCAGCGCGACGATCTCCTCGCGCCGGCTCGGAAGCATCGTCGTCAGCCCGCCGACCATGATGCCAAGCGAGCCGAGATTGGCGAACCCGCACAAGGCATAGGTGAGGACCAGACGCGAGCGCGGCTGCAGGCCTTCGGCGGGAACGGAAGCGAGGTCGAGGTAGGCGACGAGCTCGTTCAATACCAGCTTCTCGCCGAGCAGGCGCCCGCCGACAAGCGCGTCCTGCCACGGCAGGCCGATCAGCCAGGCGAGCGGCGCGCAGAGGACGCCGAGCAGGCCTTGCAGCGTCAGCGTGACGCCCGCGGGCGCCATCAGTGCGAGCACCTCGTTGGCGAGCGCGACCAGTGCCACGATTACGATCAGCATGGCGCCGACCATGACCACCAGCCTGACGCCCTCGATCGTGCCTTGTGTGATCGCGTCCATGCTGCTCCGAGGGGCATCGTCGAGCGCGATCTCGGCGGTCGCGGCGCCGATGTCGAAGCCGGTCGGAGCAGCGAGCCGCGACAGCATCAGCGCCGCCGGTACGTTCATGATCGAGGCGGCGAGCAGGTGGCCGGCGGCACCCGGCACATGGGGCGCGAGCACCGTCGCGTACAGCGCCATCACGGTGCCGGCGATGGTCGCCATCGACACCGCCATGGCGGCGAGCAGGGCACCACGGCCGAGCCCGGCGAGATAGGGCCGGACCAGCAGCGGCGCCTCGACGGGCCCGAGAAAGACATTGGCCGCCGAGACCGTGCCGAGCGGCCCCGACGTGCCGACCGAGCGGGCGAGCAGGAACGCGAACGCTTTCACCACCCGCTGCAAGACACCCCAGTGATAAAACAGCTTGGCGAGCGCGCTCAGGACCAGAATGATCGGCAGCGCGCGAATGCCGAGGACGAAGCTGTTCGCCGGCGCGGTGACCGCAAACGGAGCCGGGCCGCCGGCCAGGTAGCCGAACACCAGCGTGGTGCCGGCATCGGTGGCCTTCTGCAACGCATCGACGAGGCCGCCGATCGCCTCCAGCACGCGGCGCGCATGGGGCACCTTCAGCAGCAGCAGCGCCAGGCCGGCCTGGATCGCGATGGTGATCGCGGCGATGCGGGCGGCGCGGCGCCAGCCGAGCGCGTGCCGGCACTCGGAGAGCAGGAACGCCACGAGCGGTATGAGCGCGACGCCGATCAGGCCCTGTAGAGCTGGCGCCATTCCTCCCTCGCAGGCCTGCCGAAGCCGGCGACACCATAGTCGCGAGCGGTCCTCGAGGCCATCGCCGTAGAAGACGTCGGCACAGATTTGCCCCATCCGGTGGAAAAACAGACGAATGCGGATGGAATCGAGGTGCCCGCCGGTGACATAATTGGCTCCTATGGTGCAACCGACACACGTCGCGATTCGGAGGGTGCCCGGAGTCGGCGGCGCCCCCGACGAGGACCAGAGATGGCCAATACCCATCACTCACCGCCGCAGCCCCTGCCGCAAGCTCGGCGCACTCCGCCGAGCGCCAAGCGCCGCCGGCCGCCGAAACGCCGCTCCAAGCTGCTGTCGGCACTGATGCTGGTCGCCGTCGGGCTGGTCGCACTCGTCGCCGGCGCGCTGACGTTCCTCCTGATCGCGCCGCCGACCGACGCGCTGAAGGCGCAGGCGATCGCCGCCGTCAAGGCGCACACCGGACGCGACCTCGCCATCGCCGGGCCGGTGCGGCTCACGCTCTATCCCGGCCTCGGTGTCTCGCTCGCCAGCGTCTCACTGTCGGCGCCGCCGGAGATGGGCGGCGCGCCGACACTGGCGATGGAAAGCCTCGAGGTCACCGTCAAGACACTGCCACTGCTCCGGCGCGAGGTGGTGGTCGACCGACTGGTGCTGAACAAGCCGGTGCTCGACCTCAGGGTCGATGGCCAGGGCCGCAAGAGCTGGGAGCTGGCGGCAGATGGCACGGCGCGGCCGACCCGCCTTGCGACTGCGCGACCGACCGCACGCGATGCCGATGCGGCCGAGGCGGAGATCGTCGTCGCCGCCAACGCGGGCGGCGGCGCAGCGACAGGCAGCGGCAGGGCATCCTCCCTCGACCAACTGGCGCTCGGTGACGTCAGGATCGTCGACGGCAGCGTCCACTACGCCGACGAGCGCTCCGGCGACACGCAGCAGATCGGTGCGATAAACCTGCAGCTGGCGCTGGCCGCGATCGCCAGCCCGCTGGTGGCCAAGGGCAGCTACGCATGGCACGGCGAGACGATTGCGCTCGACGGCACGCTGACGACACCGAAAGCGGTGCTAGAGGGCCAGCAGGCACGGGTCGCGGCCAGGATCGATAGCGCGCGGATCGCACTCGGCTACGACGGTGCGCTGACGCTCGCGGAGGCAATCGCGCTCGAGGGCAGGGTGAGCGCCAAGACCGATTCGGTCAGGGCGCTGGCGCGCTGGCTCGGACAGCGCCTGCCGCGGGCCAAGGGCTTCGGCCCGATGAGCCTCGACGGACAGCTGAAGGTGGCAGGGACGACGCTGACGCTCGCGGACACCAACCTGGCTCTCGACGGGGCCACGGCAGCCGGCACGGTGGCCGTCGAAGCGTCCGGCGCCCGGCCCCTGGTGCGCGCAAACCTCAGGATGTCGGAGCTCGATCTCAACCAGTACATGGCCTCCAAGGACCGCGCCGAGGGGGGGCAGAGAGCCGGCAAACGGGCTGCCGGCGCGCACGATGCGGCCGCACCTGCCGCCTCCGCACCGGCTCCGGGCATCGGCAACGCCAATTCGATCGAGGAGTTGATCCAGCAGTCCGGGCCGAAGGTCAAAGGCTACGTGCAGCGCTCGGGCTGGAGCGACGAGCCGATAGACCTCGAGATCCTCGGCCTCGTCGACGCCGAGGCGCGCTTGGCGCTCGGCGGGCTCGAGTTCAATGAGATCAAGGTCGGCGCGACGCAGCTCGCGGTGACGCTCAAAGGCAAGGTGATGAGGACGGACTTCGAGGAGGTCCAGCTTTATGAGGGGAAGGGGCGCGGCTCCGTCACCGTCGACGCCACCGGCGAGGCAGCGGCGATCGCCACCAATCTCGCGGTCGACGGCGTCGCCGCTCACGGGCTGCTCAAAGATGCGGTCGAGATCGGCTGGCTTTCCGGCACCGGCAAGCTGACGCTCGCCGTCTCGGGGCGCGGCGCCAGTCAGCGCCAGCTGATCGACACGCTTGCCGGCAAGGCGGAACTCGCCTTCGCCGACGGTGCCATCACCGGCTTCAATCTGGCCCAGACGATGCGCTCCCTGTCGCAGGGCCAGTTCACCGGCCTCAAGAGCGGACCGACAGAGAAGACCGATTTCAGCGAGCTTTCGGCGAGCTTCGACATCCGCGACGGCATCGCCGACAACAACGACCTGAAGCTGGCGAGCCCGCTCCTTCGCGTCAGCGGCGCGGGCAAAATCATGCTGCCGGCGCAGGAGCTCGACTACCTCGCCAAGCCGAAGCTGGTCGCCAGTCTTTCCGGCCAGGGCGGCGAGACCGGTGGCGGCGGGCTCGAGGTGCCGGTCAAGATCGAAGGACCGTGGGCCAAGCCGTCGATCAAGCCGGACGTCCGCGGCCTGCTCAAGGACCCGAGCAAGGCGCTCGAGGCGGCCAAGGAGATCGGCAAGAAGCTCAAAGGCAAGAACGCTGACGAGCTGATCAAGGGCGTGCTCGGTGGAGACGGCAAATCGAAGCCCTCGCTCGGGCAGTTTCTGAACCGCTGAAGCGGCCGGAATGACGCTCGCGGCATGCTCGGCGCCGGCGTCTCGCGGGCGCGCGACTCGCCCTGGTGGCGCGCGAGAGTCGGCAAGCCGGATTTTTGTGCCGCACGCCCAAATTTTCTCTTGCACCCCGGGACCCCAGGCCTCATATCGGGGGTCTCCGTTCGTCCACCTGCCCTAAAGGTCAAGGAGATCCTGAAACCCCAAAGGTAAGG
Source organism: Pseudomonadota bacterium (assembly GCA_040752215.1). GTDB lineage: Bacteria > Pseudomonadota > Alphaproteobacteria > Rhizobiales > Hyphomicrobiaceae > JBFMEX01. The sequence continues at coordinate 65,659 of JBFMEX010000070.1, read as the reverse complement.
AGCGGGCGGGTCACATCTGTCTACTGGTTGGGGAGGGGCCCATGGCCTACGAGGACGCCCTCTTCCAATTGGGGATGGACTTGACTCGTTCAAGCACCGCCCAAAAGGAAGATCTGACGAAGAACGCGCGCGTAGCGCACCAAGGAAGGAAGGACTTCTTCACCGAGCGTGAAGGTGTCCGCTTTGCCGGTACACATCTGCTCATCGATGTGTTCGGCGCCCAGAGGCTCGACGATCTCGAGCACATCGAGCGGACGCTCAAGCGTTGTGTGGAAGTAGCAGGCGCTACGCTGCGGCACGTTCATCTTCATCACACCTCCCCCAAGGGTGGTGTGACCGGAGTGGCGGTGCTGTCGGAAAGCCACATCTCGGTCCACAGCTGGCCGGAGGCCAATTACGCGGCCTTCGACGTGTTCATGAGCGGCAATGCCAAGGCCGAGCTCTGCGTCGAGGTGCTGCGTGAGGCCTTCTCCGCGGCCAAGGTCGTCGTCAAGCCGTTCAAGCGCGGCGACGAACTCGCTCCGGCGGCCTGGGGCAAGGCGGCGGCCGATAAGCCGGTGCGGCGGGCCAAGGCTCCGCGGAGCATGACGCGGCGAGCCGCCAAGGCCGCCTGAGCCGACGCCGAGCAATCGAAACAAGCAAAGGGCCGGTCACTCGTGACCGGCCCTTTACCTTTCGATCGTGGCGGAGGATGTCCGCTACTCGCGGCTCATCCCCTTGGCCTTCAGCTCGTCGAGGTAGGCGGCCCAGCGCTGCTCCTTCTCGCGACCCAAGAGGTCGAGGTAGCTCCATGCGAACAGTCCCGTGTCGTGGCCGTCATCGAACACAATCTTGGCGGCGTAGTTGCCGACCGGCTCGAGACCCTTGATCTTGACGTTCTTCTTCTTGGCCACCGTGCGCCGCTCCTCGGGCGAGTGACCCTGCACCTCGGCCGACGGGCTCATCACCCGCAGCATCTCGGCCGATAGCTGGTAGGAAGGGCCGCTTTCGAACATGACCGAGAGCGCAGCACCGTCGTCGACGACGTCGAGCTTCGGCGCGGAGAGCCGCTTTCCCTGCGAGGCCTCGACCTCGGACCACGCCTTGGCGGCCATCTCGCGAAAGATCTGGGCGTGGACGCTCTCCGGCGCGGTGGCGGTGATCGGCTGGCCGGCGTCCGACTTCTCGCGGATGTCCATGTGCAGCGGCACGCCGCCGAGGAACGGAATGCCGAGCTTCTGGGCTTCGGCGGCAGCACCGCCATGGCCGAAGATGTCGCTCCGCTCGCCGCACTTGGGGCACACGAAGTAGCTCATGTTCTCGATGATGCCGAGCACCGGCACGTCGACCTTGCGGAACATGTTGAGGCCCTTCCTGGCATCGATCAGCGCCAGATCCTGCGGCGTCGAGACGATGACGGCACCCGACAGCGGCACCTGCTGGGCCATCGTCAGCTGCACGTCGCCGGTGCCGGGTGGCATGTCCACGACCAGTACGTCGAGCTCGCCCCAGTCGACGTCGCGCAGCATGTTGTTGAGCGCCGAGACGACCATCGGCCCGCGCCAGATGATCGGCGTGTTCTCCTCGACCAGGAAGCCCATCGACATCACGCGCAGGCCATAGCCCTCCATCGGCTTCAGCGTGTTGCCCTCGATCATGTCGGGGCGGCCGGTGAGGCCGAGCAGGCGCGGCTGAGAGGGGCCGTAGATATCGGCGTCGAGCAGGCCGGTCTTGAGACCGATCGCCTGAAAGCCGAGCGCCAAGTTGACCGCGGTCGTCGACTTGCCGACGCCGCCCTTGCCCGAGGCGACGGCGATGATGTGCTTGACACCCGGCACGCCGGCGATGTTGTGGCCCTGCTTCGGCTTGGCGCGCTGGCCGTCGCCGGCGGCGCCTTTCGCTCGCGCCTCCTTGACGCGCGGGTGCTCGACCACGCTGCCGCCGGACGCACCATTGGCGGTCCCAGGAGCGGCCTCCGCAGTCAGCACCGCGGTCACGCCGGAGACACCCGAAATCTCGGACACGACCTTCTCGGCGGCTTGGCGCAGCGGCTCGAGCTCGCTAGCCTTGTCGGGCGGAACAGTGATCGAGAAATAGACGCGGTTGCTCTTGATCAGGATCTCCGAGACGAGCCCGAGATCGACGATGTTGCCCTCGAGATCAGGGCCTTTGACCCGGCGCAGCTCATCGAGAACCTGCGACTTGGAAACGGACATCTGCGCTGCTCCTGGAATGCGTTGTGTCGTCGTTGCCGGGACCGGCCGGAAGCCCAGCGGGTTCCAGACCGGAAAAAGCCCGACTTTCAACGTCGGATTATGCTAGAGGGCGGGCTGGAAGTCACGCATGCCTACAAATATAGGTGGTCGCAACGTACGAGCGAATTGTCGCTGCCCGGTCGGGCACCGGCAAAGGGGGAATACGGCATGGGCGCGCTCTTGGCTGTGAGCCGGGGCATCGACAGGCTGAACCGGGCCATCGGTCGGGCCAGCGCGTGGCTGGTGGTCGCGGCGATCCTGATCAGCGCCGGCAACGCGCTGATCCGCAAGCTGCCCGATACGATCAGCTCGAATGCCTGGCTCGAGTTGCAGTGGTGGCTGTTCGCTTCGGTATTCCTGCTCGCGGCGCCGTGGACGCTTGCCTCCAACGAGCACGTCCGCATCGACATCGTCTCCAACCACCTCCCGCGGCCGCTGCGCAGTGCGATCGAGGTGATCGGGCACGCGCTGTTCCTGCTGCCGCTCGCGGTGCTGATGGTGTGGCTGGCGTGGCCGTTCTTCCTCGCCTCCTATGCGCAGAACGAGCAGTCGCTCAACGCCGGCGGCCTGCCGCAGTGGCCGGCGAAACTCCTGATCCCGATCGGCTTCGCGCTGCTGGCGCTGCAGGGCGTGTCGGAGCTCGTCAAGCGTATCGCGATCGTGCGCGGCCTCCTCACCGAGGAGAGCGGCGCCGGCGCGCACGCCATACTCGCCGGGCCGCACGGCCAAGCGGGCGGCCCGCCCGGCCACGCCGACGAGTGAACGGGCTACCCGGGGGAGCAGTCGTTCATGGCCGCCACCATCGCCCAGAACATGGCACCGATCATGTTCGCGGCCCTCATCGTATTCCTGTTGCTCGGCTACCCGGTGGCGTTCTCGCTCGGCGCGGTCGGGCTCGCGTTCTTCGCTATCGGCGTCGAGCTGGCGCCCCTGTCGGACGGCACCATCAATCTCTCCTGGCCGCTGCTGCGCTCGCTGCCGGAGCGCATCTACGGCATCATGAGCAACGACACCCTGCTCGCGATTCCCTTTTTCACCTTCATGGGGCTGGTGCTCGAGCGGTCGGGCATGGCGGAGGATCTGCTCGACACGGTGGGCCAGCTGTTCGGGCGGGTGCGCGGCGGGCTCGCGTTCGCGGTCGTCCTCGTCGGCGCGCTGCTCGCCGCGACCACCGGCGTGGTGGCGGCCTCTGTCATCTCGATGGGCCTCATCTCGCTGCCGATCATGCTGCGCTACGGCTACGACCGGCGGCTGGCCTCCGGCGTCATCGCGGCTTCGGGCACGCTCGCTCAGATCATCCCGCCGTCGCTCGTTCTGATCGTGATGGCCGACCAGCTAGGCCGCTCGGTCGGCGACATGTACGAGGCGGCGCTGGTGCCGGGCCTCGTCCTCGCCGGCCTCTATTCCGGCTACGTCGCCCTGGTGGCGATGCTGTGGCCCGCCGCGGCACCGGGCCTGCCGGCAGAGGCGATCGGCTTTCGCGAGGCCGACGGCTCGCGCGGGCTCGTCTCGCTCGCTGTGCTCGCCGCCGTCTCCGTGCTCGCGGCCGCCTACCTGATGCACGGCTCGACTGCACACGGTGCCGACTACGTCGTGCTGTCGATGACGGCAGCGATCGGAGCGGCATTCGCGCTCGCCGTGGTCGACTGGCTGCTGGCGCTGACGACCGGTCTCAGGTTGCTGTCGCGACTGGCGAGCCAGGTGACGTTCGTGATGGTGCCGCCGCTGCTGCTGATCTTCCTCGTGCTCGGCACGATCTTCATCGGGCTGGCGACACCGACGGAAGGCGGCGCGATGGGTGCGGTCGGAGCGATGGCGCTCGCTGCCGCCAAGCGCATCGTCGACGCCAAGCCGGAGCGCTTCAACCTCGCGCTGGTGCGCAGCGCGGCCGAGGCGACGGCGAAGCTCTCGGCGTTCGTGCTGTTCATCCTGATCGGTGCGCGGATTTTCTCACTCACCTTCTACGGTGTGAACGGGCATGTGTGGGTCGAGCATCTGCTGACCTCGCTGCCGGGCGGCCAGCTCGGCTTCCTGGTTCTGGTCAACCTGCTCGTGTTCCTGCTTGCCTTCTTCCTCGACTTCTTCGAGCTCGCATTCATCATCGTACCGCTGCTGGCGCCGGTGGCCGAGAAGCTCGGCATCGATCTCATCTGGTTCGGCGTGATCCTTTCGGTCAACATGCAGACGAGCTTCATGCATCCCCCGTTCGGGTTCGCGCTGTTCTATCTGCGCTCGGTAGCGCCACGGGAGCGCTATCTCGACCGTCTGACACGCCGCTCGATGGAGCCGGTGACGACCGGGCAGATCTACTGGGGTGCGGTGCCGTTCGTCGTCATCCAGGTCGTGATGGTGGCGCTCGTGATCGCGTTCCCCGGCATGGTGATGCACTACAAGGGCACTGCGCCCACAGGACCGACAAAGGAGATCGAGATCCGCGCTCCGAGTTTCGGTGGCGGCGACGCCGGTCGCTCGCCTTCACCGGGCGGGATGGGCCTGCCGCCGGGCGGACCAGCCGGACTTTCGCCGTCGTCGGGCCCGCCACCGGGACTGGGATTACCCGGCGCTGCGCCATCGCTCGGCGGACCACCTTCACTCGGACTGCCATCGACGCCACCGCCCGGTCTCGGTCTGCCGAACGCTGCGCCGCGAATCGATGCGCCCGCTGCCGGGCCGACGATGCCCTTCAGTCTGCCGACCTCGCCGCCCGCGATCGACGGTCCGCGCCAGGCGGCACCCGCACCAGCCGCACCATCACTCGATCTCGCGAAGCCGCCGCCGATCCCGCTGCCCGGCGCACGATGAGCGTACATGACGAGGTCGTCGCCGTGCTGCTCGGAGCCGCCGGCCGGGCATGGGGCCTTGCGAGCGGGGCGGCCCTATCCTTGTGAGAACGGAAGGCTAGCCGATCAGCGCGATCCACTCGTCCTCGGTGAGCACGGTTACGCCGAGCTCGCGCGCCTTGGCGAGTTTGGAGCCGGCATCCGCGCCGGCGACGACGAAGTCGGTCTTCTTGGAGACGGAGCCCGCGACCTTGGCGCCGAGGCGCTCGGCCTGCGCCTTGGCCTCGCCCCGCGTCAGGCGCTCGAGCGTGCCGGTGAAGACGACAGTCTTGCCCGCTACCGGGCTCGTCGTGTCGACGGCCGCCAGCGGCTCGGGCGTCACCTCGGCGAGCAGCGCGTCGACGACGGTGACATTGTGCGGCTCGGCGAAGAACTCCACGATCGCCTCGGCGACCGTTTCGCCGATACCGGCGATATTGTCGAGATCGCGGAACGCGTCCGTCTCCTTGCCCGTTCCGGCCTCGATCATCGCGTCGCGGAAGGCTCGAGCCGAGCCGTAGGCACGTGCCAGCAGCCGCGCCGTCGTCTCCCCCACATGACGTATCCCGAGCGCGAAGATGAAGCGGTCGAGCGCGATCTGGCGCCGCGCGTCGATGGCCGCGAACAGTTTGCGCGCCGACTGCTCGCCCCAGCCCTCGCGCTCGGCGATCCGCGGACCCTTCTCGCCATCGCGGCGCTGGAGCGTGAAGATGTCCTGCGGCGCTGTGACGAGCCCGTCGTCGTGGAACGCCTGGATGTGCTTCTCGCCTAGCCCCTCGATGTCGAACGCGTTGCGCGAGACGAAGTGCTTCAGGCGCTCGACGCGCTGCGCCGGGCAGATGAGCCCACCGGTGCAGCGGCGCACGGCGTCCATCTCACCGGTCTTCTCGTCCACCTCGCGCACGGCGTGGCTACCGCAGACGGGGCAGAGCGTCGGGAACTCGAAAGGCTTGGCGCCCTTCGGACGTTTTTCCTCGACGACGCGAACGACCTGCGGGATCACGTCGCCGGCGCGCTGCACGACGACCGTATCGCCGACGCGGATGTCCTTCCTTCGGATCTCGTCCTCGTTGTGCAGCGTCGCGTTGGAGACGACCACGCCGCCGACGGTGACCGGTGCCAGCTTGGCGACCGGTGTCAGTGCGCCCGTGCGCCCAACCTGGATGTCGACGCCCAAGAGCACCGTCGTCGCCTGCTCGGCGGGGAACTTGTGGGCGATGGCCCAGCGCGGCGAGCGCGAGACGAAGCCCATGCGCGCTTGCAGGTCGAGCCGGTCCAGCTTGTAGACCACGCCGTCGATGTCGTAGCCGAGACGTGCGCGCCGCTCACCCATGTCGCGATAGAACGCGAGCATCTCCTCAGCGCTCCGACAGACTCGCAGCAACGGATTGACCGGCAGCCCCCAGCGCGCGAATGCGGCGACCACGCCCGATTGCGTGGCAGCCGGAAGAGTTGTCGCTTCGCCCCAAGCATAGGCGAAGAACCGCAGCGGGCGCCGCGCCGTCACGGCGGGGTCGAGCTGGCGAAGCGAGCCGGCGGCGGCGTTGCGCGGATTGGCGAACACCTTGCCGCCCGTCTTCTCCTGCTCGGCGTTGAGGCGGGCGAAATCGGCATGGCCGAGATAAATCTCGCCGCGAACGTCGATCGCATCTGGAACGTTCCTGCCGGCGAGGCGATGCGGGATCTCGGAGATGGTCGCCACATTGGCGGTGACGTTCTCGCCCTCGGTGCCGTCGCCGCGTGTCGCCGCCTCGACGAGCCGCCCCTGCTCGTAGCGAATCGAGATCGAGAGACCGTCGATCTTCGGCTCGGCGGTGAATGCGAGCGCGGCGTCGGAATCGAGCTTCAGGAACCGGCGGATGCGGTCGACGAAGTCGGTGACGTCCTCGTCGGCGAACGCATTGGAAAGAGAGAGCATCGCCACGCGATGGTGCACCTTGCCGAACCCATCGACGGGAGCGGCGCCGATCCGCCGCGACGGGCTGTCGGCGCGGACGAGACCGGGATAGCGCGCCTCGATCGCCTCGTTGCGGCGGCGCAGCTCGTCGTATTCGGCATCCGAGATTTCCGGCGCATCGGCCTGATAGTAGAGCCGGTCGTGATGGGCGATCTCGCGGGCGAGACGCGCCAGCTCGGCCTTGGCTGCAGCCTCATCGAGCGCCTCGACCGGCACCGGCGCCGCCTTCGTGCTGGACTTGCCTCGCGCCATCGGCCGGCTCAGTAGCGGATGCCGAGTAGGCGATAGATCCGGGCCAGCACCCAGCCCGGCCCGATCGCCAGGAAGCGCAGATCGTCGAAGAACGCGGGCCGCTGGCCCTCGATCTTGTGGCCGATGAACTGGAAGATCCAGGCGATGACGAACACGGCGATCGCCATCTGCCACAGCGGGGTGGTGGCAAAGCGGGCATAGCCCCAGGCAACGACGAGAAACAGGCCGGTCATGACCGCCATGCCGATGGCGAGCGGGCGCGAATGCAGGAGGTAGGCGACGACCATGGCGACACCGGCGACAAGCCCCCAGTCGAGGCCCGGAACGAAGCCCAGCGCGTCCGGGAACGGCAGCTCCACCAGCAGCGCCAGCACCGACCAATAGATGGCCGGCACCGCGAGCATGTGGATGGCCCGGTTGACGACGTTGCGGTGGTGCTCCTCGTATCGCGCAAGTCGGCGGTCGATCCGCCGATCGAGCCCCGTAGCCGTCTCGCTCGCTGCATCCGTCATGACAGTCCTCGCGAAAGCCTCGCGGCGGGTGCGTGCATCCAGCATGCGACCGCCCCGCGAAGCTTAGCGCGAGAACGGGGCGGATTGCCAATTGTCACGCGATTCGAGGGACAATGGGCACCGCGCCGAAGCCGCTTCCACAATGCGGCGGCAAGCGCCCCGATCCCGCGACGGCGCCGTTCAGCCGGGCCCGCCGAGCGAGAACTTGGGCACCGCCTTCCAGGCCTTGGTAATCCACGAGCCGCCGTCCTCGCGCGGTGCCAGCCCGTCCGACTGGAGCAGCGCATAAGCGTCCTTGTACCAGGGCGAGTTCGGGAAGTTGTGGCCGAGCACGGCAGCAGCCGCCTGCGCCTCCTGCTTGATGCCGAGCGCCATGTAGCTCTCGGTCAGCCGCATCAACGCCTCCTCGACGTGGGCGGTGGTCTGATACTCGGTGACCACCGTCTTGAAGCGGTTGATGGCCGCGATGTAGTTCTTGCGCTTCAGGTAGTAGCGTCCGACGTCCATCTCCGAGGCGGCGAGATTGTCCTCGGCGAGGCGGATGCGGTTGTCGGCGTCCTTGGCATAAGGGCTGTCCGGGAAGCGCGTGCGCACCGTCTTCAACTCGGCGAGCGCCTTGCGGGTCGCCGTCTGGTCGCGATTGGGACCCCGGATCTCGTCGAAGTGGGCCGAGGCGATGATGTGGTGGGCGAGCGCCGCCTCCTTGGTCCCGGGATGCAGCGTGGTGTAGCGCTCTGCCGATGCGATCGCCTCAGGGTACTTGCCAGCCTTGTAGAATGCGTAGGCGGCCATCACGATCGCGCGTCGTGCCTCGGAGGAGTACGGGTGATCGCGATCGAGGTCCTCGAACTTCTTCGCTGCCTCGTCGAACTTGCCGGCCGACATCAGCGCGTCGGCATCAGCGTACATTTTTGCCGGAGGATCGGGATTGAGTGCCTTGGACAGATCGTTGGAGGAGGCGCATCCGGCAACCGCGAGCAGACACGCCAGGACACCGGCCCGCACCAGCGTCCGTGCCGTCGTCGCGGCTTTCCCCCGAGCGGTCATACCCCGTCCACCGTTTGCCGGCCCCGTGCCCCCGGGACCGCACTCGAACCTGTAGCACACGAGTCGCGGCCCCGAAACGTCTTGGCAGCAAGTGGCCGTCCCGTGATCCCCTGCAAACGATCGTCAGCTTGCGAGGGAAATGTGGTTGCAGTTCGGCCGGAGCACGCTCGACCCGGCAAGACGGGCCCTAGACAGGGATCGGGCGCAAGCCCCTTGCGTGCCGCAGGGCGCGATTGCGACAGAGCGATCCGTCGGCATCGCTAGCCGTCGCGGTGCTCGCTCACTCCGCAGCGAGTGCGGTGGCGAGCCCGATCTCCATCGGCGCGATCTCGCGGACACGCGGCGCCTGCACGACCGTCCAGGCGTTGGCATCGGCGAACAACGCCTCCAGCACGTTGGCGTTGAGGCGATGGCCGCCGCGCGACGAGCGATAGGCGCCGAGGATCGGCAGCCCGGCCAGCGTCAGGTCGCCCACCGCATCGAGCATCTTGTGGCGCACGAACTCTTCTGGATAGCGCAGGCCATCACGGTTGAGGATGCGCCCCTCACCCAGCGCGATGGTGTTGTTGAGATTGGCGCCGAGCGCGAGGCCCGCCTTCCACAGCCGCTCGACGTCTGACATGAAGCCGAAGGTGCGGGCGCGGGACAGCTCGTGGCGGAAAACACCAGGGCTCATCTCGAAGGCAAGGCGCTGACGGCCGATGAGCGGGGTCTCGAAATCGATCTCGATGTCGAGATGGAAGCCGGAGTGAGGGGCGATCTCGCCCCAGGACGCGCCCTCGGCGACGCGGATCGGTTTCAAGACCTTGAGGAACCTGCGCGGGGCGGAGAGCTCTTTGAGGCCGACCTCGTCGATGGCATCGACGAACATCGCCGAGCTGCCATCCATGATCGGAACTTCAATGCTGTCGATCTCGATGTAACAGTTGTCGACCGAGAGACCGCGCAGCGCTGCGAGCAGATGCTCGACGGTGGAGATCGTCACGCCGTCATCGTCGCCGATGACGGTACAGAGCGTCAGATTCTTGACCTGGGAGACATGGGCGGGAATGTCCGCCACCACTCGACCGCGCTTCGTGACCAGAAATCGGAGGCCAGTTTCGGCTTCTGCCGGATGCAGGATGACCGAAACTGGCGCTCCACTGTGCACCCCCGTGCCAGTCAACTCGACCTCGCGGGCAATAGTCGTTTGCCGCGCGCCGATGAAGCGATTCGACATATGAGTCGTCCCTCGAAGCTCCCCAGCAGAACCGCCCCAAACTCCCCAGCCCTGGCGATTCTGCCACCCCCGACCCAGCCCTTCCGGTCTACCCTCAGGCTCGCTATTGGGGGGCGCCCCGTTGACGCCCGCGATGCCTTGGAAACCTCAGAACTCGGCCGTTAACGAAGCAGACGATAACCTTGCCACACCAGACCGACAAATCACGGTTTCTTACACTCTGTTACGGCGTGTTTCATTTCTGCACGAGGCTTGCGGATGATCACAAAACAGGCTCGTGCCTATTTTTTCTCGCGCCCAAAGAATACCGGTAGACCAACAGCTTGCTTTCTGTCTTCTGAAGTGGCGCGCGAAGCCGTGTGGTGATCGTCCGTCGGCGCTCTTTCGCGCGATTGTGGTGCCGAATATCCGACCTCTGCGCGTGCAGATTTGTTGACTTGGGGCGTCGCCGAGTCCGAATCACCATGGCGTCTTCCCAAGCCAGCCAACCGCTGAAACAAGCCGGGCCGAGTCGCCTCCCCGGCAGGGCCACGCGGTAGCGGCGGCGGGGCCGGCGGCGTCGGCTGGCGGTCGTCCTGGGTCTTGGCCCGGTACTCGCGCTGCCCGACGATCGGGAAGTCCTCGATGTCCGGTATTCGGCGCTGCGTGCGGCGGATCTCGGCCGGCGCCTGCGGCGTGTAATGGCCCTCGACCGGCGGCGGCACATCGGCGGCGCGGCTGCGCTCCGGCGTTGCATGGCGATGCGCCAAGGCGGGCGGCAGGCCACTCTCGATCTGCACGTCGCCCGGCGCCTGCCAGACGTCGCGCCCCTCACCAGCACGTCCGGCGCTCGTCTCGGCGCGCGGCTCGGGGTCGACCGGATCGCTGCCGGCGCTCATGGCTTGCGAGATGCGCCGGCCGAGCGCATCGGCGTCGCTGGCGTGGGAGTGGGGCGGGGCGGATGCCGTCGCGCGGCGCTGCTCGGCTGCGGCCTCGGCACGCGACATGCCGGAGGCGACGATCGACACCCGGACCCGGTCGCCGAGGCTCTCGTCGAACGTGGCGCCGACGATGATGTTGGCTTCCGGATCGACCTCCTCGCGCACGCGGCTCGCCGCCTCGTCGACCTCGTACAGCGTCATCGAGTGGCCGCCGGTGATCGACAGCAGCAGACCGCGCGCGCCGCGGAGCGACACGTCGTCGAGCAGCGGGTTGGCGATCGCCTCCTCGGCGGCGAGGATGGCGCGGCGCTCGCCCTCGCCCTCGCCGGTGCCCATCATCGCCGTGCCCATGCCGCTCATGATGGTGCGCACATCGGCGAAATCGAGATTGATGAGGCCGTCCTTCATGATCAGGTCGACGACGCAGGCGACACCCGAGTAGAGCACCTGGTCGGCGAGCACGAACGCCTCGGCGAAGGTCGTCCGCTCGTTGGCGATGCGGAACAGATTCTGGTTGGGAATGACGATCAGCGTGTCGACGTGCGGGCGCAGCGCAGCGAGACCGACCTCAGCGATGCGCATCCGCCGGGCACCCTCGAACTGGAACGGCTTGGTCACCACGGCAACGGTCAGAATGCCGAGCTCGCGGGCCGCGCGCGCGACGACCGAGGCGGCGCCGGTGCCGGTGCCACCGCCCATGCCGGCGGCGATGAAGACCATGTGCGAGCCGGCGATCTGCGAGCGGATGTCATCGATCGCCTCCTCGGCGGCGGCCTCGCCGATCTCCGGCTTGGAACCGGCGCCGAGGCCCTCGGTCAGATTGACTCCGAGCTGCACGCGCCGCTCGGCGCTGGAGGCGGCGAGCGCCTGGGCGTCGGTGTTGGCAACCACGAACTCGACCCCGGTGAGGCCGGCTGCGATCATGTTGTTGATGGCATTGCACCCGGCGCCGCCGACGCCGATGACCGTCAGCCGCGGCCTCAAGTCGGTGAGCTTAGGCAGCTGCAGCTTGATCGACATCCGCGTCTCCGCGCCGGTTCGGCGTGGTGCCCCCTTGCTCGTGGGCCGCACCGCACCCAGCCTCTGACCTCGTTCGACGCCCGCGAGCGCTACCGCCGCAAGCCACTCCGACTGTCAAAACCCGTCACGGAGCCAGGCTCCGACGCGCCCGAGGTAGCCCGTCTGGCGGGCCTCGTCGTAGGCGTCAGACCCGATCGCCCCGTCGTCAGCCGTCGCCGCGATCATCAGCCCGACCACGGTCGAGAACGCCGGCCCGGCCACGCTCGGCGGCAGCCCATTGAGCCGGGTCGGCACCGCGGCCCTGACCGACCGCCCGAGCCGACTTGCTGTGAGCTCGCCGAGGCCGACGATGGCGCTCGATCCCCCCGTCACGACCACCCGCTCGCCGATCAGTCCCCCGAGCCCCGAGCGCTCGATGCGGTCCCCCGCAAGATCGACGAGACTGGCGACACGCGGTCTCATGATCTCGCCGAGCACCGCCTTGGTCGTCGTGTGCTCGACCCCTTCGTCCTCGCCCGCGAGCTGATAGGTGAAGGTGTCGTGCACGTCCGACGGGGCGCTGACCAGCGCTCCATACAGCGCCTTGATTCGCTCCGCCTGCGCAAGCGGCATCTGCAACGATCGCGCGATGTCGAAGGTGATATGATGCCCGCCGACGGGAATGGCATCGGCGAGCACGAAACGGCCGTCGACGAAGCCGGCGATGGTGGTCGTGCCGGCGCCGATGTCGAGCACCGCGACGCCGAGCCGGCGCTCCTCCTCGGTGGTGACGGCGAGCGCGCTGGCATACGGCGTCGGGACCAGGGCGGAGACACCGAGGAAGCAGCGCTCGACGGCGAGCGTCAGGTTCTGCAGCGGTCCCTCGTCGGCGGTCACCGCGTGCAGGTCGAGGCCGAGGCGCCGGGCCGCCATGCCGCGCGGGTCGCCGCCGCCGGGCGCGCCGTCGAGGCGGATGCCGGTCGGGTTCAGGTGCACCAGCGCGCGGCCGTCACGCTCGGCGAAGGCGCGCGCGCCCTTGAGCGCGCGGGCGATGTCGCCATCGCCGACGCGGCCGGTCTCGACGTCGGTGCTGGCAGCGAAATTGAGCGACGCGAGCCGCCCGCAGGAGACACCAACGACGACCTCCTCCAGCGTCACGCCGGCCATCCGCTCGGCCTGGCCGACGCTGGCGCGGATCGCCTGCTCGGCCTGGTCGAGATCTATGATCACGCCGGCCTTGACCCCGCGCGAGCGCTGGTGGCCGAGGCCGACGATGCGCACGCCTCCGCTTTCGTCGGCGACGGCGATCAGGCAGGCAATCTTGGCGGTGCCGATGTCGAGCACCGAGACGAGACGGCGACCGGCGCGGCGGCTCGACGAGCGCATCGGCTACTCCTTGCGTCCGGTAGCGGACGGCATGATGCCCGAGACGCGCGCGACGCCGGACTCGGCGGCCGGCGCGCTGCGCACGGCGATGCGGCCGGCGGCTCTCATATCGATGATCCGGTTGGATTGGGCGAGCAGCCGCTCCATCCGGCCCGCCGCGGCCAGCCGCTCAAGCGCCAGCGCCGGGCCGTCCGCCGGCAGATGCATCACGATGCCGTCCGAAAGCCGCAGAGTCCAGCGGCGCTCGCCGACCCGCTCGGCCGCGCGGAAGCGGCGCGCGATCTCATCGTGGCGCGCAACGGTTGCGACCAGTGTCGCGGCCTCCGGTGCCGCTCCTTCGCCGATCACGCGCGGCAGATGATCGACCGAGCCGGCGCCGATCTCCTGCAGCGTGCGGCCGGTGGCGTCTATCAGCATCTCCTTTCCGCCGCGCTGCCAGACGGCGAACGGCTTGCGCTCGACGATGCGGATGTCGAGCCGGTCGGGCAACACGCGCGTGATGTCGGCGCTGGCGACCCACGGGATGCGCTCGATGCGCCGGCGCGCGGCGCCGACATCGAAGCCGACGAGCGAGCGCACGTTGGCGAGATCGAGCGCGCCGAGGATCTCCTCGTCGGCGGCAAAGCGGTGGCCGGCGAGCGTCACCACCTCGATGCCGAAGCCGAGACGGCGCGCGAGCACGTCGGCCTCGGGCACCAGCGCGATGCCGCGGCGTCCACCCTCGACGGCGAGCGCGACGACCACCGCTCCGAGCATCACAGCGGCGGCCAGCAGCAGCGGCAGGCGGCGGCGTGGGGAATGCCGGCGCGGCCGGGCCGCGAACGCTCCGGCCTCAGGCGCAAGGGCGAGGCGCGGCGATCCGGCTTCGGACCCCGTCCCGGCGCGCCAGCCAGACCTACCTGTTGCAGCTCGCATCCTCGACGATCCAGCGCACCAGCTCGCCGAACGACCATCCGGCGTAGTGGGCCAGCTCGGGCACCAGCGAGGTCGCCGTCATGCCCGGCTGGGTGTTGACCTCGAGGCACACCAGCTCGCCCCCGCCGCCGGGCGTATCGTCGTAGCGGAAGTCCGCGCGCGACACGCCACGGCACCCGAGCGAACGGTGTGCCGCCCGCGTGTATTTCCGGACCATTTGGTAAACATCCGGTGAAACTCTGGCCGGTAGCAGGTGTCGCGAGCCGCCGGGCGCGTATTTCGCCTCGTAGTCGTAGAAGGCGAGGCCCTCGCTCGGCAGGATTTCGATCAGGTCGGTGACGTGATCGCCGATCACGGCGCAGGTCAGCTCGCGGCCGGGCACATAGCGCTCGACCATCACGATGCCATCGCCGTCGCCGCCCTGCGCGATCGCCGCCGGGGGTGCATTGGCACCCTCGCGGACGATCACCACGCCGACGCTCGAGCCCTCGTCGACCGGCTTCACGACGTAAGGCGGGGCGAGCACATGGCGGGACGCCGCCTCGCGCCGGGTGACGAGTTCGGCCTCTGCAACCGGCACGCCGGCGGCACGCATGACCGCCTTGGCGCGCTCCTTGTGCATGGCGAGCGCGGAGGCGAGCACGCCCGAGTGCGTGTAGGGGATGGCGAGGCACTCGAGCACGCCCTGCATGCCGCCGTCCTCGCCGAAGCGGCCGTGCAGCGCGTTGAAGCAGACGTCGGGTCGGATCTCGGCGAGGCGGGCCGCCACGTCGCGCCCGACATCGAGGCTGACCACCTCGTAGCCCTCGCCCTCGAGCGCATCAGCGACCGCGGCACCGGATCGGAGACTGACCTCGCGCTCGGCCGACCAGCCGCCCATCAGCACCGCGACCTTGCGGAACGTGCGTGGCGGCGCGGGCGGCATCATGGCGCGTCACCCTCTGCCAGCGCCTCGCCGGTCGCATGCCCCTCGCGCGCGCGGCCGACGCGGATGATCTCCCATTCGAGCGTCACCCCGGACCTCGCCTTCACGCGCCGCCGGACCGTCTCGCCGAGGCGCTCGACGTCCTCTGCGGAGGCGCCCCGGTCGTTGATCAGGAAGTTGCAGTGCATCTCGGAGACCTTGGCGCCGCCGACGCGGAAGCCACGGCAGCCGGCCTCGTCGATCAGTCGCCAGGCGCTGGAACCGGGCGGGTTCTTGAACGTCGAGCCGCCGGTGCGCTCCTTGATCGGCTGGTTCCTCTCCCGGTAGTCGGCGACCTCCTCCATCGCCCGCGCGATCTCAGCCGGGTCACCGGGCGTGCCCTCGAACGTCGCCTCGGTGAAGATCCAGTCGGGGGAGATCGCGCAGTGGCGGTAGGTGAATCCCATGTCGGCGAGCGCGAGCACGTGCACGTTGCCCTGCCGGTCGACCGCGCGTGCGCCGACCAGCACATCCTTCGTCTCGCGGCCGTGGGCGCCCGCGTTCATGCGCAGCGCGCCGCCGATCGAGCCCGGAATGCCGCGGTAGAAGGCGAGACCGGCGATGCCGGCATCGGCGGCGGCCCGCGCGACCTTGACGTCCGGTACGGCGGTGCCGACACGCAGGCGGTGGCCCTCCTCGACCTGGATGGCGCCGAAGCCGCGCCCGAGGCGGATCACCACGCCGGCGATGCCGCCGTCGCGCACCAGCAGGTTGGAGCCGAGGCCGACGACGAACACCGGCACCTCTGCCGGCAGGCGCGCCAGCGCATAGGCGAGATCAGCCTCGTCGGCCGGCGTAAGAAGGACGTCGGCGGGGCCGCCGACCCGGAACCAGGTGATGTCGGCGAGCATGGCATTGGCTGTGAGGCGGCCGCGCAGCTCGGGCAGTAGTCGTGCGCACACGTCGATAAGAGCCGGTACGCTCGTCGTAACGCTCATGATCGCTGCTCCGGGACGGACCTGCCGCGGCAGCTCATGCCACGCCGCCCGCGCGGCGCGGCTCGTCGGCGAGCCACTCGGGCAGCGCGTGCGCCCACTCGGTCGACACGCCGGCGCCGAGGCAGACGACCATGTCGCCCGAGCGCGCATAGCGGCGGATGAGCGGCACCAACTCGGCCGGGTCGTCGATCGCCACCACAGCGGTGTGACCGGTGGCGTGGATGCCGCGCGCCAGGGCGTGCGAATCGACGCCCTCGATCGGCTGCTCGCCGGCGCTGTAGAGCGGGCCAACGACGACGCTGTCGGCGTGGCGGAAGGCGGCGCAGAACTCGGGCCACAGGTCGCGCACGCGGGTGAAGCGGTGCGGCTCGCATACGGCAATGACGCGACCGCGTGCACCGGCGCGCGCCGCCTCGAGCACCGCGGCGATCTCGGCCGGGTGGTGGCCGTAGTCGTCGTAGATCGAGATGCCGTTCCAGTGCCCGGTGAGCTGGAAGCGGCGCTTGACCCCGGCGAAGCTCTCGATGCCGCTGCGAACGGCGGTGTCAGCAATGCCGGCCTCGCTGGCGACGGCGATCGCAGCCAGCGCGTTGAGGGCATTGTGGCGGCCGATCAGCGGCAGCCTGAGCCCCGCGAGGCGGCGCTCGCCGCCGGCAACGCGGGCGCCGAGACGCACGTCGATCACGGTCGTGGCTCCTTCCGGACGAAGTCCCTCGAGCACCAGATCGGCATCGGTCGTGGTGCCATAGGTCAGCAGCCGCCGGCCGTCCCGCCTCAACTCGAGGCGCTCGACCATCTCGCGCACCACCGGATGGTCGGTGCAGGTGACGGCCAGCCCGTAGAAGGGGATGTTGCGATAGAACACCTCATACTCGCGATGCATGATCTCGACCGTCTTGAAGTAGTCGAGGTGCTCGGGATCGATGTTGGTGACGACGCCGATCTGGGTCGGCAGGCGGATGAAGGTGCCGTCGGACTCGTCGGCCTCGACGATCATCCAGTCGCCCTTGCCGAGCCGCGCGTTGGAGCCCCAGGAGTTGATGATACCCCCGGTGATGACGGTCGGGTCGTGGCCAGCTTGTGCGAAAACGTGGGCGATGAGCGAGGACGTCGTCGTCTTGCCGTGTGTTCCGGTGATCGAGATCGTCGTGTAGAGGCGCATCAGCTCGGCCAGCATCTCGGCGCGGCGGATGATCGGCAGACCCTTGGCGCGGGCGGCCTCGAGCTCCGGGTTGCCGCGCTTGACCGCCGAGGAGATCACCACCTGGCGGGCGCCGACGAGATTGATCGCGTCGTGACCGATGAACACGCGCACGCCCTTCTGGCGCAGGCGGCGGACGTTGGCGCTGTCCTTCTGGTCGCTGCCCTGGACGGCGTAACCCTTGGCCATCAGGATCTCGGCGATCGCGCTCATGCCGATGCCGCCGATGCCGATGATATGGAAGGTGCCGATCTCGCGAGGCATCTGCATGGTTGGTCGTCCCCCGAATGTCCTGCCCCGCGCCGCCGACTGCCGGCCGATCACCCTCCCGGCCGTGCCCTCGCCCCGGCCAGTTCCTCCACCAGATCGGCGAGCCGCTCGACCGCATCCGGACGGCCGGCGCTGCGCGCCGCCTCCGCTGCCGCGGCGAGCCGCGCGGGATCTCCCATCAGCCCCTCCAGCTCGAGCCGGAGCCGCTCGGGCGACAAGTCCTTCTGCTCGATACACCAAGCCCCGCCCGATTCGGCAAGCCTCGTTGCATTCTGCAACTGATCATTGTCAAGCGCGTGCGGCAGCGGAACCAGGATGGAGGGACGGCCGATGACGGTCAGCTCCGCCACCGAGGAGGCGCCGGACCGCCCGATCACCAGGTGGGCCGCCGCCATCCGCTCCGGCAAATCCTGAAAAAACGGCCGCACCGTGGCCGAGATGCCGGCCGCCGCGTAGGCCGCCTCGACGCGGGGAAGGTCCTCTTCGCGCGCCTGCTGCACCACCCTGAGCCGCTGGCGGAGTGGCGCGGCGAGTGCCGCCAACGCCGGCGGGGCGAGGTCGGCGAGCACCCGGGCGCCCTGGCTGCCGCCAAAGACAAGCAGGTTGAACGGCCCGTCGGGAGCCGGCGGCGCGTAGGGCGTGCGGGCGGCCGCGATCACGACGGCGCGCACCGGGTTCCCCGTGAAACAGGCCTTTGCGGCGAGTGCCCCGTCGAGGAACCGGGTCGCCGCGAACGACGTCGCGACCCGGTCGACGCGCCTGGCCAGCATGCGGTTGGCACGGCCGAGAACCGCGTTCTGCTCGTGCAGAGCCGCCGGAATGCGGCGCAGGCGGGCGGCGATCAGCGGCGGGAAGCTCGGGTAGCCGCCGAAGCCGACGACGACGGAAGGCTTCACGCGAGCGAGGATGCGCAGGGCCTCGCCGACGCCGCGTGCGAGCAGCACGCCGGTCCGCGCCACGGCGAGCGGCGATCGTCCGGCAAGCGTCGCGGAGTGGATCTTGTGCACGGTGCGGGCCGGAAAGCCCGTGCCATAGCGGTCGCCGCGCATGTCGGTGGCGAGGTCGACCGTGTAGCCGCGCCGGGCCAACTCCTCGGCCAGCGCATAGGCCGGGAACAGATGGCCGCCGGTTCCGCCGGCGGCGAGCATCACGCACTTCGTGTGTGGATTCACTACGGGCTCGCCTTCCTCTCCCCCTGCGCCGGCAATGCTACCGTCGGCGGCGGCCGGCGCATCCTGATGGAATGGGGGCGCCGCCGCGTCAAGGCAAGCAGCATGCCGAGCAACATGGCGACGCCGAGCATCGACGACCCGCCGGACGAAATGAATGGCAGGGTCATTCCCTTGGCCGGGGCGAGGCCGACATTGACCGCCATGTTGATCAGCGCCTGCAGGCCGAACAGCAGCGCGAGGCCCTGAATCGAAAGCCGGGTTGCGGGATCCGGCTCGGTGAAGCTCCTCGCGAGCGCGCGCATGACTATGAATCCGAGCAGCAGGAGGAGGGCGAGGCAGGCGGCAACGCCATACTCCTCGGCAACGACGGCGAAAATGAAATCGGTGTGCGCATCGGGCAGCACGGACTTGATCTGGCCCTCGCCCGGGCCGCGGCCGAAGAAGCCGCCCTCGGAGAACGACTGCATGGCGCGATCGACCTGCGAGTTGTCGCCGGCCGAGGGCACCAGGAAGCGGTCGATGCGGCCCTGCACGTGAGGGAAGGACAAATAGGCGCCGACGAGGCCGGCGACGCCCGTCACAGCCAGCGCCGCGCCGCCGAGCAGCGATTGGCCGGAGAGGAAGTAGAGCGCGCCCCACACCATGGCGACGAGCAGCGACTGGCCGATGTCCGGCTGCGCGACGAGCAGCCCGACCAAGGCCGCCAGCAAGCCAACCGCGAGCCCCAGCGCCGGCATGTCGGGGCGGCGGCCGGTTTCGGCAAACAGCCACGCGGCGACGACGACGAGCGCCGGCTTGGCGAGCTCGGAGGGCTGCAGCGAATGGCCGGCGACGACCAGCCAGCGCCGGGCGCCGTTGATCTCGGGCCCGGTCAGTGCGACCGCGAGGAGACCGACAAAGGCGACCAGCAAGACGGCGAGCGCGAGCCGTCGGACCGCCTGCGGCTCGAGCAACGAGATCGCAAGCATCATGGGAACAGCCACCACCGAGAACGCGACGTGGCGCTCGAAGAAGTAGAACGTCTCGTAGCCCTTCTTGATCGCCACCGCGGGGCTGGCGGCGAGCGACAGCACGAGACCGGCGGCGACGAGCACGAGGATCGCCGACAGCAGCACCGTGTCGACGGTGAACCACCACTCGGCGAGGCGGCTCCGGTCGGCGCGGCTGATCCTCATGCGCCGCTCTCCCGCGCGCGGAAACCCGGCAGCGCCGCGACCAGACGGCGGAAGTGATCACCGCGCTCCTCGAAATTCTTGTACTGGTCGTAGGAGGCGCAGGCTGGCGAGAGCAGCACGACAGGCTCTGCAGCCGGCGAGCGGGCGGCATCGTCGGCGGCGCGGGCGACGGCGACATCGAGCGTTCCGCACCGCTCCAACGGCACATGGTCCCTGAGCGTCGCGGCGAACGCCTCGCTCGAGGCACCGACGAGATAGGCCTTGGCGACGCGCGGGAAATATGGCTGCAGACTGGCAATACCGCCGTCTTTGGCCTTGCCGCCGAGGATCCAGTGGATGTCGCCCGGAAAGCTCGTCAGCGCCTTCTCGGTCGAATTGGCATTGGTCGCCTTGCTGTCGTTGATGAGCAGCACTTTGCCCGCGCGGCCGATCTCCTCCAAGCGATGTGCGAGGCCGGCAAAGGAGGAAAGCGCGCCCTGCCAATCGATGTCCGTCTGCCGGCCTAGACAGGCGAGGCACTCGCGCACCGCCGCAACGGCGGCCAGCGCATTCTCGGCATTGTGACTGCCGCGCAGCGTGGCAATGCCGGTGAGGTCGCCGAGCTTCACGGCGAGCGCCGAGGCATTGGCGCATACGATCTCGCTGCCCGACATGGAGTAGCCGGGGGCGATGCTGCGCCGGGCGGAGAAGGCGATCGCGGCGCCGGTTGCCACCTTGCGCTTCAGGATGGCCATCCCGAAGTCGTCGTCGATGCCGACGCCGGCGATCGCTGCAGCGGTAACGAGCCGCTCCTTGATTGCGGCGTAATTCTGCATCGTGCCGTGCCGATCGAGGTGGTCGGGGGTCAGGTTCAACAGCACCCCGACGGTCGGCGCGAGGCCGGGCGTCAGATCGATCTGGAACGAGGACAGCTCCAGCACGTGGAAGCGGTCGCGGGCCGGCGGCTCCAGCGCCAGAACCGGCACGCCGATGTTGCCGCCCATGGCGACATCGAGCCCCGAGTGACGGAGGATGTGGGCGACGAGCGCGGTGGTGGTCGACTTGCCGTTGGTGCCGGTGACGCAGATCACCGGCGCATCGGGACAATGCGCGGCGCGCTCGCGGAAGAACAGCTCGACGTCGCCGATCACCTCGACGCCGGCCGCGTGCGCCAGCTCGACGGTCCAGTGCGGGGCCGGGTGGGTCAGCGGCACGCCCGGCGCCAGCACCAGGGCGGCGAGGCGGCTCCAGTCGGCCGCGCGGAGATCGGCCAGGGGCACGCCGTCCTGCCGCGCCTGGGCGCGCGCCAACTCGCCGTCGTCCCAGGCCAAGACCTCCGCGCCGCCGGCCACGAGCGCGCGCACGGTCGCGGTGCCCGAGGCGCCAAGCCCGAACACCGCGATCCGGCGGCCGACCATGGTGGAAGCGCGAATCATGGGCGGGAATCTAGCGCGTTTCGGAGCAATGTGGCTGCACGTGACGGCTCCCTCTCCCCGCAACCCCAGGGCGATCGCATACGGCACACCCTGCTCCCCTTTCCCCACTCCTTCAGCGGGGAGAGGGCCAGGGGCGGAAACTCGGCGCTACGCAAGCGGCGGATGCTCACCCGCTCTTCCCGCACTCGGGGAACGGGGGAGCTGCGCCAAATAGGATCGCCCGCCCCGCAATCGGGGAGCAGGACAGCGCGCTCACCTGAGCTTGAGGCTGGCGAGGCCGATCAGCGCCAGCACCACGGAGATGATCCAGAACCGCACCACGACCGTCGACTCGTGCCAGCCCTTCTGCTCGAAATGGTGGTGCAGAGGCGCCATGCGGAAGACGCGCTTGCCAGTCAGCTTGAACGAGGCGACCTGGATCACGACCGACAGCGTCTCGAGCACGAACAGGCCGCCGACGATCGCCAGCACGATCTCGTGCTTGGTAGCGACGGCGATGGTGCCGAGCGCGCCGCCGAGCGCCAGCGAGCCGGTGTCGCCCATGAAGATCATCGCCGGCGGGGCATTGAACCAGAGAAAGCCGAGCCCGGCGCCGATCAGCGCGCCGCACACGATCGCCAGCTCGCCGGCACCGGCCACGTAATGGATCTGCAGGTACTTGGCGAAGTTGGCATTGCCGGAGAGATAGGCGATGAGGCCGAAGGTGGCGGCGGCGATCATCACCGGGACAATGGCGAGACCGTCGAGGCCGTCGGTCAGGTTGACCGCATTGCCGGCGCCAGCAATCACCAGGATGCCGAGCAAGATGAAAAGGAGGCCAAGCGGGAACACCGCGTTCTTGAAGAACGGCAGCACCAGCGCGTCGGAGAAGCCCGGAGTGCCGAGGGCGATGACGGCGTAGCTCGCGGCAGCGGCGATCGCCGCCTCGATCAGAAGCCGCACGCGGCCCGAGAACCCCGAGGAGGTGCGCTTGGTGACCTTCAGGTAGTCGTCGTAGAAGCCGATCGCGCCGAAGCTCAGTGTGACGCCGAGCACCGCCCAGACGTAGGGGTTGGACCAGTTGGCCCACAATAGCGTCGAGACGGTCACGCCGGCGAGGATCATGAGGCCGCCCATGGTCGGCGTGCCGACCTTGGCGAGATGCGTCTTCGGCCCGTCGTCGCGGATCGGCTGGCCCTTGCCTTGCTTCACTCGCAACAGGTCGATGATGCCGGGCCCGAACAGCATCACGAACAGCAGCGAGGTGAAGATCGCGCCGCCGGTGCGGAACGTGATGTAGCGGAACACGTTCAGCGGGCCGATCTGGTCGCTGAAGTTGACGAGCTCGTAGAGCATACCCCTCGTTCCTCTCAGGCCGCCCCCCGTACGGCCAGCGCCCTGATCGCCGCTACCAGCGGCGCCATGCGCGAGCCGTTCGAGCCCTTCACCATCACCACGTCACCGGGCCGGAGCGCGGCGAGCAGTGGCTGCGCGATATCCTTCGTGGTTGCGCCCCATGCGCCGCGCCGCGCCGGATCGAGCGCTTCCCACAGCGCCTTCATATGCGGACCCGAGGCAAACACCAGATCGGCATGCACGGCGTCAACGTCTTTCTGGAGGCCGCGATGCAGTGCCACGGATGCTTCGCCGAGTTCCAGCATGTCGCCGAGCGCCAGCACCAGCCGGGGAAAGGCGCCCGAGCGCGCCGCGCCGGCGGTGCGGATGGCCGCCGCCATCGAGGCCGGATTGGCGTTGTAGCTCTCGTCGACGAGCAGCAGCTCGCCACCGGCGAGCGGCACGCGGATGCGCTCGCCGCGGCCGGTCGCAGCGCCGGCTCCCGCCAGCGCCGCGGCGGCTCGCGCGACGTCGCCACCCGCCTCGCACACCGCCAGCAAGGCGGCGGCGGAGTTCTCGGCGATGTGGCGGCCGGGCACGGCAAGGGTGTAGGCGAGCGTCCGCTCGCCGAGCTGCAGCGTCACGCTGACCGGGGCCAGCGGGTCGGCGTCCCCATCCGCGTAGCCGGTGATCGCGGCATCAAGCGCATCCGCCTGATCGGCGAGCCCGAACACGAGCGTACGCGCGGCCGACGGGGGCACGCGGCGCGCCAGCCGATCGCGATGCGGCGAGCTGCCGTTAAGGATCGCCGTGCCGCCCGGCTCGAGGCCGGCGAAGATCTCGGCCTTCGCCTCGGCGATCTCCTCGACGCCGGCGAAATGGCCGAGGTGGGCCGGCAGCACATTGAGCACGATCGCCACGTGCGGGCGTGCCAGAAGGGTGAGCGGCGTGATCTCGCCCGCGTGGTTCATGCCGATCTCGAGCACGGCGTAGCGTGTCGCGGCGGGCATGGTCGCAAGCGTCAGCGGCACGCCCCAGTGGTTATTGAAGGACTTGGCCGAGGCGTGCACGCGGCCCGGGGCCAGCGCCTCGAAGCAGGCGCGCAGCATCTCCTTGGTCGTGGTCTTGCCGGCGCTGCCGGTGACGGCGATGACGCGGGCGTCCGGCGCGAGACGCGCGCGGGCGGCGCGGGCGATGAAGCGCAGGCCGTCCAGCGTATCGGCGACGCGGATGAGCGCGCCGTCGCCGGGCCGTCTCGCATAGCTCTCCAAGACCAGCGCCGCGGCCGCACCTCGCGCGAACGCCTGGGTCACGAACTCGTGGCCGTCGCGCTGGTCCTTCAAGGCAACGAACACCTCGCCGGGAGCGATCGAGCGGGTGTCGATCGACAGGCCGGTGATTGCGTCCGCCGCTGCGCCGTCGGCGCGACCGCCCGCGGCGGCGACCAACGTATCGAAGCTCCAGAGCGGATCAGACATGTCCCATCTCGCGCCGGATTTCGGACCCTGCCACCTCATGGTCGGAGAACGGCAGCACGGTATCGCCGACGATCTGGCCGGTCTCGTGGCCCTTGCCGGCGATCAGCACGACGTCGCCCGGGCCGATCGAGGCAACGGCGGCATGGATCGCCAGACGACGGTCGCCGATCTCATGGACCTTTGCACGCGCTGCGGCCGGCACGCCGGAGAGGATCTCGGCACGGATCGCCTCGGGCCGCTCGGAGCGCGGGTTGTCGTCGGTGACGACGACGCGGTCGGCAGCCTCGGCCGCAATTCTGCCCATAATCGGCCGCTTGCCCTTGTCGCGGTCGCCGCCGCAGCCGAAGACGCAGACGAGCTTGCCGGTCGCGAACGGCCGGCAGGCCGCGAGCGCGGCGATGAGCGCTTCGGGCTTGTGGGCGTAGTCGACGACGACGAGGCCGCCCCGCACCTCGCCGACGATCTCGAGCCGACCGCTGACGCCGGTGAGACCTTCGAGCGCCGAGATCGCGCGCTCTGGATCCTCGCCCGCGGCGATCGCGAGCCCGGCAGCGACGAGTGCGTTCTCGACCTGGTACGCGCCGATCAGCGGCAAGCGGATATCGTAGCTCTTTGTATCGTGGCAGATCGTGAGACGCTGCGCGAAGCCGTCGCGTTGCGCTTCCTCGAGCCGCAGCGTCTCGCCGGCGCGGCCGACCGTCAGCAACGCGAGCCCGCGTGATTTCGCAGCCTCGAGCGCGGCCGAGCTCATCGCCCCGTCGGCGTTGATGACCGCCGGCTGGCCGGGTTGAAGCAGCTCGCGGAACAGGCGCAGCTTGGCAGCGAGGTAGTGCTCGACCGTCGGGTGGTAGTCCATGTGGTCGCGGCCGAGGTTGGTGAAGGCCGCAGCTGTCAATCGCACGCCGTCGAGGCGGTGCTGGTCGAGGCCGTGCGAGGAGGCCTCGAATGCGAGGTGCGTGACGCCCTCGCGGGCCAGCTCGGCCAGCGTCGCGTGCAGCGCGATCGGGTCCGGCGTGGTCAGCGAGCCGTAGACCGCGCCGTCCGGCTTGACGACGCCGATGGTGCCGAGCGAGGCCGCGCGCCGGCCGAGGGCGGCGAGGATCTGGCGGGTGAACTCGGCGACCGAGGTCTTGCCGCTGGTGCCAGTGACGGCGAGCGCGGTCGCCGGCTGGATGCCGGAGAAGCGCGCCGCCATCAGTGCCAGAGCGCGTCGCGGCTCGCGCGCCCGCACGACCGGCACACCGAGGTTGGCAACGGCTGCGCCAGCATCGACCAGCACCGCTGCCGCGCCCTTGGCCACTGCCTCGCCGGCAAAGCGCGCTCCGTCTGCCTTGGCACCGGCGAGAGCGGCGAACAGATCACCCGGCGCGACACGGCGGCTGTCGGCCGTAAGCCCTCGGATCTCGGGATCGGCGTTGCCGGCCGGCAGGTCGGCCTCGTCGTCGATGAGTGCGGAAAGGCGCATGGACACCGGAGGCCGTCGGGATTCTCGGGGCGGCACTGCTTCTTATGCGTCGCCACCGGTTCCGTCAAACCTCGGCGGCCGGCAAGTCACAGCCCTTTGCTCTCCGGCAGCACGCCGAGCAGAGGTGCGATGCGTGATACCACTCGGCTGGTGACCGGTGCCGCGGTGAGGCCGCCGGTGACGCCGCCGGTCTCGGGCGCAGGCTTCGGCTCGAACAGCAGCACGAGCGTCAGATAGCGCGGCGCGTCGATCGGGAACGCGGCGAGAAAGGAGGATAGCACGGCCCGCTTGTCGTATCCGCCGGCGACGGCGAGCTCGGCGGTACCGGTCTTGCCACCGACGCGATAGCCCTCTGCCGCCGCCCGCCGCCCGGTGCCGCCGGGCTCGGCGACATTGCGGCGCATCAGCTCGCGGATCCTGGCACTGGTCTCGGCCGAGACGACGCGCTTGCGCTCGCTGGCGGCAACCGGTGCTCGCTTCAGATAGGTCGGCGCGACCTCGTAGCCGCCGTTGACCAGGGCGGCGGCGGCGGCGGCGAGCTGGAGCGGCGCCACGGCGATGCCGTGGCCATATGAGATGGTGATCGTCTCGGCGCGATCCCAGCGCGCGGGAACCTGCGGCGGCGCGACCGGGCCCACGTCGGTGGACATCGGCCGCGTCAGGCCGAGCCGCTCGAGAAAGCGGCGCTGGCGCTCGGGGCCGGCGGCGAGCGCCAGCTGGGCGGCACCGACGTTGGAGGAACGCACGAACACCTCGGCGACGGTGAGCGGGCGGCCGGCAGGATGTAGATCGTCGATGCGGAAGCGGCCGACCTCAAGCGGCGCCGTCGTGTCGACCATGGTGTCGAGGCCGACGCCGCCCTCCTCCAGCGCCATGGCGACGGTGAAAGTCTTGAAGATCGAGCCGAGCTCGTAGCTGCCGCCGGCGATCCGGTCGAGCTTGGCGGGTGACTGCGCCGCGGTCGGATCGGCGGGATCGACGGTCGGCAGCGAGGCCGTGGCGATTACCTCGCCGGTATCGACATCGAGCACCAGGCCGGCGGCACCCTTCGCCGCGTGACGCATGACGGCATCACTCAGCTCTGACTCGAGCGCGTGCTGCACACCCGTATCGAGCGCGGCGACTATGGGGGCGCGGCTGGTCAGCTGGGCGGCGACAATCGGCTCGGCGGCGCCCATGTCGTCGACGGCGCGCTCGATGCCGGCGAGCCCCCTGTTGTCGATGTCGACGGTGCCGAGCGCGTGACCGGCCAGCGCGCCGGCAGGGTAGGCGCGGCGCAGCTCGTTACGGAACGCGAAGCCCGGCAGGCCGAGCTCGTGCACGCGCTGCGCGACGGCCGGTGCGAGGCCGCGGCGGACCCACACGAAGCGCTTGCCGGCAGCAGCCAGCTCGGCGCGCAGCCCGGCGGAATCGAGATCGCGGAACAGTGCGCTGAGCTTCTCGACCGCCTCGTCACGGTCGACGACCAGCTGTGGATCGGCGAACAGCGATGGGATCTCGACGTCGCTCGCCAGCAGCCGTCCCTTGCGATCGACGATGTCGGGCCGCGAGAAGCTGGTGGCGGCCGGCGCCGTGAGGCTGGCGAGCGTCGGCGGCGCGCCGCGCGAGGCGAGCCACACGAGCTGGCCGCCAATGGCGATGAATGCGAGTGCGATCGAGGCGACGACGACCAGCGAGCGCAGCTTGAGGCGCGGACCGCCACTCGACCACCGCGCCCCAGTCCCGGACGGCGCGACGCTTGCAGTGATGCTGACGGCGAGCCTGCTCATGACGGCCCCGCTGCGGGAGGGAACGTATCCGACTATTCGCCCTTCTTGAGGCTGCCGGTCTCCCAATCGGAGAACTGGCGGGCCTGGGCGGGACCGAGCCCCTGGTTGGCCGCGAGTGGGGAGACGCGCTCGGGCCGGGCAAGGTGCGCCCGCTCGGCCTTCATCACGGCGACCTCGCCGCGCAGCGCCTCGAGCCGGCGCTCATCGGCCTGCACCCGGGCCTCGACCTGGCGGGTGTCGTAGTTGAGAGAGTACAGCATGAAGGCGCTCGATAGCGCGAGGAAGGCGGCGGCAATGTTCACAATGCGCATGGTTGGGCCCCTCGGTAACGCGTGTGACTGGAACCTCAAGGCGCTGGAACCCCGAGTGCCGCGACGTCGAGCGGGACCACCCCGGCCTCCGTCCGCTCCGCGGCCCTGATCCGTGCCGAGCGGGCACGCGGGTTCAGCTCCAATTCACCTTGAGAAACTGTAAACGGCCGAGGGTTAACAATCCGGAAACTCGGGGCGGAAACTCTTGAGCTTGTCTCGGGCAGGTGGCGCGAGCCGCGGCTCTCGCGACCGGCGCGCTCGGCGATGAACCGCTTGACGATGCGGTCCTCGAGACTGTGGAAGCTGACCACGACGAGGCGTCCGCCCGGCTTCAGGATCGATTCCGCCCCGGAGAGCGCCCGCGCGAGCTCGCCGAGCTCGTCGTTGACGAAGATCCGGAGCGCCTGAAACGTGCGCGTCGCCGGATGGCGGCCGTCGACCTTGCGGCCATGGAACACCTTGGCGACGATCGCGGCCAGTTGCATGGTCGTCTCGATCGGCGCGTCGCTGCGCGCCCGCACGATTGCACGGGCGATCGCGCGCGAGCGGTGCTCCTCGCCGAGCCGGTAGAGGATGTCGGCGATCCGCTCCTCCTCGAACGTGCCGACAACGTCGGCGGCGGATGGGCCGAGGTCGCCGGAGTGGCCGGGCCCGGCCGACATGCGCATGTCGAGCGGTCCCTCGGCCTGGAACGAGAAGCCGCGCGCCGGATCGTCGAGCTGCATCGAGGAGACACCGACGTCGAGCACCACGCCATCGACCGGCGCGAGGCCGCAAGCGGTGGCGATCGCGGCGAGGCGGGAGAACGGGGAGTGGAGCAGCCTCAGGCGCGGGCGCAATTCGAGCACGTCGGCGAGCCCGCCGGCGACCGCCGCCGGATCACGGTCCAGCGCCAGGAGGCGGCAATCGGCGGCGGCGAGAATAGCGCGCGCGTAGCCGCCGGCGCCGAACGTCCCGTCAATGTAGGTCGCGCCGTCCCTCGGTGCCAGCAGCGCCAGCACTTGCGCGAGAGCCACGGGAATGTGCCTCGTCCGCACGCCGGAGCGGGTCGTTCCCCCGCCTCCGCTCCGACGCGGCGTCATTCCCGTGCTCCCTCGTCGCCGCCTTCTCCACCACAGATGGCGGGGCGGCTCCCCGCGCCGAACAGCTTACGATGCTCGTGGGCCTTCTCGCGGGCGCGGGCGCGGCGCTCCTCGAAGCGCTCCGGCGCCCACATCTGAAACTTGTCGCCAAGGCCGACAAAAGCAACCTGATGCTCGAGGCCGGCGTGGGCGCGAAGGCCTTGAGGAACGACGATGCGTCCGTCGCCGTCGATCGCGAGGATCTGGACGTCGCCGTAGAGCGCGACAGAGAGCTCGTCGCGCTCGTCCGAATAATCCGGCAGGCCTGCGAGAAGCCCGTCGATTTTCTGCGCAAGTCTCTCGCCGCCTGCATCGAGTGCCGGAGCATCGAGCGAGGGGTAGCAGTAGATGCCGCCGGCGTAGCCGTCGCGCTCGAGCACGGCGCGGAAGGGAGCGGGGATGGAGACGCGGCCCTTGGCGTCGATCTTGTTGGTGAATGTCGAGACAAAGCGGTCCATCTCCCTGAAACCTCGCCCTCGACGCGCGACCGGGCGCAACGCGGCACCCCTCGAAACCCGACCTGGCCGGGACGCGAATGCGCCTCCTGCCGTTGCCTGACCGACCGGGCGGGCGGGCCGTGGCCGGTCGCTCTGGCCTCGGCCCTCTACGAGGCCGGCGCCACAGCCACGAACCCTTGCCCGGTGCGGACGGGCACTTATGGGATGCCATGGAATTTTATGGTCGTCAATGGATCATTAAGGATTCTGGAGGGCTGCGGTGCGTTTTCAACAGCTTCGGGACCGCGGCAACCCTGGCAGGAGCGTCGCTCACCGACTCGGCGATCGCAGCGCAGATCGGGAACGCTCCGCCGAACGATTGGTGGCGAGACGAGGAATACGAGCCGACAATCGGATCGCTCCGTTTGCCGGCTCGCCGAATATGTCATTCGCCAGTTCGCGACTTGGATACGGCCATTGAACCGGCATCGAGAAGCCGGAATTGGCCGTTTCCCTTCAGGCGATGTCGTCGTGCACGAAGATCTTGTGCTCCATATTCGGCTTGTATTTCAGCCCGTGGACGACGAGGACCTCGTTCTGGCCGTCGTAATCGGTGTCGCCAAAGCTGAAGACCGTCCTGTTGCCAACGACCTTGATCGTGGCGTCGTCGAGATCGAGCCCATAGAGGTTGATCTTGTCGAAGCGCGGATCGAAGTCCTTGATCACATCGCGGTCGGAGCCCTCGCCGAAGTAGAAGGTGTCGCGACCCTGGCCGCCCCAGAGGACGTCGTAGCCGCCACCGCCGCCGAGGTGATCGCCACCCTTGTCTCCGTAGAGGCGATCGTAGCCCTCGTCGCCGTAGATGACATCGCTGCCATCACCACCGCGAGCGTAGTCGTTTCCGTCGCCGCAATAGATGCGGTCGTGGCCCCAGCCGCCGTACACCCAGTCGTTGCCCCAACCGCCATCGACATGGTCGTTGCCGTTGCCGGCATCGACGTAGTCGTTGCCGTCCTCGCCCCAGACCATGTCGTCGCCGTTGCCGGCCCACACCGCGTCGCCGCCCTTGCCGGCGTAGATGTCGTCATTGCCGTCGTAGCCGTAGACGTCGTCCTTGCCGTCGTAGCCCATCACGAGGTCGACGCCGGCGGTCCCATGGACCTCCTCGTCGTACTCGGTGCCGCCGATGCGGCTGTGAGCGGCGAAGGCATCGTGATAGACGTGCTCGACGCCGGAGGTACGGGCGATGATGTCGGCCAGCGACGTCTCCCCGATCGCCTTGATGATCTCCGGATGGTCCGCGAACCGGTTCTCGTAGTAGAGACGGTCGCCGTCGCGGATGGCCTCGAACTGCATCACGGTGAGCAGGGTGAACAACTCGCCCAGCTGCGAGCCGTAGGCCTTCTTCTCGAGCAGGCCGCCGACGATGGCGTCGAGCTTGTCGATGCCGTACTCGCCATAGAGTGTCTTCAGGGCGGCGAGTGTCGCGTCGTCGATACCGTTCGCGTAGGCGAACTCGTCGAAGCTCTGGTAGACGTAGAGTCCGAGCCCTTCGCGCATGAGATTGTAGTTGTTGACGCCATGGTCACGGCCGCGCATGGTGTCGAACACCGTGAGGTCGACCGTAGCCCCCGGAATTCCGAACAGCGTGTTGCGGTTGCCGTCAACCACGTGGCCGTCGATCTCCTGCGTAAGCGCGGAGAGCTGTCCGCGGATCCAGCCGTCGAGCCCCTCACTGTCGATCGTCACCGCGGAGCCGTTGCCGAGCGCCAGGAAGGCTTGACCGAGCGTGAACTCGCCGGACACGCCGCCGTTCTCGGCGAGTGTTTGGAGGATCTGGCGCGACTGGTCGTGACCGAAGCGGAACGCGACGGTGGTGAACTCGTTGATGATCGAGGGATCGACGTCCGCCTTGTAGCCAGTGTACTCGCTGATAGCCCACTTGCCGACCAGCTTGGTCAGGTACTCGTCATAGACGACGTGCTGCCACTCGGCCTCATTGAGCGCGCGGGCCGCATCGAACAGCTGGTCCTGGCTCCAGTCGGGATGCTTGTACTTCAACTGCTCGACGTGCCAGTTGTGGTTCCGCGCCCACATCGTCTGCTGCGAGAGCAGCGAGGGCTGCTGGTTGACCCGGTTGTCACCGGCGTAGAAGCGGTGCTCGAAGGTCGCCGGATCGGGATTGGTGGTCGGATCGGGAAGCCCGCCGAAGCCTTCGGGGGTGAAGATCTCGAGCACCTCGAGCGAGGTCTTGCCCGAGTCGATGCCGACCTCCTTGATGGTCGGCAGCATGCCGCCCTCGCCGAGCAGCAGATAGGCTGATTCACCCGTATAGCTGTTGCCTGCGCGGGCGAGTTCGAGCCGCTCGTGGTTGTTGCCGTAGACGCCGGAGAGATCGAGGAAGCTCGTCTCCTCGTTGATCTGCTGGCGGACGCCGTACGCGTCGGTGTGATACGGCGTGCGGCCGAACGGGAACGGCAAGCCATCTGGATTGAGCGGCGTGTCGCCCGAGCTAGCGGTCGCCGCCTCGGCCATGTCGTGCGTTAGGTACTGCCCGAAGAACTGGAAGAACTCGTTGATGCCGGCGCCGCTCGGCAGATCGGCATTGCCCTGGGCATAGATCGCATTGGAGATGTCGCGGGCTGCCGGCAGGTCGGAGGGCGGCAGCGGCGGGCCGAACAGCGGAGGGGACGGATCGTTCATGATCGCGCCGGTTCCGTCGACGTAGCTGTTCGGCGTCACGCGGACGAACTCGTCGTCGGCGTAGCCCCTGTCGTTCGAGTTGTCGTAGTCGCCGTCGTTGTTGTGACCCTCGGGGTCGCGTGCCTCGAGGTACTTCAGGAACTCGAGGTCGTAGGAATAGACCGAGGATTTCTTGGTCGACATGAAACGCGTCCTCCCGGAGACGAATTGGTAAATCAACTTCTGTCGACCGACCCATTTCGGGCTCCAGCGGCCGATGAAGCTGTTCCAATTTCTAAATTGCGAATTCACTTACGGCAAATGTTGGGACAATTCAGGGTCAACAGCATTGGCTAACGGCGCTGATGGCGCGGCAACCGATCCGTTTCGGCACCTCTCCGACCATTGGACATCGGAATTCGACCCCGCTCTGCCATCCGGTCGATGCCGACGGTTTGCCGGCATCGCGGTCGTCCGACGACCCGCCACGCGCACGCTGCGATCGGCGCCCACCGCGCTTCGAAGTCGTCGCGCTTGTCCTCGCAACGCTTATTATCAGATCGTAATAATGCAAGGATCTGTAACACTATTTTACATTCGCTGCCCCGAATGCGACACGCCTGCGCCCGACAAGCGTCACGGGCGGTCGCATGGGGTTGCCGACCGGGGGAGGTGCTTTGTGAAGTGCGTGCGGGGTTCAGTGCCCGCGCGCCTGGGGAGCGCCAATGGAACTCATCCGTATTCTCATTATTTCTGCGGGTCTCGTCGCTGCCGCCACGGCCGCGCCGGCCGCCGACAAGGGCAGTTGGAAGCCGCGCCAGCCGGAGCCGCTTCCAGTCACCTACGAGCCGGATCGGCTGCCCTACTTCCAGGGGCTCTACTGGGGCGCGAGCCTCGGCTACGGCTTCGGCGAATCGGTGCAGAATTACGACCGCAACGACAATCACGGGCTGGCCTCGACCGAGCCCGAGGGTGTGCTTGGCGCGCTGACGCTCGGCTACAACATGCAGCTCGGCCCGCAGCTGATGGCTGGCATCGAGGGCGATCTGGGCCTCATGGACGTCAGCGCCGACGACAAGGTCGTCTACGACGGCCACATCTACAAGACCGCGTTCGGACCGTTCTGGGGCACGCTGCGCGGCCGCCTCGGCTACGTGCTGGGTCGGGCGATGGTCTATGGCACCGGCGGCTTCGCATTCATGGACGTCGACGAAGTGTCGATCGGCAACACGCCCGGCGAGACGGCGAGGAACGACGACTTCCGCACCGGCTGGGTGCTCGGCGCCGGCGTCGAGTATGCGCTGATGCCCGGGGTCAACGCCAAGCTCGAGTACATGCACATGGACTTCGGCACCTTTGACGGGTTGTCCGACAACCTCGAGGACTTCTCGTTCGAGAACCGGGTCGACGTCATTCGAACGGGGCTCAATTTCCGCTTCTGATTTCGGCAGGGGGACGCGCCGGGGGGCGCGACGGGGCGGGTTCCGGCGGGGGGCCCGCCCTGATTGTTTCGATCGGCCCCTCAGAGCGGCCGATAGACGATCCAGCCATCGAACACCTCAGGCGGCGCGAGCGAGCGGCATGAGCGCAGACGACAGCTACCGCTCGAGCCCGCACCGCGAGCAGTTCCGCCGGGCACAGCGTTCGAGAGACCACGGCGTGACATTGCGTTTATCGGACCGAATCCGGCCCGATCCGGTGCGAGCCTCGCCCGGTACCTCGTTCAAAGGAGACCAACATGATCAAGGATACGACCAGATCCGACCCCGTCGAGATCCGCGCCCTGTCGGACGCGGAGATCGAGGCGGTCACCGGCGCCGGCTTCTGGGGCGACCTCTGGGACGGCATCAAATCGGCGGCCGGAGCGGCAGTCGATTGGGCCACCAACCACTGGGAGACCCTGCTGGGACTGGGCCTCAGGTTCCTGAGGTGAGAAGCAACCCGGCGGCGTCCCATGCCGATCTCCCATCGCTCGGCGTCGGGCGTCTCCGGGTTGCGCAAACGACCCTCATTCGGCCGCGCAGACCGGATCGGCCGCCGCGGCATGGATCGAGAGATCGCGGATCGTCGGATTGCGCCCTGAGAGCGCGTTGTCCGGGTCCCAGGCGACCGAGACGGTCTCAAAGCGCGCCGCCTTGGCGTCGTAGATCAGCAGCCGGCCGGCGAGACTGTCGCCGGTGCCGGTGATCTCCTTCAGCACCTCGGTCGCCTGTAGCGTGCCGACAACGCCGACGACCGAGCCCAGCACGCCGACCTCGGCGCAGTTGGCGACCGTGCCGGGCGGCGGAGCCTCGGGAAACAGGCAGCGGTAGCTCGGATAAGGCTTGCCGTCGGGGCCCGTGAGATGCGGCTTGAACGTCGTCACGTAGCCGTCGAACGGCCCGACGGCGGCGAATACCAGCGTGCGCCGCGCGAGATAGCAGGCGTCCGAGACCAGGTAGCGGGTGGCGAAGTTGTCGGAGCCGTCGGCGACGATCTCGTAGCGGGCGATGATGTCGAGCGCGTTGGCGGCATCGAGGCGCATCTGGTAGGCCTCGACCGCGACGTGCGGATTGAGGCGCTCAATGGCCTCGCGCGCACTCTCGACCTTGGGCACGCCGACATGCGGCGTATCGTGGACGATCTGGCGCTGCAGGTTGTCGAGGCTCACGGTGTCGTCGTCGATGACACCGAGTGTGCCGACGCCGGCCGCGGCCAGATACATCAGCAGCGGACTGCCGAGCCCGCCGGCGCCAACGACCAGCACGCGGGCCCGCTTCAGCGCCTGCTGGCCCTGGCCACCGACCTCCTTGAGGACCAGGTGGCGCTTGTAGCGGTCGATCTCTTGGCTTGTGAGGGTCATGGGGCGATCTTAAGGCTGGATAGCTGCGAGGCCAATATGGCTGGCTGTGGCGGTGCTCCGGAGTTCGCCCGCGGGCCGCCTTCGGCTGCGCGCCACGCTCGGCAGGCGCCCCACTCGATAGGTCGCGGCCATCGGTTTGGATCGCAGCCGGCACTCCCGAAGCGGCACGCCGAGCGGCCCCTCGCGCGCAATCCGACATGATGGCCACTTGAGCCGGCAGGACCCAAGATCGAGACGAGCGCCTCCGATTTGAGATATTGACCCCCCGATGCGGCAGTGCTTGTTTGCTAGCTAGTCAACTAGCTAAGATTGATTGGCCGTGGCCATCCCGCAAAAAAAACCGAAGGGGGTACGCGGCCGCCGCAGAGAGCAAAGGCTGCCAGTTGCACGGAAACGCATCTCGGGCGCAGCCGAAGGAACCCGCGGGAGCGAGCGCCGATGTCTCAGAACGTCCCCAAAGGAAAACGCGACCAGCTTGTGGAGGCCGCGGCGAGCCTCTTTCATCGGCAGGGCGTGGAGGCGACGAGCCTCAAGGACGTGGCCAAGGCGTCGCGCGTTCCGCTCGGCAGCGTCTACTACTACTACCCGACCAAGGACGATCTCACCGCGGCAGTGATCGAGCGGCGACGCAGTCACGTTGCTCGCCTCGTCGGGCGCCATACGAAGATCGCCAATCCGGCCGACCGGCTGATTGCCCTCGTCGACGTGTGGATGGCGGATCGCGAGATCGATGCCCGCTATGGCTGTCCGATCGGCAGTCTCTGCTTCGAGGTCGCGCGCGCGCGCCGGCTGGACGCTGCCGCACCGTTTCAGACGCTGATCGATTGGTGCAGCAGGCAGTTCCGGGCGCTCGGAGCCGGGCGCGAGGCGGAGCGCTATGCCGTGCACCTCCTGGCAGCCCTGCAAGGCATCAGCATGGTGGCAAGCGTGCTCTCGGACCCACGGCTGATCGAGCACGAGGCCGCATGCCTGAGAAGCTGGGTGCGCACGCTAGCCGGGTCCGCGCGAACTCCCCGAACCTCCGGTCCCCGTCGCGCTGCGAGACGGGGTGCCAAAGCCAAGCGCAGCGCCTCAACCGGGAACTAAGGGAGCAGTCCTATGCGTGACAAGACCGCCGCATTCGCCGCAGCACTCGTCGCTGCCCTCTCGGCCACCACCACCCTGGCCGACGAGTTTGCACCGTTTGGGAAGGGCAAGACCGACATGCACCCGATGGAGGTGACCAACGTCGTTTTCGACGCCAACTATCAGGACCCGAACCAGCTCAATATTCTCTACAATTTCGTCAAGAACACGCTGAAGGAGACCAAGGGCAAAGCCGTCGTGGTAACACACGGGCCCGAGCTCAGGGCATTCGCGCGGGAGAACTACGAGAAGTATGCCGGGGTCGTCGACAAGATGAACGAGCTCGCCAAGATGGGCGTCGAGTTCAAGATGTGCAACAACGCGATGAAGGCGGCCGGCTACGCCTCCGCCGAGGACATGCACGGTTTCGTCACCGTCGTGCCGGCGGGTTTCCCGGAACTCGCGTACTGGCAATCCAAAGGATACCAGTACATCAACCCGCTCCCCTATGCTGTGAAGGATGTCCGCTACCTCGATCAGCCGCAGCTGAAGAAGTCGAACTAGACCGAGCGGGTCCGGCGCGGACGATCACGTCTGCGCCGGGCCTGCAACACGTGGGCGCAGGCCCAGCGTCCCGCCCGACCAATCCCATTGACCTTGCCCGGCCTCCTGGCGCAAACAGCCGCGCATGATCGGGGTGTTCGATTCAGGGCTTGGAGGGCTGACGGTGCTGCGCGCGCTGGTCGCGCGGTTCCCGCGTCTCTCCTTCACCTACCTCGGCGACCACGCCAATGTGCCCTACGGCAACCGCCCCTCGGAGGAGGTGATCGAGCTGACGCGCGCCGGAGTCGAGACCTTGTACCTGCGCGGCGCGAGGCTGGTGCTGCTGGGCTGCAACACCGCGACCGCGGTCGCGGCGCGCCATCTCCAGCAGGCGTGGCTGCCGCACTCCGACTGGAAGGGCCGCAACGTCCTCGGCATCGTGGCGCCGACGGTGGAGGCGGCGACGCAGACACCGTGGGCAGTGTCCTCCCCGCAATATCCGCAGAAGTACAACACCGATCTCGTTGCCGTTTTCGGCACCACGCGCACCGTCACCTCGGGCGTCTACCCGGAGGAGATCCGAAAGCGCTGCCCCAAGGTGCAGGTGGTGCAACAGATCGCCGCCCACCTCGCCGGAGCGATCGAGGACGAGTCCGGTGAGGCGGAGCTCGATGGGCTGGTCCGGGAGGCCATCGACGGGCTGATGGCCGGGACCGGCGGCGCACCGCCGCACCGCGCCATTCTCGGCTGCACGCACTTTCCCCTCGTCGAGCACTTGTTCCGCCGCCACCTGCCGCCGTTCACGCGCATTCTGTCGCAGCCCGAGGTGGTGGCCGACAGCCTCGAGGACTATCTCCACCGCCACCCGAGGTACGCCGAGAGCGCCGGCACCGGCCGCCTGACGCTATTGACCACGGGGGACGCGCGCGAGATCGGCGCGCGCGCTCGGGTGTTCTGGCCCGAGGTGCCGGCGTTCGACGCGGTGCCGGCCTGAGGCTTCGGATTTGACCGGGCGCGCCGGAAGGCCCATTTCATACGGAGCGAATGGCGCCAACGCGCCGCCGGCCAGGCTGGCGCGCCGCTACTCATCTGGAGCCGTCCCATGCAGGAGCAGTCGAGACGACCCGCTGCCGCCGACACGGCGATTGATCCCGTGTGCGGCATGACCGTCGACACCCGAGCCGGCAAGCCGACACAGCGCTTTGCCGGCAGGATCTATCACTTCTGCTGCGAAGGATGCCGGAAGCGGTTCGCGGCCGAGCCGTCGCGCTATCTGGATGCGAAGCCGACCGCGTCGAAGCCGAAGACAAGCATGAACGAGATCGCGGCCCGCGCGCTCGGGGCGACGGCCGAGGCCGCTGCGGCGGCGAGTTGCTGCGGGGGAGACAGTGGGGCGGCAACCGCGCGCGAGCCGACGGCGGCAACCTTCCCTCCACACCTCGCCCCTCCCCGCGAGGCGGAGGGGGGCGCCATTGCTATTGACCCTGTTTGCGGGATGAGCGTGGACACCACGGTCGGCAAGCCGCGGTACGAGCGCGCTGGCGTCACCTACCACTTCTGTTGCGAAGGCTGCCGGACCAAGTTCGCCGCCGATCCCGCGCGCTATCTCGACCCCGACCAGAAGGCGCGCGCAGCCGCCGCCGAGGCCAAGGTCGTGCCGAAGGGCACGCTCTACACCTGCCCCATGGATCCGGAGATCGTGCAGGAAGGGCCCGGCACATGTCCGATCTGCGGCATGGCGCTCGAGCCCATGGGCGTGCCCTCGGCCGAGACCGGTCCCAATCCCGAGCTGATCGACTTCACGCGCCGCCTCAAGATCGCGCTCGCCTTCACGCTGCCGCTGATCGTGGTGGCAATGGGCGCGCACATGGGCCTGCCGGTGAAAGATTGGCTCGGCGCGCGTGCTACGCAGTGGCTCGAGCTATTGCTCACCGCGCCGGTCGTGCTGTGGGCCGGCAAGCCGTTCCTCGAGCGTGGCGTCGCCTCGCTCAGGAACGCGAGTCCCAACATGTGGACGCTGATCGGGCTCGGCGTCACGGCGGCGTTCCTCTACAGCGTCGCCGCGACCATTGCCCCGGGCCTGTTCCCGTCCTCACTGCGCGCCGCCGACGGCACCGTCCCAGTCTACTTCGAGGCGGCAGCCGTGATCATCGCGCTGGTCCTGGTCGGCCAGATCCTGGAGCTCAAGGCGCGCGAGCGGACAGGCGATGCCATCCGCGCGCTGCTCGACCTCGCCCCGAAAACCGCGCTCAGGATCGGCGCCGACGGCCGCGAGGACCGCGTCGACCTCGCGCTGGTCGTGCCCGGCGACAGGCTGCGCGTGCGCCCCGGCGAGGCGGTGCCGGTCGACGGGCGGATCGTCGAGGGGGCCTCCGCGATCGACGAGCACCTGCTGACGGGAGAACCGCTCCCCGTGGACAAGGCGGCGGGTGCGGAGGTGACGGGCGGCACGCTCAACACCTCGGGCAGCTTCGTGATGCAGGCAGAGAAGGTCGGCGCCGACACGGTGCTGGCACGGATCGTCGCCCTGGTCGCCGACGCCCAGCGCACTCGGGCGCCGATCCAGGGTCTCGCCGACCAGGTGTCGCGCTATTTCGTGCCGGCAGTGGTGGCGGTCGCGGCAATCGCATTCCTGGCCTGGCTGGCGTGGGGCCCGACGCCGGCACTCGCCTATGCGATCGTCGCTGCAGTATCGGTGCTGATCATCGCCTGCCCGTGCACGCTCGGTCTTGCCACGCCGATGTCGATCATGGTGGCGACGGGACGCGGCGCACGCGACGGAGTGCTGGTGCGCAACGCCGAGGCGCTGGAGACGCTTGCCGGCATCGACACGCTGGTGGTCGACAAGACCGGGACGCTGACCGAGGGCAAGCCGCAGCTGACCGACGTGCGCGTCCGTCCCGGCTTCGACGAGAAGATGATGCTGCGGCTCGCCGCCAGCCTGGAGCGCGGCAGCGAGCATCCGCTCGGTCAGGCGATCCTCGACGGCGCGCGCGCGCGCGGCATCACGGCGCTCGAGCCGGAGCGGTTCGAGGCACTGGCCGGCCTCGGTGTGAAAGGCGCGGTGTCCGGACAGGAGATCGCGATCGGCAACGCCGGCCTGATGCGCAAGCTGGCGCTCGCCGCGGGCATCGGAGAAGCCATGCTGATCGAGGCCGACAAGGAAGTGCGTGCACTCGCCGGCGAAGGCAAGAGCGCGCTGCTGGTCGTCGTCAA
This sequence comes from Pseudomonadota bacterium, assembly GCA_040752215.1. Taxonomy (GTDB): domain Bacteria; phylum Pseudomonadota; class Alphaproteobacteria; order Rhizobiales; family Hyphomicrobiaceae; genus JBFMEX01. The sequence continues at coordinate 26,021 of JBFMEX010000070.1, read as the reverse complement.
CGGCAAGCTCGCCGGCCTCGTCGCGGTCGCCGACACGATCAAGACCGGCGCTGCCGAGGCGCTGGCAGAGTTCAGATCGCGCGGCATCGAAGTGGTGATGGCGACCGGCGACAACTGGCTGACGGCGCGGACGGTGGCCAAGGAGCTGTCGATTGCGACCGTGCACGCCGAGGTCCTGCCGGCCGACAAGTCCCGCATCATCTCCGAGCTGAAAGCGCGCGGAAAGCGCGTCGCGTTCGCGGGCGACGGCATCAACGACGCGCCGGCACTCGCAACCGCCGACGTCGGTATCGCGATGGGTACCGGCGCCGACGTGGCGATCCAGAGCGCTGGCATCACGCTGCCGAAAGGTGATCTCAAGGGCCTCGTGCGCGCTCATACCCTGGCACGCGCGACGCTCGGCAACATCAAGCAGAACCTCGCGTTCGCGTTCGGCTACAACGCAGTGCTGGTGCCGGTGGCGGCCGGCATCCTCTATCCCGTGATCGGGCTCTTGCTGTCGCCGATCGCCGCCGCGGTGGCGATGAGCCTGTCGTCGGTGTCGGTGATCGCCAATGCGCTGCGGCTCGGCCGTGTGCGACTTGGGGCGCAGCGTTGAGGAACCGCCGGCGGGATCTGCCGAACAGCGCCCGACGGTGACGAGGAGCGTAGACCTATCGATGCCAACCTCGGGCTGGCTCGGTCCGCGCCACCGCGCGGGGGAACCCCGGTCCGAGGGTTTCATACCGGCGCGCGAACGTTTCGACCCGTTGCCGGCGCCAACCAGCGCGCCGGTATTTCGTTTCGTTGCGCGCGGCGAGTCTCGTTCTGAGAGCCGGCTGCCGCGCGCGGCCAACGGCGGCGCGGGTCGAAATTGTCGATCGTGGGTATCGCGGTCGGGCGCATCGTCGTGATCCAATTCATCGGCCTCGTGCTCGCCGTCGATGCGATCTCGCCCTTTGGCGAGGAGTCGATCTGGAGCTCACCCGGGCAGATGGCAGTCAGAGTTCCAGACCTCTTGCGCACGCACGAGGTAGCCGCGGCGACCCAGGCCGCCAGCGAGGCGTCGCTTGTCGGCAAGCATGAGCACGCCTCAGTTCGACGAGAGACGACGTGTCCCACGGGCCAAGATGCTACGTCAGCAGCCTGGGACCGACCTTCGCCTGCGGCGCCGCCGCGGCTCAGCGCGCGGTCCAGCCGCCGTCGACCGGCAGCGCCGTGCCGGTGATCTGCGCGGCGGCATCGCTGGCGAGAAACACCGCCAGCGCGCCGAGCTGCTCGACGGTCACGAACTCTTTGGTCGCCTGGGCGGCGAGCAGCACGTCGCGCACCACCGCCTGCTCGCTGATGCCGCGCTCGCGCGCCTGATCGGGGATCTGCTTCTCGACCAGCGGCGTGAGCACATAGCCGGGGCAGATCGCGTTGCAGGTGATGCCGTACTCGGCGCCCTCGAGCGCGACCGTCTTGGTGAGGCCGAGGAGGCCGTGCTTGGCGGCAACGTAGGCGGCCTTGAACGGCGAGGCGACGAGGCCGTGCACCGAGGCGACGTTGATGACCCGACCCCAGCGGCGCGACTTCATGCCGGCGAATGTCGCCTTGGTCGTATGGAACGCGGAGGAGAGGTTGATTGCGAGGATCGCGTTCCATCGCTCCTCGGAGAAATTCTCGATCGCCTCGACATGTTGAACGCCGGCGTTGTTGACCAGCACGTCGACGGGGCCGAGGCCGTTCTCGGTGAGGGAGACGAGCGCCCGGATCTCGTCCGGGTTGCGCATGTCGGCCCGGCCGTAGAGCACGCGGCGGCCGGTCTCCGCGGCCAGTCGGGCCCGAGTCGGCTCGGCATCGGCGGCGGGGCGGGAGCCGTTCAGCATCACGTCCATGCCGCTCGCGGCGAGGGCGCGGGCAACGGCGAGGCCGATGCCGCTGGTCGAGCCGGTGACGAGGGCTATCCTGGGTTGCGGCATCGGGCAATCGCTCCAATCGGCCCTGGCGCGGGGGTTCGGTTGCCGGCGCGGCCGGCCATATCAAGCATTCGCCCAAGGCTGGGCCGCGCCGCAAGAGAATTTGGGATATGCTCAGGCCGCGAGCCCGTCGGAGGCGGCATGGATACCCTCGACACCCAGAGCACACCGCAGACCCCGACGTACACGGCGGCGGAGATCGGCGCTCTCGCCCACCTCTACCGCGGCGAGGTCTACCGCAGCACGACTTGGCGCTCGCGGCTCGACAACACCACCAATTGGTCGGTGGCCACGCTCGGCATCGCGCTGTCCGTCACCTTCGCCAGTAAGGACGCCTCGCCACTGCCGCTGCTGCTGGTCGGCTGCCTGGCGGTCGTGTTCCTGATCTTCGAGGCGCGGCGCTACCGCTACTTCAATGTCTGGCGTGCGCGCGCAAGGTGGATGGAGACGCATTTCTATGCGCCGATGCTGCGCGGCGAGGGCACCCCGACCGACGACGGCTGGCACCAGACGCTAGCGCGCGACTACTGTGCTCCCCGTCACCATATCTCGATGCCGGTCGCCATCGGCCGGCGGCTGCGGCGCACCTACATCTGGATTTTCGCTATCCAGGCAATCGCCTACTTCGGCAAGCTGGCGATCCACCCCGCACCGATGCAAAGCTTTGCCGACCTGTTGGAGCGAGCCGCCATCGGTCCAATTTCAGGGGCGCTGGTCATGGTCGCCGGGCTGGTCTTCATCGGCGGCTGGATCGTGTTCGCGTTCATGACCTTACGCATCGACCGGAAGCGCCGGTCGGCGCAGCGCAGCTCGGTGGCGATGGGCTGATCGAGCCGGCCCGGACAGCCGCGGCGCGGACCTGCGCCGAGCCGTCACGATTTGCCGATCCGCCTTGCCTTTTTGCCACAGTCGGTCCATATAGGCGCTAGTCGAACACGCCTTGGTTTGCTCTACACCGGCCGCGTTTGCGGACACTAGACGTCTCCATCGCGCGATTTGATGCGACACGGGCAATCCCGCCCGAGGTCAAATGCCACTTGCTATGGAGGCATGAATGGCGAACGGCACTGTGAAGTGGTTCAACGGTCAGAAAGGCTACGGCTTCATTCAGCCGGAGGAGGGCGGCGCCGACGTGTTCGTCCACATCTCCGCGGTGGAGCGGGCCGGCCTGTCGACGCTGCGCGAAGGTCAGAAGGTTTCCTTCGAGACCGAGCGCGGTCGCAACGGCAAGATCGCTGCCACCAATCTGCGGCCGATGTGATCCTCGATCGACCACATGCCAGGCGGTGAGCAGAGACCCTGCTCCCGCCTTTTTCATTGCCCGAGGCTCGAGGAGACGGGATGGCCAAGGAAGAGGTGCTGGAATTCGAGGGCATCGTCGAGGAGGTTCTTCCCGACGCACGTTGCCGCGTGAAACTGGACAATGGCCACGAGGTGATCGCCTACACCTCCGGCCGAATGAAGAAGAACCGCATCCGCATCCTGGCGGGGGACCGGGTGACCATCGAGATGACGCCCTACGATCTGACCAAGGGACGCATCAACTTTCGCCACAAGGATGCCCGCTCCGGACCACCGGCATCGGGTGGCGGACCGGGAGGCGGACCCGGCGGTCAGCGCCGGCGTTGAGACGGCGCGGCGGCGGCATCTTCGGCCCCGCGCATCATCGCCCTGGTGCCTCTCGCCGGCCGGACATTGCCACGAGACGCGCGATGCGTGGCCGAGTTGCATCGCGCGGGCCGCCCCGAGATCGTGTATCATTTGACGAATCATTCGTTGCCCACCATGTCGGCGCGTCATCCTGAGGGTCCTCTCGGATGCTTCTCTCGCGCAGGGCTTTGCTTTGCCTCGCCTCGGCAGGAGCAGCCGCCCTGGCCAGTCGAACTCATGCTGCACCGTTCGTCGACCGCTCCGGTCTGGCGCCGGGGCGCTTCGTATGGCAGCCGACCGTTGCCGAGAAGGGCCCCGTCGTGGTGGTCGTCTCGCTGGCGGCCGGCGTGGTTCACGTCTACCGGGGCGGCGAGCTGATCGGCCTCTCCACCTGCACGCCCGCGCTGCCGGGCCGGATGCCTCCGACCGGCGTGTTCACGATTCTCGACCGCTCGCGGCCGCTCGGTGCCGGCGCGACCCTCGCCGGCGACCGCCTCGCCTGGGGCGCGGCGCCGGTTCTCGCCAGCCGGCCAGCCGGCTATCCGGCGACGGCGGGCATCGTGCGCCTGCCGCGCGAGTTCGCCGAGCTCCTGAATAGCGAGCTGCCGCTCGGCTCGGTGCTGATCTCCGCCCGCCACCGCTCGGTGGCGCGCGAGGTGATCCATTCGGGCGTGCTGGTGCCGGAGGCGGGCGATGGCGCGCGCATCGCGGCGAGCGTCGAGACGCATCCGGTTCACACCGCCCACGATGGCGATCTTCTCTATCCGGTCGTCGGGCTGGTCGTCTCCGCTGCCGACCGCAACGCGTATCTGCTGCGCAACGGCGTGATCGAGAGCGAGGCGGCGGTTACGATCGCCGAGCATCCCGCGCACCGGCTCGGCGAGCACGTGCTGGCGCTGGTCGGCCTCCGCCCCGACCGTACCAGCCTGAGATGGCTCGCCTTTGCCATCGGCGGCACGCCGACGGCGCCGCACATCGCCAAGACGGACCCGGACACGGCACTCGGCCGGATAGCGTTCGAGGACGCCGAAGCGGCGGTCGTGTTCGCGCAAGCGCTGCACAAGGGTGCGGCTATGGTGCTGACCGACGCGACGATGCGGGCCGACCGGCGTCCGGGGACGATCGTCGCCATGACCGCCGATCCCCCGGCAACGCAGATCGGCACGGGTACGGCACAAGCGCCGCGACCGGCCGCGCGCGAGCGCGCCGCATCGCAGCGGCCGAGACAGCGCCGGGACCCCGACGAGGTCTTCCCGTTCACGATGTACTGGCCGTACGAGAACGGCAGCTGACGGGCCGACGCGGCCAACCTGCTCACGCCAAGGCGACAGCCTCCGCTCCGGGCCACGTCCCATCGCGCGATCCTCCGATACCGTGGAGCATGACGTTCGACCCGTGGGCGAACGTTCTGCTCGCAGGAATCCGCGCACGGGGCCGGTGGGGCGCCGCGCGCAAGCAGACGAGCCATACCGGCGAGCGGCCAATCCTTCATGAGCCGAAGGCTTCGCCCGCCGCCATGAATGGCTACCGCGCCGCCTTGACAGGGCGGCGGCGGTAGCGCATCGCATGGCATCGTTTCAGCGATCAGGCGGGAGTCTTCGCTGTGAAGGTTCTGTTCGTGGCCTCCGAGGCCTACCCGCTGATCAAGACCGGTGGCCTCGCCGATGTGGCCGGGGCGCTGCCGGTCGCCATGCGTGCGCGTGGCAACGACGTGCGGCTGATGCTGCCGGCCTATCCCAAAGCCCTGGAGCGCGCGCGGCGGATCGAGACGGCGTCGGAGCTCGGCGAGCTGCTTGGCGGGCATCGGGCACGACTGCTCTCGGCTGCAGCCGCCGACAGCGACCTCGAGCTGCTGCTGCTCGACTGTCCGGCGCTGTTTGCACGCGACGGCGGACCCTACACGGCGCCCTCGGGCGCCGACTGGGCGGACAATCACCTCCGGTTCGGCGTGCTCGCGCTCGCTGCGGCGATGGTCGCGGTCGGACAGAGCGGCATCGGCTGGCGCCCCGACATCCTGCACGCCAACGACTGGCAGACAGGACTTGCGCCGGCCTATCTGCGGCTCGCGGGCGCCCCCAACACGCGCTCCGTGTTCACCGTCCACAACATGCAGTTCCAGGGCCGCTTCGACGCCGAGGTGCTGGCGGCGCTCGAGCTGCCGCGGCTGGCGTTCACGATGGAGGGCCTCGAGTTCCACGGCCAGCTCTCAATGCTCAAGGCCGGGCTCGCGTTCGCCGATAGGATCACGACCGTCAGCCCGACCTACGCGCGCGAGATCCAGACGCCCGAGTTCGGCCATGGCATGGAGGGCCTGCTCGCCGCACGCCAGCGCGATCTCGTCGGCATCCTCAACGGCATCGACGACACATTGTGGAACCCGTCGAGCGATGCGCTGCTGCCGGCGCGCTACGACGTCGCCTCACTGGCCGGCAAGGCAGTGTGCAAGGCAGCGCTGCAGGAGGAGCTCGGGATGGCCGAGGAGCCCGGCGTGCCGCTGATCGCCATGGTCGGGCGGCTCACCGAGCAGAAGGGCGTCGATCTCATCGCCGCCGCGCTCGGGCGGATGCTCGAGCTCGACACGCAGGTGGCGGTGCTGGGCGCCGGCGACCCGCATTGGGAGCGGGCGCTGACCGAGCTGGCGGTCGGCCGCGACAGGGTGGCGGTCCGCATCGGCTACGACGAGCTGCTGGCGCACCGGATGATCGCCGGGGCGGACATGTTCCTGATGCCGTCGCGATTCGAGCCGTGCGGGCTGACGCAGATGTACGCCATGCGCTACGGCACGTTGCCGATCGTGCGGCGCACAGGGGGGCTCGCCGACACGGTCGACGAGGCGAGCCCTGCCGACGGCGCCGCGACTGCCCGCGGCACCGGCTTCCTGTTCGATGCGGCGAAGCCGGAGGCGCTGCTCGAGGCGACCCGGCGGGCGGTCACCATGTATGCGGACAAGCCGGCGTGGCGGCTTGCCCAAAGGCAGGCGATGCAGCAGGATTTCAGCTGGGGGCGGGCGGCCGAGGAGTACGGCTGGATCTATCGTACGCTGGCTCCGCATGGGGTGGCCGGCGAGACCAAGGTGCGTTGGGAGGCAGCGTGAGCGAGACGGTGTGGCGCAAGGCGTTGCGCAGAATTGCCGGTGGCCAGGACGCCGAGAGCGATGCGGCAAGCGGGGCAGACCATCCGGGGGGCACATCCGCCAATGCGCGGTCGATCTCGCTGCGCGATCCCGTGCTGCTCAACAAGCCCCTGCCGGCACTGCTCGACCCCAAGGCGCAGTCCGACTACCTGATCGAGCTCAGCGATGCGGATGCCGTCAAGCGCGCGATCGTCAACTACCTCGTGCACGCGGTCGGCAAAGATCCGGCCTACGCCACCCCGCGCGACTGGTTCTATGCGCTCGCGTTCATGGTGCGTGGTGTGCTGTCGGAGCGATACATCAACTCCACGCGGCAGCGCTACGGCCAGAACGTCAAGCGGGTCTACTACCTCTCCATGGAGTACCTGCTCGGACGCAGCCTGACCAAGAACCTCATCGATCTCGAGCTGCTGGAACACACGCGCGTGGCGCTGGCCGAGGTCGGGCAGGACTATGACGCGATCGCCGATCTCGAGCACGATCCGGGACTCGGCAACGGCGGCCTCGGGCGGCTCGCGGCGTGCTTCCTCGAGTCGATGGCGACGCTTGGTCTTCCAGGTGGCGGCTACGGGCTCAGATACGAGTTCGGCCTGTTCAGCCAGGCGATCGAGGACGGATCGCAGGTCGAGCACCCGGACAACTGGCTCAAGGAAGGCAATCCTTGGGAGTTCCGCCGGCCGGACATCGTCTACGAGGTGCAATTCGGCGGCACCTGCCACTGCGTGGTCGACGACGATGGCCGCAAGGTGTGCAAGTGGACGCCGGCACAAAGCGTGCTGGCCTCCTCCTACGACTTTCCGATCGCCGGCTACCACAACGGCTCTGTGACCAACCTCAGGCTGTGGACGGCGCGCGCCACCGGCGACTTCGACCTCGGCTACTTCAACCGCGGCAACTACATCAAGTCGACCGAGGAGAAGATCACCTCTGAGACGCTGTCGAAGATCCTCTATCCCGACGATTCCACCCACGAGGGGCGCGAGCTACGGCTCAAGCAGGAGTATTTCTTCGTCAGCGCCTCGATCCAGGACATCCTGACGCGCTTCTTCCGCACCAACTCTTCGCTCGATGCGTTGCCCGACAAGGTCGTCATCCAGCTCAACGACACCCACCCCGCGCTCGGAATCGCGGAACTGATGCGCCTGCTCGTGGACGTGCACGGGATGGATTTCGAGCGCGCATTCGACATCACCTCGCGGACGTTCGCCTATACCAACCACACTTTGCTGCCGGAGGCGCTCGAGCGCTGGCCGATCGGCATGCTGCGCGCGCTGCTGCCGCGCCATCTCGAGATCATCTTCGATCTCAACGTGCGGTTCCTCGAGAAGGTGCGCTCGTTCGCCCCCAACAATCCGGGCAAGACCTATGCGATGAGCATGGTCGAGGACACCGACCAGTCGATCCGCATGGCGCATCTCGCGATCGTCGGCAGCTCGAAGGTCAACGGCGTCGCCAAGCTGCACAGCGACCTCTTGCGCTCGACCATGTTCCCCGACTTCGACAAGCTCTACCCGGGCAAGTTCGTGAACATCACCAACGGCGTGACGCCGCGCCGGTGGCTGCTGCAGGCCAATCCCGGGCTCGCCCAGCTGATCACCGAGCGGATCGGCGGGGAATGGCCGCGGGATCTCGGGCGGCTCGCCGAGCTGGCGCCGCTCGCCAACGACGCCGAGTTCCGCCATCGCTTCCGCCAGGTGAAAGAGGCCAACAAGGCGCGGCTCGCCCGCTTCATCAAGGACCGCGTCGGGATCTCGGTGCCGAGCGAGGCGCTGTTCGACTCGCAGATCAAGCGCATTCACGAGTACAAGCGGCAACTGCTCAATGTGCTGCACGTGATCACGCGCTACAACCGCATTCGCGAAGGGCACACTCCGCAGACGCCGCGTGTGGTCGTGCTGTCGGGCAAGGCAGCCCCCGGCTACTTCATGGCCAAGCTCATCATCCGCCTCATCCACGACGTCGCCCGCGTGGTCAACTCGGACCCGGCGGTCGGCGACATGCTGAAGGTGGTGTTCGTGCCCGATTACTCGGGCACGCTCGCAGAGATCATCATTCCCGGCACCGATCTCTCGGAGCAGATCTCGACCGCGGGCACCGAGGCCTCCGGCACCGGCAACATGAAGTTCGCCATCAACGGCGCGCTGACGATCGGCACCTGGGACGGCGCCAACATCGAGATCGCGCAGTCGATCGGAGAGGACAACATCTTCATATTCGGGCTCAGGGCCAACGAGGTCGTCGAGGCCAAGGCGCATGGCTACGATCCGCGCCGGCACTACCGCACCAACCCAGAGCTGCACCAGGCGCTCGACATGATCGGGACCGGCTACTTCTCGACCGGAGACCCGGGCCGCTATGCCGCGATCTTCCACTCGCTGTTCGACGGCGGCGACCACTATATGCTTCTCGCCGACTACGACTCCTACATGGCCGCGCACGAGCGCGTCTGCCGGCTCTACCTCGACAGGGAGGCGTGGGCCCGCAAGGCCGTGCTGAACGTCGCCGGCATGGGCCGCTTCTCGTCCGATCGGGCGGTGAAGGAATACGCCGACATGATCTGGGGCGTCGCACCATTGGCGTAGCCCGCGACGCGATGCACGTCGGAGGCGATCAGCCGGCAATCCGGTCGATCATGTCCTGGGTGACGAGGCAGATGCCGCCCGCTGTTCGATGAAAGCGCGCGCCGTCCTCCTCGGGATCCTCGCCGATCACGAGGCCGGGTGGAATATTGACGCCACGATCGACGACGACATTCTTGAGACGTGCGCCCTGCCCCACTCTGACATACGGCAGCAACACTGCGTTCTCGATGCTGGAGTAGGAGTGTGCGTGGACGCCGGTGAACAGCAGTGAGCGGCGCACCAGCGAGCCCGACACGATGCAGCCGCCCGAGACCAGCGACTGCATCGCCTGCCCGCGCCGATCGTCGACGTCGTGGACGAACTTGGCCGGCGGCGTGATCTCGGCATAGGTCCAGATCGGCCAGCTCTGATCGTAGAGGTCGAGATCGGGGACGACGTCGGTCAGGTCGATGTTGGCCTGCCAGTAGGCGTCGATGGTGCCGACGTCGCGCCAGTAGACCGGCAGTTCGGGATTGGGCCGCACGCAGGAGCGCGAGAAGTGGTGGGCGACGGCGTGGCCCTTCTCGACGATGTGGGGGATGAGGTCCTTACCGAAGTCGCGCGTGGAATGGGGATCGGCCGCGTCGCGCCGCAGCTCCTCGATCAGGAACCAGGTCGCGAAGACGTAGATGCCCATGCTGGCGAGGCATACGCCGGGTTTGCCCGGCATCTCGGGCGGATTGTCGTGCTTCTCGAAGAAGCCGACGATCCGGTCGTTCTCATCGACCTGCATCACGCCGAACGCCTTCGCTTCGTCGCGCGGCACCTCGATGCAGGCCACCGTCACGTCGGCGCGTGACTCGACGTGCTGGAGGAGGATCTTCTCGTAGTCCATCTTGTAGACGTGGTCGCCGGCCAGCAAGACCATGAACTCCGGATCGTAGCCCTCGATGATATCGATGTTCTGATAGACCGCATCGGCGGTGCCTGCGTACCAGTTCTCGCCCGGCACCCGCTGGCTGGCAGGGAGGATGTCGAACCCCTCGTTGCGCTCCTGGCGGAAGAAGTTCCAGCCGTTGTGCAGGTGTCGGATGAGGCTGTGGGCCTTGTACTGGGTGGCAACCCCGATGCGGCGGATGCCGGAGTTGAGCGCATTGGAAAGCGCAAAGTCGATGATGCGCGACTTGCCGCCGAAATAGACCGCGGGCTTGGCCCGCCGCTCGGTCAGTTGCATCAGCCTTGTGCCCCGCCCGCCGGCCAGCACGTAGGCCATCGAGGCACGCGCGAGCGATGCGACCGCCGGTCCTCGGGTCATCATGGCGCTGCTCCCAGTCGTCTGCTCATGCCTGGCTCCAACAGAGTGTCGCTCGCTCGTGTTGCGGATCCGCGGGCCGGAGCGGACGTCGCAAGCGGCTGGCCCGACTGCCGGGAGGCCGTCCACCAAGTATGATAGTACGCGTGCCGACGGGCGTCAGCCTTGCTCCAGATTAATTGGAGCGCCCTGGCGAGTGACGCTTCGCCGCGCTCCGGCGCCGAGCCGCCGGCGCGAATTACCTCGCTGCGAAATGTGCAATCGAGTCTCCCCGATCGACGCCAGCGGTCAAGGCCGCAGCATGGCGGCTCCAATCATTCGAGCTTGTCGACAAAGTTGGAGAGGGCTGCAACGTCGGCGATCGCAACCTGGCGCCCGGCGGCAATGATACCGAGCGGCTCAAGCGCCGCGAGCGTGCGCGAGAGTGTGGAGGGCGTCATACCGAGGCGCGCTGCAATCAACCCCCGGTCGACCGGCAGCGTGACTGTCGCCCGCCCCTCCTTCACGGCGACCGCATTCAGGATGAAGCAGGCGAGGCGACGGCGGGCCGACCACGTCTTGATGTGCTCGATCTGCTCGATCAGCTCGTGCAGCTGCTTGTGGCAGGCGGCGACGATGGCAAGCGCAATGCGCGGATTGCCGGCGACGAGCGTGCGGACCGCGGCGGTGTCGATGCGCACGAGGCGCGCCTGGGTCGCGGCCTCGGCCGAGACCGGGTAGCGGGCCCCTTGGATGATCAGCGCCTCGGCGAAGCTCTCGCCGGGTCCGACCAGCTTGACCACCGCACGCTCGCCATCCGCCTGGCGCCGCGTCAGCACCACCCACCCGTCGAGCACGATGAAGAACGCGGCTGCGGGCGTGCCCTGGAGGAACAGCGTGCGGCCCTCGGCCAGCTGCTCGATGCGCGGCGTGCCGACGATCTCACGGAAGTCCTCCTCGCTCAGCGAGGCGAACAGCCGCGCCGAGTGGAGCCGGTGCCAGTCTGCGAGTGAAAGCGTCACGTGTTCACCGAGGGTTGGACACGAGAGACCTACGGAGCGCCTTTATCGGGATCATCCGGGACCGTGTCGAGGGCTATAGGTCGTCGAGCTTCGAGACGTAGGACAGAATGTCCGCAATCTCATCATCGCTGAAGCGCTCGAAAATCGCCGCATCGGCGGGAGCGTCGTGAATGCGCGCGCCGGAGCTGAAGTCGGCGATCTGGCGCTTGAGATACCTACTGTGCTGCCCGGCAAGCTGAGGGATCGCGCGCGTCCTGTCGCCGTATCCGTCGCGGCCGTGGCAGCTCGCACACTCCTTGTCGTAGAGCCGCCGCCCTTTTTCGGCGTCGCCGGGGTAGAGCGGCACGTTGAGCACGGCCTTGCTCTCCTTGAGACGGGCAAGCGCGTCGAACCCGCTCTCCTCGACGGCGCCGATCTTTCGCGCCAGATCAACCGAGGAGAGGTAGGCGACGATGGTGCGCACGTCCTCCGGCGGCAGCTCGCGCTCGGTCGCATAGGGGAGCATCGGAATGTTGAGCCTCTGCTTCGACTTGAAGTGGTCGATCTGGCGCGTCAGATAGGCGGGATCGAGACCGGCGAGGCGCGGGTAGACTCCGTCGGCGGTGCCCTGTCCCTGCCGTCCGTGACAAGGCGCACAGGTCATGTTGATCTCTTCTGCCAGCTCCTTGTCGAAGATCGGCGCCTGCTCGGGAGCGGGCTTCGGCATCGCCGGCAGGCGGTGCGAGATGCCCTTATGGCAATCGATGCAGGTCTTGCGTCTCTCCACCGCCTCGCGATGCAGGCGCCCGGCGAAGCGGCCCTGGCCGCCGGTGTCCATCACCGAGAAATTGTGACAGTTGCGGCACTCCTGGCTGTCGCTCGATTTCATGGCCTCCCAGACACGCATAGCCAGCACCAAGCGCCGCGCCTCGAACTTCTCCGGCGTGTCGATGGTGCCGAGCGCCCAGTACAGCAGCTCCTTCGATGCCTTGATCTTGCGCACGAGCTTCGCGGTCCATTCCTTCGGCACGTGGCAGTCGGAGCAGACGGCCTGCACGCCCGATGGATTGGTGAAATGGACCGTGTGGCGGTACTCCTCGTACACCGTCGACCGCATCTCGTGGCAGCTGATGCAGAAGGGAAGCGTGTTGGTCGCCTCCATCGCGGTGTTGAAGGCGCCCCAGAATACGAGGCCGCCGAGAAACACGGAGACGAACGCGACCAACGGTGCGCGGCCGGCAACCGTGACGACGCGCCCGCGCGCCGATGCGAGAAGGCGGCGAGCCCAGCCGCGCAATCGTGCTCCTCGCACCGTCATTCGACGGCGATCGCCGCCCGCAAGGCCGCCGCGATCTCCTCCGCTGGCACCTCGTAGTTGAAGCGGCCGATGGACTGACCGGCCGGGCCGACGTGGAACAGTGCCGCGGTATGGTCGACCGAGTAGAAGCCGTCCTTCGACGGCTCGCTCTTCTGGTACTTGACGCGGAATCCCTTGGCGACGCGGTCGATCATCGGCTCGGACCCGGTCAGGCCGATGATGCGCGCATCGAAGTGGTTGACGAAGGCGGCGAGCACCTTCGACGTATCTCGTGCCGGATCGACGGTGATGAACACCGGCTGCACGCGATCTGCCGCTGGTCCGAGCAGCTCGAGCACATGGGCCACCGTCTGCAGGCTGGTCGGGCACACGTCGGGACAATGCGTGTAGCCGAAGAACACCAGCAAATGCCGGCCGCGGAAATCCTCGTCCGTCACCGTGCGCCCGTCGTGGGCGGCGAGGATGAACCGTCCGCCGAGCGGTGCCGGCTCGATTGCGGCCACCTCTTGCGGAGGCCCCTCGGCCAGCGCCGCGAGCCCCGCGACGGGCACAACGAGACCCGCCAGCGCGGCACCGAGCAGACGCCCTCCTCCCGACCATGTCCGCGAACCTGGCATCGCGCGCCCCGTGCTCTGTCGATCCTGCGACAGGATAGTCGGCGGCGATCCTGCCAACCCTTAACAAAAGTCAAGCACGCAAGGCGGTCTTCGCGGTCATCCTGGCGCAGGGCTCCCGGTGCCACGGCAATTCCGCCGTGCGCGGATGGCGCCCAGGCGGCCCGGCCACGAACGCGCTCTCCGACTCCACGTGCAGAGGAGCGGAGAGGGGCCGTCCACAACGAGGTGGAGGCTGCACGATGCAAACGAGTTTCAAGCGCATCCTGTCGTTGTCGGTCGCCGCAGGCTTCGGGCTCGCGGCCTCTGGCGCGGCAATCGGCGCGGAGTCGCTCGACGACGTCATGAAGCGTCGCGGGCTGACGCAGAAGGACGTCCTGGCGGCTGCCAAGACGTACGTTCCGACCGGCAAGCGCGACGAGTTCGTGGTGTTCTCGTCGGGTGGGCAGAGCGGTCAGGTGATCGTCTACGGCATTCCGTCGATGCGCATCCTGAAGTATCTGGCCGTGTTCACCCCCGAGCCGTGGCAGGGCTACGGCTTCGACGAGGAATCGAAGGCGGTGCTGGCACAGGGCCGGATCAACGGCAAGGACATCGCCTACGGCGACACCCACCATCCGGCGATCTCCGAGACCAACGGCGAGTACGACGGCAAGTACCTGTTCATCAACGACAAGGCCAACCCGCGTATCGCCGTCATCGATCTCGCCGACTTCGAGACCAAGCAGATCGTCGCCAACCCGATCATGAAGTCGGAGCACGGCGGCGCCTTCGTCACCCAGAACACCGAGTACATCATCGAGGCGACGCAGTACGCCGGGCCGCTCGAGGACGCCTACGTCCCGGTCTCGCAGTTCAACGAGAAGTATCGCGGCGCCGTCACCTACTGGAAGTTCGACAAGCAGAAGGGGCGCATCGTCCCGGAGCAGAGCTTCTCGGTGGAGCTGCCGCCCTACAGCCAGGACCTCTCCGACGCCGGCAAGGGCCCGAGCCACGGCTTCTCGTTCACCAACTCGTTCTGCACCGAGCGCTACGTCGGCGGCATCGAGAAGGGGCGCCCGCCGTTCGAGGCCGGCTGCTCGCAGAAGGACACCGACTTCCTGCACATGATCAACTGGCAGAAGGCGGAGGAGCTGGTGAAGGCCGGCAAGGCCAAGAAGATCAACGGCCACGACGTCATTCCGCTCGAAGTCGGCGCGGCCGAGGGCGTGGTGTTCCTGGTACCCGAGCCGAAGAGCCCGCACGGCGTCGACGTCAGCCCCGACGGCAAGTTCATCATCGTCGCCGGCAAGCTCGACACGCACGCTTCCGTCTACAGCTTCGAAAAGATGAAGGCGCTGATCGCCGCCAAGGACTTTGCCGCCAAGGACCCCTACGGCGTTCCGATCCTCGACCTCAAGAAGTCGCTGCACACCCAGGTGCAGGTCGGCCTCGGTCCGCTGCACACGCAGTACGATTCGAAGCCGTGCACGGTCTACACGTCGATCTACGTCGACAGCCAGGTGACCAAGTGGGACTACTGCGAGGGCAAGGTCCTCGACAAGCTCTCGGTCCATTACAACATCGGTCACTTGATGACGATGGAAGGCGACTCGGTGAAGCCGAAGGGCAAGTACCTCGTCGCGCTCAACAAGCTCGCCATCGATCGCTTCCAGCCGGTCGGCCCGCTGCATCCGCAGAACCACCAGCTGATCGACATCTCCGGCGACAAGATGGAGCTGCTCTACGACATGCCGCTGCCGCTTGGCGAGCCGCACTACGCGGTCGCCATCCAGGCGGAGACGTTGAAGCCGCACATCCGCTACAAGTCGGGCTGGAACAGCCGGGCCGACACCAAGTCGCCGCATGCGGTGCTCGCCGGGCGCGAGCGGGTGGAGAAGAAGGACGACGGGACGCACGTCTACGGCTCGCTGATCCGCTCGCACATCACGCCCGAAATCGTCGAGGTCGAGGAAGGTGAGACGGTGACGTTCCACCTGACCAATCTCGAGCGTGCACAGGACGAGACGCACGGCTTCGCGATCCGCGGCCACAACGTCAACCTGTCGGTCGAGCCCGGAAAGACGGTCTCGGCGACGCTCAAGGCCGACAAGCCCGGCGTCTATCCCTACTACTGCACCGAGTTCTGCTCGGCGCTGCATCTCGAGATGCAGGGATATCTGCTGGTCCGGCCGAAGGGCATGAAGGTGGAGGAGGCGGCGCTGAAGGAAGGCCAAGCCTACACCGCCGACGACTACAACAAGCAGATCAAGACCAACACCGACACGCAGGCCGTGATCGACAGCGTGGTCAAGTTCATCACCGAGCGCAACTTCAAGGACTTCCCGACCGCAGTGGCGCTCGTCGAGGACGCGACCGACCAGCTGAACTTCGCCGCCGACGCCAAGAAGAAGACCGAGGACTACGCCGGCAAGAAGGACTGGCAGAACGCCACGCTCTGGGCCCAGCAGTGGTTCCAGTACCAGGTCAAGGCCGCCGACATCGGTCTCAGGGCAAAGACCTACCTGGAGCAGCAGGGTGCCAAGCTCGTCAAGTAGACGCACCAGCGCCGGGTGGCGGCATAGCTGCCGCCCGGCCACTCGCGGCAAGGGCCCGCGCGGCTCCCGCAAACCGGCTGATGCAGCAAGAGGATCGATCATGATGCATGCGCCAACCGGCCTCGTTCCCGCCGTTGCGAGTGCGATGCTCGCGGTCACGCTGGCCGCGTCCGTGTCGCTGGCGCAGGGAGCCGGCGCGGCACCGGTCGACGCCGCTGCGGCCAAGAAGCTCTACATGACCCGCTCGTGCATCGCCTGCCACGGCAAGGACGGGAAGAAGGCCATTCAGGATTATCCCGAACTCGCGGGCCAGCGTGCCGACTACATGGTGGCGCAGATCGAGGACATCCTGTCCGGCAAGCGCGTCGGCGGTCCCGACGGCTCCGGCAATCCGCGCGCCAAAGGCATGCGCGGCGCGTTGATCGCGCCCGATGGCCAGCGGCGGATCACCGAGGACGAGGTGAAGGCAATCTCGGTCTGGCTCGCGACCCTCGAGCCGTTGAAGCACGCCGCGCCGGCGACGCCGCCGACGGCGGAGCAACTCGCTGCGGCCGGCAAGATCTTCACCGAGAAGTGCGAGGCCTGCCACGGCCCCGCCGGCCGAGCCCCGCAAGAGGGCTTCCCGTCGATCGCGGGACAGAAGCACGCCTACGTCGTTGCGCAGATGAAGGACATCAAGTCGGGCGCGCGTGCCAACGGCCAATCGGAGGCGATGAAGCCTTTCGTCGACGAATTGTCCGACGCCGACATCGAGTTCCTCGCGGCCTACATCGCCGCGCAGGACCCGACGGCACCCAAATAGTCGACAACCCCGACCTGGGACGCGACCGGCGTCGCAGAGCCTATGCACAGGAGGTCGAGATGAAGAGAATGAAGCGCGCATTGTCCGCGGGTGTGGCTGCGCTGGCCCTCGCCGGGTTGGTTGGCGCCGGTGGCGACCCCGGCGAGAAGACCAACGTCAACGTCTGGAACGCGGAAGGCGGCGAGAAGGACGAGGCGATGAAGCTGAAGCCGGACCTCGAGAACGGCAAGGCCGTTTACGAGGTGTGCTCGGCCTGCCATCTGCCCGAGGGCTGGGGCAGCAAGGACGGCACCTTCCCGCAGATCGCCGGCCAACACTTCGAGGTGATCATCAAGCAGCTTTCGGACATTCGCGCCTTGAACCGCGACAACCCGACCATGTACCCGTTCGCGCTGCCGAAGGAGATCGGCGGCGTGCAGTCGATCACCGACGTCTCGGCCTACATCTCGAAATTGCCGATGACGCCGGAAAACGGCGAAGGACCCGGCAAGGATCTCGAGCACGGCGCCAAGCTCTACAAGGAGAACTGCGTCAAGTGCCACGGCGACAACGGCGAGGGCAAGCACGAGAAGTGGTTCCCGCTGATCCAGGGCCAGCACTTCGAGTACCTGATCCGCCAGTTCCGCGAGATCAAGAGCGGCAAGCGGCGCAACTCCAATCCCGAGATGGTCAAGCAGATCGAAGGCTTCAACGATCGCGACGTGGTCGCCGTCATGGACTACGTCTCGCGGCTGAAGCCGCCGAAGGACCGCGTCGCGCCTCCGGGCTGGCAGAACCCGGATTTCAAGTAGCTCGCGGCGACGCCGCTGCTCGCGACGTGACCTTTCGCTGGTCGGACGCAAGTCCGGCCGGCGGCAACGATGATCGGATCAGAGATGGCAAGCGCTTCTGAACCGCGCGACAAGCGCAGCCGGGCAATCACGCTGCTCTCATTGGGCGCGCTCGTATTGCTCGTGCTCGTCTATGTCTCGCCGATCTGGTGGGTGTCGCTCAAGGCGCCGAACTACCCCGCCGAGGCGTTCCCCGACGGGGTGCGCATCAACTTCCACATGAACGGCGTATTCAACGGCTGCAAGCTCGCCGCCAAGCGCGACGTCTACGAGGAGAAGGCGCTCGATTGCGTGCACGAGATGGACGCGATCAATCACTTCGTCGGCATGTTCCCGATTGCCTCCGGCGGCGTTGTCGAGAAGTTCTACTCGCCGTTCCTGATGGCGTTCCTCGGCTTTCTGATCGTCGGATTCATGATCCGCTCGCCGCGCCTGCGCTTGCCGGTGATGGGGGTCGCGTTCGCAGGCATAGCGGTGTGGATGTATCTCACCACATTCACCACCGGTGGCGTCCGCTACCAGAACGCCGGCTACCTCGATGCGCTCGTCACCTCGCTCGGGCAGGGCCAGGAGGAGGAAGGCGAGGAGCAGAGCCCGGTCATCGCCGCGCTCAAGAGGTCGCTGGTCGAGAGCGGTGCCGGCGCGGTGACCGACACCGCCGAGCTGCGCCGCAGCGTCGAGAGGGCGGGAGAAGCGAAGCTCGGCGAGGCGCTGGCCAAGCTGCACGCCGGGACGGGCGGCGCGGCGGGCGGTCAGCCGAGGTCGCTCAAGGAGATTCTGGCCGAGGCGAGCCAATCCAAGCTCACCGGCAAGGCCCGCGACATCGAGATACTGAAGGCGGCCTTCGAGGCCGATCAGCGCCGCAAGCCCGAGGCGCAGCGGCACGCCTGGACCGGCAGCGGCGCCCAGGTTCTGGCGTGGCATTACGAAAAGAGCCTCGGGCGCTGGTTCAACGAGCCGGAGAAGAACGGGCCGATGGCGCGGACCATGTCCGCCGTCGCCAGCGGCCTGTTCTGGGTCATCCTCGTCGGCATGGCGGTGATGCTGCTGCTCGGCCGCAACAACGGGCCGCTGCACTACGTGCTGGTGCTGGTGCCGATCCTGCTGCCGGTTTTCTTCATCATCGAGTATGCGGCGTGGCTCTGGTGGTACGGTCACAGCCTCAATGCGATGGGCGCATTCACGCTAAAGCCTTTCATGCCGACCGTGTTCGGGCAGGGCAAGGTGGCGCAGTTCTCGACCCACTCCTATCCCAATCGCGGGTTCGCCTTCATGCTGGCGATGTCGGCGCTGCTGACGCTCGCCTTCCTGCTGAGACGCAAGCAGCTGCAGGAGGCTCCGAATGCCTGAACCGGGAGGCGGTATCCGATAGCCCCATGAGCACCGGCGACGCGAATGGGAAGAGAACAGCGGCCAGACCCGTTGGTCGGCTGTGCATTCTGTCGCCTGTCCGTCCTCTCGGACGGGCGATCGTGCTCGCCAGCACCATGCTGGTCCTCGCCGGCCCCGTGCCGGCCGAGTTTAGAGAGCCGGATGCGCACCTCGTCAAGTTGCAGACGCTCGTCGATGCGGCCGGCGACGGCGAGACCGTCATGCCGCCGGCCGGTCGCTATGCCGGCCCGGTGACGATCTCCCGCAAGATCACGCTCGACGGCGCCAATGGCGTCGTCGTCGACGGCCGCAACATCGGCACCGTTATCCACATCCGCGCCGACGGCGCCACGGTGAAGGGACTGACCGTCGTCAACTCCGGCGATCAGCACAACGACATCGACGCCGGCATCCGCATCGAGGGCCGCTTCAATGTCGTCAAGGACAACGTGATCGAGGAGAGCCTGTTCGGCATCGACCTGCAGGAGTCGAGCAGCAACATCGTCCGGCGCAACCGGATCAGCTCCAAGGCCGATGCCAAGCTCGGCGTCAAGGGCGATGCGGTCCGCATGTGGTACAGCCATGACAACCGCATCGAGGAGAACACGATCGACGGCAGTCGCGACTTCGTCGTCTGGTACTCCGAGCGCAACGTGGTCGCGCGCAACCGGATCACGCGCGGGCGCTATGGGCTCCACTTCATGTACGCCAATAACAACCTGATCGAGGACAACCGCCTCGAGAGCAACGCCGTCGGCATCTACCTGATGTACGACGAGGGCGACGTGATCCGCCGCAACCGCATCGTCCAGGCGCTCGGCGCGGCCGGCGTCGGCATCGGCCTCAAGGAGGCAAGCAACGTCGATATCGAGGACAACGAGGTGCTCTACAATGCGGTCGGCATGGCGTTCGACATCACGCCGTTCCAGCCGGACAGCACGGTGCGGATCCGCCGCAACCGAATAGCCTTCAATGACATCGGCATCTCGTTTCTCTCGAATCGGCCGGGCAACCTGTTCCACGCCAACCAGTTCGTCTCCAACACGCAGCACGTGGCGATGCGGTTGTTCGAATCGGCCGCGCGTGCCGAATGGAACGGCAACTACTGGGACGACTATGAGGGCTTCGACCTCGATTCTGACGGCATCGGCGACCGCCCGCACATCTTGCGGAGCTACGCCGACCGGCTATGGATGGACGTGCCGGCCGCGGCCTTCTTCAAGGGCTCGCCGGTGCTGACCGTGCTCGACTTCATCGAGCGGCTGGCCCCCTTCACCGAGCCATTGCTGCTGCTCGAGGACAAGCGCCCTCGCATGCGTCGCGACTTCGCTCTTGCTGGCGATCGTGCCGCGTGGCCGCGACCATCCAAGCCGACGCCGACCGAGACGGAGGACGACACCGAAGTGGCCCCGGCCGTGATCGAGCGGACTACGCCCGAGGGTCGCATCGACCCGTTCGGATTGTACAAGAAGTGATCGCCAACGGAGCCCGGCATGGCCCTGTCATTCAAACAGTTGCTAGCAGGAGGCGAGCTCACCGAGCGCGGTAGAAAAGAGCGGCGCAGCTTCCTGTTGTCGATCGCGCTCGGCACCGCGACGGTGGCGCTCGCGCTCGCCGGCTACGTGCCGATCCTCGGCGGATGGGTAAAGCGCCTGAGACCCCCCGGCGCGCTGGAGGAACGCGAGTTCCTCGCGTCCTGCATCAAGTGCGGCCAGTGCGTGCAGGTCTGCCCGGTGGCGGCGATCAAGCTCGCCGACTTGGGCGACGGGTTCGGCAACGGCGTGCCCTACATCGATGCGCGCGTGCAGGCGTGCGACTTCTCGTGCGATGCGGTGCAATGCGTGCTGGCCTGCCCGACCGGCGCGTTGACCCATTCGATCGACAAGAAGGAGCAGGTGCGGATGGGGCTCGCCGTTCTGGCGCGGCCCGAAGCCTGCCTCGCGCGGGCCGGCAAGGGCTTCAAGGGGCCGGCACGCGGCGCCGAGTTCGCCGGTCTGCACCGCTACATCGAGGTCGACCGCTGGAGCCCGATCCGGATTTCCGAAAAGCCTTATGATCTCGAGCTGTGCGACCTGTGCGTGCGCGAGTGCCCGATCAAGGACGCGATACGGCTGGAGCCGATGAGCGCCGATCCCGCCGACAAGCGCCGCACGCCGGTGGTACTGCAGGCCTGCGTCGGCTGCGGCATGTGCGAGATGATCTGTCCGGCGGAGCCGGCGGCGATCGTCGTCGAGGAGCGAAAAATGTGGGTCGAGGCGCGCGCAGGAGGCCGCCCATGAGCGAGGTCGACAAGTTCATCATTCCGGCCGCCGGAGTGGCGGAGAAGCGGCGCCCGGTGCGGCCGAAAAAGGAGGTCGTCGCGGACAATGCGGTCACCGCCCCGGCACCGCTCGAGGAGCGGCGCAAGACCTGCCGCCAGACGATCGGCGATCTCGGCGAAGGGGTGCGCACGATGCTCGGCGCCGACCCGGTCAAGCACGAGAAGGGCGAGTGGACCGAGACCATGCGCGCGATCCAGGCGTGGAAGATGACGCCGGAGCAGCGCGCATTCCGGCGCAATCTCCTCTACACGCACGAGAACACCAAGCCGACGTTCGCCTGGCGCAAGTGGCGCTGGCCGTCGATCATCCTCATCAACACGCTGTTCGTCGTCTCGTACTGGCTCGACGTGCAGCTGGTCGAGGGCGCGCTGACGGCCTCCCGCTTCGTCGGATTTCACATGGCCGACATCAACTCGTCGCTGCAGGTGGTACTGGCCTACAAGGAAATTCTGATCAACCTGCTGATCGGCACGGTGACGGTAATGCTCGTATGGTGGCTGGTCGGCGGGCGCTCGTTCTGCGCCTGGGCATGCCCCTATCATCTGCTGTCCGAGCTCGCCGAGATGTTGCACCTGAAGCTTGCCAGGAAGGGACTCGTCGAGGACCACCCGCTCGACCGGCGGATGCGATCGGTGCTCTACATCGTCTTCGCGTTGCTCGCGCTCGTCACCGGCTACACGGTGTTCGAGACCATCTCGCCAGTCGGCATCGTCTCGCGCGCGCTGATCTACGGCGGTGGCGTGGCGCTCGTCTGGGTGGGCGTGCTGCTGCTGATCGAGGTCTTCTTCATCCGCCGCTTCTGGTGCCGCTACATCTGTCCGATCGGCCTCACCTACGGCTTCGTCGGCGCCACCGCGCCGGTCAAGATCCAGTGGGACGCGACCAAGTGCCTGTACGAGGGCAACTGCCGCAGCGTCTGCCTGGTGCCGCACGTGCTCGAGTTCACGATCAAGAACCGCGCCCACAAGTCCGTGATGGAGGCGGGGCCGGACTGCACGCGCTGCGCGATGTGCCTCGAGGCGTGCCTGCCCGGAGCACTGAGCTTCAAGGTCAAGGGCGTCGGAGACTTGCTGTGATCAGGATCGACGCAGTCGGCAAGTCGTTCGGGCGCGTCAGCGTGCTCGACGGCGTGTCACTGTCGGTTCGCGAGGGCGAGCGCGTGGCGCTGATCGGCTCCAACGGGGCCGGTAAGACGACGCTGATCCGCTGCCTGCTCGGCGAGTACTCCTATGCGGGCGAGATCCTCGTCGACGGCCGCTCGCCGCGGCGCGAGAGGCGCGCGGTGCTCGATGGGATCGGCTTCGTGCCGCAGCTGCCGCCGCCGCTGAAAATGCCGGTATCCGAGCTGGTGCGCTTTGCCGGCGCCGTGAGCCGCACGGGCGAGGCGAACGTGGCCGCGGTCCTGGCCCGGCTCGGCCTCGATCTCGCGGACGTGGCCGCCAAGCCGTTCGTCAAGCTGTCGGGCGGGCAGAAGCAGAAGATCCTCGCCGCGATCGCGCTCGGTCGCGACTGCAAGCTGCTGATCCTCGACGAGCCGACCGCGAACCTCGATCCGGCCGCGCGCAAGGTGCTGTTCGATCTGCTCGCCGAGCGCGCCGAACGGCCGATGATCATCTCCTCGCACCGGATCGAGGAGGTGGCGGGGCTCGTCAATCGCGTCGTCGAGATGGACCGCGGCCGGATCGTGCTTGACGAGAGGATCGAGGGGACCATTGGAGTCGCCGCGCGACAGGCGTGCACGCTCACGATCCGGCGGGTGGAGCCGGCATTCGCCAAGGCGATGCGGGATTGGGGCTTCCGGCCCTCGGGCAGCGGGCTCGACTGGCACGGCGAGGTGGCGAGTGCAGATCGGATGCGGTTCCTGGCGCTGGTGGCCCGCTACGGCGGGCTGATCTCGGCGATCGAGCTCGCAGGCGCGGCTCTGCCGCTCGAGGCCGTGGCAAGCAACTCGCGGGAGGAGGAGCAACGCCATGCGCTCGGCCATGCGAGGTAGCACGCTTCGCCACGTCCTCGTGCTCGTCCTGGCGCTCGTGCTGGCGGCGTGCACGAGCGATCCGCCGACCGGCCCGGTCGAGATCCGCTATGGCCGCGACACCTGCGATCTCTGCCACATGATCATCTCCGACCCGCGGTTCGCCAGTCAGATTCGCGGCGGGCCCGGCCACAAGGCCTACAAGTTCGACGACATCGGCGATGCTCTGCTGTTCCTCGCCCGCCAACCGTGGAAGGACGACGCGAACGTCGAGATCTGGGTGATGGATGTCGATACCGGCAAGACCTGGCTCGATGCTCGCAAGGCGTTCTACCTGCCCGGCATGGCGAGCCCGATGGCGCACGGCTTTGGCGCCGTGCCCGACCAGCGGCCGGGCACGGTTCCCTTCGAGGAGATGCGCAGCCGGGCCGCCAAGCGCGCGGCCAGGGCCTATTGCCTGCCCGGGAGCACGGAGGGGACCCGCAGTGAGTGAGCTCTTGCACACGATCCGTATCGACGTCGCAGAAACGCTTCGCGCGCGCTGGTTCCTCGTCTACGCGCTGGTGTTCGGCGGCCTGGTCGCGGTGCTGATCGGCTTTGGCATCGCCGAATCGCGCGTGCTCGGCTTCACCGGGCTGTCGCGGCTGCTCGTCACCTTCATCCAGCTCACAATGGCGATCCTGCCGGTGTTCGTGCTCATCTCGACCGTGCGCTCGCTGGCGGGCGACCGCGAGGCCGGCGTGCTCGAGTACATGCTGTCGCTGCCGGTTCCGCTGTCGGCCTGGTACTGGGGCCGATTCCTCGGCCGGTTCGCCGTGGTGCTGCTGCCGGTGCTGGCGGCCATGGCCGGCGCGGTCGTCTATGGTGCGGCGATCGGGGCCTCCATCCCATGGACGCAGATCGTGCTCTATACGGCGCTGCTGGTGTCGCTGACTGTGTGCTTTCTCGGCCTCGGCTTCCTCGTCTCCAGCCTCGCCCGCGGGGTCGACGTGGCGCAGGGCGTCGCGTTCCTGCTCTGGCTGACGCTGGTGCTGTTCCTCGACCTCATCCTGCTCGGGCTGATGATCAAGGGCCAGGCGCCCGTCGGCCTCGTCGTCGCCATCGCAATCCTCAACCCGCTGCAGGCATTCCGGGCCGCGGCGATGATGCTGTTCGACGCCGAGCTCGTCATGCTGGGACCGTCGGCATTCGTCATCCTCGACGCGTTCGGCACGACCGGCTACTTCGCCTGGGCGCTCCTTTACCCGCTGGCGCTCGGGCTGGTGCTCGGGGCGATCGGCTACGTTTCCTTCGTGAGGCGCGACCTGATTTGAGCCAGCCCGAGGGGAGATCATGAGCGAGCCCACGATCGAGCGCTTCCATGGCCGGACGCCGGCGAACCGCCTCGCCACCCTGGTGGCGGCAACGCGGCCGGCGTTCCTCACCGCGTCGGTTCTACCGGTAATCGCCGCCGGAGCGCTGAGCTGGGTCACGGCGGGCAAGGCCCCGTCGTTGACGCTGCTGACGGCGGCCGTCGTCGCCATCGCGCTCATCCACGCCGGCGCCAACGTCCTCAACGACTACTTCGATGCGGTGAGCGGCAACGACGCTGCCAACACGGATCGCGTGTTCCCGTTCTCCGGTGGCAGCCGGTTCATCCAGAACAACGTGCTGAGCGAGAACGACACGCTTCGGCTCGGCGCCAGCCTGCTCGTGCTCGGGGCCATGCTCGGCCTGGTGATCGTCTGGGCGACGGAGCCGCTGCTGCTCGCGATCGGGCTCGTCGGCTGCCTGCTCGCGGTACTTTACTCGGCGCCCCCGTGCCTCGCCTGCCACGGGCTCGGCGACGTCGTGATCGCGGTCTGCTTCGGGGTGCTGCCGGTGATCGGCACCCAGCTGATGCTCACCGGATCGATCGCCCCGGTCGCGTGGTGGCTCGGCGGGATCATTGGCTGCTTCGTCGCCGCGATACTTTGGGTGAACTCTATACCCGACATCGCCTCGGATCGGCTCGCCGGCAAGCTCACGGTCCCGGCGCGTGTGGGTCCCGTGGCGGCATCCAGACTGCTGGCGGTGTGGTTCGTGGCCGGCTTCGTGGCGCTCCTGGTCTCGCCACTGCCGCGGGAAACGTGGCTCGCGCTGCTCGGCGTCGTGCCGGCGATCATCGCCATTCGCGCGGCAATCGCCGGACAGATGTTACCGGCGATGCCAATGACCATTCTCACCCACGCTACCGTGTGCCTGCTGATCGCCATCGGTCTGGCAGCAGCGCGCTGAGCGCCCCGCCAACCCCACCGTCACCCCCTGCGAAGGCCGGGACCCGTCCGGCTCTCCGTCGCGCATGACGTCAGCCGTGGACGGACCCCGGCCCATCCCGCTGCGCGCACGCGCGTGCGCCGGCGCGCCGGCATGACGTCGATATTCGAGGTGGCGGGCATCGGGTGGGGCTCGACGCCCAGCACCGTGTGATATGACCAGCTGGTGGCTAGTGTGGTGATCGCGAAGTTCGCATCCACTTGCGGCTCGCTGGTGAGCGAACTTCGCGATCTGAACCACACTAGCAACTCTATGATTCTAGGCCTTGTACTCAATTTTTCCTTGGCAAGGGGCTCGAACAGTGATTCAAGCTGAGAAACATCGGAGCTTGGATCATGGCACGTTACGACCTGACAGACTTCGAGTGGAGCGTCATAGAGCCGTT